>NZ_JBSFVB010000006.1:0-366233 GCF_053592115.1 Streptomyces sp. NPDC002788 | reverse complement strand
CTGGTCAATCCCGAGTACATCGACGTCGGCCGGCTGCCGGGCGTCCTGGACTCCTGGGACGTCCTGATCGCGCCCGAGCCCGACCCGATCGGCGACCGGCTGCTCAAGGTGACGTCGATGTGCGGCAAGTGGCTCAGCATGAACGTGCTCATGATCGACGAGAAACGCGTGATCGCGGAGCGGCACCACACCGGCATGCTGCGGGCGCTGGAGAAGTGGGGCTTCGAGCCGATTCCCTGCGACCTGCTGCACTACGCGCCGTTCGGCGGCTCGTTCCACTGCGCGACGCTCGACGTCCGGCGCCGCGGCACGCTCGAGTCGTACTTCGACTGACCCGGACCCGTCCCGCGCCGGGTCCGGACAACTCTTCGGTCCGGCGCGAGAGTTCGTGACCCGGCCCGGCCGTCAGGAGCCCTCGACCACCGCACCCGCGCGTCCCGCCAGCAGGGCGGCGAGCTCCTCCGGGGTCCGGGGGCAGGGCTCCGAGCCGGTCAACAACCCGTGCCCGCGCAGGAGTTCCGCAGCCGCGGCGCCCCACGGCAGCCGCAGCCCTGCCGCCTGGAGGAGATCGGCGCGGGCCAGTGCCGCGGGTGCGGGCCCGGTGCGGACGCCGGACGGGGTGAGAAGCGCCGCGTCGTCGGCCCAGCGCAGGGCGAGGTCCACGTCGTGGGTCGCCATCACCACCGTGGTGCCCCTCGCGCGGAGCCCGTCGAGCGTGGTCAGGAGCCGTTCCTGGCCGTCCGGGTCGAGTCCGGCCGTCGGCTCGTCCAGGATGAGCACGCGGGGCCGCATGGCGACCGCACCCGCGATGGCGGTCCGCTTGCGCTGCCCGTAGGACAGCAGGTGGGTGGGCCGGTCGGCCAGGGCGGTGATGTCCAGGGCGGCGAGCGCCTCCGCCACCCGCGCCCGTACCTCAGCATCGGGCAGACCGAGGTTCAGCGGCCCGAACGACACGTCCTGCTCGACGGAGGCCGCGAACAACTGGTCGTCCGGATCCTGCACCACCAGCTGGACGGTCGTCCGCAGCCGCGTCAGCCCCTTGCGGTCGTACGCCACCGGCCGCCCCTCGACCGTCAACCGGCCGTCCTGCGGCTTCAGTCCACCGCTGAGCAGCCGCATCAACGTGGTCTTGCCGCTGCCGTTGCGGCCGAGCAGCGCGAGGGCGCGCCCCTCGTGGATCTCGAAGTCGAGGCCGCTGAGCACGGCCGGGCCGTCCTCGTAGGCGAAGGACGCGCCCCGCAGGGCGACGAGGGCGGGCTCGCTCATGTCAGCGGCCTTTCCAGGACGAGGGTGAGGACCGCCAGCGCCGCGAGCAGCGCGCAACTGGCGGTGGTGAAGCGGACGGAGACCCGGGCCTCGGGCACCAGGACGCGCAGGGTGCCGTCGTAGCCGCGCCCGGCGAGACCGGCCTGGAGGCGGGTGGCCCGGTCGAAGGCCCGGACGAACGCGGTGGCGCCCAGTCCGGCCAGTGAACGCCACTCCGCGGCCCGGCTGGTGTGCCCGAGCCGGGCGGCCTGGGCTTCGCGGATGCGGCGCACGGAGTCCAGCAGCAGGAAACTCATCCGGTACGTCACCAGCGCGACGTCCACGACCGGCGCGGGCACCCCGGCCCGGACCATCCGGGGCACCAGGTCGGACAGGGGCGTGGTGAAGGAGAACAGCAGCACGCCCAGCGAGGCCGCGGACGTCCGCAGCAGCAACTCCCCGGCCCGGACCGGCCCGTCCGCGGCGAGGGAGACGAAACCGCCCGGCCCGCCGACCTGGACGAGGAGCGTGAGCGCACCGGTCACGCAGAAGCCCAGCGGCACCCGGTAGGCCCGCCACAGCCGCCGGCCGGGAACACCGGCCGGCCCCAGCATCGCCCCGAGGGCGGTGAGGAGCACGAGGGCCGCGCCCGGCCAGGGCGGCAGGCAGATCGCCAGCACGGTCAGGCCGAGCCCGAGCACGGCTTTGTCCACGGGATGACGGCGGCGCCAGCGACTGCTGTGCGCCGCCGCGTCGATCGGCAGCACCCGGGTTCAGTCCTGTTCGGCGGTGGGATTCCCGGCGGAGCCGGAGGCCACGGCTTCACCGGAGGGCACGGTCCCACCGCGGGGCGCGGCCCCGCCCTCCCGCTCCAGCGCCTGCTGCTCGCCCTGCCGCCGCCCCCGGCGCAGACCGAAGTAGTAGGCGAGGACACCGGCGCCGAGGGCCGCCTGGAGGGCGAACAGGGCCGACTCGACCTCACCGGACGGCGGTTCGTACAGCGGCGAAAACCAGGGCTCGTAGTCCGGCTCCATCTCGGTGATCACCGTCTCGGCCTCGGCGTCGGCGCCCGTGAACGGCTCCTCCTTGTGGTCGCCGAGACCGAGCGCGAGCGGCAGCACGGCGAGCGCGGCCACGACGAACACCAGCACCAGGTTGATCTTCGTGTTCCGGTTCATCGGGCCACCGCCTCGGTCCGGGTCCGGGACTGCTTTGTGGCCAGGAGCACGCCCAGTCGCGTCAGTTCGCCCTTGCTGGACTGCACCAGCAGCCGCATCACCAGCACGGTCAGCAGCCCCTCGCTCACGGCGAGCGGGATCTGCGTGACGGCGAAGACGGAGCCGAACTTGCCGAGCGCGCCGAGGAACCCGCTGCCCGGGTCGGGGAAGGCGAACGCGAGTTGCACGCTGGTGACGCAGTAGGTGGACAGGTCCGCGACGAACGCGCCGAAGAACACGGTCACCATCAGCGGTACGCCGCACCGCCGCAGCAGCCTGTAGACGGCGTATCCGGCCCAGGGGCCGACGATCGCCATGGAGAAGACGTTGGCGCCGAGCGTCGTCAGGCCGCCGTGCGCGAGCAGCAGGGCCTGGAAGAGCAGGGTGATGGTGCCCAGCACCGCCATGACGGGCGGCCGGAACAGGATGGCTCCCAGGCCTGTGCCGGTGGGGTGGGAGCAACTGCCCGTGACGGAGGGCAGTTTCAGGGCGGACAGGACGAAGGTGAAGGCGCCGGAGGCACCGAGGAGCAGGGTGCTCTCGGGGTGCTCGCGCACTTCACGGGTGAGCGACCGGACCCCGTGGACGACGAACGGCGCCGACGCGACGCCCCAGGCGACCGCGTGCGCCGGAGGAAGGAAACCCTCGGCTATGTGCATGGCTCAGCAGACCCTCTCCAGCACCTCGTGGATGGTTGACGCGCCTTGGCCGGTCTCCTGGCTGACGGGTACCACCGCCCGAGCTCCGCCTTCCCGGGGCTGGGACCCCGGCGTCACATTCCCGTCGTCCGCCCGAAGGGCGGGCCGCGCGGCGTCCGGCGCGTGCGATCGCAAGGCGCCGGAGCACCCTCGTGGCGGAGCCACGCGGGCGATTCGGCAACGCGGCGAGCGTGCGTGCCAGGTCGCACGGCAGACGGGAATGTGGCGCCGGGGCCCCAGGACCCAGTGGCTGCCCGCGAGGGCCGGAGCCGGACTTCCCGATTCACAGTGGCGAGGGCCGCACCGGCATCACACCGGATTTCCCGTTCACCAAGGCCAGGCGACAATAAGGCCCGGCTGAGGACGATGACAAGCCACCCCGGGGGCGCGCGAGGGGGCGCCCGCTCGCACACCGGCGCATCCACCGGTCACCATTGCATCCACTGGTTGATCCACGCACTACGGCCAGGCCGCCCGGGCCCGTCCGCGTGACCGCCCGGATCGCGTCAGTCGTCGCCCTCGTCGTCTCCGCCGCCGTCGCCCTCGCCGTCCGGCCCGACCTTGCGCGGCTTCTCCGGCTTGGGCTGGTCCGCCTCCACCGGCCCCTGGCCGTCCTCCTGCGGCGGAGTCGCGGTGCCGGCTGTCGGCGAGGCCGGATCCGGCGAAGCGGACGGTGTGGTGGCCGGGGTGACGTCGCCCACTGTTCCGGTGGTCGGCGTGGTGGCGGCCGCCGGGTCGGAGGACAGCGCGGACTCGGAGTCGGCGGACGGGGTGGCGGCGGGACTGCTCGCGGTGGGGGACGGGTCGGGTTCCGTGCCCTCCGTGGCGGTGTCGTCAGGAGAGAACCACCGCATGCCGATGAGCATCGCGGCGATGAACAGGGCTGCCGCGGCGGCCGTGGCGGCCACTGTCGACCGGTTGCCCGGGCCGCCTCGGCGCCCGCCGCGACCCGGACGCCCCGCCTGAGCCGCGCGGGCCGCGCTGCGATGCCCGGGCGTCGCGGGCAGCGCGTAGGTGGTCGGGTTGCCGGTCTCGGCGCCCGGATACCGCCCCCGCCCGGAAGTCGTCGCCGGGGATACGGACGCCGGCCGCGGGGGCGGCGAGACCTCCGGCAATGGTTCGGGCAACCCCCGCCAGGCGCCGCCGGCGAACCACTCGGCGGCCTGCTGGGCGGTGGGCCTCTCCTCGGGCCGCTTGGCGAGCAGGCCGAGGAGATAGTTCTCGAACGCCGGCGGGAGACCGGCGACTCCGAGTTCGCGAGGCGGTACGGGGGCCGAGTCGAGGTGCTGGTGGAGGAGAGCGACGGCGGTGTCCGCCTCGAACGGCGGCCGGCCGCTGAGGAGCTGGTAGAGCACGCAGCCCAGGGAGTACATGTCGGAGGCGGGACCCGCGGGCTTGCCCAGGGCGCGTTCGGGCGCGAGGTAGAGGCCGGTGCCGACGATCTGGCCGGTGGCGGTGAGCGCGGCGCCGGGGTCGTCGAGGAAGCGCGCGATGCCGAAGTCGCCGATCTTCAGCGTGCCGTGGGCGTCGAGCAGCAGGTTGGCGGGTTTGACGTCCCGGTGGACGATGCCCTGCGCGTGCGCGGCGGCGAGCCCGGCGGCGGCCTGCGCGGCGAGGGTGGCCACCCGCTCGGCGGGGAGCGCGCCGGACACGGAGAGCACCCGCGCGAGGCTGTCGCCGTCGACCAGCTCCATCACCAGGTACAGCCGGTTGTCGTACTCGCCGAAGTCGAGGACACCGACCACGTGGGGATGGTTGAGACGCCCGGCGGTCTGCGCCTCCAGACGGAACCGGGAGGTCGCCGTGGCATCGGTGTCCTGGGGGAGCAGCAGCTTGACGGCCACCGCTCTGGCGAGCGTCTCGTCGTACGCACGCCAGACCTCTCCCATTCCACCGCGCCCGATCTCAACATCCAGCCGGTAGCGGCCCGCTAGCAGCACTCGTCCTCGTCTCACGCTCAAGGGAAGGTCTTCGCCGCAGGCCGAACTCCCCGCGCCTGCGCGGGGATTGGTGGGGGGTGCCGCAGCCGACCCAGGATACTGGCGCCGCGTGACCACTGTTCTCCGCAGCGGTGTCCCTGAACGGTACGGTCCCGGAAGTCCCGGAGCGAGAAGTCCCCCGCCAAAGTGACGCCCCCGCGGGAGGGGCTGCCGCGGCCGCCGGGAAAACCTCGCCACGCGCCGGTTCAGGCCCCCGTCCGGTCCTGCCCCTGCGGGCGCGGCAGCAGTGCCACCGCCAGGGCCGGTACGGCCGCGAGGACCAGCCACGGCACGGCGGACGGCAGGCCCAGGTCGAGCAGGGAGCCGGTGGCCGCGCTGCCGACGAGGACGATCAGGCCGGAGACGGAGGACAGTGCCCCCATGTAGAGACCGAGCCGGCCCTCCTCGGCGAGGTCGGGCACCCAGGCGCGGGCGGCGGGCACGACCAGCATCTGCCCCAGGGTGAGCAAGATCACGAAGCCGGCGGCCGGCAGCAGCCCGGCCGAGCCCGTCCAGCCGGCGGGTCGCGCGGCGGCCACCACCGCGAAGCCGGACGCGATCAGCAGCAGCCCCGCGGTCATGGAGCGTCGCAGGTCGAGCCGGTCGCCCGCCCAGCGGGTCACCGGCAGCTGGGTGAACACCACCAGCACCGAGGACAGGGCGAACAGCCACGACAGCGGCGCCTGGGAGCCCGCCGCGCGCTGCACCTCGTCCGGCAGGGCCAGATACAGCTGGTTGTACGCCAACAGGTAGGACCCGTAGGCGCAGCACAGCGCCAGGAAGCGGCGGTTGCGCAGCAGCAGCCGGGCTCCGCCCCGCTCGCGCACGCGGACCCGGCCGGGGATGTGCTGCGGCATCAGCCACACGTGCCCGGCGAGGACCAGCACGAACACGGCGGCGCCGGCCAGGCAGGCGGTGCGGAAGTCGACGGCGAGCAGCAGCGCGCCGAGCAGCGGCCCGACGAAGGCGCCGACCTGGCCGGCCACGCTGAACAGCGCCAGCACACGGGTGCGCGAGCCGTTCCCTTCCTCCTCCCAGACCACCGCCTGGCGGGCCACCTCGGATTCCACGGCGGGGGAGAACAACGCGGCGGCGAAACCGATCACCAGCACCGCCCCGATCACGGCCCAGGTCGCCTCCGCGTACCCGAGCCAGGCGAAGCCGGCGATCCGCAGCACGCAGCCGGCCAGCACGACCGGCCGCACCCCGCACCGGTCGACCAGCCAGCCGCCCACCACGAACAGCCCCTGCTGGCTGAACGTGCGCAGCCCGAGCACGAACCCGACCAGCCAGCCGGCCATGCCGATCGCGGTGCCGAGGTGCTCGGCGAGGAACGGCAGGACGGCGTAGAAGCCGATGTTGAAGGCGAGCTGGGTCAGGATCAGCAGCCGCAGCAGCGGCGACAGGTCCTTCCAGAGCCGCCGGGTGCTCTCGCGCGGGGCGCGCGGACCCTTGGGCGTACGGGCGGTTCGGCGGGCCAGGGCGCGGGAGAGGGAGTAGGTCATCGTTCTTCTGCCGGTGAGGTGGGGACGGGGGCCAGGAGGGCGTCGGGGCGGTCCGGCTGCCGCCGCGGGGCCGGAACGGCCCGTTCCGTGGGCGGCTCGGCCGAGCTGCCGGGCCGCTTGCGCCGCCGGGGCAGCCGGAGGCCGCCCGCGGCCGTCACCGCGAGCGCTCCCAGCAGGGCGAGGACGGCGGCCGGGAAGAGGACGGCCCACGGGGCGCGCTCGGCGTACGGCTGGTTCTCGGCGAGCAGCAGACCCCACTCGGGCGACGGCGGCTGGGCACCGAGGCCGAGGAAGCCGAGCGCGGCGAGGCTCAGTGCGACGCCGGGCAACCGCAGCAGGGCGTGCCGGGTCACCGGCGGCAGGACGGCGGGCAGCAACTCGTGCCGGAGCAGGTACCCGTTGCCGGCGCCCAGCGCACGCGTGGCCATCAGGTGCGTGGTGGCGCGCTCCTGACGCAGCAGCGAGGAGGTGTGGGCGGCGAGCGGGGCCCAGGCCACGACACCGACGGCGAACGCGGGTGTCCACGGGCCGCTGCCCGCGATGCCGGTGACGAGCAGGCCGGTCAGAACCGGCGGCACCGCGGTGGCGGTGTCGACCAACGGCCCGGACAGCCTCGGCAGCAGCCCCAGCAGCAGCCCGGCGACCAGGGCGGCGGCGCTCACCGCGAGGGCGAGGGCGAGGGTGTTCAGCGCGCCGTGGGAGATGCGGGCCAGCATGTCCCGGCCGAGCGCGTCCGTCCCGAACGGGTGGGCCAGGCAGGGGGCTTGGAGCCGGGCGAGGGTGTCCAGGGTGAGCGGGTCGCGGGGCAGGCCCGACCCGATGACGGCGGCGAGCAGCCCTCCGTAGAGCAGGGGCAGGGTGCGGGGCGCGGGCGGCCCGGGCCGGTGCAGGGACTGCAGGGCGCCGTCGCGCAGGGCGGGCCCGGTCAGCAGCCGGGCCGCGAGCCGGGCCAGCAGCCCCGCCGTGGCCGCGAGCAGGACCAGGGCGAGGGTGCCGGTCTGCAGGACGGGCAGGTCCTGGGCCAGGGCCGCCTGCAGGGTGAGCCGGCCCACGCCCGGGATGTCGAAGATCTGCTCGACGGCGACCGCCCCGCCGGTCAGACCGACCACGAACAGGCCCAGGTTGGGTAGCAGTCCGGGCATGCTGCGGCGCACGGCCTGCCGTGCCACGGACTCGGGCGGAATGCCGCGCGCCGCGGCCGCCCTCGCCCAGGGCTCGCCGAACGCGCCGGGCAGCAGGTCGTCCAGTATCCGCCCGAGCACCGCCCCGGCGGGCAGGCCGAGGGCCAGCGAGGGCAGCACCATCCACTGCGGCCCGTACCAGCCCAGGGCGGGCAGCCAGCCCAGCTGCACCCCGATCACCGAGGCCAGCACGGAGGCGACGAGGAACTCGGGCAGTGCGGCCAGCAAGGCGGGCACGGTGCCGCCGGGCCCGCGCGTGCCCAGCCTGCCCCGCGCACCGAGCCGGATCGTACGGGCGCAGACGGCTGCCGCCGTGCCCGCGGCGACGAGCAGCGCCCCGGACATCAGCAGCAGCGACGCGCCGAGCGCCTGCCCGACGGCGGGCAGTACCTCGGAGCCGGACACCCACGACGTGCCGGCGTCGCCGCGCAGCAGCCCGCCGAGCCAGCGGCCCAGCAGCACCGACGGGCCGTCGTCGAGGCCCAGTTGTTCCCGGATGGCGCGAAGGGTCCCGGGGGCGGGGTCGCGGTCGGCCGACCGCGCCCTGAGCACGGTCAGCGCGGGGTCGGTGCGGGACAGCCACGGCAGCAGGCCGATGCCGCACACCAGGGCGGCGGTGAGCACGGTCCGCCACAGCAGCGTGGGCGCGCCGCCGCGCGCGAGGGCGCGCAGACCGGCGGCGGCATCTTTCATCGTGGGCGTGTTCGAGGTGCTCAGCGCCGGGTCCCCGTACCGATGAGGGTGCGCTCGTACGGATCGGGCAGCGCGCCCTGGACGGACGTCGCGATGCCCGCGACGAGCTTCAGATGCACCAGCGGGATCACCGAGTCGGTGCCGAGGACGGCGGCTTCCGCCTTCATCGCGGCGTCCTGCCGCGCGGCGGTGTCGGACTCGGCCTCGGCGGCGGCGACCAGCCGGTCCACGTTCTTGTCGCACAGGAACGACAGGTTGTTGGAGCCGTCGCAGGTGTAGTCGCTCGCCAGGACCGTGACCGGGTCGCCGGTGTCGAGCATCATGTTGCGGGAGAAGACCGAGGCGTCGAACTTCCCGGCCATCAGGTCGCCTTCGAGACGGGCGTAGGTGCGCACCTCCAGTTTCACCCTGAACCCGGCCTTCTGGAGCTGCTGCTGGAGCACCTGGGCGGCCTCGGGCAGCTCGGGCCGGTCGTTGTAGGTGGCGAGGGTGATGCTCGTGCCGTCGGGGTCGGTCGCCCGCGCCCGCCCGGCCGGTTCCGTGCGCTTGCCGGCCGCCCAGGTCAGCGCCGGGCCGAACAGGCCCTGCGCGGGCACGGCGGATCCCTCGTAGGCACCCTTGGCGATGAGCGAGCCGTCGATCGCCTCCCGTGCGGCTGCCCGCAGCCCCGCGTCGGTGAAGGCGCCGGACCTGGTGTTGAGGTACAGGCTGGTGTTGCGGGCCGTGTTGACCTCGTGGACGGTGTCCTTGTCGAGGGTCGCGATCTGGGCGACGGGAAGGGACTCGGCGATGTCGACGTCGCCGGTGCGCAGGGCGTTGGCGCGGGCGGTGCCGTCGGAGACGAACCTGGCGGTGATGCCGGACGCCTGGGCGCGACCGCCCCAGTAGTCGTCGAAACGGTCCAGCGTGGCCGCCGTGTCACCGGGGGCGCCGGTGAGGGCGAAGGGGCCGGTGGCGGTTCCCACGACGTTCACCGTGCCCTTCTTGGCGTACGCCTTCGGCGCGAACACCGCGAGGGACGGATTCGACAGCCGCAGCGGCAGGACCGGGTCGGCCTCGGCGGTGCTGACCCGGACCTTCTTGTCGCCCTCGGCCGTGGCGGTCAGCTTCACACCGGAGATCGCGGGCGGTGCCGGGTCGGCCTTCCCCGCGGCCGTGAGGGCGGCGGCGACGGCCTCGGCGGTGACGGCCCCGCCGTCCTGGAACTTCGCGTCCCGCAGGGCGAACACCCAGCTCCTGCCGTCGTTCTCGCTGCTCCACGACTCGGCCAGCGCGGGTACCGCGGTGCCGTTGGCGTCGAGCTTGGTCAGCCCCTCGATGACGCCGAGCCGGGACAGGAGCATCGCGTCCTGGCCGTACGGCGAGTAGTTCTCGGTGGGAGCGAAGGGGAGGGCGACGCGCAGGCGGGCGCCGTCTTCGGAGCCGGAGGAGCCGGACGAGTCGTCACCGGAGGAGGCGAAACAACCGGAGAGCAGCGGGACGAGCAGCAGGCCGGCTATGAGCCGGCGGCGGGGCGTTCTCATAGCGTATATGAATACCATTTTCGTTAAGAGAAGGGGATTTCGAAGTGCACGGCGCCCGTTCCTCCGCCGGGCAGGTCCTCCCGCTCGTCGCACATCACCTTGCCCAGCGTCCGCCACAGACCCATCGCGCCGGGCGAGTGCGGATAGGTGTGCAGGTACACGGACCGGTAGCCACCGTCGTTCCGTGCGAACTCCAGCAACTCCTCCACCAGTCGGCGGGCCAGCCCCCGCCGCCGGTGCTCGGGCCGTACGTACACCCGGCGCAGCTGCGCGGTCTCGCCCGAGGGGAACCGCTCGGCCAGCCAGCGCGGGTTCGGCGGGTGCGCCGGTCCGCGGGCGTCCAGCGCCGCCGTGGCCGCCACCGCCCCGTCCCGTTCGTCCACCGCGACCAGGAGGGTGTGCCGCGGTGGGGCCACGTAGAACGACACCGGATCGATGATGTCGGCGTGCCACTGCGGCACATAGCCCGTCCCGAAGTCGCGGTACACCGTGTCGAGCATCACCACCCGGGCCCCGTCGATGTCGTCCGGCGTGGCTTCCCTGATGATGTGGTCGCGCATTTGCACATTATATGCAAGAGAGTGTCGAGGTCAGTCGGCGGCCGCCGGGGTGATGTGGCTCAGCACGCACAACCACCGGCCCCGCCGCCTCACGAACACGTCGGAAGTCCACTCGTCGGCGTCGAACCGCTCGCCCAGGCAGTGGGCCGTGTTGGTCACGCGCCCGGTGACCACGGCCGTGTCGCCGTAGATCCGGACCCGGGGGCGGGTGCGCAGGTCCATCGCCGAGTGGGTGAGGTCCCCGGACTCGACGAGGGAGAGGAACCTCTCCTTCGGGTCGATGCCCGACGCGGAGACGAGCACCCACTCGTCCGCCATGAAGCCCGCGATCCTGCCGGGGTCGTCGGAGACGATCGCCGCGGCCCATTCCTCGGCCACGGCGACGAGTTGAAGCACCTCCGCCGAATCGGGCGTTTCGCTCATACGGTGACGGTAGCCCTGTCGTCTCGGTGGTGCGCCGCTGCGGGCGCGGAGGTCGGTCGGCCTCTGCGGCGATGCCGGTCTGCGGCATGACTTCGGCCAGGGTGTCGTCCGGTGACCGCCACCCGGAGATGTCCGTCTCGGGTGAGGCGCTGAGACGGCTCCGTGCCCGTTCACCGCCGTCGCCGGGAGGGCTCGCCCGACCCGTCCGCGACGGCGGCGCCCCCCCCGTCGGGCTGGGGGGCCGGGCGCTTTCAGCCGTTGCGGTGATCGTGACGAGGTCCCCGGTGGCTCAGCTCTCGGACGGGGTGAGCAGCACGAAGTCCGCGTTCGCCGGGTCGAGGCAGACGGCCATCCGTCCCACGCCCTCCGCGTCCTCGGGGCCCATCTGCACACTGCCGCCGTTCTCCCTGACTCTGGCCACCGCGGCGTCGCAGTCCTCCACCGCGAAGACCGGATGCCAGTAGGGCCGCCCGTTCGCCAGGGAGAGGTCCTCCTTGCCGACCTCCATCAGCCCGCCGTGCATGCGCTCCTCGGGCAACCCGGCCGGGGTGATGAGGGTGTACGTGCCCCCGCCGCCCGGCATCGGCATGTCGCCGAACTGCCAGCCGAAGAGGCCGCCGTAGAACTCCTTCGCCGCCGCGGCGTCGCTCGTGTACAGCTCGACCCACGCCAGCGAGCCCGGCTGGTCCACCAGCTCCAGGCCCGCGTCGGTCCCCGGCTGCCAGACGGCGAACTGACCGCCCAGCGGGTCGCTGTACTGCGCCATCCGGCCCCATTCGTCGAGGTCCATGGGCGCGACCCGCACGGTGCCGCCCGCCTGTTGCACGGCCTGGGTCGTGGCGTCCGCGTCGTCGACGCGGTAGTAGAGCATCCAGGCCGAGCGCGCGCCCTCCTCGGTGAGCTTGCCGAGTCCGGCGACGGTCTTGCCGTCCTTCTTGAACATCCCGCCTTCGAAGTCCTCGCTCTCGCCCATGGACTCGTAGTCCCAGCCGAGCACGGCGCCGTAGAAGGAGGCGGCGGCCCGGACGTCCGGAGCGCCGAGGTCGAGCCAGCAGGGGGAACCGGGGGCGTACTCGGTGGTGATCATGGTGATACTTCCCTTTCGCGAGTCCTGTGCCCAGCGTGGCACCGGGCACCGACCCGCGCCCGTCGCGGTTCTCCGCTCGGGGGACTTCGGGTCGGTCCGGCCGTGGAATCATCGGAATCATCGCCGCGACCGGATGGTCGCGGGGCTCTGCGGTGAGGATGGTGGGCGGGCGTGGTGGCCGGCTGGGAGTGGGACGACACGTTGTTCGCGGGGACGGCCGCCTACTACGAGCGTGGTCGGCTGCCGTACGCCCCCGGTCTGGCGGACGTGCTCGCCGAGGCGCTGAAACTCGACGGGCGGGGGCGTCTGATCGACGTGGGCTGCGGCCCCGGGACCGTCGCCCTGAGCCTTGCGCACCTGTTCGGCGAGGTCGTCGGCGTGGACCCCGACGTCGGGATGATCACCGAGGCCGGGAGCGGGGCGGGCGAGCGGGGGGTGGCGGCGAGGACGCGGTGGGTGCAGGCCCGTGCCGAGGCCCTGCCCGCGGGACTAGGCACGTTCACCGTGGCCACCTTCGCGCAGTCCTTCCACTGGATGGACCAGCACCTGGTGGCGGCGGTCGTCCGGGACATGCTCCGGCCCGGCGGTGCGTTGGTGCACATCTCGGATGTGAAGACGCAGGCCCGCACCACCACCGCCGGCCTGCCGCACCCGGCGGTCCCGTACGCGGCCGTGGACGCGCTGGTCAAGCAGTACCTCGGGCCCGTCCGGCGGGCAGGCCGCGGGGTGCTGCCGCAGGGGACGCCGGGCGGTGAGGCCGAAGTCTTCGCCCGAGCGGGGTTCTCCGGGCCCCGGCGGATCGTCGTGCCCGGCGGACAGGTGCTGGAGCGGAGCGTCGACGACGTCGTGGCGTGGGTGTTCTCGATGTCGTTCTCGGCTCCGCATCTGTTCGCGGGGCGCCGAGACGACTTCGAGGCCGATCTACGGCGACTGCTGGGCGAGGCCTCCCCGTCGGGCCGGTTCTCCGAACGGGGTCCGGGCACCGAGGTCTTCGTGTGGCGGAAGGCCTCCTCGGCCGACTGAGCGGCGGTCCGCCGGGCACGACCGTCAGTGGACGGACAACCCGCCGTCCACGAAGACCGACTGTCCGGTGAGGTAGGCGGACGCCGGGCTCGCAAGGAAGACCGCCGCGCCGGCGAAGTCCTCGGCGAGGCCGTTCCGCCCGATCATCGTGCGGGCGGCGAGGGCGGCCACCTTCTCGGGGTCCGACGACAGGCGCGTGTTGAGCGGTGTCATGACGAAGCCCGGCACCAGGAGGTTGCAGGTGACGCCGCGCGGCGACCACGCCTCGGCCTGGGAACGCGCCAGCGCCTCGAGCCCGCCCTTGGAGGCGCCGTAGGCCCCGCTCTGGACGAACGCGCGGTGCGCCTGCTGCGAGCTGATGTGGATGATCCGCCCGTACCCCCGCTCCGCCATGCCCGGCCCGAAGCGCTGCCCCAGGAGGAAGGGCGCCTCGAGGTTGACGGCCATCGTGGCGTCCCAGACGTCCTCGGTGAGCTCGTCCATCGGCGGACGCAGGTTGATGCCGGCGCTGTTGACGAGGACGTCGGGCTCCCCGAACGCCTCGACCGCCCGCTCGGCGGCCGTCCGCACGCCCTCCCGCGTGCTCAGGTCCGCGCTGACCCACGCGGCACGGCAGCCCAGGGCCGTCAGCTCCTCGACGGTCGCGGAGAGTTCGGCCTCCTTGCGGGCCACGACCACGACACTCGCCCCGGCGCGGGCCAGGGCGCCGGTGATGGCGCGGCCGATGCCGGAGCTGCCGCCGGTGACCACCGCGACGCGGCCCTCCAGGGAGAACAGCTCGGAGAGATAGGCCTGCGGTGTCCAGGTGCCCGGAGTCGGCGGTGTCGTCATGGCCACACACTCTAGGTCGATCAACGGGACGGCGTGACGGCGAGGCCGCCGGGGCGCACACCACGCCCCGGAGCCAGTCCGATGCCCTGGGCGAGTTTTCTGGGGCATATACCCCCAGAGGGTATAAGCTGGATGTCATGGACCACACCGTTCACGACCCCGGGAAGCGCGCCCACGGGACGGCGTCCTGGCGGACCGCTGTGAAGGCGACGCTGCACTGCCTGACCGGGTGTGCGATCGGCGAGATCCTCGGCATGGTGATCGGCACGTCCCTGGAGTGGGGCAACGTGCCCACCATGGCCCTGGCGATCGGACTGGCCTTCCTCTTCGGCTACTCCTTCACTCTCTTCGCCGTCCTGCGCACGGGCCTCGGCCTCAAGGTCGCGATCCGCGTCGCGCTGGCCGCCGACACGGTCTCCATCGCCGTGATGGAACTGGTGGACAACGCGATCATCGCCCTCTCGGGCGCGATGGAGGCCCACCTGACGGACACCCTGTTCTGGACCGCCCTCCTGGGCGGCTTCGCGGTGGCCTTCGTGATCACGACCCCGGTCAACAAGTGGATGATCGCCCGCGGTCGGGGGCACGCGGTCGTGCACGCATATCACTGACGGGAACCGCACGGAACGACGAGCCGTTGCCCTGGAATGACACAGGAGGCTCCGTGTGAGCCCCCTGGTCCCTTGTCTGCGGCATCGCCTCCTGCGAAGAGGCGACCCGACCGGAGGCGCCCGTTCCAGGCAGTGGCCTGGATCACATGTCGCGAATTGAGTGCCCGGGCCCGGCGATGCCCGTACCCATGGGTGAAGAACCGGGGCCGGATGCGAGGATGAGGCGCCATGACAGCCGGGTGGGGTGCTCGCACGATACGGGCCGCGGTGTTCGCGGCCGTCTGTGTCGTGCTCGCCGCCCTGGGTCACGTCATGATGTCCGGCGACCACGTGCCCCCGTCGACGCTGACGGCGGGCTGGGCCGTGACGAGCGTGACGGGCTGGTGCCTGGCGGGCCGCGAACGCGGCCTCCGGCTGGTCGCCGCGGTCGCGGTCGCCGTTCAGACCGCTCTGCACTCGGCGTTCTCGCTCGCGCCGCCGACGGCCGGGGTGCCCGGAGACCCCAATCCCATGGGGACCCACACGACGGGCATGGGAAGCATGGGGCACGACATGGCCTCCATGCCCCCGCACATGGGGCACACGGGACACGCCCCCGGCGGTGACTCGTCCCTCGGCATGCTCGCCGCCCACCTGCTGGCCGCGCTGCTGTGCGGCCTGTGGCTGGCCCACGGGGAGCGGGCCGTCTTCCGTCTGCTGCGCACGGTGGGCAGCAGGCTCGCCGCGCCGCTGCGGCTCCTGTTCGCCGTTCCCGCGCCGCCGCCCCCGCCCGTGCGCGCACGGCGGCGGACCTCGGACCGGGCGCCGCGCCTGCTCCTTCTCGCCCACGCGGTCACCTCCCGAGGGCCACCCGTGGGGGCCGCTGCCGCCTGACGGCAGCCGGTGGTAACCCCGGGGCAGCCCTTGCGCGCCCCGGCCGCGGTCGTACGCCCGAACCGGTGTGCACCCGCAGGCGGTCATGCCTGCCCAGGTGCCGTTCGGGCACGCCCGCACACCCCCCCGCTCACCGGACCGCGCACACGCGCACGTCTGACATCACGGCGTGCCCGCGTCCCCGTGGTCCCGGAATCCCGAGAAGGACACCAGGTGATCACTCCTGCCCTGCCCCTGTCCCGCGACAGATCGACGTCGGCCGACGAGTCGATAACCGCCTGGGCGCTGGCCGCCCGCGGCGGTGACTCCGTCGCCGTCGACCACTTCGTCCGGGCCCTGCACCGGGACGTCATCCGCTACGTCGCGCACCTCTGCGCCGATCCGCAGGCCGTGGACGATCTGGCGCAGGACACGTTCCTGCGGGCGCTCGGCAGCCTGCACCGGTTCGAGGGCCGATCCTCGGCGCGGGCCTGGCTGCTGGCCATCGCCCGGCGCGCGGTGGCCGACAGCATCCGGAACACCGCCGTACGCCCCCGCCGGGCCGACCTGCCGGACTGGGAGCTGGCGGTCGAACTCGCCCAGCCGCGCGGCCTGCCCGGCTTCGACGACGGTGTGGCGCTACGGGAGCTGCTGGCCGCACTCCCGGACGAGCGGCGTGAGGCGTTCGTCCTCACGCAACTGCTGGGCCTGCCGTACGCGGAAGCCGCCCAGTTGAGCGACTGCCCGGTCGGCACGGTCCGCTCCCGCGTGGCCCGCGCCCGGGCGACACTCATGGCCCTGCTCGCCGAGGCGGACGAACCGGCGTCCCGCCGGGAGCCCGCTCTGGCCGCCGCCTGACGCGTCCGGTCCGCCGCTGCCCGCCGGTTCGCTCCGGCGGGCACCGGCCCCCACCCCACTGTGTGGGCCGCGCAGTCCGCGGCGACGCCCCGACGCGCACGAGTGAACGCTCGTGACCGGTCTCGGAACGGCGCCGGCACCGTCCGGTCGCCGTCAGGTTTGCGCCTCGACCCCCTGCCAGAACGCGTCGACTCGTGCGTTGAACACGTCCGGAACCTCCTGGAAGGGCTGATGAGCCTCCCCGGGCAGCACCTCGAACACGGCACCCGGGATGCTCTCCGCGACCACCCGGCCGAAGCGCGGCGGTGTGGCGAGGTCGAGTTCGCCGGACAGGACGAGGGACGGCGCGGTGATGTCGCCGAGGCGGTCGAGCGTGTCATGGCCGCCGAACGCCGCGAGCTGGCGTTGGAAGGCTTCCACGGACTGCGGGTGCTCGAAGGCCAGAGTCTCCTCGACGAGCCGGTCGACCATGCCGTTGGCGTGCGCGCGGGGTGTGTAGATCCACAGGAAGAACGCCTCCAGCATGGCGCGCTCGTCCGGGGCACGCTCGACCATCCAGTGCCAGAAGCCCGTCATGGCACGGAAATAGGCGTCCGGCCGAGCGACCGTGCTCATGAGGACGAGACTGCGGACGAGTCCGGGATGACGGAGCGCCAGCTCCTGGGCGATGAAGCTTCCTCCCGAGAAACCGGCGACATGGGCGGCCGGGATCTGAAGCGTGCGCAGCAGCGCGGCGGCGTCGTCGGCCATCCGGGGCACGGAGAGAGGCCCTTCGGGCAGCGGCGTCCGCCCGGAGCCACGGTTGTCGAAGGCGGTCAGCCGGTAGCGGTCGGCCAGCCCGTCGAGCTGCGGCTGCCATGCTTCGGCGGGATCCCCGAGCCCCGCTATGAGCAGGACGTCGGGTCCCTGACCCCGCCGTTCGACCCAGAGCTCCACGCCTTCGGCGTCGATCATTCGTCCCATGGTCGGCCTCCGTGACGGGGAGTACGGCCCGGCCCGGCAGTCGTCACTCCGGGGTCGGCTCGATGTTCTGGTTGGCGTGGAAGAAGTTGTCCGGGTCGTAGGTCCGTTTGATCCGGGCGAGCCGGTCGTAGTGATCGCGGTACGTCGCCCGCACCCGCTGCCGGCCCTCGCCCGAGCCCATGAAGTTCACGTACGAGCCGCCCATGGAATACGGGTGCAGCTCCTCCTGGTAGTCGACGCACCACTGTCTGATCGTCTCGGCGTTGGCCGGGTCGGGATCGACCCCGGCGAAGACACCGGACCAGACGGCATCCCGGTAGCTCCACGCGGTGTCGTCCGGGCCGACGCGGTGGGCGGCCCCGTCGATCGGATACAGGTGCATCAGTGACAGCTGAGTGGGGTTGTTCTCGCCGTACTTGAGGTGCACGTCCAGGGCGGCGTCCGGGATGTCGTCGAAGAAGTCGCCCCTCCAGTACCACTGATAGCCCGTCGGGATCAGGTCGTCGAACATGCCCTGCAACGCGTCGTACGGCATCGGCGTCGTGAAGTGGAAGGCCGGCCGCCCCGCGTCGTTCACCACGGAGAGCGCCTCGTCGACCCGTTCCGGATCACCCGTCCAGCACCACACCACGCCGCACACCTTCTGCCCGTGCAGCTCCTCGGGGAAGGGCGGCCCGGGCGGGACGACGAGCACGGCGAAGAACCCGTATACGTCCTCGGGCGCCTGCGGGAGGAACTCGCGGTACCACCGCAGCACTTCGGGCGTGCTGTCGACGGGCCAGACGGTCACCCCGACCCCGACCGTGCCCACCGGGTGGAGCCGGTAGGTGAGGGAGGTGGCGATGCCGAAGTTGCCGCCGCCTCCGCGCAGGGCCCAGAACAGGTCGGGGTGCTCGGTCTCGTTCGCGGTGACGAAGCTGCCGTCGGCCAGCACCACGTCCGCGGCGATCAGGTTGTCCACGGTCAGGCCGTACTTGCGGGTGAGATAGCCGTGGCCGCCGCCGAGGGTCAGGCCCGCGACGCCCGTCATGGAGATGATGCCGGTGGGCGTGGCGAGGCCGAAGGCCTGGGTGGCGTGGTCGAGGTCGCCGAGGTGGCTGCCCCCGCCGACCTGGGCGGTCCGCGCGTTCGGGTCGACCCGTACCCACCGCATCGGCGAGAGGTCGACGGTCACGCCGTCGTCCACCAGGCACAGGCCGGGGCCGCTGTGCCCGCCGCCCCGGACGGCGAGTTCCAGGCCGTGCTCGCGAACGCAGGTGACCGCGGCCATGACGTCCCCGGCGTCCGCGCACGGCACGAAGGCGGCGGGCCGTTTGTCGATCATGGCGTTGTAGATCCTGCGGGCCTGGTCGTACCCGGCGTCCCGCGGGCCGATCACCGGCCCCCGCAGCGTGGTCCGCATCTCTTCCAGGATGGCACTGTCCATGACGATCTCCTCGGGACGCGTGACCGTGCTGACCTCACCAGCGTCCCGCTGACCGCGCGGTGATGCATGTCCGGAGACTCCGCTGCTGGGGCGCGGAGCGCACCGGCCACTGGGGGGCGGAGCGTTCCCGGCCGACGACCTCGTCCCCCAGGTCGGGGATCGTCCACTTGACGGCGCGGAGTTCATGTCGACTCCGTCACCGTGCGCGGCGAGTGCGGTCACTGGGTGGTTGCGGGTGCCCGGGTTGCCCCTCAACGCCGTTTCCGGTACCGGCCGGCCACCCGGCACACCGCGTAGATCGTGAACGAGATCGTCGTGACGTAGGGGCTGATGGGGATGCTGCTGCCCAGGGCGAGCAGGATGCCGCCCTCGATCGATACCACGGCGAACAGCACGCTCAGCACGGGCAGCAGCACCGGATCGGCGGTGACGCGGGCGGCCGCCGCGGCCGGTGTCACCACCAGCGTGAGCACCAGCAGCGCCCCGACGATCTGCACCGACAGGGCGACCGCGAGTCCGAGTACGAGCATGAACGCGAAGGACAGCCCGCGTACGGGCACCCCGCGTGCCTCCGCCACGTCCGGGTCGGTGCTGGCGAAGGTGAGCGGGCGCCACATGACCGCCAGCGCGGCCAGCACCAGCACGGAGGTGCCGAGCAGCCACGACGTCTGCGGGGTGTCCACGGCGACGATCTGCCCGGTGAGCAGCCCGAACTTGTTGGCCGCCCGGCCCTTGTAGAGCGCGAGGAAGAGCACCCCGAGCCCCAGTCCGAACGGCATGATGATGCCGATCACCGAGTTGCGGTCCCGGGCCCGCGTCCCGAGGACGCCGATGGCGCCGGCCGCGAGAAGCGAACCGGCGATCGAGCCCGCCACGATGTTCGCCCCCAGCAGCAGGGCGGCCGACGCGCCGGCGAAGGACAGTTCGCTGATGCCGTGCACCGCGAACGGCAGGTCCCGCATCAGCACGAACACTCCGGCGAGCCCGCCCACGAGGCCGAGTGCCACCCCGGCGATGAGGGAGTTGCGGACGAGGGCCAGGAGTTCGCCGTAGTCGGTGAAGTCGAAGATCTGGTGCCAGATCCCGTCGGCGAGTGTCATGGGCGCACTCCGTCCGTCTCGTGAACCTGCTCGGGGTGGTGCGGCGGGGCGGCCTGCTCGTCGGGCGTTCCGGCGACCAGCACCCGGCCCCGCACACGCACGACATCGACCTGCGTGCCGTACAGGCGGGACAGCGACTCGGTGGTCAGCACCTCGTCCGGGGTGCCCACCCGGTGACCGCCGCGGGCCAGGTACAGCACCCGGTCCACCAGACCCAGCACCGGGTTGATCTCGTGGGTCACGAACACCACCGCCGTGCCGCGGGAGCGGCGCCGGGCGTCGATCAGCTCGGTGACGGCCCGCTGATGGTTGAGGTCGAGCGACAGCAGCGGCTCGTCGCACAGCAGGATGCGCGGATCGGTCGCCAGGGCCTGCCCGATGCGCACCCGCTGGCGTTCGCCGCCCGAGAGCATGCCGAGCGGGACATCGGCGTAGGCCGAGGCCCCGACCGATTCGAGGATCTCGTCCACCCGGCGTCGGACGCCGCCCGTGCGCAGCCGCGGGCCGAAGCGGTGCCCGTCGATGCCGAACCGCACCAGGTCCCGGGCGCGCACCATGGCCTGCGCGGACAGCGCCGCCTGCTGCGGGACGTAGCCGATGTGCCGGGCGGCCTCGAGGGCCGGCCGGCCGAGGACGGTCAGTGTCCCGGCGGACAGCGGCCGGCGGCCCAGCAGTGCCCGGACGAAGCTGGTCTTGCCGGCCCCGTTCGGGCCCAGCACGGCCAGGAACTCCCCGGGCCTCACGTCGAGGTCGAGGCCGCTCCACACCTCGCGGTCGCCGTAGGACAGGGCCGCTCCACGCAGGCTGACGACAGGCCCGCCCTCCTGGCGGGACACCGGGGTCACTTGGCCAGCGCGCCCGCGAGCGCGTGGACGTTGGCGGTCATCCAGCCGAGGTAGTCCTTGCCCTTGGGCAGGGTCTCGGTCACGGGCACGACGGGGACGCCGGCCGCCTTGGCCGCCGCCTCGGCCTTCTCGGTCTGCGGTCCGGAGGTCTGCGCGTTGTAGACGAGTACCTTGACCTTCTTGCCGCTGAACAGCGCCAGGCTCTCCTGCAGGATCCGCGGGGAGACGTCGTTCCCCTCCTCGATCGCCTCGCTGAACTCCGCGGGCGTCCTGTCGACCAGGCCGCTCGCCTCGGTCATGTAGAGCGGCACGGGCTCGGTGATCGCCACCCCCTCACCGCCGTGCTCCTTCTTGATCTGCGCCTCCTCGGCCTCCAGCGGCGTGAGCTTCGCCGTGAAGGCGGCGGCGTTCTTCTCGAAGGCGGCCGCGTCGTCCGGGTCGGCCTTCGCGAGGGCCGCGGATATCCGGTCGGCGACCTTGGCGACGGTGGGGAAGTCGTACCAGACGTGCTCGTTGAGCTCGCCGCCCCGCGGTGCGGTCCGGCCGGACACCTTCACCGCGTTGATCACCTGTGCGGAGTCGTTGTGGCCGCTTTTCAGCATGCGGTCGACGAAGTCGTCGTAGCCGCCGCCGTTCTCGATGACGACCTTCGCCTTGGACAGCGCCAGCTGGTTCTGGGGGTCGGCCTCGTAGGAGTGCGGGTCCTGGTCGGGGTCGCTGATGATCGAGGTGACGTCGACTCTGTCGCCGCCTATGTGCCGGGCTATGTCGCCGTAGACGTTCGTGGAGGCGACCACCGCCACACGGGCCGGCCCGCTCTTGCCGTCGCCGGAGCCCGACGAGCTGCCGCAGCCCGCGAGCAGGGCCAGGGACGCGCTGGTCAGCAGCGCCAGTCGGCGGGACGTGGACAGGGGCATGGCTCCTCCAGGACGGATGGGCGGGGGGTGGCTTGCAGGCGTCACGCTAGGTGGGAATGAATGTCAAGAGCGCGTTCCGGTCGAAGTCATGTGAAAACCATTGCCAATTGTTGGACATTGGCTGGACTGTCTATCCAGTCTCTGGACGAGTGGTCTAAAGTGGCAAGGGTGAGAGGAGGCGGGATGACCCCTGAGCCCGACGCCGAACGCAACGCGATCCTCGCCGCGCTGACCCCGGTCGTCGACGGCATCGCCGCGACCTTCGGCCCGGTCTGCGAAGTGGTGCTGCACGACTACCGGAACCCGGAGAAGTCGGTGGTCGCCGTGGCCGGTTCGGTGACCGGGCGGACGGTGGGCGGCGCGATGAGCGAGATCGGCATGCGCGTCCTGGCCCGCGCCGACCAGGCGGCCGACGAACTCAACTACGTCACCCGCACCCGGGACGGGACCATGGTGAAGTCCTCCACGATGGTGCTCCGGGACTCCACGGGAGCCGTGTTCGGCGCCCTCTGCGTCAACGTGGACGTCGGCGCCGTCGACCAGGTGCACCGGCTGCTCGGCGCGCTCGCCGGGACCGCCGCCGCCCCGGCGGACGTACCGACCACCACTTTCGGCAACGACATCGACTCCGTGGTCGACGCCCTCGTGGACGCCCACCGGTCGAAGCAGCGGGGGAGCTGGGCCGAGCTGGACCGCGCGGAGCGCCTGGAACTGTTCGGCGGGCTCGACGCACGCGGTGTCTTCGCCGTTCGCGGCGCCGTCGAGCAGGTCGCCGCCCGGCTGGGCATCTCCCGCGCCTCCGCCTACAACTACCTGGCCCGGTCCAGGGCCGCCCACGACACTTCCATCGGAGGACCCGCGTGACGACCACCGCCCCACCGGTCACCCTCGACGACGTCCGGGACGCCGCCGCCCGACTCAAGGGCGTCGCCCACCGCACACCCGTCCTGCGCTCCCGCACGCTCGACGCGCTCGTCGGTGCCGAGGTGCACCTCAAGTGCGAGAACTTCCAGCGCGTGGGCGCCTTCAAGTTCCGCGGCGCCTACAACACCGCCTCCCGCCTCAGCCCCGAGCAACTGTCCCGGGGTATCGCCGCCTACTCCTCCGGCAACCACGCCCAGGCCGTCGCCCTGGCCGCCCGCGAACTCGGGAGCACGGCCGTGATCGTCATGCCCGAGGACGCGCCGCCCTCCAAGCGCGCGGCCACCGCCGGCTACGGCGCCGAGATCGTCACGTACGACCGCTACACCGGTGACCGCGTCGCCGTCGCCGAGGCCCTGGCCGCCGAGCGCGGCCTGGCGGTCATCCCGCCCTACGAGCACCCGCACGTGATGGCCGGGCAGGGCACGGCTGCTCTCGAACTCTTCGAAGACGTAGGCGAGTTGGGGGCATTGCTGACGCCGGTCGGTGGAGGCGGGCTGATGGCCGGCAGTGCCACGGCGGCCAAGGGCCTGCACCCCGGCATCCGGATGATCGGAGTCGAGCCGGAGGCCGGGGACGACACCAAGCGCTCCCTGGAGGCAGGACGGCGCATCAGCATCCCGGTTCCGCACACCATCGCCGACGGCCAGGCCCTGCACACGCCCGGCGAGCTGACCTTCTCGGTGAACCGGAGACTCCTCGACGACGTCGTCCTGGTCACCGACGACGAGATCCGGGACGCGATGCGGTTCGCCTTCGAGCGCCTGAAGATCGTTGTCGAACCCAGCGGCGCCACCCCGCTGGCCGCCCTGCTCACCGGCCGCGCGGGCGCACTCCCGCCCAGGGTCGGCGTGATCATCTCCGGTGGCAACGTGGACGCGCGGCGCTTCGCCGAGCTCTGCGGCGGCGACGCCTCCTGACTGGCGCCGCCCGCCCGGCGGGCGGACGATGGAAGCAGACCCTCAGCGAGGAGGAGCGTCATGCTGGAAGTGAAGACGCTCGACAAGCCGGACGAGCGGCGCGACTACCCCCGAGGCCATCTCGAAGCCCTCCATATGACGGGACTGGACTTCGCCGTGGCCACCTTCGAACCGGGCTGGCGCTGGTCCGAGTCCGTGGCTCCGATCGCCGGGACCGACAGCTGCCAGGTCCATCACAACGGCTACGTGGTCTCGGGCCGGATGCACATCCGCATGGACGACGGTGGGGAGGGCGAGGTGGGCCCCGGCGACGTGTTCGTCTGCCCGCCCGGCCACGACGCCTGGGTCGTCGGCGACGAGCAGTGCGTGGTGTACGACTTCGCGGGCAGCATGGCCAAGGAGTACGCCAAGAAGGACTAGGCGTCTCGATCACGAGCGGGTGTTGCCGGGCGTCGCGGCACTCGTGCGTCTCGGCCTGCTCGGCGTGTGCGGGCGCGACCGCGTCGCCCCAGCGGGAGCGCTTGCCCAGCGGGAACGCTGCTCGGGGTTTCAGCCAGTGGGCGGGCGACGACTGGAGAGGGTCTCCGACAGGACCCGTCTCCCGGGGCCGGGCGGAGCCGCTCGCCCCGTCGGCTGCCGACTGATGCTGTCCTGGACGGGCCGGCGCCCGGGCGGGGGCCGGGATCGAGACACTACGGGGCGCCACTCGCCACGGCGACCGTGACCGCGCTGCCGGACGCCTCCAGGAACGCGGTGAGGGCAGCCGCCGCAGCGGCTGCCCTTTCCCGTCCCCTCGCTCACGCGGCCACCGCCCGACCGCGGGCGTGCGCAGCTCCCGCCGTGCCGTGGCCGGGCCCTCCCCATCGTCGCCCTGAGTCAGGCGTCGCCCACCAGGATCACCTCCAGCGTGCGCGGACCGTGCACCCCCTCGACCCGGTCCAGCTCGATGTCACTGGTCGCCGACGGCCCGGAGATCCAGGTCAACGGGCGTGCCGGATCGAGGCGTTCGAGCCCCTGCGGCACGGACGACACGATCTGGCCGGGGACGCGCACCACACAGATGTGGTGGTCGGGGACGAGGGTGGTCCGGCGCCGCCCCTGGTCGGGGGACCCGTCCAGCACGATCGTCCCGGTCTCCGCGATCGCGACCGCACAAGCGGTCACGACACTGTCCACCCGGTCGAGTTCGTGCGGGGTGCCTTCCGCCCGGTCCGCCACCCGCGTCACCCCGGTCGCCGCCAGCCACCCCCCGTCGAGCCCGGGCGGCACCAGCACCGAGGCCGACCCCCGCTTCTCCAGCAGACCCGCGATCAGCCCGGCCAGCCCGTCGGCGTCCGTGCGGTGCACGATCGCCCGGTAGTCCGCCAGGTTCTCGGCGAGCAGATCCACCGTCTCCGGGACACTCCGCTCCCCGTGCTCCCGCAGATAGTCGCGCGCAACCGCCTGCTCGTACGGCGGGTCGTCCCGCGGTACGTCCGCCAGCGCGCGCCGCACCCGGCCCAGGATCCGTTCCCTGCTGTTCACTTGGCACCGTCCTTCCCGCCGCGCGTGCGCTGCCACCAGTCCCGGAACGGCTCGGCGGGCACCGGCGGCAGGTCCCGCGACCCGCTCCACGCCTTGCCCGGGCCCGGCAGCGTCCGGGGATGGAAGCGGCGGGTCCGGGAGGCGGCGCGCTGGCCGGTGCGCAGCGCGCCCGGGTGCGCGAACGCCCAGCGTGCCGCGCGCATCGCGGCGCGTTCGGCGGCATGTCCCTTCGCGGGCCGCAGCACCACCTTGTTGCCCTCCCGGGTGACCTCGCCGCCCTGCACGACCCGTTCCCGCAAGTGCACCAGCACCTCGGGGATGTCGATGGCGACCGGGCACACCTCGTAGCACGCCCCGCACAGTGAGGAGGCGTACGGCAGCGAGGCGTCGATCTCGCTGGCCGTGCCCCGCAGTTGGGGGCTGAGGATCGCGCCGATCGGGCCCGGGTACACCGAGCCGTAGGCGTGCCCCCCGGCCCGCTCGTACACCGGGCACACGTTGAGGCACGCCGAGCAGCGGATGCAGCGCAGCGCCTGCCGGCCGACCTTGTCGGCCAGGGTGTCGGTGCGGCCGTTGTCCAGCAGCACCAGATGGAAGGTGCTCGGCCCGTCCCCGTCGCTCGTGCCGGTCCACGTCGACGTGTACGGGTTCATCCGCTCCGCCGTCGAGGAGCGGGGGAGGGTCTGCAGGAACACCTCCAGGTCCTGCCACGTGGGGACGATCTTCTCGATGCCGACGACCGAGATCAGCGTCTCGGGCAGGGTCAGGCACATCCGCCCGTTGCCCTCGGACTCCACGACCACCAGCGTGCCCGTCTCGGCGACCATGAAGTTGGCCCCGGAGACGCCGACCTTGGCGCGCAGGAACTTCTCCCGCAGGTGCAGCCGGGCCGCCTCGGCGAGTTCGGCGGGCGTGTCGGTGAGGCCCTCGGGGGCGGGGCGGCCCCATTCGCTCATCTCGCGGGCGAAGATGTCCCGGATCTCGCCGCGGTTGCGGTGGATGGCCGGTACCAGGATGTGCGAGGGGCGGTCCTTGCCCAACTGCACGATCAGCTCGGCGAGATCGGTCTCGTAGGCGCGGATGCCCTCGGCCTCCAGCGCCTCGTTGAGCCCGATCTCCTGCGTGGCCATCGACTTGACCTTGACGACCTCCGACTCGCCGGTCATCTTCACGAGCTGGGTGACGATCTCGTTGGCCTCGGCCGCGTCGGCGGCCCAGTGGACGATGCCGCCCGCGGCCGTGACCGCCTCCTCCAACTGCACGAGGTAGCGGTCGAGATGGCGCAGCGTGTGGTCCTTGATCCGCTTGCCCGCCTCGCGCAGCTCGGCCCAGTCGGACACCTCGGTCACGGCCTTGGCCCGCTTGGCGCGGATGGTGTGCGTGGCATGGCGCAGATTGCCGCGCAGGGTCTTGTTGCCCACGGCCTCCCGCGCGGCCTCCGGAAACGCCGGCATGCCGACGAACGTCCCGCTCATACGGCCGGTTCCTCCTCCGTGCTCGCCAGGATCTCCGCGATGTGCACCGGCCGCATCCCGGTCCGCAGCCGGGTCATCGTGCCGCCGATGTGCATCAGGCAGGAGTTGTCGGCCGCGCACAGCACCTCGGCGCCCGTCGACTCGGCGTTGCGCACCTTGTCGGTGCCCATCGCCGCCGAGACGTCGGCGTTCTTCAGCGCGAAGGTACCGCCGAAGCCGCAGCACTCCTCCGCCCCCGGCAGCTCGACCAGCTCCAGCCCCTCAACGGCCTGGAGCAGTCGCCGCGGCCGCTCGCCGAGCCCGAGTCCGCGCAGCCCGTGGCAGGTCGGGTGATAGGTCACCTTGTGCGGGTAGTACGCCCCGACGTCCGTCACGCCCAGCACGTCCACCAGGAACTCGGTGAGCTCGTACGTCTTCGGCACCACCGGCGCGAGCGTGGCGGCGAGGCTGTCCCCGCGCCCCTCGGCCCGGGCCCGCTCGCCCATCCGCGGATACAGCTCCCGCACCATCGCCCCGCAGGACCCGGACGGCGTCACGATCGCCTCGTAGCCGCCGAAGACATCGGAGAAATGCCGGGCGAGCGGTTCGGCCTGGTGCCGGTATCCGGTGTTGTAGTGCGCCTGCCCGCAGCAGGTCTGCGCCATCGGGAAGTCGACGTCGACGCCCAGTCTGGTCAGCAGCTTCACCACAGCGCGCCCGGTGTCCGGATACAGCGTGTCGTTGACGCAGGTCAGGAACAGGGCGACACGCATCGCGGCTCCTTGTGGTTGGTCGTCGGATGGGTACTGGGGGCCCACACGCGTTGAGCGTAGAGGGGGAGTAGTGCGGGCGCACGGACCGGGGGAGGCCCGGTCAGTCGCCGGCGAGCCGGGCCTGCGCGGCACGCCACCGCTCGGTCCCGCCCCGCGGCTCGTACCGCGTCAGTCCCTGCGTACGGACGAGCAGGCCCCGCATCCCCGCGAGGTCACCGACCAGCCCGTGTGCCCGGGCCTGCACGAGCACGTTTCCCAGCGCGGCCGCCTCGGTCGGCCCGGCCACCACCGGCAGCCCGCACGCGTCGGCGGTCAGCTGGCACAGCAGGGCGTTGCGCGTGCCGCCGCCCACCACATGCACGACGTCGACCGCCTGCCCGGCGAGCCGCTGGGCGTCCTGGACCGCCTTGCGGTGGGCGAGGGCGAGGGAGTCGAGGATGCAGCGCGTCACCTCGGCCGGCGACTCGGGCACGGGCTGCCCCGAGACCCGGCACGCCTCGGCGATCCGCTCCGGCATCCGCCCCGGCGCGAGGAACGCCGCGTCGCCCGCGTCCACGACCGACCGCAGCGCCTCCACCTTGGACGCCTCCAGCAAGAGCGCGCCCAGGTCCGGGTCTCCCCAGGCCCGCACGCACTCCTGGAGCAGCCAGAGCCCCATGATGTTGCGCAGATAGCGCACGGTGCCGTCCAGCCCCAGCTCGTTGGTGAAGTTGGCCGCCCGGCTCTCCTCGGTCAGCACCGGCGCGTGAAGCTCCAGACCGGCCAGCGACCAGGTGCCGGTGCAGATGTACGCGAACCGCTCGCCCGACGCCGGTACGGCGGCGACCGCCGAGGCGGTGTCGTGCGACCCGACGGTCGTCACCGGCACCGGGCCGGTGAGCCCGGTCTCCTCCAGCACCTCGTCGCGCAGCAGCCCCGCGGGATCGCCGGGCTGCCTGAGCGGTGCGAACAGGTCCAGGTCGATGCCGAGCCGGGAGGCGATGTCGTACGACCAGTCGCGCGTCCGGGGGTCGATCAGCTGCGTCGTGGACGCGTTGGTGAGCTCCGTGCCCTGCTCGCCGGTCAGCCAGTACGTCAGCAGATCCGGCATCAGCAACAGCCGCTTCGCCCCGGCGAGTTCGGCCGTGGAGCGGGCCGCCGCCAACTGGTAGAGGGTGTTGAAGGGCGCGTACTGCAGCCCGGTCGCGGCGTACAGTTCCTCGGCGGGCACGGTCGCCCACACCTTCTCCGCGACGCCCTCCGTCCGGGAGTCCCGGTAGTGCACGGGGTTGCCGAGCAGCACCCCGTCCGAGTCGAGGAGGCCGTAGTCCACCGCCCAGCTGTCGATACCGACGGAGTCGACCCGCCCGGCCGCCTTCAGCCCGTCCAGCACCCCCGCGTACAGCCCGAGCACGTCCCAGCGCAGCCCCTCCGGCAGGCGCACCGGCCGGTTCGGGAAGCGGTGGGCCTCGGCCAGCTCCAGGGTGTCCGGCCCGACGCGGCCGACCATGACGCGCCCGCTGGACGCGCCGAGGTCGACCGCGGCGTACGACTTCACGTCCGCGCTCATCGCAGGAAGGCGGCCGCGACGCCGGCGTCGACCGGGATGTGCAGCCCGGTGGTGTGGGTCAGGTCCCCGCCGGTCAGCGCGAACACGGCATTGGCGACGTGCTCGGGAAGCACCTCGCGCTTGAGGATGGTCCGCTGGGCATAGAACTCACCCAGCTTCTCCTCCTCGACCCCGTACACGGCGGCCCGCTTGGCTCCCCACCCGCCGGCGAAGATCCCGGAACCGCGCACGACACCGTCCGGGTTGATTCCGTTGACCCGGATGCCGTGCTCGCCCAGCTCGGCCGCGAGCAGCCGCACCTGGTGCGCCTGGTCGGCCTTGGTGGCCGAGTAGGCGATGTTGTTGGGCCCGGCGAACACGGCGTTCTTCGAGGCGATGTAGACGATGTCGCCGCCGAGATCCTGCGCGATCATCACCCGCGCCGCCTCCCGCGACACCAGGAAGGACCCGCGGGCCATGATGTCGTGCTGGAGGTCCCAGTCCCTGGCCGAGGTCTCCAGCAGCGGCTTGGAGATCGAGATGCCCGCGTTGTTGACGACGAGATCCACTCCGCCGAAGGCCAGCACGGCCGCCCGGAACGCCTCGGCGATCTGCTCCTCGGACGTGACGTCCACGGTCACCGCGACTGCCTTGTCGGGCCCGCCCAGTTCCTCGGCGACGGCCTCGGCGTTCTCGCCGTTGAGGTCGGCGACGACCACACACGCGCCCTCGGCCACGAGCCGGTGCGCGATGGCCTTGCCGATCCCGCTCCCGGCACCGGTCACCAGCGCGACCCGGGTCGCCAGCGCCTTGGGCTTCGGCATCCGCTGGAGCTTGGCCTCCTCCAGCGCCCAGTACTCGATCCGGAACTTCTCGGACTCCTCGATCGGCGCGTAGGCCGACACGGCCTCGGCGCCGCGCATCACATTGATGGCGTTGACGTAGAACTCTCCCGCAACCCGGGCGGTCTGCTTGTCCTTGCCGAACGAGAACATGCCCACGCCCGGCACCAGCACGATCGCCGGGTCGGCGCCCCGCATGGCGGGGGAGTCGGGCTCGGCGTGCCGCCGGTAGTAGGCGGCGTACTCCTCGCGGTACTCGGCGTGGAGTTCCTTGAGCCGGGCGATGGCCTCGTCCAGTGGTGCGCTCGGCGGCAGGTCCAGGACCAGGGGGCGGACCTTGGTCCGCAGGAAGTGGTCCGGGCAGGAGGTCCCGAGCGCGGCGAGCCGCGGGTGCTCCGCGCTCGCGAGGAAGTCGAGGACGACCTCGGAGTCGTCGAAGTGCCCGACCTGAGGCCGGTCCTGGGAGGCGAGGGCACGCACGTACGGGGCGAGGGCAGCGGCCCGCTCCCGCCGCTCCCCGGCGCTCAGCGCGGCGTACCCCTCGATCACGGGCCCGAACGGCTCGTCCTTCCCACGCTCGGCGAGGAACTTCTCCGCGGTCCGGATGATGTGCAGCGAGTTCCGCTCGCACTCCTCGGAGGTGTCACCCCAGGCGGTGATCCCGTGTCCGCCGAGGACGCAGCCGATGGCCTGCGGGTTGGCCCTCTTCACGGCCGCGATGTCCAGGCCCAGCTGGAACCCGGGCCGCCGCCACGGCACCCACACCACACTGTCCCCGAAGCACTCGGCGGTCAGCTTCTGCCCGTCGGCGGCACAGGCCAGCGCGATCCCGGAGTCCGGATGCAGATGGTCGACATGCGCGGCCTCGACGAGCCCGTGCATGGCGGTGTCGATGGAGGGCGCGGCTCCGCCCTTCCCGTGCAGGCAGTAGTCGAAGGCGGAGACCATCTCGTCCTCACGCTCGACCCCCGGGTACACGTCGACGAGCGCCCGCATCCGGTCCAGCCGCAACACGGCGAGCCCCGCCTCCGTGAGCGTGCCGAGGTCACCACCGGACCCCTTGACCCACATCAGCTCGACATCGCCCCCGGTGACCGGGTCGGTCCCGGTGCCCTTGGCGGAGGCGTTGCCGCCGGCGTAGTTGGTGTTGCGGGGATCGGCACCGAGCCGATGCGAACGAGCGAGCAGGGCGGCAGCTTCGGGATGGGGTGCCATGGATATCAGTTTCCTTTCAAGGGAGGAGTGTGTGAATCACTGAGGGGCACGGGGAACCGCGCGACCGGCCACATACGGCCCGCACCCCGCGGACAACGGATCTCAGATGCTTACGCACCCCACCCCGCCTGCTGTCCGCCCACCCGCTCGGCCACGATCTTCTCGGCCCACCCGGACCGCCGGTACGCGGCAATGGGATCGGGGTCCAGCCCCATCTCCTCCCGCACCTCACGAAGCAACGGCCGCACATCGGTGTTGTACGCGTCCATCAGCACGGCGTTGGCCTCCAGCACGTCACCGCCGCGCTGTGCCGCACCCAGGGCGTCACCGTCGACCAGCAGCGCCTTCGCCGTGGCCTCCTGCACATTCATCACCGACCGGATGATCGCCGGGATCTTCGCCTCGATGTTGTGGCACTGATCGAGCATGAACGCGACCTCGGGCGAGAACCCGCCGCCCCGCACCACCTCGTACATGATCCGGAACAGTTGGAACGGATCCGCGGCCCCGACCATCAGGTCGTCGTCCGCGTAGAACCGCGAGTTGAAGTCGAACCCCCCGAGCTTCCCCTCGCGCAGCAGGGTCGCCACGATGAACTCGATGTTGGTCCCCGGCGCGTGATGCCCCGTGTCGACGACGACCTGCGCCTTCGGCCCGAGCTTCAGGCAGTGGGCGTACGCGGTTCCCCAGTCCGGCACATCCGTCGCGTAGAACGCCGGCTCGAAGAACTTGTACTCCAGCAGCATCCGCTGCCCGTCCCCGAGCCGCTCGTAGACCTCGGCCAGCCCCTCCGCCAGCCGGTCCTGCCGGCCCCGGAGGTCGTCCTGCCCGGGATAGTTCGTCCCGTCGGCGAACCACAGCTTCAGATCGCTGGACCCGGTCGCATCCATGATGTCGACACACTCCAGCAGATGGTCCACGGCCTTCCGCCGCACGGAAGCCTCCGGATGGCAGATGCTCCCGAGCTTGTAGTCGTCGTCCTGGAAGGTGTTGGAGTTGATCGCCCCCAGCTTCACACCGCGCTGCTCCGCGTGCTTCGCCAGTGCCGCGTAGTCGTCGACCTTGTCCCACGGAATGTGCAGGGCCACCGTCGGGGCCACCCCGGTGAACTCGTGCACCTTCGCCGCGTCGTCCAGCTTCTCCTGCGGCGTGCGCGGAACGCCCTGCTGCGTGAACACCTTGAACCGCGTGCCCGAGTTCCCGTACGCCCACGACGGCGTCTCGACGGCCTGTGTCTTGAGAGCGGCCTTCGCCGCGGCGAGCTCGGTCACGTCAGGCTCCTGTGACATCGGGTCGTGACGACCACTGAATGAAACGATTCAGGACGCGAAGCTATGGGCCTCCCGAAGGGGTGTCAACCCCTCCGGCGCACACCTTTTCCCGTGACCAGGGCGTGACCTTCGGCCCTCGAAATATTTTCGACCGGTACCCATTGACGTGACATGCGCGGCGCGCCTAACGTCCCGGCAACCCAGTTGAAACCTTTCACGACGCCGGGAGGGCCGTCCCGCCGGCGTCGTCGAGGAGCCCCCATGACCCACCCGTCCACCACGGGTCCGGCCCCGGTTCTGGCGCTGAGGGACGTATCGAAGTCCTTCGGTGCGGTCCGCGCCCTGCGGGACGTCACCCTGGAGCTGTTCCCCGGGGAGGTGCACGCCCTGGCCGGTGAGAACGGTGCCGGCAAGTCGACCCTCATCAAGGCACTCGCCGGAGTGCACCGGCCGGACGCCGGCCAGGTGCTGCTCGACGGTGCGCCCGTCGCCTTCCACGGCCCCGGCGACGCCCGCGACGCCGGCATCGCCGTGATCTACCAGGAGCCCACGCTCTTCCCCGACCTGTCGATCGCCGAGAACATCTACATGGGCCGCCAGCCGCGCCGCGCCCTCGGCCGGATCGACCACAAGGCCACGCACAACGCGACCGCCGCCCTGATGCGGCGCCTCGGGGTCGAACTCGACCCCGACCGGCCCGCCCGCGGCCTGTCCATCGCCGACCAGCAGATCGTCGAGATCGCCAAGGCCCTCTCCTTCGACGCCCGCGTCCTGATCATGGACGAGCCGACCGCCGCCCTCACCGGCAGCGAGGTCGCCCGCCTCTTCGGGGTGGTGCGCACCCTGCGCGAGCAGGGCGCCGCCGTGCTGTTCATCTCCCACCGGCTGGAGGAGATCTTCGAGATCTGCCAGCGGGTCACGACCCTGCGCGACGGCGCCTGGATCGCCAGCGAGCCGTTGGAGGGCATGACCGAGGACGACCTCGTGCGCCGTATGGTCGGCCGTGACCTCGACGAGCTCTACCCCAAGCAGGACGTGCAGCCCGGCGAGGTCGCCCTGAGCGTGCGCCGGCTGACCCGCGAGGGTGTGTTCACCGACGTCTCCTTCGAGGTCCGGCACGGCGAGATCGTCGGCCTCGCGGGTCTCGTCGGCGCCGGCCGCACCGAGGTCGCCCGGGCGGTCTTCGGCATCGACCGCTGGGACGCCGGGGAGGTCTCCGTCCAGGGCAAGGCCCTGGTCAACGGCGCTCCCTCCACCGCGATGGCCGCCGGACTCGCCCTGGTCCCCGAGGACCGGCGCGCCCAGGGCCTGGTGATGGACATGTCCATCGAGCGGAACATCGGCCTCACCGGGCTCCGTGCGACGGCGAAGGCCGGGCTCATGGACCGCGGCGCCGAACGCAGCCGCTCCCTCGACTGGGCCGTCAAACTCCAGGTCAAGTACGCCCGGATCGCCGACACGGTCAACACGCTCTCCGGCGGCAACCAGCAGAAGGTCGTGCTCGCCAAGTGGCTCGCCACCGGCCCGAAGGTGCTGATCGTCGACGAGCCGACCCGCGGCATCGACGTCGGCACCAAGGCCGAGGTGCACCGGCTGCTGTCGCAACTGGCCGCCGACGGCGTGGCCGTCCTGATGATCTCCTCCGACCTGCCCGAGATCCTCGGCATGGCCGACCGCGTGCTGGTGATGCACGAGGGCCGCCTCACCGCCGAGATCCCGCGCTCCGACGCCACCGAGGAAACCGTGATGGCCGCAGCCACCGGGAGGGCCGCCGCATGACGGTCGTCACCCCCCAAGAGGCCCCCGTGGCCGACGTGCCCAAGTCGAGCGGCACCCGGCTGGTCGACCGCGTCTTCAAGATGCGCGAACTCGCCATCCTGGCCGTCTTCCTGGTGATGATCGGCGTCACCCAGGCCGGCAACAGCGAGTTCCTGTCCGAGCAGGGCATCAAGGACCTCCTGTTGAACGCGACGATCCTCGTGCTCGTCGCCACCGGCCAGTCCCTCGTCGTCATCACGCGCAACGTCGACCTGTCCGTCGGATCCACGCTCGGCATCAGCGCCTTCGCCGCCGGCACGTACCTCCAGGGCGGCGGCGACCCGGTCGTAGCGATCGCGCTCGCGGTCCTGCTCGGCATCGGCTTCGGACTGCTCAACGGAGCGCTCGTCAGCCTCGGTCAGGTACCCGCCCTCGTCGTCACCCTCGGCACGCTGTACATCATCCGCGGCATCGACTCCATCTGGGTCGGCTCCCGCCAGATCACCGCGGCCGATCTGCCCGGCGGATTCGTCGACTTCGGCTCCGGCGGCATCTCCGCGGTGCCGTACCTCGCCCTGATCGCGCTGGCGGTTCTCATCGCCACGGCCTATTACCTCAAGCACTTCGGCAGCGGCCGCGAGCTCTACGCGCTCGGCTCCAACCCGGAGGCCGCCCGCCTCGCCGGCATCCCCGTGCGCAAGCGGATCCTCGCCGCGTACACCTTCTGCGGCGCCCTCGCCGGACTCGCCGGCGCGATGTACCTGGCCCGGTTCGGCAACGTCGACTCCGGAACCGGCAGCGGTTACGAACTGACGGTCGTCAGCGCGGTCGTGGTCGGCGGTGTCGTCTTCACCGGCGGCTCCGGCAGCGTCTACGGCGCGGCCCTCGGCGCGCTGCTGCTGACGTCCATCAACAGTGTGCTGCCCGCCCTCGGCGTCAGCTCCGTCTGGGTGCTCGCCATCAACGGCATCCTGCTCATCCTCGCCATCGCGGTCGACCGGGTCGTCGCGCTGCGCGTGGCCTCCGCCCTGAAGAAGAGGAACGCCCGCCATGGCTGACATGTCCCTGAGCCGAGCGGTCCGCTGGTCCGCGTTGAAGAGGTGGGATTCCGCCGTCGGTGCCCTGCTCGTCGTGGTCCTGCTGTTCTCCTTCGGCCTCGTCGACGGATTCGGCAACGCGCTCAACCTCTCGTTCCTGATCGGCAACACGCTGCCGATCGCGCTGATCGCGCTGCCGATGACCCTGCTGGTCGTCTCCGGGGAGATCGACCTGTCGGTGGCGTCCACGGCCGGCCTGTCCGGCGCCGTGATGGGCGCGCTGTGGAACCAGGGCATGGCCATCGAGACGATCATCCCGGTCTGCCTGCTGCTGGGCGTGGTGTGCGGGCTGATCAACGGGCTGCTGGTGACCAGGCTGGGGCTGCCGTCCCTCGCCGTCACCATCGGCACGCTGGCCGCGTACCGGGGCATCGCGCAGATCGTGCTCGGCTCGGACGCGGTGACCGACTTCCCGACCCAGTACCTGGACTTCGCGGCCGGGCGCATCGGAGACACGTTCATCCCGTACGCGCTCCTGCCCTTCCTCGTCCTGCTCGCCGTCGCCGTTGTCGCGCTGCACGCCACGCCGTTCGGACGGTCGCTGTTCGCGATCGGGGCGAGTGAGGAGGCCGCCCGTTTCGCCGGGATCCGGGTCAAGCGGCAGAAGCTGATCCTGTTCACGCTGACCGGGTTGATGGCCTCACTGACCGGGATCTTCTGGGCGCTGCACTACGCCAGCGCCCGCTACGACAACGCCACCGGCCTGGAACTGTCCGTCGTGGCCGCCGTGCTGCTCGGCGGTATCGACTTCGACGGCGGAAAGGGCACGCTCGGCGGCGCCGTCGCCGGGGTGTTCCTGCTGGGGGCGCTGCAGAACGTCATGAGCCTCCAGGACGTCTCCGCCCAGTCGCAGATCGTCGTCACCGGCGTTCTGCTCGTCCTGTCCGTGCTCGGCCCCAGGGTCGCACGGCAGATCTCCGTAGCGAGGGCGGGCCGCAGAGCCGCCTCGACTCCGACCTCCTCACCCAGCCCTTCCTCGTAAAGGACCATCGTCATGCGCAAGTCGACCCTCCGCCGCAGCTGCGCGGCGCTCGCCACCGCCACCTCCCTCGCCCTGGCGCTCACCGCCTGCGGCGGCGGCACCACCAAGAAGGACGTGCAGAACGAGGGCGGTTCCGCCGCCACCGCCGGCAAGGCCGACCCGAACGCGGCCACCAAGAAGGGCCTCACCGTCGGGTTCCTGCCCAAGCAGGTCAACAACCCGTACTTCACCTCCGCCGACAGGGGCGGCGAGAAGGCGCTGAAGGAGCTGGGCTCCAGCTACAAGGAGGTCGGGCCCTCCAGCGCCACCGACACCGCCGGGCAGGTCAGCTACGTCAACACGCTCACCCAGCAGCAGGTCGACGCGATGGCCGTCTCCGCGCAGGACCCGGGCGCCCTGTGCACCGCGCTCAAGCAGGCCATGAAGAACGGCATCAAGGTCGTCACCTACGACTCCGACACCACGCCCGACTGCCGCAACGCCTTCGTCTCGCAGGCCTCCGCCGAGGACCTGGGCCGTACCGAGGTGCAGCTGCTCGCCAAGCAGATCGACTACAAGGGCGAGATCGCGATCCTGTCCGCCGCGCAGACGGCGACGAACCAGAACACCTGGATCGACTTCATGAAGGACGAGCTGAAGAAGCCCGAGTACAAGAACATGAAGCTGGTGAAGGTCGCGTACGGCAACGACGACGCCCAGCAGTCCTTCCAGCAGACCCAGGGCCTGCTCCAGGAGTACCCGAACCTGAAGGGGATCATCTCCCCGACCACCGTCGGCATCAAGGCCGCCGCCCAGTACCTGTCGGGCTCCAAGTACAAGGGCAAGGTCAAGCTGACCGGCCTCGGCACCCCGAACGACATGCGCAAGTACGTCAAGAACGGCACCGTCGAGGCGTTCGAGCTGTGGGACCCGGCGAAGCTGGGCGAGCTGGCGGCGCGTACCGCCGTCGCGCTGTCCTCCGGGCAGATCACCGGCAAGGAGGGCGAGACCTTCAAGGCCGGCTCCATGGGCGAGTACACCATCGGCAAGGACGGCGTGATCAGCCTCGGCAAGCCGACCGTCTTCGACGCCAAGAACATCGACCGGTTCAACTTCTGATCACCGCGTTTTTTCGATCACCGAAAGGGCTGTTGATGCAGCGCGTGTGCTTCCTGCTGAAGGTCCGGGCGGACCGCCTCGACGAGTACCGCGAGCGGCACGCCGCGGTGTGGCCCGAGATGCTCCAGGCACTCTCGGAGACCGGCTGGCACAACTACTCGCTCTTCCTGCGCGAGGACGGACTGCTCGTCGGCTACCTGGAGACCGAGGACTTCGCGGCCGCCCAGGCCGGAATGGAAGCCACCGACGTCAACGCCCGCTGGCAGGCGGAGATGGCGCCGTTCTTCGAGTCGCTGGACGGCGCCCGGCCCGACGAGGCCATGAAACCGCTCACGGAAGTGTTCCACCTCGCCTGACGAAGGAGTCCACGAGATGCACAGACGTACCCTGCTGGCCGCCGCCCTCGCCGGAGCCGTGGTGACCCCCGCCCTCGCCGCCGGCACGGCCCGCGCCGCCGACCCCGGCCCCTCCGTCACCCGGACCGGCACCACCACCCTCGACAGCCAGGCCATCTTCTTCGTGTCGTACGACGGGCTGGTCAACAACAACTCGTTCCAGAAGAACGGCCTGCTGACCTACAAGGGCTACCAGTACGCCGTCTGGTACACCGCCGACCGCAACGCCGTGGTAGGCCGCCGCGCCCTCGGAGCCAGTAGCTGGTCCACCGTGCAGGTCGGCCACACCCTGCGCTACAACGACTCCCACAACGTCATCTCCATGGGCGTCTCCAAGGTCGACGGCCGCCTCCACCTCAACATGGACTCCCACAGCGACGGCTTCACCTACGTCAAGTCGGTCGCCGGGCTCATGGACAACCCGGCCGGGCTGAGCTGGACCGCGAGCCGCTTCGGAGCGCCCCAGTCGACGCTGGACGGCCTGGCGCTGACCTCGCAGTTCACCTACCCGCAGTTCATCTCCACGCCAGAGGGCAGGCTCCAGCTGAGCTACCGTGTCGCCGTCTCCGGCAACGGCCGCAACGCGCTCGCCGAGTACGACGGCACGAGGTGGACCAACCTCGGCGAGTGGTCGAGCTCCACCGGCACGTACCGCAGCGAGCACGGCTCCTCGACCGCCCGCAACATGTACCTGCACGGCATCGACTACGACCGCAGCGGCCGGCTGCACTCCTTCTTCACCTGGCGCGAGCAGAACGGCGCCGTGATGTGCAGCAGCGGCGGCATCACCAACCACGACACCGGCTACGTCTACTCCGACGACCGCGGCCGCACCTGGCGCAACAACGCGGGCACCGTCGTCGGCGTCACCGGCGGCTCCGACAAGGTGTCCGTGAACGACGCCGGCCTGGTCGTCGACCCGCTCAACCCGGACCACTCCCTGATGAACCAGGAGAGCCAGTTCACCGACTCCGCGGGCCGGCCGCACGCGATCATCTCCTACGTCCCCGGTCGTTTCGGGCAGTGCACCACCAACTACGTCTCCGACCGGACGCGCAACGGCCGTGCCTTCCACGTCCGCAGGAACGCTTCCGGCACCTGGCAGAAGACCGAGATCCCGGTCCCGCTGAACTCCAGCCAGCGCACCAAGCTGATCCTGGACAAGTACGACAACGCCTACGCGATCTTCCCCTTCGGGCGGATCGCCGGAGCCTCGGCGGCCTCCGGACACACCGACTGGAGGATCCTGTTCGACGGCAGCGGCCTCAACGCCTTCGGCGAGGTCGTCATCGACGAGACACGCGTCGCGCAGGACGGGGTGCTGTCCTTCATGTACCAGGAGAAGTCCAGCGGTACGACGCCCTCGGCGCTGCGCGTGATCGACTTCCGCCTGCCTGCCTGACCGAAGCCGGTCGCCGGGGCGGCCTGCCGGTAATGTGAAGCCGCCCCGGCCGCCCCCCCCACATCACCCTCTGGAGGTCCCTGCCCGATGGCCCAGTCGGTGGGTATCAAGGACGTCGCCCGCGCCGCCGGAGTCTCCGTCGGCACGGTCTCGAACGTGATCAACCGCCCGGACACGGTCGCCACCGAGACCCGGGCCCGCGTGCTGTCCGCGATAGACCGGCTCGGCTACGTCCGCAGCGAGTCCGCGCGCCAGCTGCGCGCCGGCCGCAGCCGCATCATGGGGCTGCTCGTCCTCGACATGGGCAACCCCTTCTTCGTCGACGTGGCGCGCGGCGCCGAACGCGCCGCACGCCAGGCCGGCCTCGGCGTGATGGTCTGCAACAGCGCCCAGAACCCGGGCGAGGAGGCGGAGTACCTGTCGCTCTTCGCCGAGCAGCGCGTACGGGGCGTGCTGCTCACCCCCGCCGACGCGACCGGCCGCAACATCGGGGCGTTCCGCCGGCACGGCATCCCGTTCGTCCTGGTCGACCGGGTCGCCGAGGGCACCACCGAATGCTCGGTCTCCGTCGACGACGTGGCGGGCGGCGCCCTGGCGGTACGCCACCTCGTCGACGCCGGGCACCGCTCCCTCGCCTACGTCAGCGGCCCGCCGGGCCTGAACCAGGTCCGTGACCGCCGCACCGGCGCCCTCGAAGCGCTCGCGGAGGCCGGGCTCGGCCCCGACGCGCTGCGCGAGCTGCCCACCGAACGGCTGGACGTCGCCGCCGGCCGGGACGCGGGCGCCCGCCTGCTCGGCCTGGCCGACCGGCCGACCGCCGTGTTCTGCGCCAACGACCTGCTCGCCCTCGGCGTCCTGCAGGCCATGTACGCCGCCGGCGTGGACGTCCCCGACGACCTCGCCATCGTCGGCTACGACGACATCGAGTTCGCCGCCGCCGCGGCCGTCCCGCTCACCTCGGTCAGACAGCCCGCCGTCACCATGGGCGCCATGGCCGCCGACCTGCTCCTGGAGGAGACGGAAGAGGAGGGCCCGGCCCGGCCGCACGAGCACCGGAGGGTCGTGCTCCAACCCGAGCTGGTGGTCCGCCGCTCCAGCCTGTCCGCCCGCTGAGCCTGAACCGCCGTTCAGCGGGGTTTCGTGATCGGCCGACGCGCCGGCCGTTGTACGACCCGGAGTGGGCGCCCTGACGGACCTCCACTTGCCTCACGTGCCGGAACGTTCTGACGCGCGAGTACGCGGCCGAGCCGACCGAACGCCAGGCCGGTCCCCGCGGCATCGTCCGAGCGGCCGCAACGAAGGCCCCGACCGGCTGACCGGTCGGGGCCCTGAAGTCCGCGAGGGCTACTTCGTGGCCGTCACCCGCAGTGGCGCGAGATCCGGGCTCGGCGCGGCCCCGGTGCCGCCGGACAGCGGCTGCGCGGTCGTGGTCTGCGGCGCCACGCCCTTGTAGTACGGCGTGTAGACGTAGCGGGTGCCCACGCCGATCGCCGCACCGATCTTGGGGATGACGGAGGCGTCGACCGATCCCGAGCCGCCGAAGACGGCCACGTGGTACATGCTCGACGACATCCGCATCAGGTACCGCTTGGTGTCGTACGGCAGCGAGGTGACGTCGGTCCACAGCAGCGGGCCGTAGGTGGTCATCGCCGAGGACGCGGAGACACCGCCCCGCCAGCTTCCCACGGAGGCCACGGCGGCGTTCGGCGGCAGCGACCACCACAGGTTGGCGAGCTGTACGGCGTTCGACTGCGGCGTAGAGCCGGCGACCCGGTAGTAGCTGTACGAGCCGGGCCAGTTCGGCATCTTCCCGGCCTTGTACGCCTTGGTCAGCGCCGACTCGGCGTCGGTTCCCACCGTGATGATCTTCGTCGTGCCGGGACTGTACTTGTTGAGGTATCCGTAGACCGACGCGGTCATGGTCGAACCGTCGGTCAGCAGGACGGTCGCGGTACCGGCGGAGCCCATGGAACCGGCGGCGGAACTCGCCGCGAGGGCGTTGTGGTAGTCGGTGCCGGTGGCGAGGAAGACGTACTTCGGCGTGCTGGTGATGGCCTTGGCCACGGCCACCGAGGTCGAGTAGCGCGAGACGTCGGACAGCCGCTTGGCCACGTACCCGAGCGAGGTCACCTTGGACGCCACCGCGCTGCTGAGGATCTTGGTGCCGCCGACCAGGTACACCGTCCTGCCCTTGGGCAGCATGCGCTTGAGCTCCGTCTGCACCGAGGAGTCCAGGCCCGTCCCGGAGGTCATCAGCACCGGCCCCCGCTTCTTGCCGGCCAGCGATGTCGCGGTGGTGGCGTAGGCCGCGTCGGACTTGCTGATGAGCACGGCCGCGTTCGCGTTCGGCAGGCCGGTTGCGCCGGCGCCGACCGTGTTCCAGGTCCACTTGGACGACGCGATGTTGGTGGCGTAGGTGTCGGAGCCGTAGACGCGGGAGATCGCGTTGTCCCTGAGCGGCTGCCAGGCCACGTCGGTGCCGGTGCCCTGGGGCACCTGCGTCTGCGTGCCCGTGCCGAGGTCGTGGATCCACACCTGGGGTCCGCTGGGGACGTCGGGGTCGCCGGAGACGAAAACGTCGTACGCGATCCGGTTGCCCTGCGGCGACCAGGCGGGCCGGTTGTGGTCCACGGCGTCCGTGGTGAGCTGGGTGAGCCCGGTGCGGTCGGTGTTGACCTTGAAGAGCTGCCTGTGCCCGTCGACCGACCGTGTGAAGGCCACCGACCGGCCGTCCGGGGAGATGCTCGGGTCCTTCGCGTCGTCGGCCAGCTTGGTGAACGCCCCGGAGCGGCCGTTGTAGACCCAGACGGCCGGGGCGCCCGCGGTCCCGCAGCTCGTGCCCGTGCGTACGAAGGCCAGCATGCCGTTCACCGCGCCGCTGGGCTCGGAGTCGCAGCCGTCGACATCGGTGCCGAACAGGGCCTTCGGTGTGCGGGTGCCGTCGGCCGCGGTCAGCCGTAGCCGGCCGCCGGCCGTGAAGACGATGTCGCCGCCGCCGTACCAGAAGGTCGGATCGGCAGGATGCCAGCCACTGCCCGACGGCATGGCGATGTCGGCGCCGGTGGTCTCGGAGTCGGCCCATGCCGTGCGGATGTGGTCGTCGTAGTGGTTCACGAAGGCGACCTGGCTGCCGTCGGCGGACCAGGCGCCCTGGTCTCCGGTCGGGTGGAACTGGGACCACGATGACCCGTCGGGACGGACGAACGCCATCTGGCCGCCGACGTCCGTGTAGAGCAGCTTCCCGTCGGTGGCCGGCCAGTTGCCGGGAACGGCGGCGGCCGACCCGGGAAGTGCGGCGATGAGGCCCGCCGCGAGCGCGGCGGCAGTGGTGAGCGCCGCGGATCTGCGGCGCGTACGCAGGTTCAATGTACCCCCACAGTGAATGGATGGCTGCCGATCCCCTCCCCCAAGGCGAATGGACGGCTTCACGTTCGTCCGCACGACAGCGGCGAAACAATAGCCGCAGGTCACGACCGCTGTGAAGACAGGGGCTCCCGGCATTACTGGCCGATGACCAAGCGGCCGGAACCTGCGGTCGGCCGGCGATGCGTGTCGCCACCTCGCTCCGCGGCTTCAGCAACTTCCCCGAACCTGTCAACCGGACCAGACAGGTTCTCCACGGCGCGTGCATGAGCGCTCTCACCGAGACATCAGCCGAACGGATCGCCGGTGACCTCGCCCCGGCCCTGCACCAGGGACTCATCCGGCCCGGGGAACGGCCCCCGTCGCGGTCCGCAGGGCTCACTCGCGGACGTTCCCTGTGATGAACTGGGACGCGGTCCGACAATCCGTCCGTCCCGGGAGCCCTGTTGACCGCCAGCTACCGCCAGCCCGGAGTCGTCCTCACCGACCGACGCTTCACCGTCCCCCTCGACCACGACCGCCCCGAGGGCGACACGATCGAGCTGTACGCCCGCGAGGTCGTCGCGAGCGACAAGGCGCACCAGGACCTGCCGTGGCTGCTCTACCTCCAGGGCGGGCCCGGCTTCGGCGCGGACCGCTCCGTCGGCAGGCCCGGCTGGCTCGGCCGCGCGCTGAAGGAGTACCGCGTCCTCCTCCTCGACCAGCGCGGCACCGGCCACTCCACGCCCGCCAACCGGCAGACGCTCCCGCTGCGCGGCGGCCCCGCCGAACAGGCCGACTACCTCACGCACTTCCGCGCCGACTCGATCGTCCGCGACTGCGAGGCCGTCCGCGCCGAGGTCACCGGCGGCGCCCCCTGGACCGTCCTCGGCCAGAGCTTCGGCGGCTTCTGCGCGACCAGCTACCTCTCCCTCGCCCCCGAGGGTCTGGCCACCGCCGTCATCACCGGCGGGCTGCCCTCCCTCGACGCCCACGCCGACGACGTCTACCGGGCCGCCTTCCCGCGCATCGAACGCAAGGTCACCGCCCACTACGCCCGCTACCCGCAGGACGCCGAACGCGCCCGCCGCATCGCCGACCACCTCCTGACCCACGACGTGGTCCTGCCGAACGGCTACCGGCTCACCGTCGAGGCCTTCCAGTCCCTCGGCATCGTCCTCGGCACCGGCGACGGCACCCACCGCCTCCACTACCTCCTCGAAGACGCCTTCGTCCGCACCCCGCAGGGCACCACGCTCTCCGACGCCTTCCTGGAACAGGCGCAGGCCATGCTCTCCTACGCCCGCCACCCGCTGTACGCCCTGATCCACGAGTCGATCTACGGGCAGGACGCCCGGCCCACCGCCTGGTCGGCCGAGCGGGTCCGCGCCGAGTTCCCGCAGTTCGACGCCGCCCAGGCCCTCGCGGGCGACGAACCGCTGCTCTTCACCGGAGAGTCGATCCACCCGTGGATGTTCGACTGCGACCCGGCCCTGCGCCCGCTGCGCGAGACCGCCGACCTGCTCGCCGTCCGCACCGACTGGTCGCCCCTGTACGACCCGGCCCGCCTCGCCGCCAACGAGGTAACGGTCGTGGCGGCCGTCTACCACGACGACATGTACGTCGACACGGCCCACTCATTGCGCACCGCCCGCACGATCCGCGGTCTGCGCACCTGGATCACGGACGAGTTCGAGCACGACGGGATCCGCACCGGCGGCCCGCGCGTCCTCGACCGCCTGCTGGCGCTCGCGCGGGACGAGGCGTGATGCCGTGCCGGACGCGTGGTGAAGCCGGTGGCGCGGATTAGCCTGCCGACATGACGACCACTCAACTCCAGCCCATGCCCAGAGACTGGCACCGTGCCCTCGCGGTCGTGGCACACCCCGACGACCTCGAGTACGGCTGCTCGGCGGCGATCGCGACCTGGACCGACGAGGGCCGCGAGGTCACCTACCTGCTCGCCACCCGGGGCGAGGCGGGCATCGACACGATCGAACCCGAGCGGTGCGGCCCGCTGCGGGAGCGGGAGCAGCGGGCGAGCGCGGCGGTGGTGGGCGTCCGGGAGGTGGAGTTCCTCGACCACGAGGACGGCGTCATCGAGTACGGCACCGCCCTGCGCCGCGATATCGCCGCCGCGATCCGCCGGCACCGGCCCGAGCTGGTCATCACGCTCAACCACCGGGACACCTGGGGCGGTGTCGCCTGGAACACCCCGGACCACGTGGCCGTCGGCCGCGCCACGCTCGACGCGGCAGGCGACGCCGGCAACCGGTGGATCTTCCCGGAACTCGTCGAGCAGGGCCTCGAACCCTGGCAGGGCGTGCGTTGGGTCGCCGTCGCCGGGTCCAGCACACCCACGCACGCCGTCGACGCCACACCCGGCATGGAACGCGCGGTGCGCTCCCTGCTGGAACACCGCACCTACATCGAGGTGTTGACCGATGAGGATCCGGAGACATACGTCCGCGGCTTCCTGACCCGGCACGCCGAGACCACGGGGGAGCGGTTCGGGGGCAGGCCGGCGGTGGCGTTCGAACTGTTCAGCAGATGACGCGGATGACGGGGGAGACCATGACAGGCAGTGAGGAACTGGCCGGCCGGTTCGAGGAGCACCGAGGCCGGTTGCAGGCCGTCGCCTACCGCATGCTCGGGTCACTGGCCGAGGCGGAGGACGCCGTCCAGGAGGCCTGGCTGAAGCTCAGCCGCACTGACGCGGACGACATCCAGAACCTCGGCGGCTGGCTGACCACCGTGACCGGCCGGGTGTGCCTGGACCTGCTGCGCTCCCGCGCCGCACGCCGCGAGGAGCCGATGGACAACAGCCTCGGCACGTTCGTCCCCGACCCCGTGCTCCGGCCCTTGACGCACATCGACCCGGCGGAGGAGGTGCTCCAGGCCGACTCGGTGGGACTGGCCCTGCTCGTCGTGCTGGAGAACCTGGCGCCCGACGAGCGGCTCGCGTTCGTGCTGCACGACATGTTCGCCCTGCCGTTCGACGACATCGCGCCCATCGTGGAGCGCAGCCCGGCCGCGACCCGGCAGCTGGCGAGCCGGGCCCGGCGCCGGGTGCGCGGCGCCACCCCGTCGACGGACCCGGACCTGGGCCGGCAGAAAGCTGTGCTCGACGCCTTCCTGGCGGCCTCGCGCGCCGGGGACTTCGAGGCGCTGCTGGCGCTGCTGCACCCGGATGTGGTGCTGCGGGCCGACTCGGGTGCGCTGGTGCGGGGCGCGGCGGTGTCCAAGCTCGTGCAGGGGGCGAAGGTGGTGGCGGAGCAGGCGCTCATGTTCGCCCGGTTCGCGCAGTCGGCGGAGCTGGTGCTGGTCAACGGCACGGTCGGGGTGGTCAACGCGCCCGGGGGCCGCGTGCAGTCGGTCATGGGCGTCACGATCACCGGCGGCCGGATCACCGGCATGTACATCCTGGCCGACCCCGAGCGCCTGCGGCGCCTCAAGGCGCCCGGGCTCACGGGCTGATTCAGGCGGCGACGGCCGACGGTGCGACGGTGCGGCGCGGGTCCACGCCCCGCCCGCCCGGCGGAGGCGGGGGCCACAGGGCCGCAAACTACCGGTGAGTTGTCGTTTCGTATGCTGAACGCCATGCGAGATCATTATGCCGCGCGAGCGGAACTGCGCGGCGATTGCGAGCGGTGCTTCGGACTGTGCTGCGTCGCTCTGCCCTTCACCGCCTCGGCCGACTTCGCGGTGGACAAGGGCGCCGGCACACCCTGCCGCAACCTCCGGGCCGACCACCGCTGCGGCATCCACGCCCGGCTGCGGCAGAAAGGATTCACCGGCTGCACGGTCTACGACTGCTTCGGCGCCGGACAGCAGGTCTCGCAGATCACCTTCGGCGGGCAGGACTGGCGGACGGGCCCGCCGGAGCACGCCCGCCGCATGTTCGACGTGTTCCCGGTCGTCCGCCAGCTGCACGAGCTGCTGTGGTATCTGACCGAGGCGCTCACCCTGGCCGCGGCCCGCCCGGTCCACGCCGATCTGCGCAGGGCCCTGGAGAAGACCGAGGAGCTCACCGGCGGGACCCCCGAGGAGCTCGCCGAGCTGGACGTGGCGGCGCACCGCGAGGAGATCAACGTCCTGCTGCTGAGGACGAGCGAGCTGGCCCGGGCCGGCTCCAAGGGCCGTGGGAAGGACCGCCGGGGCGCGGACCTCATGGGCGCCCGTCTCAAGGGCGCCGACCTGCGCGGTGCCGACCTGCGCGGCGCCTACCTCATCGCCGCCGACCTCACCGGCGCGGACCTGCGGGGCGCGGACCTGATCGGTGCCGACCTGCGCGACGCGGACCTCACGGACGCCGACCTGACCGGGGCGTTCTTCCTCACCCAGCCACAGCTGGACGCGGCCCGGGGCAGTGCCGGCACCCGGCTCCCCGAGTCAGTCACCCGCCCCGGGCACTGGACAGCGCAGGTCTGAGGCCGGTTGCCGCACCGGCATTCGGCGCTCCGGATGCAACCGCAAGTTTTCCGGCATCTGCCGCAGCCGTTCCATCACACGCAGCCGGTAGGCCGGGTCGGTCCGCAGCTCGCAACGGCGCATCGGCGGGCCGAGCACCGATGTCGCCTCGTGCGGGGCGAACCGGCGCCGTGCGGTCCAGCTCCGGCCGGCCCGGCTCGGCACTCCAGAACCCCTTGGGCTGCCCGGCCCGTATCGACGCCTCCGTCAGGACACGATCTCCCTTGCTCCCACGGCGGGTTCACACGTGCACGGCCGTCTGCCTGGAGTGGCTGCGCGACACGGAGTCGGAGCGGGAGCGGGTGCGCGAGGTGTGCGCCCGCGCTCTGCTGGGTGTCCTCGCGCTCTGAAAAGGTTCCGCAAAGAGCAGGTGGCGTGGTTGGCGTGCACTTCGTTCTTCGGTAGGTTAGGTAAGGCTTACCTAAGGAGGTTTGGATGGGTGACGACAGCCACAGCTGGACGGCGGCTCCTGCCGCGGCGGAGCGGGCGCGCTCGGTGCTCGCCGCCGCGTGGTCCTGCTCGGTGACCGCGGAGGGCGCGCGAGAGGAGCTGGTCGGCGCGCACACGGTGGCCGAGGACGGCCGTGTGCTCGTGGACGTGCCCGAGGACAGCGCCCTGCTCGCGGCCGCGATCTGCGCGCCCCGCGGCGAGCCGTCGGCGGTGCTGGAGTTCGCCGACGTGGCACCCGTCCCCGTGCGCAACCGGATCCGCGCCCGGCTGTGGCTCGCGGGCTGGTTCGCCGTCGAGGAGGGGCGGCCGGCCTTCACCCCCACGCGTGTGGTGCTGCGGCAGCCGTCCGGCGCGGTGGCCGTGGACCTCCACGAGTTCGCCGCCGCCGCACCCGACCCGCTCACCACGGCCGAGGCGAGGCTGCTGACCCACCTCGCCGACTGTCACGCCGACGCGGTCGAACGCCTCACGCGCCTCGTCGACTCCGACAGCCTGCACGGCGCGGTCCGCGTCCAGCCGCTCGCCGTCGACCGGCACGGGCTGACCCTGCGCATCGAACGTGCCCGCGCCCACGGCGACGTACGCCTCGCCTTCCACGCGCCCGCCGACGACGTCGCGCAGCTCACCGAGCGCATGCACGTCCTGCTCGGCCGGGCGACCGCCGCGTCCTGCCCGCGGGCCCTACAACGGCAGCGCACAGACGGCGACGGGTGACGGGAACGACGCTCCGGCGCGCCGCAGTTCGCCGTTCGCCTCGTCCACCTGGAAGACGGTGACGGTGGAGGACTTCTGGTTCGCGGCGAACAGCAGCATGCCCTCCGGCGAGAAGGCGATCTGCCGCGGGAAGTCCCCGCCCACCGGCACCGTGTCCAGCAGCCTGAGCCGGGCACCGTCCGCCTCGATCGCGTAGCGCGTGAGACTGTTGTCGCCGCGGTTGGCGAGATAGGCGTACCGGCCGTTCGGGGTCACCAGGATCTGTGCCGGGTAGCTGGTGCCCGGCCCGGTGCCCGTGGACTGCGCCTCACCGATGCGCAGGCGGCCGGAGGCCGGGTCGTACGCGCAGACCGCGACCGTGTTGTCGGCCTCGTCGGCGAGGTAGGCGTACCGGCCGCCGGGGTGGAACGTGAGGTGGCGCGGTCCGGCGCCCCGCCGGGTCCGCGCCTGCGCAACCTCGGTGAGCGTGCCGGCCTTCTCGTCGAGCCGGTAGGTGTAGACGGTGTCCGTCCCCAGGTCGACGGCGAGGACATGGCCTCCGTCCGGGCTCGTGATGATCTGGTGGGCGTGCGGCCCCTCCTGGCCGGGGCCGGGCGGTGGGCTGGAGTGTGTGACCAGGTCGGTGCGCTCGCCGAGGGCCCCCGAGGTGTCGATCGGGTGCACGGCCACGCTGCCCGAGCCGTAGTTCGCGCTGAGCAGCCAGCGTCCGCCCGGATGCACCGACAGGTGGCAGGGGGCCGCGCCGCCGGTGCTCCGGCTGCCCAGGACCTTCCGGTCGGCGAGCCGGACGGCGGTCACGGCGCCGTCCTCGCGTTCGTTCACCGCGTACAGCGTGCGGTGGTCCGGGTGGATCGCCAGGTACGACGGATCGCCGACACCGGTGATGGTGCCGGCGCCGGTGATCCGGCCCGTCGACGGGTCGTACGTGGCCAGCCCGATGCCCTTGCCGCCGCCCTCGACGGATGTGTAGGTGCCGAGGTGCAGGGGGCGGGGCCCGGCGGGGCGCCGGGTCCCGCGGGACGGGCTGGTACTCACCTCGGGAGCCGTCGTCGCGGGCGTCGAGGCCGCGGGCGCGTTGTCGTCACAGGAGGGCAGCGCCGCCGCGGTGGTCCCGCCCGCAAGTGCGCCGACGAACCGGCGCCTGCTCCAGCCACCACTGCCCATGTCGCCCCTCAGATCGTCACTCGTCCCCGTCGCCACAGCCACCTTGGCGTGGATCACCCGGCGGGTGCAACAATGGCACCGGCGCTCCCTCAGCGAGAACGCTCGCCGAACCCCGCCCGGCTCCGCCACAGCTGCTCCTGAACGCCCAGACGCTCGCGCAGGCGGGTCAGCCGCGGCATCCGGGCGCGCTGCTCCGTCGACACCCGGTCCAGCTCCTCGAACAGGCGCTTGGTGCGGTGCTCGGTGTCGAGCTCGTCGAGGATCCGGTTGACCTCGGTGAGGACAGCGCCGGGCAACTGCCAGTGCTCTTTCTCGCGTTCGGCCTCCTCGCGCAGCAGCAGGGCCAGCCTGTCGCGGGTACCCGCAGCGGCGCGCAGTTCCGCGGCGAGACGTTCCTCCGCCGATTCGGCGCTCGTGCTGAGGTCGGTGGTGACCAGCACCGCGAAGCTGACCACGGCGTCGGCGATCTCGGACAGCAGCTGCTCCAGTGCGGCGCCCGTCTCGGGCCCGAACAGCGGCTCCGGTTCGCGCTGCTTCGCGAGGTCGGTGAAGGAGCGTGCGAGCACGCGCAGGACGACCGTGCAGATCTCCAGGGTGTCCAGGCCGGTGCGCAGCACCACCCGGTGCAGCAGGCCTTCCCGGACGCGCGGGTTGAGCCGCAGGCTGTCCTCGGCCTGCGTGAGCGCGGCGTCCACCTCGACGATGTCGTGGTCCAGGCGCCGCGCCTCGTGCAGCCGCTCCGCCGCGCGGTCCACATGGTCGCCGGCCCGGACGCCGGCGGCCTCCTCGCCCATGCGCAGCATCAGCTGCCGCAGCCGGCGGGCCAGGCCCTCGATCGACTCGCCCGCCTCCTCCACCCACACCGGCGGGGCCAGCAGCAGATTGCAGCCGAGCCCGACGACCGCGCCGATCAGCGTCTCCACCACCCGGGCCCAGGCGGTGTCGCCGACGGTGGTGACGCCGAGGACCAGCATCGCGCTGATGGCGACCTCGGGGACGTACTCCTCCACCCGGACCAGACGCCCCACGGCCAGCGAGGCCACGAGGAGCAGCGCCAGGCTCCACCAGGTCAGGCCCACCAGAAGGCTGAACGCGATGGCGACGAGAACCCCGGTCACCACCGCGTTCACCCGCCGGAAGCCGTTGGTGAGGGTGGCGTACAGGGTCACCTGGACGACCAGCAGTGCCGTCAGGGGAGCGGTGAGCGGTGCCTTCTCGGGGCTCAGCCGAAGCGCGATGACGTAGGCGATCGTCGCCGCGGTCGCGGACCGCAGCGTCTGGACGACAACGGGGTCACGCCGTTTCCTCAGAATCCTCGCGGCGTGCGCCGTCCACTCACGTACCTCTCGCATCCTCGGGCTGTTCCCCTTCCTCTCGGGCCTCGAACGCATCCAGGAAGGACGTTAGAGCAGGGGGAAACCACGGGCGACCGAGGGGCGGTCAGCCGGACACCTTGTCGAGGAAAGCGGTGAGATGACCCATGGTCCGCCCGATCTGCTCCTCCAGGGTGAGGCTCTCCTCGAACCGGGCCCCGGTCTCCGGTACCTTCTTCCCCCTCAGGTACAGGGAACAGGCGAGGTCGGTGCACATGTACGCCCCGACGGAGTTCCCCTCGCGCCCCGCCGCCCCCGCCTTGCGCGCGGTCATCAGAGAGACCCCGCCCCGCGGGTGCGTCGTCAGGCACAGCGAACACATGCTGCGGTGCGAGAACCCCCGCTGCGCGGTCTGGAACCGCATCGCCAGTCCGACGAGCCGCCCTCCCCGCTCGGTCACCAGATAGCTCCGGTCGGGCGCCCCCGGATCCCGCCATCCGAGGAAGTCGAGATCGTCCCAGGGCCGCTCGGCGAGATCGCGGGGGACGGCCAGGCGCTTGGCCTCGCCTTTGGAGCAGTTGATGAAGGAGTCGCGGATGTCCTGCTCGGTGAGTGCTCTCATGGGAGGCTCCTGGTTGTCGTTCCCGGAAACCTAGGGGTCCTAGGATTCGGGCTCAGGTTAGACATCGGCCACGAGGGAGAGCCAGTGGATTTCCGGGAGATCGCCTCTTCACGCGCACGGTCGGCACTGCGTCATGTGGCGGCCCGCTCGGCGGGACCAGCCGTCGACCCGCACCTGCGTATCACCCTCAACTTCCACCCGGACCGGACGGCGCACGGCCGGCCGATCCTCACGGCGCTGGCGCAGGACGGCGCCTATCACTCGCAGTTCGTCACGGGCACCGGCAACGGCGGCCTCACGGCCCGCCCCGGAGGTGACCGGTGGCGCTGGGAGAGCCGGATCTTCGGCGGGGCGTACGACGAGGCGGCCGGGCATGAGAGGCCCGTGTACGGCGCCCTGAACTTCCGCCGGCAAGTGGTCGGCGCGGCCCCCAGGTTCGGCTCCTCGCACTTTCGGCTGCGTGCCGGGGCCCTGGCCCGCGCCACGTTCTGCTACCCCGACAGCGCCGCCGAGCCGGCCGACTTCGGCGTCGCGGCCGGGATGTCCCTGATCGCGCTGGCCGAGGCGGACCGGCAGGACGCCCTGAACGACTACGTCGAAGCCCAGGTGCACGGCGGTGTCGTCCTCGCCCGGGACGTGGAGGCGCTCGTGCTGGACGCCTGTTACCGCGGCACGCCCCTCGAGGCCGCGGCCCGGCGTCTGCCGTGCCCGGTCGAGTGGCACCCCGGCTACCGGCTCACCGTGGCGGAGCTGCGCCGCCATGCGGGGTACCGGGGCCCCGAGTACGCGGAGCTGGGCGCCCGGATCGCCCGGGACGGCCTCGTCGACCCGCGGGCCATCGGCGATGCCGCCCGCACCGGCCGGTACGAACTACAGGACCTGAAGATGGTCTGGCACACGCTTGCCCGCTTCGGCGCCCCCGAGGGTGCCGGCACGGCCTACCCGGCTCCCGGGGCCTGTGGCGGCCAGACCCCCGGCCTGAGCACCCCCAGCGCATAGGCCCGCGCCACCAGTTCCGTGCGGTTGGCCGCGCTCCAGCGGGACGACAGGCGGCGCAGGTGGTACGTCACGCCGTCGGTGGTGAGGCCGGTTTCCCGGGCCGTTCGGGCCGTGGTGCGGCCGGCCGCCAGGAGCGCCAGGATGCGGGCCTCCGTGGGGGAGACCCGGACCTCGTCCGCGGGCGGGGCGGGGAAGGGGTGCTCGCGTTCGGCGTCGACCCGGAGCATGACCAGCAGCGCCGGAGTGTCCTCCACCGTGTCGCTCACCGGATCCGCCGTCAGTACGCCGTACCGCTCCGCGCCGCCGGGGGCCCGCCAGCGGACCGACACCTGATAACGCGAGCGGTGCCGCAGGCGCAGCGCCTCGGCGATCCGCTCCACCTGCGTGGCCTCCCGCGGGCTGAACAGGTCCAGCACGTCACGGCCGCGCAGCCGCCCCGGCGTCGTACCGCACTCCGCGGCCATCGCCGGATTGGCGAGCAGCACCGCCCCGTACACGTCACACACCGCGACCGGCATCGCGACCCGGTCGAAGAGGAGCAGGGCGCGGTTGCGCCATGTCACGGCCTCCTGCCGGGCCTGGTCCACGAGCATCTCCTGCCACGCCGGGCCGTCCCCGCGCAAGGGCGACGCGTCTGCATGTACTACACAATCATGTAGGGCCGCGGCGCCGTCCGCCGGGTCCCGTGGATCACGCTGGAACGCAGTACTTCCGTACCGCGAAAGGCAGTTGTCGCGTCATGCGCCCCACCGCACAGACCCCCCGGCCCGCAGCCGACCTCCCCGGCGTCCCCGTCGCCGACATCTCCGGCACCGGACCCGGCGACGCGCCCGTCCAGCAGGCCATGGACCTGATGCGCGAGCACGGGCCCGTGTTCGTGCGGCGGCTGTACGGGCGGGACACCCTGTTCGTGGGCGATCTGGACCTCGTGGCCGAACTCGCGGACGAGCAGCGGTTCGCCAAGCACATCGGGCCCGGTCTGGAGAACGTCCGCGAGTTCGCCGCCGACGGCCTGTTCACGGCGTACAACGACGAGCCCAACTGGGCCAAGGCGCACGACATCCTCATGCCCGCCTTCGCGCTGGGCTCGATGCGGACCTACCACCCCGTGATGCTGGAGGTGGCCCGCAGGCTCATCGCCTCCTGGGACCGCGATGCCCGCGCCGGGCAGCCCGTCGACGTGCCCGGCGACATGACCCGCATGACGCTCGACACCATCGGACTCGCCGGCTTCGGCTACGACTTCGGCTCCTTCGAGCGCTCCGAGCCGCACCCCTTCGTCGAATCGATGGTCCGCTGCCTGGAGTGGAGCATGACCCGCCTCGCGCGCGTCCCGGGCAAGGACTACTCGGCGCAGGACGAGGCCTTCCGGGACGACTCCGCCTACCTCGCCCAGGTCGTCGACGAGGTCATCGCCGCCCGCACCGGCACCGACCAGAGCCAGGCCGACGACCTCCTCGGCCTCATGCTCACCGCCCAGCACCCCGCCGACGGCAGCACCCTCGACGCCGCCAACATCCGCAACCAGGTCATCACCTTCCTGATCGCCGGCCACGAGACCACCTCCGGCGCCATGTCCTTCGCCCTGTACTACCTCGCCAAGCACCCGACCGCGCTCCAGCTGGTGCAGCGCGAGGTCGACGAGCTGTGGGGCGTCCAGGCCGACCCCGAACCCGCGTACGACGAGATCGGCCGCCTCACCTACACCCGCCAGGTCCTCAACGAGGCGCTCCGGCTGTGGCCCACGGCCGCCGTCTTCGCCCGGGAGGCCCGCGAGGACACGCTGCTCGGCGGCCGCATCCCGCTGCGCGCCGGGCAGTCCGCCCTGGTCCTCACACCGATGCTGCACCGCCAGCCCGTGTGGGGTGACAACCCCGAACTGTTCGACCCCTCCCGCTTCACGGCCGAGGCGGAGCGCCCGGTGCACGCCTTCAAGCCGTTCGGCACCGGTGAACGCGCCTGCATCGGACGGCAGTTCGCCCTGCACGAGGCGACCATGCTGCTGGCCATGCTCGTCCACCGCTACCGGCTGAGCGACCACGCCGACTACCGGCTCCACGTCAAGGAGACCCTCACCCTCAAGCCCGAGGGCTTCACCCTCACGCTCACCCCGCGCACGTCCGCCGACCGCGTCCACACGCCGCTGCCCGGCGCCGCCCCGGTCCAGGACTCCCGGTCGGCCGAACCGCAGGGCCTCCCCGCCCGCGTCCGCCCCGGCACCGCCGCCCTCTTCCTGCACGGCAGCAACTACGGCACCTGCCGCGACTTCGCAGCCCAGCTCGCCGACGAGGCCGCCACGATCGGCTGCGACACCGAAGTGGCCTCCCTGGACTCCTACGCCGACGGCCTGCCCACCGACCGGCCCGTGATCATCACGGCCGCCTCCTACAACGGCCGCCCCACCGACGACGCCACCGTCTTCGCGACCTGGCTGGAGGAGACCCACGACCTGTCCGGCGTGACCTACGCGGTCCTCGGCGTCGGCGACCGCAACTGGGCCGCCACCTACCAGCACGTCCCCACCCGGATCGACGAGCGGCTCGCGGGGTCCGGCGCCACCCGGCTGATCGACCGCGCCGCCGCCGACGCCTCCGGCGACCTCACCGGCGCGGTCCGGGAGTTCACGGCCGGCCTCCGCGTCGCCCTCCTGGAGCGGTACGGCGACCCGGACGCCACGACCCCGGACCCCGAGCCCACCACCGCCTACGAGGTCCGCGCCCTGACCGGCGGCACGCTGGACGCCCTCGCCGCACGGCACGAACTCGTCCCCATGCGGATCACCGAGGCCCACGACCTCACCGCCCCCGGCTACGCGCGCCGCAAGCGGTTCGTCCGGGTCGCGCTGCCCGACGGCGCCACCTACCGCACGGCCGACCACCTCACCGTGCTGCCCGCCAACGCCCCGGACCTGGTCAGCCGCGCCGCCGCCGCGCTCGGCGCCGACCTCGACACCGTCCTGGACATCCGCGCCACCCGCCCGCGCCGCGACGGCATCGCCGTGGACCGGCCGGTGAGGGTACGGCAGCTCCTCACCCACCACGTGGAGTTGCAGGAGCGCCCGAGCGCCGGACAGCTGGCCGCGCTCGCCGCCGCCAACCCGTGCCCGCCGGAGCGCGCCGCCCTGGCCGCCCTCACCGGCGACCCGCGCACTCTCGTGGAGATACTCGAGGACCACCCGGCCCTGCGCGGCGCCCTGGACTGGCCACAGCTCCTCGACCTCCTCACCCCGCTGCGCCCCCGCCACTACTCCATCTCCTCCTCGCCCGCCGTCGACCCCGGCCACGTGGACCTGATGGTCTCGCTGCTCCAGGCACCCGCGCGCTCCGGCAAGGGCCTCTACCGGGGCACCGGCTCCGGTCACCTCACCACTCTCGAGCCCGGTGACACGGTGTACGCGCGCGTGCAGCCCTGCCGGGAGGCCTTCCGTATCGACGCCACCGGCCCCGCACCGGTCGTCATGATCGCGGCGGGCACCGGCCTCGCCCCGTTCCGCGGTGCCGTCGCCGACCGCACGGCGGCCCTCACGGCAGGCGCCGAACTCGCCCCGGCCGTCTGCTACTTCGGCTGCGACGCTCCCGAGGCGGACTTCCTGCACGCCGCGGAACTGCGCGCCGCCGAGACCGCCGGCGCCGTCTCGATCCGGCCCGCCTTCAGCGAGGCCCCCGAGGGCGAGGTGCGGTTCGTGCAGCACCGGATCGCCGCCGAGGCCGAGGAGGTCTGGGCCTTGCTTGACGCCGGAGCGCGGGTGTACGTCTGCGGAGACGGTTCCCGAATGGCGCCCGGGGTGCGGGAGGCGTTCCGTACGCTGTTCCGCAAGCACACGCCGGACGCCGATGACGCCGCTGCCGAGCAGTGGCTCGACGGGCTGATCGCGGACGGGCGTTACGTCGAGGACGTGTACGCCGCCGGCTGACCGCGGACGCGGGGGAGAGGTGGGCACCCGGTGGTGGACTCCTGGGAACGGGCCCGGCACATCCTGGAGGCGGGGGCCCGGACCCCGGCACCCGCGCCCACCTCGCGCCGCTGACCGGCGGCACCTGCAACACCGTCGTGGAGCTCCGTCTCACCGACGGCGCCGCCAGGTGCCGAAGATCCCGCCCGCCGCGGCCACGCCCGGCCTCCGGCACGAGCGACGGCTGCTCGTCTCGGAGGCCGAGTTCTCCCGCGGGGCCGCCGGCGTCGGTGTTCCCGCACTGCGGGTGGTGTCCCTGGGGGAGGACTCCCTGCTGCCCGGGCGACCCATGGGACGGCACGCTCACCGACCCGGAACAGATCGCGCTGCGGACGGAGCTGGGACGGCAGGTGGCCCGCCTGCACCGTGTGACCGGCCCCGGCCCCGGCTACCCGTCCGGCGCCCTCGGCCCGCTCGCCGGCGGCTGGCTGCGGCCGGGTCCCGGACGGCACCGACGAGGAGACCGCCCTCACGGCGATGCCCGCCGCCTACCCGCCCGGGGACGGCGAGGCCGACCCGGCCGCCCTGGTCCTGAAGGAGACCGCCAAGCACCTGGGCGCGGGCTTGCCCGACCTGATCAACCTCTTGCAGCCCGAGCACATCCTCATCGGCGGCTGGGCGGGCCTGGCGCTCGGCTCCCGCTTCCTGCCCGCCGTACGCCGCCACGCCGTGTCGTACGCCCTGCGTCACCCGGCAGGGAAGGTGACCGTCGACCTGGGCCGGCCCGGGCCCGACGCGGTCGCGGTCGGCGCCGCCGTCCTGCCGCTCGCCCACTTCTTCGCGCGCTGCGGCCGGCGTCCCGACCCGGCCCAGGAGAATCCGCTCCCGGCCTGGCGCACCGCGCTCCAGGAGCGGGCACCGCGCTGAGGTTTCGCAGATCACCGCGGAGGTACTCGCCTGGCGCCGGACGACCGAAGGGAGTACGCCGTGACCGACCACCGCCTCGACGCACCCGGCGAGAACGGTGAGCCCGTCCCGCGGGACATGCCGGACCAGCAGGCCGACGCCGGCGAGGACCCGTGGGAGGTCGCACCGCGCTTCACGGGCAGCGGCGAGGACGACAAGGACCAGGCCGACGAGGCCGACGAGCCGGCCGGTGACGTCCCCGACACGGACGAGGCGGGGACGGGCCGGCAAGGGGCACCGCGCTCGGGAACGGTACAGACCGAGAACCCGGTGCCGGACGAGCCCTCCGCCTGAGGAGGGCCCACCGCCGGGGGCCGCAGCCGACTGTGGGGGTCGGCTGCGGCCCCCGGCCCTGCCACGTGTCGTTTCGCGGGTCAGCCCACCTTGCGTCCCCGCATCGGGTCCGTCTGTGCGCCCCCGCCCTGCTGAAGCCCCCGAAGGAACTCCTCCAGCACCTCCGTCGCCGTACGCCGCGGCTCCCAGCCGAGCTCGGTGCGGGCTCGCGTGCAGTCCATCAGCGGCAGCCGCAGCACCGCGTCGAACAGGTGCGGGGAGGCGGGCAGCAGGTGCAGGCCCCAGGCGGCTGCGATCGCCGAGCGGGCCGCCGTGCGCGGCAGCCGCACCGGCCGCGCCCCGAGCATCTCGCCCAGCAACCGCGCGTCGACCGCGGGCTCGGCAGCCAGGTTGAAGGCGCCCCGGACATCGGAACGCACGGCCAGCCGGTAGGCGTCGGCCGCGTCGTCCGTGTGCAGGGCCTGCACCCGCAGCCCGGGGATGTCGGGCAGGAAGGGCAGCAGCTCCGGGCGGGCCAACGGGCCGGGCAGGAAGCGGCCGCCGAAGATGCGGCGCTGCTCACTCGCGGACTCCCACTTGAAGAGGAAGGCGGGCCGCATCCGCACCACCCGCGTCCCGGGATGGTCGCGCTCGAACGTGTCCAGAGCGCGTTCCAGATATGCCTTCTCGCGGCAGTACGCGGCGTCCGGCCAGCCGTGCGTCGGCCACGACTCGTCCACCGCCTCGTCCTTCGGGCCGGGGGAGTACGCGCCGACCGACGAGGCGTGCACCAGCGCCGGCACCCCGGCCGCCGCCACCGCCTCGAACACCCGCATGCTGCCGAGCACGTTGGTCCGCCAGGTCGCCGCCGGGTCGTGCGTCGGCTGGAACGCCCAAGCCAGATGGACCACCGCGTCGGCGCCCGCGAACCGCTCCACCAGACCGGGCCCCTCGGAGGCCAGATCGACCGCGTCCCAGTCCGTCTTCGGCGGCGACCAGTCCGGTAGCCGGCGAGCCAGGCCCAGCACGGAACCGACCTCCGGATCCTCGGAGAGAAGGCGCACGACGCTGGTGCCCACGTTGCCCGTGGCGCCCGTGACGACGATCTTCCTACCCGTTGCGCTGTTCACCTCTGGCTCCTCTCGGCCGCGTGGTCCCGCGAGAGATGACCGAGTACCCGGGTGGGGCGTATTGCACGTGGGCAGAAAGAAGCCCCGGCCGGACGGGGGAAGCACGGCCGGGGCGGCTCGGAGTGGGCGCGGACGGCGGTCGCCTCTCGGCGATGGGGCTCCAGGAGGGCTTCAGCCGAACGATCGTCCCTGTGGGCGGATGGTGAGGCCCGGGGGCACTGTCCCCTCCGTGCCCACCTGTCGTTCAACGGGAACCGCCTCCGGGGTTCCACGCCGAGGCGCCTTTCGCGGTGATGCGCGTCACCGTGGCCGGTCGTCCGGAACGGTCTCCGCCCACAGGTTCTCCGCCTGCAGCAGCAGCGTGCCCAGGACGGCGGTGTTCGCGGCGCCCTCCTCGGCGTGCCGGCACAGCCGGTCCTGCAACTCCTCGTGCAGGTCACGCATCGCCGTCTCGGTCTCGCCGCCGGGACGGCCGTCCGGGCCGCCCTCGCGCAGACTGTCCGCCTGCGCGTGACAGGCCTCCCCGATCAGCTCCAGCAGCCGCGCGTACGCGCGCAGCGCCGGGCCCTCGGGCGGGGCGGGTGTCCGGTTGTCGTCCACGGACACCGCCAAGGCCCGCGTCAAGGCCATGACGTGCCCGGTGACCCGGGCGAACCGCTCGTCCTGCGCCACCGGCGGCAGGGCGGCGCCGTTCGGGACGCGGTGCAGGGCGCGCAGCGGCCCGTAGGTCAGACGCAGGCTCTCCTGGCTCCACCGGCGCGCCGACTGCAGGGCGTCCAGGCGGTGGTCCAGCCCGGCCGAGGCGCCGACCCAGCCGGCGGCGGTCTCCGCGTCCCACTCGCCCTCGCGCAGGTCCGCGGCGACGGTGTGCAGGACGTCCCCCGCCTCACGGGCGAGCGCCGCCAGGTTCTCCCGCACGTCGCGCAGATGGATCGGCGGCAGGATCAGCGCGTTCACGGCCACGCCGATGACGGCGCCGAGCGCGGCCAAGCCCACCCGGTGCCCGACGCCGGACAGGCTCACCGTGCCGGCGGTGACGGTGAACAGGGCCGTCGTCGCCGCGTAGATGCCCTGGTCGCCGAAGCGGGGCCAGTTCGCGAGCAGCATCAGCACCGGCACGGACAGGGCGAGCGCGCCCGTGGTGTCACCGGTGATCGCCTGGGCCGCCGAAGCCAGCAGGGCGCCGACGCAGATCGCCCCGAACTGCCGCGCGCCCTGCACCAGCGAGCTGTAGACGGTGGCCTGCACCAGCACCAGCGCCACCCACGGCGCCATCAGCGCCAGCGGGTCCCCCATCCAGACGCCGCCGATCAGCCAGGCGATCACCGCGGCCAAGGCGGCCTTGAGCGACTGGACGACCAGATCCCGTTCCCGTCCGGGGCCACGCCAGGCCGCCCGCACCGCGTCCCAGGCACTCCGCGTCTCCCGCCGTACGGCGTCCACCGGCCGTACGGCTCGCCCTCCCTGTTCCAGGTCGCTGGTCCGTCCTCGCTTCGTCGCCGCCCCCTCGGTCCGCGCACCCGAGGCCCGTGCCGTGCCGGCCGCCGTGCCGCTGTCCCTCCGCAGGCGGATGGCTCCCGCCGTCCGCCGTACCGCACTCGTCACACGCGTCATGCGCTGCGGGTATCCCCGTGACCGGGGGTTTCACCTCGCGTCATGCGAGCGGACCGTCCCCGAGGGCGGACAGCAGGTGCGCGGGGTCGGCGTAGACCGCGTCCGCGCCGGACCCCTCCAGGTCCGAGCGCGGGATGCCGCCGCACAGGACACCCACGCACCGCACCCCGGCCCGGCTGCCCGCGAGCATGTCCCACACGGTGTCGCCGACGAACACCGCCCGCTCGGCGGGCACCCCGGCCAGCTCCAGAGCGTGCTCGACCGGCTCGGGTGCGGGCTTGCCCTCGTCGACGTCGTCGGCGCTCGCGGTGGCGGCGATGGCGTCGTCCGCGTCGATCGCCCGGCGCAGCGCGTCCAGCTCGGCGCCGCCCGCCGACGTGGCCAGCACCACCGTCCAGCCGTCCCGGTGCAGGCGCCGCAGCAGCGCCCCGGCCTGCGGCAGCGCGGGCAGCCGGTCGAAGTACTGCCCGTACAGCGCCTTGTGGCCGGCGCTGATGTCCGCGTCCTGGGCCTTGTCCCGGTCGTCGCCGAGCAGGTGGGCGACGAGGTCCGTGGACGGCAGGCCCACGGCCCGGTGGACGGCGTGCATAGGCACCTGGTGGCCCGCCTGCCGGAAAGCCTCCCACCAGGCGACCACGTGCAGATGGTTGGTGTCGACCAGCGTGCCGTCGACGTCGAACACGGCCGCGCGTTCCATAGATGCAGTCCCTTCCTCTCCGGCCGCGCGAGTACCACGTCAGCCGGACGGCACTCGCCGCTCACGGGTCCACGCCAGCAGCTCGTCGAGGGACCAAGCGGTCACCACCCGCTCGGGCGGCACCCCGCACTCCTCCGCCCGCGCGCACCCGTTGATCTGCCAGTCCAACTGCCCGGGCGCGTGCGCGTCGGTGTTGACGGAGAACAGCACCCCCGCGTCCACGGCCCGGCGCAGCAGCCGCCGCGGCGGGTCGAGCCGCTCCGGCCTGCTGTTGATCTCCAGGGCGGTGCCCGTCTCCGCGAGGGCCGCGAACACCTCGTCCGCGTCGAACTCCGACTCCGGCCGCCCCCGCCCGGTCACCAGCCGCCCCGTGCAGTGCCCCAGCACGTCCGAGTGCGGATCCCGTACGGCGGCCACCATCCGCCGGGTCATCGACCGGGCGTCCATCCGCAGCTTGGAGTGCACCGACGCCACCACGACGTCGAGCTGCTCCAGCAGCTCCGGCTCCTGGTCGAGCGAGCCGTCCTCGAGGATGTCGCACTCGATGCCGGTCAGCAGCCGGAACGGAGCCCAGGTCTCGTTCAGCTCCGCCACCACCTCCAGCTGCTCCCGCAGCCGCTCGGCCGACAGGCCGCGCGCCACCGTCAGCCGCGGCGAGTGGTCGGTCAGCGCCGCCCACTCGTGACCCAGTGCCGCCGCGGCCCGGCCCATCTCCTCGATCGGGCTGCCGCCGTCCGACCAGTCGGAGTGCAGATGGCAGTCCCCGCGCAGCAGCGCCCGCAGCTCCTCCCCGCCCCGCACGGCAGGCTGCCGCCCTGCCTCGCCCTCCAGCTTCGACAGATAGCCGGGCACCTGACCGGCCAGCGCCTCCCGCACCACCTGCGCGGTCTTGGGCCCGACCCCCTTGAGCCCCTCCAGCGAACCGTCCGCGGCCCGCCGGGTCACCTCGTCCTCGCCCAGCTCCTTCAGCACCCGGGCCGCCGTACGGAAGGCGCGCACACGGTAGGTCGGCGCCAGGGACCGCTCCAGCAGGAAGGCGATCCGGTCCAGTGCCTCGACGGGGTCCATCACCACCTCCACCTCAAGGGTTCCCCAGCGCCCCGCGGCCCGCACGACGGACGGGCGGTTTGCCCCGCATCCCCCCGGGTACTGCGATGCCTCGTCCCGACCGCGCCGACGAGGAGGCCCGTCATGCCCGCCCCCACCGCGCCCCACAGCAAGGTCGCCGTGATCACCGGCGCCGACTCCGGCATCGGCCGGGCCACCGCCGTACGCCTGGCCCAGGCCGGCATGGACATCGGTATCACCTGGCACAGCGACGAGAAAGGGGCGCAGGAGACGGCCGAGGAGGTCCGCGCGCACGGACAGCGGGCCGAGGTCGCCCGGATGGACCTCACCCGGCTGCCCGACGCCGCCGACACCGTCGACGAGCTGTGCGAGCGCCTCGGCAGGATCGACGTGCTCGTCAACAACGCCGGCACCGGCACCATGACGCCGTTCCTCGACCTGGAACTCTCCGACGTGCGCGAGGTCTTGGACGTCGACCTGGTCGGGCCGTTCCTGTGCGGGCAGAAGGCCGCGCGGCGCATGATCCGGCACGGCGACGGGGGCCGGATCGTCAACGTGACGTCCGTCCACGAGCACCAGCCGCGGGTGGGCGCCGCCCCGTACTGCGCCGCAAAGGGCGGACTCGGGCTGCTCACCCAGGTCATGGCGCTCGAACTCGCCGAGCACCGCATCACCGTCAACGCCGTCGCGCCCGGCGAGATCTCCACGCCCATGACCGGGCAGGAGGACACCGACCCGCACACCGAGAGCCGCCCCGGCATCCCGCTCGGCCGGCCCGGTGACGCCCGCGAGGTCGCCGCCGTCATCGCCTTCCTCGCCGGCCCGGACGCCACGTACGTCACCGGCGCCTCCTGGAGCGTCGACGGCGGCATGCTCCGGATGGGCCCGCAGGCCGGTTCGCACCTGCCGGGCCACGACTGGCGCCGCCCCTGAGGGGTCCTTGCACTATGAGCGTCCGGTCAGGTCGCGCGGTCCGGTGCCGTGCATCGCAAGGCGCCGGAGCGCCCTGGTGGCGGAGCTGCCCGGGCGTTTCGGCAACGCGGCGAGGCTCGGTGCCAGGCCGCCCGACGCGGGCGGGCACAGTGCAAGGACCCCTGAGCGGACCCCGGTGGGACTGCGCACCGTCTCCTGCGGCGGGGCACGGTTCCACCGCGGGGCCACGGGCACGGGGCCGCCGTTCCGGACACCGACGGCGCGCGCACCTCACCGGCGGCCCCCGGGGCCTGGCACCACGGGTTGATACGACGGCGGCCGAACGGCCACCGCCGGTACCTGGGCCGCTGACTCGACCCCGCGCCATCGCCGGTTCCGCTCTACGCTCGATGCATGACCGAAATCTCGAGCCCGCACATAGCGCGCCCCCGGATCATGGTGCTCGGGGTGCAGCCGGGCACACCGCCGTTCCGGATCGTGGAGATCGACGGCCAGGTGGTCGGAGAGGCCAAGGTCATCACCGACGTCCTGACGGCCGCGGCCGCGTTCGGCATCACGGTCCACGACCTGGACGACCCGGACGTGGTCCGCTGGGTGGGCGGAGACAAGTTCACCTGGACCGTGCACTAGGCACCACCGCCGGCGGCGTACGATCTCCCGATCATGCCGTCCGCGGGGACGGCCCGGATCAGGTCAGCCGCTCGCCGTCGCTTTCCCCGCCCGGTTCCCGCCCGGCTTGCGCGCGTGTACCGCGCGGCTCAGCCGGCGTCCCAGGAGCAGGTAACCGATCAGCGCGCCCGTCGTGTTGAGGATGACGTCGTCGATGTCGAAGGCACGGCCGGTGACCAGGGCGCCCTGGGCGAATTCCACCAGGAGCATCACGACCGCGGTCAGGAGCAGGACGCGGAGGATGCCGCGGGTGCCGGGCGCGACGACGGGGACGAGGACGCCGAAGGGGACACCCAGGAGGATGTTGCCGCCGATCTGCCGGAAGGCGTCCCGGAGCTCGGGCTGGTCGATATAGGCCCTGAGGGAGCTGCCCGGCTGCAGATTGCTGTGGGTCAGAGCCTCCGAGGCGGGCGAGGGCTGCAGAGTCAGCCGGGCCAGCACCACGGCGAAGGCGACCATGAACGTGAAGGCGCACAGTATCGCCAGCAGCCGGAGGGGCAGTGGGAGCGGGCGTCGCTCGGTCCCGGACCCTGCGGTCCGGGGACGTGAGGCTGCACCGGCCATTCGGTCCTCCAGTCTTCAACTTCGCTGCCTGGTAGGCGGTTACCCGCGGAAACACCGAGGATGCCGCCGACGGCCGTCCCACCCTCGGTTTCCCGCCTTCCGCCGGGGCACTCCCGGCCGCCGGCGCGGCGCCGCTCCCGACTGCCGGGGAGCCGTTCCGGAGGGCCGGGAGCCGGTCAGTCGCCGTACGTGACGCGCACTTCCTTGAAGCCCAGGGACCGCAGCAGACCTTCGAGCATGCCGGTGGTGTTCGACTCGGCGCGCGCGGTCAACTCGCTCTCCTTCGCCGCGTCCTTGATGTGCCGTGCCGCGAGTTTCTGCACGGCCTGCTCGCCGTTGGGGTTGTCCGAGAAGAGGTCGCCGAGGCGGTCGAAGAGACCGCGCTGCTTGGAGACGGCGTAGGAGCGGTCGGGGTCGAGGGCGGGCTCGCCCAGTTGCGCGTGGGGCAGCCGGAGCGTGGCGGACGTGCGGTCGCCGTTGACAGCCACGTCGTTCTCGCCGACCTTGCCCAGGTCGACGTAGGCGTCCACGGTGCCCGCCCCGACGTACAGCGTGCGGGTGCCGCGGATCGCGTCGGGCAGGAGCTTGACGTCCTTCTCCAGGTCCACGACGACCTGGAAGTTGCCGGAGGCGGCGTTGTACCGGCTGATGTCCTGGACCGACTTCAGCAGGGCGGGACCGGACCGGTCCTGTGTCTCGGTGCCGAACAGGTCCTTCAGTCCCGGGAGCACGCTCAGCCGGAGCCCGGCGAAGAACACGACCAGCACCAGCACGAGCGCGGCCACCACCTTCGCCCAGCCGGGCATGCGCCTGGGGAGGCGCTTGACGGGAGTCGTCATGCGACGGCCCTCCTTCCTACTGTCCGGATGCCCGCCACGACCCCTGCCAGACCGCTGAGTCGAGGATTCGACGCCCCCGGCGGAAGCAGGCAGGGCGCACACCCGTCACGGGCGGGACGTCGCCTCAGGACGCTCCAGCGCCGCGTCCAGCGTCGGCTGCGGCGGCAGCAGCCGCGACAGGCCGGTGATCCGCAGGACGCGCAGCGTCAGTGGGTGGGGGCAGACGAGCAGCACGTACCCGTGTCGGTCGAGCACCCGGCTCCGGGCCCGGTACAGCAGCCGCAGGCCCGAACAGTCGAAGAACTCGGTCCCGCTGAGGTCGATCACGACCCGGGCGGCGGGGCGGTCGGTCTCCCGGTCCAGGTGCGGGGCGATCTCCGCGGCCGCGGCGAGGTCGATCTCACCGCGGAACTCCAGCACCGTGTGCCCCCGTTCCTCGCGGACCCGCAGATACCGGGTGAGCGGTGCAGGTTCCTGCCGCACGACGAGATCGCCTCCAGCCTGCTCCGTGCGTGGGGAGGGGGCACGGCTTCACATCCGTTCCCCGTCCTGCAAGTTACCCTCCAACGAGTGAATTTGAGCATGTTCGATTGACATATGACATTGAATTCAGGCCGAGTTGGCCGAGGTTCACGCCGGGGCGTGCGCGGGTGTGATTCCGGGGCGCGCCGCGAGGGCCCGGCGGGGGTCAGGACAGGGCGTGCCAGGCCTTGCCGAGCGCCTGGCGGAACTGCTCGGTCTGGTGCGCGGTGAGGTCGCGCACCATCCGTTCCTCCAGCTCCCTGACGGGCCCGGCGTGCCGCGCGAGCAGCTCGCGGCCGTCGTCGGTGAGCAGGATCAGCAACTCCCGGCGGTTGCTCGGGTTGCGCTCCCGGCGCACCAGCCCGCGGCCCTCCAGAGAGCGGACGAGGTCCGCGATGGACTGCGCGGTGACGAAGGAGTCGCGCGCCAGTTGGGCCGCGGACAGTCCGTCGTGCCGTTCCAGCACGGTCAGCGCGGTGTACTGAAGAGCGGTGATCCCGGAAGGTCTGACCAGCTCGTCGAGATGGGAGCGCACGACGAGCTCCACCTGCTTGACCATGTAGAGCAGGGACGGGGGCGCCTTGGTCACCTGTGCGTCGAGCATGGACGCAGGTTAGAACATTGACAGGAAACCTGTCTGTAAAGAGACTGCACACAAACAGGAATCCTGTTTGTTGAAATCTTGGCGACTGGCTGAGGAGCGGCGATGGCCACCTTCGAGAGCACACCCGCGCAGCTGTTCATCGGGGGCCGGTGGCGCGAGGCCGCCGACGGGGCGCGCACCGAGGTGGTCGACCCGTCCCGGGGCACGGTCGTCACCACCGTCGCGGAGGCCGGCCCCTCCGACGTCGACGCGGCCGTACGCGCCGCCCGCGAGGCATACGACGACGGCGCCTGGTCCGGCCTGAGCGGCCGTGAGCGGGGCCGTGTGCTGCACCGCGTCGCCCGGCTGATCCGCGACAACGCCGACGAGCTCGCCGCGCTGGAAAGCCTCGACGTCGGCAAGCCGATCACTCTGTGCGGAGCGGTCGACGTCACCAACGCGGCCAACGACTACGAGTACTACGCGAACCTCGCCCAGACCCAGGACGGCGCCCTGCGCGACACTCCCCTGAACGCCCTCGCCTACACCAGGCGCGAGCCGCTCGGCGTGATCGCCGCCATCACCCCGTTCAACTTCCCGCTGATCCTCGCCGGCTCCAAGCTCGCCCCCGCGCTCGCGGCCGGCAACACCGTCGTCCACAAGCCCGCCGACGAGACCCCGCTCAGCGCCCTGTACATGGCCGGGCTCCTCCAGGAGGCGGGCGTACCCGACGGCGTGGTCAACGTCGTGACCGGATCCGGCCCGGTGGCCGGCGAGGCGCTGCTGCGCCACCGCGGTGTCGACAAGGTCGCCTTCACCGGCTCCACGGCGATCGGCCGCCACGTGGCGAGCGTCGCGGGGGAGGCGCTCAAGCCGGTGACCATGGAACTCGGCGGGAACGCCGCCCACATCGTCTTCGAGGACGCCGACCTGGAGAAGGCGGTCGGCGCGGTCATCAAGGGCTTCGTGTTCAACACCGGCCAGTTCTGCATGGGCGGCCCGCGCCTGCTGGTGGCCCGCTCGGTGTACCCGACGCTGCTCGGCATCCTCGCCGAGGCCGTGCCGGGCGTCCCGGTCGGCGACCCGCGCGACCCGGCCACCGTCATCGGCCCGATGGCGGCGGAGAAGCACCTGAGGAAGGTGGAGGAGTACGTCGCCCTGGCCCGCAAGGAGGGTGCCCGCATCGTCTGCGGCGGCGAGCGGCTCGACCTCGACGGCGGCTACTACTACAAGCCGACCGTCATCGCCGACCTGTCGAACGACTCCCGCGTGATCCAGGAGGAGATCTTCGGCCCGGTCCTCACCGTGCAGCCCTTCGAGGACGAGGACGAGGCCGTCGCCCTCGCCGACTCCACGCCGTACGGCCTCGCCGCGGGCGTCCAGACCAGCCACCTCGCCCGCGCCCACCGGGTCGCCGGCCGGCTCCGGGCGGGCATCGTCTGGGTCAACGACTGGGCGATGCTCGACCCCGCGGTGCCCTTCGGCGGCGTGAAGGACTCCGGCTACGGCCGCGAGTACGGGCCCGAGGCCCTCGCCGGTTACACCAAGGTCAAGTCCGTCGTCGTCTCTCTCGACTGAACCACCGTCAAGGAGCCATCGCGATGCCCATCACCACCCGTGCCGCGGTCGTCGAGACCGGCGGTGCGCCCTTCACCCTCTCCGACGTCGTCCTCGACGAGCCCGGCCCGCACGAGGCGCTGGTCCGCATGGTCGCCACCGGCCTGTGCCACACCGACCTCGGTGTCGCGAGCGGCGGACTGCCCTTCCCGCTCCCCGGGGTCCTCGGCCATGAGGGCGCGGGCGTCGTCGAGGCCGTCGGCCCGGCCGTCACCGGAGTCGCGCCCGGCGACCACGTCCTGCTCTCCTTCACCTCCTGCGGTGACTGCCGCAACTGCCGCGGCGGTCACCCGGCCTACTGCGCGACCTGGCTGCCGCTCAACCTGATCGGCGGCACCCGCGCCGACGGGACGAGCACCATCAGCCGGGACGGCGAGTCCCTGGGTGGTCACTTCTTCGGCCAGTCCTCCTTCGCCGAGCGGGCCCTGGCCGACGAGCGCAGCCTCGTCAAGGTCGACCCGGACGTGCCGCTGGAGTCGATCGCCCCCCTGGGCTGTGGCGTGCAGACGGGTGTCGGAGCCGTCTGGAACGTCCTGAAGCCGCAGACGGGCAGCACGGTCGTCGTCCTGGGCGCCGGGGCGGTCGGCCTGTCGGCCGTCCTGGCGGCGGCCCTCACCCCGGCCACGAGGATCGTCGCCGTCGACCGGGTCGCCGAACGCCTCGCGCTCGCCACGGAGCTGGGCGCCACCCACACCGTCGACACGAGCGCGACCGACCTCGCCCCCGCCCTCGCCGAGATGACCGGCGGCCGGGGCGCGGACGGTGTCGTGGAGACCACGGGCAACGTCGGCGTCCTGCGCCAGGGCGTAGACGCGCTCGCCGCCCGCGGCACCCTGGTCGTCGTCGGGGCCCCGCCCTTCGGCACCGAGGTCGCCCTGGACGTCAACGGCCTGCTCGGCGGCAAGCGGATCGTGGGTCTCACCCTCGGCGACAGCGAGACCCAGACGATGATCCCCGCCCTGGTCCGTCTGGTGAAGGACGGCCGGCTCCCACTGCACCGCCTGATCGGCACGTATCCCTTCGGGGACATCGACCGGGCCGTTCAGGACATGAGGTCGGGCAAGACGATCAAGCCGGTCCTGACGTTCTGATCCGCCCGGCCGGCTGGGTCAGTCGTTCAGCAGCACCAGCTTCCCGGTGGTCCGGCCGGTGTCACCCAGGGCGTGCGCCTCCGCGGCGGCGGCGAGCGGGAACGTGCCGGCGATCGTGGCACGCAGCTTTCCCGACTCCACCAGTTCCGCGATCGCCTGCATGCCGCTGCGATCGGCGTCCACCAGCATGCGCAGCCCCCGCACACCGAGCCGCTCGGCCTCCCGGTAGAAGTCGTCCGAGCCCACCGGCAGGATCGACACCACGACCCCGCCCGGGCGCAGCACGCGCAGCGAGCGCAGCGCGTTGTCGCCGCCGATCGTGTCCAGGACGACGTCGACGTCCTTCACGGCCTCGGTGAAGTCCGTCTCCCGGTAGTCCACCGCCTCGTCCACGCCGATCTCCCGCAGGAACTCGTGCTTGCCCGCGCTCGCGGTGCCGATCACACAGGCGCCGCGCGTCTTGGCGATCTGCACCGCCACGTGCCCTACCCCGCCCGCCGCGGCGTGGATCAGCACCCGCTGCCCGGGCTTCAGGTCGGCGTGCTCGACCAGCGCCTGCCACGCGGTCAGCGACACCAGCGGGAGCGCGCCCGCCTGGACGTGGTCGATCCCGGCCGGCTTGCGCGCGAGGGCGCGGACCGGAGCGATCACGTACTCGGCGTGCGAGCCGTGCCCGAACGGATACGGCAGCATGCCGAAGACCTCGTCACCGGGCGCGAACGCCGCGACGCCGATACCGACCGCCTCCACCACCCCGGAGACGTCCCAGCCGAGGACGAAGGGCGGCTCGCCCAGGAAACCGCCCGTGGCGCGGTGCTTCCAGTCGGTCGGGTTGACCCCGGCGGCCCGCACCCGGACCAGCACCTCGTTCGGCCGGGGTTCCGGGCGCTCGACTTCCACTTCCTTCAGGACCTCGGGGCCGCCGAGGACGTCCTGGCTGATGGCTCGCATCGTGCTCTGAGTGCTCATGGTCATCCAGCGTGCCCGCCCGCGCCCGGCCCGCCAATGGCAGGATGGCCAACCTTCGATAGGATCGTGCCATGCGGCGTGAGCGAGTGGTGGTCCTGGCCCTGGACGGCGTGTACCCGTTCGAACTGGGCATCCCCAGCCGGATCCTGGGCGCGGCCGACGGCCGGTACGAGGTTCTGACCTGCTCGGTCGACGGCGGTCCCGTGCGCACCGACGCGGACTTCGGCATCACCGTGGAACACGGCCCCGAAGCCCTCGCCACGGCCGACACCGTGGTGATCGCTCCCGTCGCGCCGGCCCATCTGAGCGACGACGTGCCCGACAAGGTCCTGGCCGCGCTCGCGCTCATCCGCCCCGGGACGCGCATCGTCTCCATCTGCACCGGCGCCTTCGTCCTCGCCGCCGCCGGACTGCTCGACGGGCGCAGGGCGACCACCCACTGGCGGGTCGCCGACCGCTTCCGGCGCAGGTTCCCGCACGTCGACCTCGACCCGGACGTGCTGTTCGTCGACGATCACCCGATCCTCACCTCCGCCGGAGCCGCCTCCGGCGTGGACATCTGCCTGCACCTGGTCCGCAAGGACCACGGCAGTCGGCTGGCCAACACCGTCGCCCGCCGCTGCGTGGTCCCGCCGTTCCGGGACGGCGGCCAGGCCCAGTACATCGAACAGCCCGTCCCCGAACAGGGCGCCGCGAGCACCGCGGCCACCCGCTCCTGGGCCCTGGAGCGCCTCGGTGAGCCGCTCACCCTTGCCGACCTCGCCGGCCACGCCCGGATGAGCCTGCGCACCTTCGCCCGCCGCTTCCACGACGAGGTGGGACTCAGCCCCGGCCGCTGGCTCATCCAGCAGCGGGTGGCCCGGGCCCGGCATCTGCTGGAGTCCAGCGACCTCACCGTGGACCAGATCGCGGGCCGGGTCGGCTTCGCGACCGGCGCCTCTCTGCGCCAGCACCTGAACGCGGCGATCGGGGTGACCCCGCAGGCGTACCGCCGCACGTTCCAGACCACCCGCTGACCCGGGCAGGTCCCGGTGCCCGCCCAACGGGGCCGACCAGTAAAGCCATTTGTCGACCTGTTGCTTTCTGTTGGAGCGTGACAGAACCCTCACGTCCGGCGGGGGATGAGTTTCATCCTCTCGGCTTCAAACCCGATAAGGTTCCCATCGGCGCTGCGAGTTGAGTCGATCACGTCCGGCCGACTCGCGGTGCGTACTCATGAGTGCGGTCCACACCCCCCTGTTCGTTCGTGTTGCTTCGAAGGATGCAGATGGAACTCGCCACTCCGCCACCGGCGGCGCGGGCCCCTGTCGCCTGGTACAGCTGGTGGTTGATGCCACTGGGCTTGGGAGGCGGGACGGTTGCCGCCACGTTCATGAGCTCGGAGCGACTAACCACGGCCGTCGCCGGTGTCGCGGCGACGGCGGCCGGTACCGTGTGCGTACGCCTGCTGCTGCGCACCCGGGCCCAACTGAGCCGCGCGGAGGGCTCCTTCCGCACCACGCAGGCCGAACACAACCAGCAGTGGCAGCAGCACGTGGCGGGCCTGGAACGGAAGTTCTCCGCCGAGCGCGCCACCCTGGAGTCCCAGCTCACCGAGCAGAACGCGGCCTACGAGCGGCGCCTCGCCGAGCAGAGCGCCACGTACGAGTCGCAACTCGCCGACCAGTCCCGGGCGTACGAGGAACGGCTGACCGAGCAGGCCAGGTCCTACGAGGCCCAGCTCGCCGACCAGGCCGAGGTCTGGCAGGAGCAGCTGTCCCACCAGCTCGCCGCGGTCGCCCGGCTCGCCGACGAGCAGCTGCCCGACGCGATGGAGAAGCTGCGTTCCGGCGACGCCATCGACGACATCCTGCCGACCGTCACCCAGTGCGCGAAGGTCAGCGCCGACCTCCAGGCCGAACTGCGCAAGCTGCTGCGCACGGCCCTGATCGGCCTCGAGGCGGAGTTCGACCGCTCGACCACCGCCGAGCAGGCCGTGATCAGCATCGGCAACCGCATCCACGTCCTGACCAGCAAGCTCCGCGGCCGACTCCACGAGATGCAGGGCGAGCACGGCAGGCTCCCGGCCGTCGCCCGCGGTCTGATGGAGCTCGACCAGGCACTCGGCCCCGCCGACTCGCTCGCCGCGAGCATCGGTGTGCTCGGCGGCTCGGACCGTCCGGGACGCCAGTGGCAGGAACCGCAGCGGCTGCTGAGCGTGGTGCGCGGCGGCATCGGCCGGATCAAGGACTTCCACCGCGTCCAGGTGCGCCACCTGCCCGAACTCGGCGTCGACGGCGGCCTCGTGGACCACCTCACGCTGATCTTCGCCCACCTCCTCGACAACGCGGCCCGCTACTCGCCGCCCACCGAGCCGGTGCTCATCTCCGGCAAGGAGGTCCCCAACGGCGTCGGCATCGAGATCCAGGACTCCGGCAAGGGCCTGAGCGAGGAGAAGAAGCGCGAGGCCGAGCACGCCCTGGCCGGCACCGCGCCCGGCGCGGGCCTCGGCGGCATCACCGAGGACGCGAGCATCGGTCTGCGCGTCGTCGGCGCACTCGCCCGCCGCTACGGCATCCGTGTCACCTTCGCGGACTCGCCGTGGCTCGGCACCTCCGTGGTGGTCGTGGTTCCCCACAAGTACTTCAGCCCGCTGCCCGCGGCCGCGACCACCCAGGCCGCGCCCGCCCCGGAGGCCCGCCCCGCCGTGGCCGCCCCGGCCCGCGAGACGGTCACCGCACCGGCACCGGCACCGGCGGCGCAGACGCAAAGCGTGGAGACCACCCCCGGCGGACTGCCCCGGCGCCGCAGCAAGCGGAACGAGACGGACGGGCCCCGGCAGGCCGAGGGGACCGACCGGAGCACCGTCTCCGCCGTCCCGCCGGACGCCTCCTTCTCCGGCCTCGCGGCCTTCGCCACCGCAGGACGCGACGCCGAAGAGACATCCCGCGCGGCCGACGACCGCGACACCACCGCAGGACGCGAGTCCAACGAGCACCGCACCGAAGAGAGCGACTAGTCCTCATGACGCAGCAAGGAACAGATGTGAGCTGGGCGCTCCGCGATCTCGTCGAGAGCATCCAGGAGATCCGTTTCGCCCTCGTGGCCTCCAGTGACGGCAAGGCCATCACCGCCTACGGCGCCGAAGACCCCGACGACGTCGACCGCTTCGCCGCCGTGGTGGCCGGGCTGCAGGCGCTGGCCCAGCCGGTCGCCGAGCAGTTCCCCAACTATGCCGGGCAGTTGCGCCTGGCGATGATCGAAGTGGACGGCGGGCACCTCTTCGTCGTCCGCGCCGGTGTGGAGACGTACCTCGGTGTCCTCGCCAGGGAAGGCCTCGACCAGGGCCTGCTCGGGCACCAGATGAGGGACCTGGCCCGCAGGATGGGTGAGCTCCTCGGTACCACTCCGCGCCTGGAGGAGCACTCTGGATGAGTGCTCCCCGCAGGCCGTCCGACCCGTCCGGTCTCGAGCGCTACTACGTCCTCACCGGAGGGCGCAGCGGACCGGGCGGTTCGGCGTCGAGCCTCGACGTGGCGACTCTCGTCGTCGCCCGCGCCGCCCCGTTACCGGGCATGCAGCACGAGCACGAGGAGATCCTCCGCCGCTGCCGCGATCCGCTGTCGGTCGCCGAACTCGGCGCCCACCTCGGGCTGCCCTTCAACATTCTCGCCGTGCTGCTGTCGGACCTGCTGGACGCAGGTCGCGTCGAAGCCCGCAACCCCATCCCGGCACACGACGCCGGCCGCGGGCCCGACCTCGCGCTCCTTGAGGAGGTACTCAGTGGACTTGAAAGGCTTTGACCAACCCGGAGGGCGGGCGGCCGGGGACACCCGCTCGGTGAAGGTGATGATCGCCGGCGGGTTCGGTACCGGGAAGACCACCATGGTCCGGTCGGTCAGCGACATCAAGCCGCTCACCACCGAGGAGACCCTCACCCAGGCCAGCGTCGACGTCGACGATCTCATCGGCGTCGCCGACAAGACGCAGACCACCGTCAGCCTGGACTTCGGCAAGATCGGCATCAACGAGAGCCTGGTGCTCTACCTGTTCGGCACGCCGGGCCAGGAACGGTTCTGGTTCCTGTGGAACGGGCTGTTCAAGGGGGCGCTCGGCGCGATCGTCCTGGTGGACACGCGCCGCCTGGATTCCAGTTTCCGGGCGATCGAGGAGATGGAGCGGCAGGACGTCCCGTTCGTCGTCGCGCTGAACGTCTTCCCCGACTCCCGGAACTACCCGGTCGAGGAGATCCGGGATGCCCTGGACATCCCCGAGCACACTCCGGTCGTGGCCTTCGACGCCCGCGACCGGGCCTCCAGCCGTGACGTCCTCGTCGCCCTCATCCACCACCTGAAGGAACGCTCGGCCGTGGCCCTGGAGCCCCGATGAACGATCAGACCGACAACGGCCTCCAGGCCATGCGAGGCTGCCCCGTCGCCCACCACGGGGCCGAACTCACCCGGCTGTACGGGCCGGAGGCCGCGACCGACCCCACGGGCATCTACGAGCGGCTGCGCAAGGAACACGGCTCCGTCGCGCCGGTGCTGCTCGAAGGCGACGTACCCGCCTGGCTCGTCCTCGGCTACCGCGACAACCGGCGGGTGCTCGACAACCCCCGCCAGTTCAGCCGGGACGCCCGGATCTGGCGGGACTGGCGCGAGGGCCGGATCGAGGAGACCTCGCCGATCATGCCGATGGTCGGCTGGCGCCCCGACTGTGTGTCCCAGGACGGCGAACCGCACCGCAGGCTGCGCGGTGCCGTCACTGACGGACTGCAGGCGGCGGCCGTCCGGGGCATCCGGCGGCACGTCACGTACTTCGCGAACAAGCAGATCGACGCGTTCGCCGACGCCGGGCGCGCCGACCTCGTGACCGACTACGCCGAGCAACTGCCGATGCTCGTGCTCACCAGGATGCTGGGCCTTCCCGCGGCGGACGGGCTACGCCTGATCGAGTCGTGCGCCCAGGTCATCAAGGGCGGTGAGGGTGCTCTCGAGCACAACGACCGGATCATGCAGATCCTCGCGGAACTCGCCGAGCGCAAGCGGGCCGAGCCGGGCTCCGACTTCGCCACGGCCCTGCTGGAGCACCCGGCCGGCCTCGACCACGACGAGGTCGTCAGCCATCTGCGCCTGGTGCTGATCGCCGCGCACACCACCACCAGCAACCTGCTGGCCCGGGTCCTGCAACGGGTCCTCACCGACGCCGCCCGGCTGTCCGGTCTGGTCAGTGGGGAGCTGAACATCTCCTCAGTGGTGGAAGAGGTCATGTGGGACACCCCGCCGCTGTCCGTGCTGCCGGGCCGGTTCGCAACCGCCGACCTGGAGCTCGGAGGCCATCACGTCCAGGAGGGAGAACTGCTCATCCTGGGCCTGGCCGCCGGCAACCTCGACCCGGAGGTACGGCCCGACTCGGCCGTCGCCGTGCAGGGCAACCAGTCGCACCTGGCGTTCAGCGCCGGACCGCACGAGTGCCCGGGGCAGAACATCGGCCAGTCCATCATCGAGATCGGCGTGGACGTCCTGCTGCACCGGCTGCCGGACCTGCGCCTGGCTGTACCGTCGGAAGAACTCATCTCGACCGCCTCCACCTGGGAGTCCCGGCTGGACAGCCTGCCGGTCGAGTTCGCCGTCTAGGTCACGCCGGCAGACCGTTGCCCGGCCGGCTTCCGGCCGGGCAACGCCGTGCGTGCGTGCAGGCGGTGGCTCACACGCGCGGACCACCGGCCGCTACGCCGCCACCGAGGACTTCATCGCCCTTTTCCGTGTCCGCGGTGGGGCCGGGCACAGGCTGGGCCGTTACCGCCACCAGGCGGGTGCGAGCAGCGGCCCGAGCCTTCAGGATCGAGGCGTCAGCCGTCGAGCCAGTCGCCTGCGACGCCCGTGGGACGGTATCCCGTGGCGTTCCAGAGGAAATGCGGGTGGGCAGAGCCGAACATGTAGGCGAGCAGTGCGGTGTCTTCCCTCCCGGTCCGAGGGTCGTGCAGGGTGTGGAACCTCTCGGATCCGACTACGCCGGCGTCTTGTTGGACACGACGGGCGCGGTCCGGCGATGGTGCGGCGCTGGATGCCTCCACGGCGGCGATGTAGGTGCGGCGCAAGATCTCCCATGTGCTGTCCGTGTTGCCGTACCAGGGGCCGTGCAGTGCTTCGAAGGCATGGAGCTCGGCGTCGAACAGGGGCCATGCCCGGGGGGATTGGGCTCGGCAGCGTGCGGACAGCTCGGCGGTCCGGGTGCTCAGTGCTGGTGTGGTGGGCCGCGGAGCGAAGGTGAGGGTGGTGCCGTGGGTGAGGATGCCGGTGCATGGGTTGGGCTGCAGGTCGCACAGCGGGCACTCCTCGGCCGGGGGGAGGCCCTGGGTGATGCCGTCGAACCAGAGGGCGTGGCGGCCCGTGAGCCCCATCCAGACGATGGTGGTGGTCATCAGCCAGGTGTTCCACATCGGGCTGTGGGCCTCGGGCATGCAGCCGTACTTGACGAGGGCTATCGCGCAGGCAGCGTAGAGCGCCTTGGTGTGGGTGGGCATTTCGGCGAGCCAGAAGTTGCTGATCTCGCCGGTGAGGGCATCGGCTCGTACATCGGCCATGTCGTCGATGACGCGGCACAGCAGCAGGGAGGCGAGGTTCTCTTCCTGCCAGAGTTCGGTGTCGGGGGCGACGTGCCAGAACAGGCAGTCCAGCATCTGCAGGGCTGAGTAGGTGCTCTGGTCGAGCGGGTTGGTCTGGGGGAGCATGACGCTGCCCGCGTCGTGCTGTTGCAGCCAGTACTCGTCGACGGATCGCTTGTGGGCCGCGAAGAGTCCGGAGACCAGGGCCCGTGCGCTGTTGGTGCTGAAGTTCTCGGCCAGGCGGCCTTCGACGTGTTGGGTGAGGCGCGTTGTGTCGATGGTGTCGATCACGCGTTTGTATTCGTGGAAGACGAGAATGTCGTCCTCGAAGCGGTGGCGGTGGCCGAGGTCTCGTTCGAGGTCGTTCATCTGCCGGGTCCAGGACCATCCACCGGTCAGGACACTGTCGAGTTCCCGGCGGTACGGCCAGGTCTTGACGGTGAGGGGTCGACCGGCGCTCTGCCGCCAACGGTAGTCGTCCAGCGTGCGTGCGGGGGGCGTGGGCAGCCGACGGCACAGAGGGCAGGCGCAGACGCTTGTCTGCTCCTCCTCGCGTGGCGGGGTGAGTGCCCGGCTCCTCCAGGCCCCTTCCAGCATCGTGCAGGTCAGTCTGCAGACCTCGATGTCGGTGCTGACTTGGGGGAAGGCTGCTTCGATCATGCGCAGGCTGGTGTCGAGGCGCCTCAACCTGGCGTAGCCCTCCTCGTCGGGCGGGAGGAACGCGGGCCGCGCCAGATGGAGGGCTCCCTCCACATGCAGCGTGGTGCTGGAGTGGGGGGAGCCGAATGCGTTCAGTCGCTGCTGAGCGGCGTTCTGGGACCTTCGGTACTGCTCCGTGCTCCCATTGATGTGTTTCACCAAGAGGCGGGCCAGGGTGGTCCCCGCCTCCGTGGGGTGGATCTGGGCGCTTGGCTGCGCCGGGAGCGAGCTGTCGGCGGACGCCTTCGGAACAGCACCTGCGACTCGAGATTTCACACCGGTCTCCCAATAAGCTGTGGTCCTGGCAACGGAATCGATCGGCCGTGGTCGTGACCGGCCGTGTCCGGGGAACTTCTGTACTTTCCGCGACGGTCTCGCCGGACAGCCGGACTCACGCGACCGGCTTCGGCTCCTGTCACGAACGACCGCGAGGGGCACGGCTGCTGCGTTGACGGCACTCCTGCTGCAAGGCGAGCACCCGCATCGCCGCCTCAGCTGTGTTGATCAGGAAGCACTCACGGCCCGTCAGGCGTAGCGCGACCACCGGATCCGAGACGCGCTACTTCGCCCGAGGCGTGTGGGTAGCCGACAGGGGTGTCGAAGGGGAGGTCGAACCGGACGTCCTGAGGCATGCGCTTCCTTTCGGCAGACGGACCGCAGAGTCCCCCCCAAACCTGCGAACGGACGGTCCCGTGACCGTCCGCACACTCGAACTGGGCTTCGCAGTCCGAAAGTTGAACCGAGAAGCGGTACGAGGCTGCCCACGGCGCGAATGAGCCATTCCGTGACCATGCCGTGATCTCCGTTACTGCTCAAAGCGCATGAGCTGCGTATACTCCCTCGTCCCTCACCCGGTAGCGGCTCGTCCGCCGAGCCTCCGACGCCTCGGAACGCCACAATGGTCGGAGTCCGTTCCAACGACTCTCCAGGAGGCGCACCGACGATGACGTCCGCACCCGTACGCACCGCTGAGCAGCGCAAGAAGGACACCCTGCACCGGCTGGACCACGACGTGGACGCCTGGGTCGCCACGGCCGACGGCACGTCGGGGACGCCGTACCTCGTCCCGCTGTCCTTCCTCTGGAACGGCTCGTATCTGCTGTTCGCCACGCCCGCGTCGAGCCCCACCGGACGCAACCTTGCCGCGACCGGCCGGACCAGGGTGGGGATCGGCCCGACCCGTGACGTCGTGATGGTCGAGGGCACGGTCGAGACGGTCCAGCCCGGCGAGCTGACGGAGGAGGACGCCGAACTCTTCGCCGCCAAGACCGGGTTCGACCCCCGTCGGCTCGCCACGCCGTACCTCTACTTCCGCGTCGTGCCGCGGCGGGTGCAGGCCTGGCGGGAGGCAGACGAACTGGACGGCCGTGAACTCATGCGCGACGGACGGTGGTTGAACACCGACTGAATCGGCCGGACCGGGATATCCGCAAGGTACGGAGCCGCGCGGCACGACCGTTCCGCGGCCGCAATCCTGCGGAGGAGACATGGCACTGGTGAAAGCGGGGGTTCTCGTGCTCGACTGCGCCGAGCCCGAGAAGCTCGCCGTGTTCTACAAGGAGCTGCTGGAGGGGGAGGAGTCGGACGCGACGGCCAACCGGGTGGAGATCAAGACCGCCGACGGCTTCCGGATCGCACTGCGCCGGGACGTCAACGCCACCCCGCCCAGCTGGCCACGCCCCGAGAACTCGCTCCAGGCTCACCTGGAGTTCGTGGTGGACGACCTCGACGCCGTCGAGCGCCGCGTCATCAGCCTCGGCGGCCGCCCCCTGGAGGCCAAGGAGGCCTCGGGCCCCCTGGAGGAACGCGGCTACGCCGACCCGGCGGGCCACTCCTTCACCCTGCGCCGCACCCCGCCGACTGCGCCCAAGCAGGGCTGAGACCCGACGGGGGACAGCAGGACTGAACCCGGCGGGGGAGTGGTGCCCTGCCCCGGCATCACCCCCCGTTCAGCGGACGAGGACGATGCCGGGCAGGGCAGCAGGCGAGCTTCGCCGCCTTCCCGTGGTGCCGCACCTCGAGTCGCACCGCACCATGAAGCCGGTCCGGAAGGACGGCTGAGCGCACAGGCCGGCCCCGCCCGGCGCGGGACCGGGCGGGGCCGCGTCGGTGTCAGTCCCGGCCGCCCTTCTTGCCGGCCGGCCAGGTGCCGGTCGACCGCTCGATGGCCTTGGCGCCCGCGCGGTCCACGGCGCTGCGCACCACGGCGAAGATGGCGCCCTGGATCGCGGCGGCCAGCAGGACCTCGCCCCAGCCGCGGTCCTTGTCCAGTGCGTCGGGCGCGTCCTCCTCGTGCCGGATCGCCATCCACGTCTTGCGGAAGGCGAGCCCGGCCAGCCAGCCGCCCGACCAGCCGAGCACGAACCCCAGGGGCTGGTAGGCGAGGGACATCTTCTTCTTGGCCATGGGATCTCCTTGATCGCTGAGGGGAAAAGGGGTCAGGGTGTGTGCGCCGCGGGGATCCGCTCCTCGGCGCGGACCGGGCCGGGCGGTGTGCCGTCGCCGAACGGCCGGCCGCCCAGCTGCTCGCGGTGATGCGGGGTCAGCCAGCCGGACAGGTCCGGCCCGAGCGGCACCACACGGGTCGGGTTGATGCCCGTGTGCACCTGGTAGTAGTGGCGCTTGATGTGGTCGAAGTCGACGGTGTCACCGAACCCGGGCGTCTGGTACAGGTCGCGGACGTACCCCCAGAGCACCTGGTTCTCCGTCAGCTTCCAGCGGTTGCACTTGAAGTGACCGTGGTAGACCGCGTCGAAGCGGACCAGCGTGGTGAACAGCCGGATGTCCGCCTCGGTGATCGTGTCACCGACCAGGTACCGCTGCCGCTCCAGACGCCGTGCCAGCAGCTCCAGCCGGCGGAACACGCTCGCGCAGGCGGCCTCGTACTCCTCCTGCCCGGCCGCGAAACCGGCGCGGTAGACGCCGTTGTTGACATCCTCGTAGACGTCGGCCATCACCTCGTCGATCTCGTCGCGCAGCGCGTCGGGGTAGAGGTCGGGCGCACCCTCCCGGTGCAGGGCCGTCCACTGGGTCGCGAGGTCGAGCGTGAGCTGCTGGTAGTCGTTGGTGACCAGCTTCCCGCTCGGCACATCCACGATCGCCGGCACGCTGACACCACCCGGATAGTCCGTCTCCCGACGGTCGTACGCCTCGCTCAGGAAGCGGATGCCGAGGACCGGGTCGCGGCCCTCCTCGTCCAGCGTGAAGCGCCAGCTGCGGTCGTCCTGGATCGGGTCGGCGACCGCCAGGGACAGCGCGTCCTCCAGGCCGAGCAGTCGCCGGGAGACCAGTGACCGGCTCGCCCACGGGCAGGCCCGGCTGACGACCAGGCGGTAGCGGCCGGCCTCCACCGGCCAGCCGTCCCGGCCGTCCGCCGTGATCCGGTCCGGGAAATGCGCCTTGGAGCGCTTGAACGCCCTCCTGCCGTAGGCGCTGTTGCCGCTTTCGCCGTCGTCGCGGCTCATGGGGGTGACCTCCTTGCCTTACGTGGACCCTGGTGAACGCGTTCCCCGTTTTCCGCGGACGGCACGGTGTGAGCACCGCCGACCGGGGCAATCGGCGTGGGTGACTGAAGAAGGATCTGATCGCAGGACACGCGTCACCGTGCTGGTGGCGCTCGCAGCCAATCTGGTGATCGCGGCCGCCAAGGCCGTCGGCGGCCTCGCCGCGGGATCACCCGCCCTGCTGTCGGAGGCGGCCCATTCGGTGGCCGACAGCCTGAACGAGGTGTTCCTGCTGGCGGCACTGCGCCGCAGCAGGCGCCCCGCCGACCGGCGCCATCCCTTCGGCTACGGCAAGGAGCGGTTCTTCTGGTCGCTCCTCGCGGCCGTCGGGATCTTCGTCATGGGGGGCTGCTTCTCGTTCTTCCAGGGTTTCGAGGCCCTGGCGAGCGGAGGGGAGGAGGACCTCGGCGGCTACGTGGCGGGCCTGATCGTGCTCGGCATCGCCCTCCTCGCGGAGGGCGGTTCGCTGCTGCGGGCGCTGTACCAGGTGCGCAGGCAGGGCGGCGCGGCGACCGGGATGCGGGATCCGGCCCTGCGGACGGTCGTCGCCGAGGACGGCACGGCGGTGCTGGGCGTGACGCTGGCCATCGTGGGCATGGCGCTGCACATGGCCACCGGCCAGGTGGTGTGGGAGGCGTCCGCGTCCCTCGCGATCGGCGGGCTGCTGGTCTACGTCGCCTACCGGCTGGGCCGGGACGCCCGCGACCAGCTGATCGGCGAGGCGGCCGACTCCGAGGCGAGCGGGCGGATCCAGGCGCTGCTGCGGGCGCAGCCGGAGATCGACAGTGTGGAGGCGCTGTTCACGATGAAGACCGGCCTCGACACGGCCCTGGTGGCCGCCCGCGTCGACCTGGTGCCGGGGCTGGACAGCGAGCGGGTCGAAGAGGTCGCCGTCCGCATCAAGCGCTCGATCGCCCGCACGGTGCCCGAGGCCCACCAGATATTCCTCGACGTCACCGACCGACTCGCCCGCGAGGCAGCGGAAAGCCCCGCCGCGACGGGGGAGCGCGGCGGGGCCTGACCCACGCGTGCCCCGTCGTGGACGGGTCACACACAGAGGGAGGAAGATTTTTTCCGCCGGCTGCCCGCACGGGCAGTCGGCCCCCGCGTCAGTCTCGTTCGGCCGGCTCCAGGACGAACACCGGTATCTCCCGGTCCGTCTTCCTCTGGTAGTCGGCGTACGCCGGATACGCCGCGACCGCGCGTTCCCACCACGCGGCCTTCTCCTCGCCCGTGACCTCACGGGCCGTCATGTCCTGCTTGACCGGACCGTCCTGCAGCTCCACGTGCGGGTCGGCCTTGAGGTTGAAGTACCAGACGGGGTGCTTGGGCGAGCCGCCGAGGGAGGCGACCGCGGCGTAACGCCCCTCGTGCTCCACACGCATCACGGGCGTCTTGCGCAGCTTGCCGCTCCTGGCGCCTCGCGAGGTCAGGACGACGACCGGCATCTTCGAGCCCTGCAGGGTCGTCCCCTCCGTGCCGCCGGAGCTCTCGTACAGCTCCACCTGCCTGCGTACCCACTGCGTCGGGCTGGGTTCGTACTCCCCTTCGAGAGGCATGGCATCTGTCCCATCGTCGCGTCCACGGTTGACTGCCATCTGACTGCAATGCCCCTGCGTCCTTGAATCATCCGCACCGCGACGCATTCCGGCCGGCCGGCGTTCCTCACCCCGGCGCCACCGCCATCCGCACCGCCAGAGCCGTCATCACTGCGCTCGCCACCAGTGCCGTCACCAGCCGCCCCCGATGCCCGGTCAGCGCCCGTCCCAGCAGCGCGCCGCCCCCGGCCAGCAGCACCTGCCAGCTCGCCGAGGCGGCGAAGGCGGCCAGCACGAACACGCTCTGCTCCAGGGGACCGGCCGGGCTGGTGGCCTGGGTGCCGAGGACCAGGGCCGCGAAGTAGATCACGGTGGTGGGGTTGAGCAGGGTGATGCCGAGCAGCCCGAGGTAGGCCCGGGCGGGGCTCGGGGGCGCGGTGGCGGACCGGGTGGCGAGCCGGTGGCCGCGGTACTCGCGCAGCGCGGCGACCGCGCCCCACGCGGCCAGCGCGAGCAGCACCAGTACGCAGACCCAGCGCAGCGGCCCGAGCACCGGCCGCAGCGCGGCGGCCAGGGCCGTGCCCCCGAGCGTGGCCGCGAGGGCGTACAGCCCGTCGGCGGTGGCGACGCCGAGCGCCGCGCAGACACCTGTGCGCAGGGAGGTACGGGCGGTCAGGGAGACGAGGTAGGTCCCGACGGCACCCACCGGGACGGCGATGCCGAACCCGGCGAGCAGCCCCGCGACGAGCGCGGCCGTCATGACCGCGCCGAGGCCGGCCCTCCGCGGCGGCCGGACTGCTGCTGTCGGAGCACGGCACGAGCGGCGGCGGACAGCGGCTGGAGAACGGAAAACGTGGGCATGGCTGGATCCTGGGACCTGGCCCGCGCGACCCACAACCGGTTTTCGACCCGGCGCCGGCACGCTCCGGCCCCGGGCGGGGGCCCCACCCCCGCAACGCCCGCCCATACTTCCGCCGTCCGAACGAGAGGACGGCATTCCCCGGCCATGTTGCCGCCGCCACCGATCTGGCCGAACTTCGCGTCGCCCCATAGATGCCCGAGGCATCTAATGAAGATCGGCACGCCGGCACCACTCGTCTGCGAGGTCTTCATGACGGACACGACCGCACCCGTCGTCTTCCCCCAGAACCGGACCTGCCCCTACCACCCGCCCGCCGCCTACGACGCGCTGCGCGCCGAGCGCCCCCTGACCCGGATCACCCTCTTCGACGGCCGTGAGGCCTGGCTGGTCACCGGTCACGCGACCGCCCGCGCGCTGCTGGCCGACCCCCGTCTGTCGTCCGACCGCGACCGGCCCGGCTTCCCCGCCCCCACCAAGCGCTTCGCCGGGATCCGCAACCGCCGTACGGCCCTGCTGGGCGTCGACGACCCCGAGCAGCGCACCCAGCGGCGAATGGTCGTCGGCGACTTCACCCTCAAACGGGCCGTCGAGCTCCGGCCACGCATCCAGCGGATCGTGGACGAACGGCTCGACGCGATGATCGCCCAGGGCCGGCCCGCTGACCTGGTGAGCGCCTTCGCCCTGCCCGTGCCGTCCATGGTGATCTGCGCCCTGCTGGGCGTCCCGTACGCCGACCACGACTTCTTCGAGACCCAGAGAATGACGCCCCGCCGCGAGGCGAGCATCGACGACGTGCCGCGGCCGCCTCACCGCGACGGGAACACCACGACCGGGAGCAGCGCCACCGACGCCTTCGGTAGCCCCTCTGCCAGGAGGGCGACCGCTCCATCGGCGAGGCGGTCACCCGCATCGCCGAGGACCGGGGCGTGCCCCGCGCCCAGGCGGCCCTCGCCTGGCTCCTCCACCAGCCGACGGTGACGGCCCCGATCGTCGGAGGGTCCAAGGCGCAGCGCCCGGAGGAGACCGTGGCGGCCGTCGGCCTCCAGCTCGGTGACGAGAACCGAGGAACCGGAGCGCCGGTACACGGCACGTCCCGTCGCGGGCCACTGGATCGCGCTCAACACCTAGTGGGGCCCTTGCGGCGCGAACTCCCTTCCGCAGGGCCCTGCCCCTTCACTCTCCGGCAGCACGACCCTCGCCCCACTCATCGCCAGCGTCCGGTAGAACGCGCCGATCCGCTCAGCCGACCGCCCCACGTAGTGCCCGATGAACGACCGCCGGAAGCGATCCACCGCCCTGTTCGGCTGCGACCCGTGCACCAGACTCCCGTTGAAGAACAGGACATCCCCCGGCGCCATGTCCACCGGCACCGCCGCCAACCCCGCCGGAGGCGCCACGTACTCCCGGGCGAAGGACACCTCCGAGTCGGCGAGTTCCGGACAGAACAGGTTTATGCGGTGCGTGCCCGGCACGACCTCGAGCCCGCCGTTCTCGCGGTCGATCACATCGCAGGCCACCCAGGCCGCCACGCACGTGCCCGGCTCGACTCGCAGATAGAAGTTGTCCTGGTGCAGCGCCTGCCCCCGCGCCCCCGGCGGCTTGAAGTAGAACATGCTCTGCGCGGCCAGCACCTCCTCGCCGAGCAGCACCTCCAGAACCGTCCTCAGCCGGGCGTCCAGCAGGACATCCCGCGCGAGGTCGTTGATCTCGTGCGGGTGCATCACCCGCGGCCAGACGTGCAGCGGATCCGCGTCCGGCGCTGACGCGCGCGGCTCGAAATGCCCGGGCACCGGACCGGCCGCCCGCAGCGCCGCGAACTCGCCGCACAGCCGGTCGATCTCCGCGGACCCGAAGAGCCCGCGCACGACCGTGAACCCGACCTCCTCGAAGCTCTGCGCGTACCGTCGGAGCCCGGCGGGGTCCAGGATGGGAGCGCCGGTGGCGCCGTTGCCCGTGACTGTCATGAGCGCACTCCTCCGTCAGGTGTCCTCGGTCCGAAACGCTAGGCCGCCGGGAGGTGGAGGAGGATGCCCGTGCGTGCTGACCGATTGCCCGGCACTGCTGACCGGGGGGACGGCGGGGACCCCGCCCCACCGCCCGGCCTGGTCGTCCTCGGCCACTTCGACCAGCCGCCGGGTTACGGAGTCGACCGCCCGCGTGGATCCGCGAGTTGGCTGTTCACCTGGACCACGGGGGGCCGGGGACGGCTGTGGCAGGGCGACGCCGGGACCTCCGCAGGCCCGGGTGATCTGGTCGTGCTCGCCCCGGGCGTGCCGCACGGCTACGCGGTCGGGCCCGGCGCCCCGCACTGGCGGTTCTGGTGGGCGCACTGCCAGGCCCGCCCGACGTGGGCCGCGTGGCTGCGGCCGTACGACACCGGTGACGGGGTGTACGTCGTCACGTCTGTCCCGGCCGCCGCGCACGGCCGCGTCGAGGCGGCCTTCCGGCGGATGCACGCCGACGCCCGCTGGACCGGCACCGGGGCCCCGCCCGGCGCGGGGGCACCGGACCGCCAGGTCGCCGTCGCGCACGGCAGCGCGGCCCGTGAGCTGGCCCTGTGCGCCCTGGAGGAGATCGTCCTGCTCACCACCGCCGGCGCCGGACCCGAGCCGCCGCGTCCCGGCCTCGACGCGCGGATCCGGCGGGCCCGCGAGCTGATCGACGCCGACCCCGGTGCCCCGCACACCGTCCGCTCGCTCGCCGAGGGCGTGGCCCTGTCGCCGTCCCGCTTCGCTCACCTGTTCAGCCGGCAGCTCGGCCAGCCGCCCATGCGTGCCCTGCGCGAGGCGCGACTGCGCCACGCCGCCGGGCTGCTGGAGGGCACCGACCTACCCGTGGAGCGCGTCGCCGCGGCCTCGGGCTTCGCCAGCCCGTTCCATTTCAACCGCGTATTCCGCGAGCGCTACGGGGCACCACCCGGGGCCTATCGCACGGCACGCGGCGGCCCGCCCGGCTGAGCACCGCCAATGGTTTCACGGAAGGCCTCGAAAGGCCGCCGCGCGGAAGGCGGTCAGCCGTGTGAGCTGGCGGGCGGACGGCAGCCCAATGGTTTCCGGTGCGGGCCTGAGTCGGGTGAAATACGTTCCGCCAATAGCGCGGGGACAGTGCGGAAATCCCTTTCGTTCCGTTGATTTGACATTTCGTCAAAAGATGTCGGCGGTGTACTCACTGGCCGAAACCGCGAGATGCCTTGTTCCCCGTCGTTGACCTGTGTAAAGGTGTGCCCTGTCGGCGTGTCCCCAGCACGCCGTTCTTTCGTATGCGCGAGGCCGCAGTGCCGGCATACCCCTTGGTACGGACTTATTCGGTGTGTCCCTGAGAGGAATGCAGCGTGAACGACGCAGGCCCGTCGAATTCCCCGGCCCCGGCGCGGGGGTTCGGCCCGACGGACGAGCAACTGAGCGCGGAGCTCAGGAAGTGGACGGGTGCGACGCCCGCGCTTCATCCCGTCGGCGAACTGCTGGACCGGCACTGGGAGGCGGCCTTCGCCTACGCCCGGCTGTGCACCGACGGCCCGCGCCCCGCCGGGATGCTCACGACCGCCGCGTTCACCCGGCTCTTCGGCGAGACGCTGCGCCAGAACGGCCCGACCTCCGCGTGGCGGCCCCATCTCCTCGTCACCGTGCGGCGCGTCGCCGCCGAGTGGGCCGCGGACCACCGCCACGACATGCTCCACCCGGATCTGCTGTCCGGCACCGCCGACGGAGAGCGCCCGGCCGCGCGTCTGCTGCCGTCGCCGTACCGGCGCCTGCTGGCCGGGGCCTTCCAGCGGCTGCCCCAGTCCGCCCGCTGCCTGCTGTGGCACATCGAGGTCGAGGCCGAACCGCTCTTCGCCCCCGCCGGGTTGCTCGGCCTGGACGAGGAGGGCGCACGCGTCGAACTCGAGCGCGCCCGTGACCGGCTGCGCGAGGAGTGCCTCCAGGTGCACCGCGAGCTCGCCCCCGACGAGGAATGCCGGCGCTATCTGCGCCTGCTCGACGTCACGTACCGCCGAGGCGGTCTCGACATCGACCCGGATCTACGCGCGCATATCGAAGGCTGCGGGCACTGCAGCGCCGCTGCTGACCAGCTCGACCGGTTCAACCACGGGCTCGGCGTCGCCCTGTCCGAGGCGGTGCTGGGCTGGGGTGGGCGGGAGTACGCGGAGAGCCGGGCCGGCGGTGCCGTGGAGGCCTTCGCGGAGAGCCGGGTCCCCGGAGGTACGGCCGCTGGTGTGTTCACGGGCGGGGCCGCCGCGGCGCACGCGGGCGGCACCGACATCACCACCGATCCGGCGCGTCTCGCGCGTGAGGCCGCCCCCGATCCGATCGCTCTCGCGCGTGCGGTCTTCCCGGACCCGGTCGGCCCCGCCGATCCTGTCGCCCGCGCCGGCGGGATCGGGGAGTCGTTCACCGACCCGGTCGGTGGGGTGGCGGCGCCGGCCGGCGACGAAGCCCGCGCCCAGCGAATCCCTCCCAGCACACCCGGCGCCCCGGCACCGGCCAGGAGGACCAGGCCTGGTCCGGAGGTCGTAGGCCCCCGCACCGCCGCTCGCAGATCCGCCCACAAGGCGGCCCGCCGCGCCGCCCGCCGCCGTAACCTCACCGCGGGCATCCTCACCGTCGGCGGCCTCGTCGTCCTTCCGCTGGTGCTGTGGTCCACCGGCGACTTCGGCGACGGCGCCCCGGCCGGCACGGACCGGCCCGCCGAGGAGACACCCGGCTCCGACGCCGCCGAGCCGACCACCGACCCGTCCTGGATCGGCGCGGGCGAGGCCGGCAAGAGCACCCTGCGCGGCCGGCTGCGCAACGTCGACTCCGGCCTGTGCGTCGGTGTCGAGGGCGACAAGGCCGTCGAGGACGCGGAGGCGGAACTCACCGCCTGCTCCTCGAACTCTGCCCAGCAGTGGACGTACGAGACCGACGGACTGCTGCGCAACGGCGCCGGCCCCGGCCTGTGCCTGGACTCGCGCCTCGGCTACTCCGTGCGGCTGGCCCCCTGCGCTGCCCCGTCCGGGCCGGACAGCGACGACATCCGCTACGACTTCACCCTCCAGGGCGCCCTGGTGCCCCGCTGGAACCAGGACCTCGCCCTGGCCCCGGCCGCGACGGACGGCTCGGGAGCCCTGGTCCTCAAGGCCCGGTCGGACGACGAGGCCCACCGCTGGGTGATCGACACCTCCAAGGCCGACCTGCAGATGGAGGCCGTCACCTGGAACGCCCCCGCTCCGCCCCCGCGTCCCAGGCCCACCCCGACCCTCACCCCGTCGAAGACGCCGGAGCCCACGCCGCCCCCGTCCGCGACCGCCGCCACCTCACAGCCGACCCCGAGCAGCCAGGCCCCCACCGACTCGCCCTGCTACCACTACGGCTCCCACTGCGACGAGGACGGCCGGCACGGGCAGCCCGGCTACGGCTACCCGGGCTACGGCTACGGCGGTTACGGGTACGGCGGAGGAGGCGGTCGCTGACCGGGCGTACTCAGGGCCCGACGACGGTCAGCGACAGCCACAGCGCCGCCACGGCCGGCACCAGTGCGGCCGGTACCGCGAGCAGCCCGATCCGGGTGAACTCCCCGAGGCCGACCCGGTGTCCCTGCCGCTGTACGATCCGCCGCCACAGCAGGGTCGCCAGCGATCCGGCGTAGGTCAGGTTGGGACCGATGTTCACGCCGAGCAGCACCGCCAGCACGGCCCCGGGACCGGCCTCGGCGGTCAGCGGCAGCAGCACCAGCACCGCGGGCAGGTTGTTGATGACGTTGGCCAGGACGGCGGCCAGCGCGGCCACGCCCAGCAGGGTGAGCAGGCCCGTACCGCCGGGCAGCACACGCTGGAGCGCGCCGGCGAGCCCGTGGTCGACGACCGCGCGGACGACGACGCCGAGCGCCAGCACGAACGCCAGGAAGGACGGGGCCGCGGACCGCGCCACCGTCAGCGCGGTGGCCTTGCGCCGCAGCAGCGCCCGCCCGGCCAGCACCAGCGCACCGGCCAGGGCGGCCCACGCCGGCGCGACGCCGACGGCCGAGGCCACGACGAACCCGGCGAGGGTGCAGCCGACCGTCACGAGAGCGAACAGCGGCAGCGGCTCGGGAGGCCGGGCGGGGCCGGGGGAGGGGGGAGGCGCGGCCAGTTCACGGTCGAAGAAGCGGCGGAACACCAGGTACTCGGCGGCGATCGCGACCAGCCAGGGCAACGCCATCAGAGCCGCGAACCGGGTGAAGCTCAGCCCGCTCGCCGTGAACGCCAGCAGATTCGTCAGGTTGGAGACCGGCAGCAGGAGCGAGGCGGTGTTCGACAGGTGGGCACAGGCGTACAGGTGCGGGCGGGCCTCGACGCCCATGCGGGTGGCGGTGGCGAGCACCACCGGGGTCAGCAGGACGACCGTGGCGTCCAGGCTGAGCACGGCCGTGGTGACGGAGGCCAGGGCGAACACCGCGGTCAGCAGCCGGCCGGGGCGGCCCGCGGCCCAGCGGGCCATCCACCCCCCGCACGCCGTGAACAGCCCTTCGACGTCGCAGAAGTGGGCGAGCACCAGCACGGCCGCGAGGAATCCCACCACGGGCCCCAGCCGCTGGATCTCCTCCCAGGCATGGGCCGGCGCGATCACGCCGACGGCCACCGCGAGCCCCGCCGCCGGAACCGCGAGCACGGCTTCGGGCAGCCCCCGCGGACGGAGTACGGCCCACACGAGCACGGCGGCCAGCAGCGCCACGGACAGGACTTCGGCGAGCGGGGTGTTCAGGGCGGACCCTCCGGGGCGTGATCACTTCGTGCCCGCCCATGAAACCAGCCACGGGTAAGAGACATGCCCCGGCCTCGTCACCGCCGGGCCCCGTCACCCTGAGGGCCGGCGCGCCCTTGAGCGCCGTCAGCACGCCGCGGCTCGGCCCGAGTTCGCGTCTGACGCCGCCCGGCGTACGGTCTGCGACGTTCTCACCGTGTCGGTCCGGGTCTGCCCCCGGCGGGAAAACGCCAGCCGCTCAGATCTCGTCGAGCAGGGCCAGTTCCGCCCAGATCGTCTTGCCCTCGGCGGTGTGCCTGCTGCCCCAGCGCTGGGTGAGCTGGGCGACGAGGAGCAGACCCCGGCCGCCCTCGTCCCAGGTCTTGGCCCGGCGCAGGTGCGGCGCCGTGTGATTGGCGTCGGACACTTCGCAGATCAGTGTGGAGGCGTCGTGGATCAGCCGGAGCCGGATGGGCGGGGCGCCGTAGCGAATGGCGTTGGTGACCAGTTCGCTCACCACCAGCTCCGCGGTGAACGTGGCCGCGACCAGCCCCCACCGTTCGAGCTGGTCGACGACCTGCTTGCGGATGGGCGCGACCAGCGCCGGGTCGGCGGGGATGTCCCAGGTCGCGACCTGGGCGGACGGCAGGCCGCGGGTGCGGGCCAGCAGCAGGGCCACATCGTCGGCGGAGCCACCCGGCGGGAGCAGGGCGTGCAGGACGCGGTCGCAGATCTCGTCCAGGGAGTCGGAGGGGCGCGACAGCGCCTCGTGGAGCATCCGGCCGCTCGTGTCGAGGTCCCGCTCGCGGCCGGCGAGCAGCCCGTCCGTGTGGAACGCCAGGACGCTGCCCTCCCGCAGCTCCAGCTCGGCGGATTCGAACGGGAGCCCCCCGACGCCGAGTGGGGGACCGGAGGGCAGGTCGAGCTGCCGGGCCGGGCCGTCCGGCGGGACCAGCAGCGGCAGCGGGTGCCCGGCCCGGGCCAGGGTGCAGCGCCGTGACACCGGGTCGTACACCGCGTAGAGGCAGGTCGCGCCGACCTCCCCGGTGCCGGCGTCGGTGCCGGACTCCTGGGACAGCCGGACGACCAGGTCGTCGAGGTGGGTGAGCAGTTCGTCGGGGGCGAGGTCGATGTCGGCGAGGGTGCGGACGGCGGTGCGCAGCCGGCCCATGGTGGCCGAGGCCTGGATGCCGTGGCCGACGACGTCCCCGACGACCATGGCGACCCGCATCCCGGACAGCGGGATGACGTCGAACCAGTCGCCGCCCACGCCGGAGCGGGTGGCGGGCAGATAGCGGGAGGCGGCCTCCACGGCCGCCGTGCGCGGCAGCGTGCGGGGCAGCAGGCTGCGCTGCAGGGTGAGGGTCGTCTCTCGTTCACGGGAGTAGCGGCGTGCGTTGTCGATGCACACGGCGGCCCGGGCCGTGACCTCCTCGGCCAGCAGCACGTCGTCGTCGGTGAAGGCCTCGGGGCTCCGGAAGCGGGTGAAGACGGCGACGCCGAGGGTGGTGCCCCGGGCCTGGAGCGGGACGGACATCGTGGAGTGGACGCCGTATTCGCGGATCCGCCGGAAGCGGACCGGGTCCCAGGCGAGCCACTGCTCCAGGTCGCCGGAGGAGCCCGTGGCGACGACCGTGTGGCCCACGGCCAGGGAGGTGGCCTGCGGGGAGGTCGCCGCGTAGACGTCCACCTGCCCCGGCTTGGCGACGGCCTCGGGGCTGCCCGGGTTGACCGACCGGTGGGCGGCCCGGCGCAGGCTCACGGGCGGAGTCGGTGGCCCGGCGGACTCGCCGCCGTGCTCCTGGGCGTCGAGCAGCTCGACGCTGACGAAGTCGGCGAGCGCGGGGACGCACACGTCCGCCAGCTCCTGGGCCGTCCGGGTGACGTCGAGGGTGGTGCCGATGCGCACGCTCGCCTCGTTGACCAGTTGGAGCCGCTCCCGTGAACGGTACTGGTCGGAGAAGTCGTGGGCGGTCACGCACACGCCCCGCACGCGGCCGGTCTCGTCGGTGAGCGGTGCCATCCGGGCGAGCCAGGCGTGCGCGCCCCGGGCCTCGCCGCCGGCCTCCATGTACGTCTGCATGTCATGTCGCCGACCGGTGCTCAGCACCCGGCGCAGGAAGTCCTCGAGCTCCCTGTTCGGGGGCCGGCTGCCGATGTCGGTGGGCCTGAGGCCCAGCAGCCGCTCGGCGGGCAGTCCCACGAGGTCCGCCATGGCGTCGTTGACGCCGCGCAGCCGCAGCCGCTCGTCGTAGATCATCGTGGCGCAGGGCGACTGCGCCAGGGCCGCCCGCACCAGCGGGTCGTCCGGAAGCCTCTGGCCGGCGGCCTTCGGCGGGGCCACGGCGAGCCAGTCGAGCGTCTCCGCGGCGTCCGGCGGTCTGCGGTGGGCGAGCACCCATACGGACACCGGATGGCCGTCGCGATGGCGCAGGGTGACGGTGCCGCTCCAGCGGGCGTCGCTCGGCACCGGCGGCGGGTCCGCGCCGTCGGCCAGCAGTGCGGCGGCCGGGCGTCCCACCACGTCGGCGGCCGTGTGGCCCAGCAGACGGCGGGCGCCCTCGTTCCATTCGGTGAGCGTGCCGTCGGCGGCGATGACGGCACGGGCGACCACGCCATCGTCGAACGACTCGTCCGGGCTCATCGTCGTCACTCCATACGGACACACACAGTGAACGGGGAGGCCACCAGAGTCCCAGCCTAGTGCGTAGCCGCCCGGCGTGACCCGGTAACCCCTGCGCTGCCCCGGCCCGCCCGCGTCGGCACGGAGCCGGCCGAGGTGCCACCGGGGACAGAAGAACGCTTCCGCACCCTTGACGGGCGTCTGTGACACCTCGACAGAATCTGTTTGTTCGCGATGAGTTGTGATTACTTCTGGGTCTTGACGAGGGAGAGCCTCCATGTCGGTCAGTCGCAGATCGGTCTTGCTCGCATCCGCTGCCGCGCCCGCGGCCGGAGCGCTGCTGGGCGCCCCGGAGGCGCGGGCCGCAGAGGAGGTGCGCGGCGGGTCCGGCCGCCGCACCGTCGCCCTGCGCGACGGCTGGCGCTTCGCGCTGGTGAACCCGGGCGGGATCACCGACCCGACCGGCGCCTATGCCGACGCCCACCTGCCGGGCCACGACGACTCCACATGGCGCGAGATCGCCGTCCCGCACGACTGGAGCATCGAGCAGACCCCCACCACCGATCACGGCACCACCAGCGGCACCGGCTTCCTCCCCGGCGGCCTCGGCTGGTACCGCCTGGCCTTCACCCTGCCGCCCGCCCTCGCCGGCAAGCGGATCTCGGTGGAGTTCGACGGCGTCTACATGGACGCCTACGTCTACTGCAACGGCAAGGAGGCCGGCCGCCACCCCTACGGCTACACCGGTTTCGCCCTCGACCTGACCGACCTGGTGCACACCGACGGCACGACGGAGAACGTGATCGCGGTCAAGGTCCAGAACCGGCTGCCCAGCAGCCGCTGGTACTCGGGCAGCGGCATCTACCGCGAGGCCCGCCTGGTGATCACCGAGCCGGTGCACGTGGCCCGCTGGGGCACCCGCGTCACCACGCCCGAGATCTCCCGGGAGCGGGCCGTCGTGCGGGTCGCCACCTCGGTCGTCGACGCGTCGGGCGCGGGCGCGGACGTCGAGATCGTCTCCCGGATCGTCGACGGCGAGGGCCGGACGGTCGCCCGGACCTCCTCCACGGTCGCCGTCACCGACAAGCGCACCGAAACCCAGGAGCTCACCGTGCGGCGCCCCGAGCTGTGGGACATCGCAGCCCCGCACCGCTACACCCTGCACACCGAACTGCGCGTCGGCGGACGCACCGCCGACACCTACCGCACGGTCTTCGGTCTGCGCACCTTCCGCTTCGACCCCGACGAGGGCTTCTTCCTCAACGGCGAACACCACAAGATCAAGGGCGTCGACCTCCACCACGACCTGGGCGCGCTCGGCGCCGCCGTCAGCATCGACGCCGTCCGCCGTCAGATGGAGATCATGCGGTCCATGGGCGTCAACGCCCTGCGCACCTCCCACAACCCGCCCGCGCCCGAGGTGATCCAGGTCTGCGAGGAGCTGGGCATCGTGATGCTGGTGGAGGCGTTCGACTGCTGGCGCACCGGCAAGAACCGGTACGACTACGGCCGCTTCTTCGACGAGTGGGGCGAGAAGGACGCCACCGAGATGGTGCTGGCGGCCCGCAACTCGCCCGCCGTGCTGATGTGGTCCATCGGCAACGAGGTCCCCGACTCCACCTCCACCGCCGGCCTCGCGATGGCCGACCGGATCATCGCCGCGATCAGGGCGGCCGACGACACCCGTCCGCTGGTGATCGGCTCCGACAAGTACCGCCGCCTCCCCGCGAAGGGCTCGGCGGCCGACCTGATGCTGGCCAAGCTGGACGGCCTCGGCCTCAACTACAACACCGCCAGGTCGGTGGACCAGTTGCACGCGGCCTACCCGCACCTCTTCCTCTTCGAGTCCGAGTCCTCCTCCGAGACCTCCACCCGTGGCGCCTACCAGGAGCCCGAGCACCTCAACACCGGCGAGAACCACACCCCGGGCAGGCGCTCCACCTCCTCCTACGACAACAATCTCGCCTCCTGGACCATGAGCGGCGAGTACGGCCACAAGAAGGACCGGGACCGCAAGTGGTTCGCCGGTCAGTTCCTCTGGTCGGGCATCGACTACATCGGCGAACCCACCCCCTACGACGTCTTCCCGGTCAAGGCGTGCTTCTTCGGCGCGGTCGACACGGCCGGTTTCCCGAAGGACATGTACTACCTGTTCCAGAGCCAGTGGACCAGCGAGCCGATGGTCCACCTGCTGCCCATGACCTGGAACCACGGCAAGGGCGACACGGTCGAGGTCTGGGCATACGCGAACGTCGACACCGTCGAGTTGTACCTCAACGGGAAATCCCTGGGCGTGCGGCGGTTCGACACCAAGAAGACCGTCGACGGCCGCGCCTACCTGGAGACGACCGAGGCGACCGGCGACGACAAGACCTTCACCGACGGCCCCTACCCCGGCAGCTACACCAGCCCCAACGGCAGCGCCGGCAAGCTCCACCTCACCTGGAAGGTGCCGTATCAGCCGGGCGAGCTGAAGGCCGTCGCACGGCAGGACGGCAAAGTGGTCGCCACCGACGTGCTGCGCACGGCCGGCGCCCCGCACGCGATACGCCTGACCCCGGACCGCACGTCCCTGGCCGCGGACGGCCGCTCCCTGGTCTTCGTGACCGCCGAGGTCGTCGACCGGCGCGGTGTCGTGGTGCCCGACGCGGAGCACCTGCTCTCCTTCGAGGTGACGAACGGCTCCCTCGCCGGGCTCGACAACGGCCGCCAGGAGAGCGCCGAGCGCTACCAGGCGAGCACCCGCACCGCCTTCCACGGCAAGGCCCTCGCCATCGTCCGCTCCGGCACCAGGGCGGGCGCGGTGAAGGTGACCGCCCGCGCCGACGGCCTGCGCGCCGGCACGGCGACCGTGCGCGCAGCAGCGGCCCGTGACCGGGCGGAGACCGAGCCGCCCGTGTTCGAGCCGGAGCACCCCGCACCCCTGAACTACCCGCACGCGGACGCCAGTTACTCCGGCCGACCGGACACCCTGCCCGCCGCCGTGCTCGACGGCGACCCGGCCACCGGCTGGTCCAACGGCTTCTTCAAGCAGGCCACCGCCCTGCTGCCCGCATTCGACGGGGCCCGCGACGAGGACTGGGTCTCGGTCGACCACGGACGCACCCGCGGGTTCGACCGGGTGGATGTCTCCTTCACCGTGGACGCCACGCACAGCCTGCCCGCGACGATCGACGTGGCGGTGTGGGACGGCCGCTCCTGGCAGGCCGTGCAGGGTGCCGCGGTCGACTGGGCCACGGCCTCCGACCACGTGACCGTGATCACCTTCAAGCCGGTGCGCGGCTCCCGCATCCGGCTCACCCTGACGAGCCGCCACCCCGACGAGGCCCGGGGCGCGATCCGCATCAGCCGCCTGGAGACACCGGCGGCCTGACCCGCGCGCAGCGGTCCGGACGGTGCCGGCTGCGGCCGGTCCTGTCCGGACCGTTGACGGGGTGTCACATCAGCCACAACCATGGCCTGCGTCCGCATCTGGGAGCGCTCCCACGCCGAGCGCCACCCGCACCTCCCCAGAGGAGCCCAGACGTGAAAAGACGCAGAACCGCCCTGCTGTCCCTGTCAGCCCTGCTGGCGGCGGCCGTCACCGCGCTGCCCTCCGCACCGGCCGGGGCCGAAGAGGCCGAACAGGTCAGGAACGGCACCTTCGACACCACCACCGAACCGTGGTGGACGACCGCCGACGTCACCGCCGGCCTCTCCGACGGCCGGCTCTGCGCCGACGTACCCGGCGGCACCACCAACCGCTGGGACGCCGCAGTCGGGCAGAACGGCATCACCCTCGTGAAGGGGGAGTCCTACCGCTTCTCCTTCAGCGCGACCGGGGCACCCGCCGGGCACGCGGTCCGGGCGATCGTGGGCCTGTCGGTGGCCCCGTACGACACCTACCACGAGGTGACACCGCAGCTCAGCGTCTCCGGCGACACCTACTCCTACACCTTCACCTCGCCCGTCGACACCGACCAGGGCCAGGTCGGCTTCCAGCTCGGCGGCAGCGCGGACGCGTGGCGCTTCTGCATGGACGACGTCTCGCTGCTGGGCGGGGTGGCGCCGGAGCCGTACGAGCCCGACACCGGGCCCCGGGTCCGCGTCAACCAGGTCGCCTACCTGCCCGCAGGGCCGAAGAACGCCACCCTGGTCACCGGCGCCACGGCGAAGCTGCCCTGGGAGCTCAAGAACTCCGGCGGCACCGTCGTCGCCCGGGGAACGACCGTGCCGCGCGGTCTCGACGCCTCCTCCGGGCAGAACGTCCACTCGATCGACTTCGGCGCGTACCGCAAGAAGGGCTCGGGCTTCACGCTCGTCGCCGACGGTGAGACCAGCCGGCCCTTCGACCTCGACGCGAGCGCCTACGAGCGGCTCCGACTGGACTCGGCGAAGTACTACTACACCCAGCGCAGCGGGCTCGCGATACGCGAGGACCTGCGGCCCGGCTACGGCCGCCCGGCCGGACACGTGGGCGTGGCACCCAACAAGGGCGACACCGACGTGCCGTGTCAGCCCGGAGTCTGCGACTACTCACTGGACGTCAGCGGCGGCTGGTACGACGCAGGCGACCACGGCAAGTACGTCGTCAACGGCGGCATCTCCACCTGGGAGCTGCTGAGCACCCACGAGCGCGCGCTGCACGCCCGCACCGGTGACGCCGGCAAGCTCGGCGACGGCACGCTCGCCATCCCCGAGAGCGGCAACAGGGTGCCCGACCTCCTCGACGAGGCGCGCTGGGAGCTGGACTTCCTGCTCAAGATGCAGGTGCCCGACGGCAAGCCGCTGGCCGGCATGGCGCACCACAAGGTGCACGACGAGCAGTGGACCGGCCTGCCGCTGCTGCCCGGCGACGATCCGCAGAAGCGCGAACTGCACCCGCCGTCCACCGCCGCCACCCTGAACCTGGCCGCGACGGCCGCGCAGGCGGCCCGCCTGTACCGGCCCTACGACAAGGCCTTCGCCGACCGGGCCCTGGGGGCCGCCCGCAAGGCGTGGTCGGCGGCGCTCGCCCACCCTGACCGCTACGCCTCCGAGAGCGACGGGATCGGCGGCGGCGCCTACCCCGACCGCGACGTCACCGACGACTTCTACTGGGCGGCCGCCGAGCTGTACCTCAGCACGGGGGAGAAGCAGTTCGAGGAGTACGTCCTGAAGTCCCCGGTCCACACGGCCGACCTCTTCAAGCCCCTCGGCTTCGACTGGGCCCGCACCGGGGCGGCGGGACGCCTCGACCTCGCGACGGTGCCGAACAAGCTGCCCGGCCGGGACAAGGTGCGCCAGTCCGTCGTCAAGGGCGCCGACCGCTACCTGGCGACCCTGAAGGCGCACCCCTACGGCATGCCGTACGCGCCGGACGGCAACATCTACGACTGGGGCTCCAGCCACCAGGTCCTCAACAACGCCGTCGTCCTCGCCACCGCGTACGACCTCACCGGCGCCTCGAAGTACCGCGACGGCGCGCTGCAGAGCATGGACTACATCCTGGGCCGCAACGCCCTGAACATCTCCTACGTCACCGGCTACGGCGAGGTCAGCGCGCAGAACCAGCACAGCCGCTGGTACGCCCGCCAGCTCGACCCGAACCTGCCCAACCCGCCGCCGGGCACCCTCTCGGGCGGCCCGAACTCGAGCATCCAGGACCCCTACGCACAGAGCAGACTCCAGGGCTGCGTCGGCCAGTTCTGCTACATCGACGACATCCAGTCCTGGTCGACCAACGAGCACACGATCAACTGGAACGCCGCCCTGACCCGCATGGCCTCCTTCGTGGCGGACCAGGGATAGGGACGTGCTGACCGGCCGCGTGCCGGGGGAGTCCGACGACAGGACGCCCCCGGCACGCGCGCGTAGCCTGGTGGCATGCCAGCGGTGCGGGTCGACGGCATCGACATCGCGTACGACCGGATGGGCCAGGGCCCGCCCGTCGTGCTCGCGCACGGCGCCACGACGGACGCCCGCCTGTTCCGCCCGCAGACCGAGGACCTGTCCGACGAGTTCACCGTCGTCGCCTGGGACGAACCGGGCGCCGGCCGCTCCTCCGACGTACCGCCGTCCTTCGAGCTGGCCGACTACGCCCGCTGTCTGGCGGCCGTCATCGAGGACGTGGGCCTCGGCCCGGCGCACGTCCTCGGCCTTTCCTGGGGCGGCACCGTGGTGCTGGAGCTCTACCGGCGCCACCCCGAGCTCGTCCGGACGCTGCTCCTCGTCGACACCTACGCGGGCTGGAAGGGCTCGCTGCCCGCGGCGGAGGTGCGGGCGCGGGTCGAGGGGGCGGAGCGGGTGCTCGCGGTCCCGGCCGAGGAGTTCGCACCGACCATGCCGGGCCTGTTCGCCGGGCGGCCCTCCGCGGAAGCCGTCCGCCTGCTGTCCGTGATGTCCGCCGACACCCGGCCCCGGAGCATGCGGACAGAGCTCACCATCATGGCCGAGGCCGACCAGCGCGACCTGCTGCCCGGGATCACGGTGCCGACCCTTCTGCTGTGGGGCGAGCTCGACAGGCGGTCTCCCGTGGATCTCGTCGCCCATCCGTTCCTGGAGGCGATCCCGGAGGCCACCCTGGTCGTGCTGCCCGGCATCGGGCACCTCAGCAACCTCGAGGCCCCGGAGCCGTTCAACCGGACCGTCCGGGAGTTCTGTCGCGCCCGTTCCTGAGCGGACCGGCGACCGCCCGGCCCGGCGGCTCGTGTCCGACCGGTTCCCCCGGTCGCTCATGGGCGGTCAGGGTGTGCAGCCGCGCCTGGTCGAGGGGCTCGTGCACCTCGACGTACTCGCCGTGCGGCAGCCGCTTGACCACCCCGGTGGGCCGGCCGTGCTCCACCAGCTCCCGGTCGCGCAGCCGCAGACCCAGGCAGATCCGCCGGGTGACGACGAAGACGACCGCCGGGACGGCGAACATCGCGATCCGCACCGCCCATGTCACCGTGTTGATCGACAGATGGAAGCGGGTCGCCACGATGTCGTTGCCGCCGCCCGCCAGCAGCACCAGGTAGAGGCTGATCCAGGCCGCCCCGATCGCCGTGCGCGCCGGGCGGTCACGCGGCCGGTCCAGCAGATGGTGCTCATGCCGGTCTCCGGTGAACCGGGCCTCCAGGAACGGGTACACGCCGATGAAGAGCAGCAGCAGCGGGAACACCACGATCGGGATCAGCACGCCGAGCACCAGTGTGTGACCCCACAGCGTGATCTCCCAGCCCGGCATGATCCGCACCAGCCCCTCGGCGAAGCCGAGATACCAGTCCGGCTGGGCGCCCGTGGACACCTGGTCGGCGCGGTAGGGGCCGTACGACCACACCGGGTTGATCGTCGCCACCGCCGCCATCAGCGCGAGCACCCCGAACACCAGGAAGAAGAAGCCGCCCGCCTTCGCCAGGTACACCGGCATGAAGGGAGCGCCCACGACATTGCGTTCGGTGCGCCCGGGCCCGGCGAACTGGGTGTGCTTGTGGTAGACGACCAGCAGCACGTGGACGACGATCAGCGCCGCCATGATCCCGGGGACCAGCAGGACGTGCAGCGCGTAGAAGCGGGCCACGATGTCGTCGCCGGGGAACTCGCCGCCGAACAGGAACATCGCGAGGTACGTCCCCACGATCGGCACCGACAGCAGCGCGCCGTGCACGAACCTCAGGCCCGTGCCCGACAGCAGGTCGTCCGGCAGTGAGTAGCCGAACAGGCCCTCGAACAGACCGAGGAAGAGCAGCAGCCAGCCGAACAGCCAGTTGACCTCACGCGGTTTGCGGAACGAGCCCGTGAAGAAGTGCCGCATCATGTGCGTCAGCATCCCGGCGACGAAGACCAGCGCGGCCCAGTGGTGCAGCTGCCGGATCAGCAGCCCGCCGCGCACGTCGAAGCTGATGTCCAGCGTCGAGGCGTACGCCTCGGACATGCGCACGCCGTTCAGCGGTGCGTAACTCCCGTGGTACGTCACCTCGTTCATCGACGGATGGAAGAACAGCGTCAGATAGACGCCGGTGAGGACCAGCACCGCGAAGCTGTACAGGCAGATCTCGCCCAGCAGGAAGGACCAGTGGTCGGGGAAGACCTTGCGCAGGTACTTCCTGCCGAGCGTGTGGGTGCCGAGCCGGCCGTCGAACCAGTCGGCGAGGCGTTCACCGCGTCCGGCGCTCACACCGCCTCCCTGGACAGGTGGGCGAGCTTGTCCGGGTTGGCCACGACGTAGATGCCGCGCACCCGGTCGCCCTCCGGGGTGAGGTCCAGGACCAGGACGGCGTACGGCGCGTCGCCGTCGAACAGCACCGCCGCGTCGTCGCCGTTGACACGCCGGTAGCGGAGCACGGGGTTGCTCGGGCCGCCCCGCCCGGACGTGAACAGGCGGGCCACCTTGTCCCGGCCGTGCACCGGGCGCAGGCTCGCCGGCTTGCGCTTGCCGCCGGCGTCCGTCCACGCCGTGACGTCCGGCGCGAGCACCTCCATCAGCTCGGCGATGTCCCCGCCGAGCGCCGCCCGCACGAACCGCTCGGTCGCCTCCCGCCGCACCCGAGGATGCGCCTCGTACCGAGGCCGCCGCGCGTGCACATGGTCCCGGGCCCGGTGCGCCAACTGCCGTACGGCGGCGGGGGAGCGGTCGATGATCTCGGCTATCTCGGCGTGCGGGTAGCCGAACACCTCGCCCAGGACGAACACGGCCCGTTCCAGCGGCGTCAGCGACTCCAGAACCACCAGCATCGCCAGCGACACCGACTCGGAGCGCAGCGCCGGCCCGTCGGCGGTCTCGGCCTCCTCGTCCGCGACGAGGGGCTCGGGCAGCCACGCCCCGACGTACGTCTCCTGCCTGCGGCTGATCACGGCACGGCGGCGCAGCGCGTGGTTGACCGCCACCCGGACGAGATACGCCCGGGGGTTCTCGACCCCGGTCAGGGGAGCGCCCCCGCCGCGGGCCGTCCAGGACAGCCACGTCTCCTGCAGGACGTCCTCGGTGTCGGCGACACTGCCGAGCATGTTGTAGACGACGCCGAACAGCAGCTCGCGATGGTGGACGAACACCCCGGTCGCCTCGTCGAGCGGGGCGTCGGTGCCGGGTACGGAGTTCTCGGTCATGCGGGGGCCTCCCAGAGACGCGCTCACTACTGCGAGCCGGAGAGCACCCCGGAATGTGACATCGAGCGGCGCGGTGTGACTCACGTCTCATCCCCGGGCCGGTTCCGATGCGCTCCCGGTACCGCCTGACCTCCTCTCTGAGCTGCGGATATTTACGAGTCAGTACCCGAGCGGTACCGTGCAGCCATGCCAGCTCTCAACGTCGAGTTCAGCGACCGCGAACTTGAGGACCTGCGGCAGATCGCCAAGGAGCGCGGTACGTCCATGAAGGCGCTCGTTCGGGAGGCGGCCGCGGCCGACATCGCCCGGTACCGGGCCCTGCAGGAGGGCGCGGAGGCCTTCCGTCGGTTCTTCGCGACGCACGCCGACGAGTTCGCCGCCGCCTTCCCGGACGACGAACCCCCCGGCAAGGGCGAAGGGCGGGCCGCCTGACATATGGCACCCGTCATCCATATCGACGTGCCCTGGCTGCTCCAGCGCCACGAGGAGGTCCTGCCGGACCAGCCCACGGTCAACGACTTCTCAGCGCTGGTCGCCGCCGTCGCCCGGCACCGCGTCGACCCTCCGCGGCTCGGGGTGGACTCCGATCCGGCCTGGCGGGCCGCCGCACTGCTGCACACCCTCGCCGTGCTGCGGCCGCTGCCCTCGGCCAACGCCCGCTTCGCCTGTGCGACGGCCGTGGCGTACATGTTCGTCAGCGGCGTCGGCATCGACCCGCCCTACGGCGCCCTCGTCGATCTCGCCCGCGACCTGATGTCCGGCACGGCCGACGTCTACGGCGCCGCGGACCGGCTGCGCTCCTGGCAGATCTGAGGAACCGAGGGGTGCCCGAATCACACGGGGCGCCTGGAAATGTCGAATACCGGTACGACCTGCGCGCATGCGTTCGCGTTTCTGACTTTCCGTCAATGGCCCGTATGTGTCCCGTGCGCCTTGTTGGCCGTGTAGGGGTTGTGCAAGAGTGCAACACGCGTGCGGGGGGAATGGCCGGATGTCGCACGTGATTTGTCGACCAGGTCCGATTCGCCACCGGTGAATTCGCGCCTCCCGCGCCGCGCCAAAAAGGTACGCACCAACCGGGCCTCCTTTTCGGCGGCAGGACTTCTGTGTGTCGCACGCGTGGGAAGGAACCATCTCAGTGCCCACCCCCCACCCCCCTCGTCCTGCGTATCCCCCGCCCGGCGGGGATCGCGGGGAATCCGACGAAAGCCTCGCCGCCCCGCTGAGGGGCAGCCCGGAGGGCGGGGTCGCCGCCCATTCCGTCGCGCTGCTGATGGCGCGGCACTGGCAGCCGGTGCACGACTACGCGGTCATCTGTCTCGCCTCGTCGGCGCAGGTCGCCTCGATGGTCACGGGAACCGTCTTCCACCGGACCCTCAACCGCCTCGCCTTCGGCGAGTCGGCCGTCGCGCTGCGGCCGGCCCTTCTGGCCACCGTGCGCGACACGATCCGCGAGTGGTCCGGCGACGATCGAATATCCGCCGTACTGCCCGCCCTGCACAAACCCGCCGGAGGGCGCGGACTGCGCGCGGCGACGTCCATGACGCCCGAAAATCGCACCCTCGCGGAGCGGGCATTCCAGGCACTTCCCGCAGCCGCGCGCTGTTTGCTCTGGCATGTCGAGGTCGAGGCTGATCCTTTAAACGTCCCAGCCGGACTGCTGGGCATGGATTCCGACATCGCGTCGGCAGCCCTCGAGCAGGCGCGTGACGCATTCCGTGAGGGTTGTGTACATGCCCATCGCGAACTCGCGCCGACGCAGGATTGCCGGTTCTACAACCGTCTCCTCGACGTTCCGATCCGCCGGGGCGGTGCCCTGCTGCCCGACGTTCAGGACCATCTGGCGGAGTGCCGCTACTGCCGGAACGCGGCCGAACAGCTGAGCCACTTCGAGGGGCCCTTGGGCCCGCTGATCGCCGAGGCGGTGCTCGGCTGGGGCGCCCGCCGCTACCTCGACTCGCGTCCGGGCCGGGCGACGCACGGCACGCGGGGCACGCGCGCGGGCCGCCGCGGTGGCGGGCGGCGGGGCGGCGTGCGGCACGGGCTGCTGTCCCGGCTCCCGCTGCCCGCCCGCCGGGTTCCGGAGGCACTGAGGCCCTCGCGGGCGTTGCTCTCGGGTGTGGGTGCGGTGTCGGCGGGGGTGCTGGCGACCGTCCTCATCATGAGCGCGTCGTACGACGGCGGCCAGGCCGACCCGGCTGGCTCCGACAGCGCCGCCGGTGACAACGGCGCCACGTCCGCCACGCCGCCCGGCACGGCCGGTCTTCCCACGGCCCCGGGCGTGACGCGGCTGCGCAACGTCGGCGCCGACCTGTGCCTCGACATCCGGGACCTGCCGAAGGAGGGCTCGGGCGCGAAGCTTGCGGAGTGCTCGACGGTGTGGACCCAGCAGTGGACGTACGGGGACGACGGGCTGCTGCGCAGCGTCGCCGATCCCGGGCTGTGTCTGGACTCGCACAAGGACGCCGGTGTCGTCGTCCTCGGCACCTGCGCCGACGAGGACGCCGAGCGGGGCGACGACGTGCGCTACGACCTCACCGTGCAGGGGGAGCTGCTGCCCCGCTGGGACGAGCAGCTCGCCCTCGCTCCGGCCGACGACGACCCGGGTGCCGACATCGTCGTCAAGGTCCGCGGCCGCTCCGACGCCCAGCGCTGGCAACTGGAGCCCCAGCCGACGGCGGCGGGTTCCCTGTCGATGGAGGAGCGGGACGGCCCGACGTCCCGGCAGGTGACCCTGCCCACCGGCCGGACGTCCTGAAGTCGCGCCCCGGCGCCCACCCGGGGCTGCGCGGCACACGCGTCGCGCAGCCCCCCGTCAGGCCGGACCCTCGACGAGGTCGCCGGGCCGACGTCGCGCGGTGTCACACGGCCCGGCAGGGCGAGAGTGACCGGTTGTCATGCCCCGCCGTCCGTACCCGGTGTCTCGTCCGGCCCGCGGTCCGGGCCCCGGGACCGGACCCGCTGCACCTGTTCGAGGGAGTCCCGCAACTGCGCGAGCCAGTCGTCCGTGTGGCGCTGGACCAGGCGCACGCACCAGGCGAGCGCGTCGCTGCGGCTGCGGGCCACCCCGCCGGCGATCAGGGTGTCGAGGACCTGGCGCTCCGGCTGGCGCAGCCGGGTCATGACGGGCGCCGCCACATGCGTGAAGAGCGTGCGCCGTCCGCCGCACTCCACGCCCCAGGACACCTTCCGGCGGAACCGGTGCTCCGCCTCCCGGGCCACGGCCATCCGCTCTTCCCGGGTGCGCTCCCGGAAGTCCTGCACCCGGCTCTCCAGGGCCGCCTCCCGCTCGACGGCCGGGGCGTCCTCGGTCAGCCGGGGTTCGGGAATGCGGCCGATCACGGTGATCTCCTCGCGGTCGACCGTGATCTCGGCCAGTTCCTCGAAGAGGTCGTCGGGAAGGCGGCCGGCGAACCAGCCGCGCAGTTGCTCCCGCTGCTCGTTCGTCCTCATGTAATGACGATTACTCGGCAGGAACATGAACGCAAGCGGTTGCAAAGCGGTCGGCCGAGAGCGGAATCGGAATGTTTCAGGCCTATTAACGAGCGCATGGAAATCGGCCATCTGGCCGCTTCGGGTCCCCGGAGGCCGCGCAGTTACGGGCTTCACTCGGGCCCGCTCCGTAACTTCGCGCCACTGATTCAATACGCAAGGTTACTGAAATGTGTGGGGTCGATGTGTGTTTCGGCGGCGGACTCGGCAGACTCGCGCTCGCCGTCCCGGGCACCGACCGAGCACGGGTCGGCGCACCCCGTAATCGAGCGGAAGGATGCACACAATGCGGACCACCGCGCGCTGGGCCATGACTGTCGGACTGACGGCCACCGCCGTCTGCGGACCCCTCTCCGGGGCCGCGCTCGCCGACCCGGGTCAGGCCCCCACCGCGCTCTACGCCCCGTCGGCCCTCGTACTCACGGTGGGCCACGGTGAGAGCGCGATCGCCGCCACCCCGGAACGCGCGGTCACCCTGACCTGTGCCCCGAGGCCCTCGGGCACGCACCCGGCGGCCGGCGAGGCCTGCGCGGAGCTGCGCGGGGTCGGCGGCGACTTCAACGCCCTGACCGCCGAGGACGGCGTGATCTGCACCAAGCAGTACGACCCCGTGGTCGTCACCGTCGACGGTGTGTGGCAGGGCCGGCGCGTCTCCTACGAGCGCACGTTCTCCAACGACTGCGTGAAGAACGCCCACGGCACGGGCGTCTTCTCCTTCTAGAGGCGCCCCATGGACCGGGATCGCGCTGTTCCCGTGAAGCGCAGCGGGCCGTGGCTGGGGAGCCGGGCCGCTGTCACGGGGAGTCGTGATCCCGTCATAGGGGGCCGGCGGGCGGAGTGGGGCCTCCCGCCGGCCCCTGGACTTTCCGGGCAAGGACCCCTCAGGCCCGGTCACGATGGCTCGTGTCGCACCAGGGATAGCGGCGGCTGCGGCGGCAGGTGCACAAGGCGACGCGGAAGCGGTCCGAGGTCACGACGGAGCCGTCCTCCAGTTCCACTTCCACCGGGCCCTCCATCAACAGCGGCCCCTTGCGCTGGACGGAGACACGGCGAGGGGTCTCGGACCGGTCAGACGGGGAGTTCGGCACGGACGACCACCAGCTCTTCCTTGTCCTCGGCGGCGGACAGCAGTCCCCGCTCCCGAAGCCACCGTTCCCGGCTGCGCAGCACGGGACCGAACGCGATCTGTCGCCGACTGGTCACCGCGGCCTTCAGGCCGGCCGCGCGCAGCTGCCCGACCGTGAGCTCCGGGTCGCTGAGCGCCGACTGCACGAGCAGGAGCACCCCGCCGGGCCGCAGCAGCGCGGGAGCCTCCCGGCAGATGCGGTCGACGACCAGCCGTCCGTCTCCGCCCGCGTCCCAGGCCCGGGCCGCGCCACGGGGGTCGCGACGGCCGTCCGGCGCCGGTACGTACGGCGGATTGGCCAGGATGAGGTCGAACTTCTGTCCCTGTACGGGTTCGAAGAGGTTCCCGTGCCGGATCCGGACCGCGAGTCCGGCCAGCCTGGCGTTCAGCCGGGCGGCCCATACGGCGCTCCAGGACACGTCGACGGCGGTCACACGGCCGCCCCGGCGCGCGGCCTCCAGGGCCAGGGCGCCGGTTCCGGTGCCCACGTCGAGGACCTCCGCACCAGTAGGCAGCGGCTCGTCGGACAGGGCACCGGCCAGCAGCTCGGTGTCTTCCTGAGGGGCGTACACGCCCGGGGGTACCAGTGCAATCACGGGCGTCGAGTACCCCCGTGGTCAGGAGATATGAGTGACTTCGCGGGCAAGCGGTTCACGCAGTGACGAACGGGACGAGCGCCAGTCGGTGAGCAGCCGGGCGCCCAGGCGCTCCTCGACGAACTCGGTGGCGTCGATGCCGAAGGCGACGTCCGGGGCGAGGTGCGGCTCCTGGTCCAGCAGGCCGGCGATGACATCGTGGCGCACCACCTGCTCGTGGACCGCGTCGGCCTCGACGTGCTCGTCGTAGAAGTGTTCGGCCGCGGGCCCTGCCCCGGTGCGGCGCATCGCCTCGGCGAGCCGCCGCGACCCCGGTGACGAGGTGATCTCGACCGTCGCGAAGTGGCCGACCAGGGCGCCTCTGAGGGCCCGGTGCAGGCCGAAGAGGGACATCATGTTCACCGTGACCAGGGCCTCGGCGCACGCCGCGCCGAGGTAGCGGCCGTAGGTGGTGTCCAGGCCCAGATCCGTCATCAGGTCCGCGAACAGGCGGGCGTGGACGCGCTCGGCGCGGCCGCCGCCCCACTCGTCGAACTCGACCGCCGCCATCGCCGCCTTCGCCCGGCCCCACAGCCGTGGCAGCACCCAGGCGTGCGGGTCGGCCTCCTTGAGGTGGTACAGGGAGCGCTGGGCCGCGTACTCGCGCAGGTGCCACAGTTCGCCCTCGTCGCGCAGGAAGTGGCTGACGCCGGTGCCGTCGACCGGCTCGACCAGGAGGGCGGCCAGTGCGTCGTCGACGCTGTCGTGGACCCGGGCGTCGGTGCGCAGCGCGGACAGGAAGCGGTGCTCCATGGCCGCGCGGACGCGCAGCAGGTCGGGGTCCCATTCACGTGCGGCGGGTACGCCCGCGAACCCGCGGTAGTGCAGCTCGTAGCAGAGGTAGAGGGCGAGCTGGAGATCGTCGCCGTAGACCTCGGCGCGGGCGACCTCCTCGAGGCGGGGCAGCCGGCCCGCGCCCCGCAGATACGCCTCGACGTCCCGGCTCAGCGGGCCGCGCGGGGTGGGCAGTGGTGGTCCTTCGTGCTCCATGCGCGCCGGGTACCCGGACCGGGCACAAGGTCACCGCCGGAGTCCGACATCCTGGTCATGGCCCGGGTCGACGGGGGGACACACGGCGTGGCCCGGGCCGCCGCGGCCGAACCGCTCGGTCCGCCGCCGTGGCCCGGGCCCGTCCCGGTCTCCTCGGCTCAGTCCCCCTCGGACTCCTCTTGGGCGCGCGGGTTGGGGGTGATGGCCTCCGCGGCCTCGCCCCGGTGGCGTCGCTGCTCGGGGGAGTCCTGGGTGCGCTTCTCGGCGTCCTCGATCTCGCGCAGGACCTCCTCGAGCGCGGTCTCGGGCTGCTTGCCGGAGCTGGTGTGGTCCTTGTCGTGGGACACGGGGTCTCCTTCCTGCGTTCGGTAGGGGTCGCTTCACTTCGAGGCGGCCGCGATGCGCAGCGGCACCGGGTCGGGTGGGGCCGCCTGCTCGTCGCGGTGGGCCACCTCCGCCCACCAGGACGGGCCGTCCTCGATGTGCCGCAACAGCACGCCCTCGCGGATCGCCCAGGGGCAGACGGTCACGGACTTGATGCCGGTCAGCTTCATCGCGGTGTGCCCGACGACCGCGCCGGCCAGGCTCTGCGCGGCCCGCGGCGCGGAGATGCCGGGCAGGCGGGCGCGTTCGGAGGCGGGCAGGGCGGCCAGCCGGCCGATCGCCTCCCGCAGCTGCGAGCGGTGCATCTCCCGGTCGACGAACGGGCCCCGGCGTCCGGGCGCGGCGCCGCACAGCCGTCCGAGTTGCTGGAAGGTGCGGGAGGTGGCGACCGCGGTGCGCGGGCCCTCCCAGCGGATCCGGGCCGCCACGTCCCGCAGCTGGTGGCGTACCTTGCGGCGCAGCGCCCGCACCTGCTCCGGCGACGGCGGGTCCTCGACCTCGAAGAACTCGTGGGTGAGCCGCCGCGCGCCCAGCGGCAGCGACGCCACGAAGTCGGGCAGCCGTCCGCGTCCGAAGGCGACCTCCAAGGTGCCGCCGCCGATGTCGAGCAGGGCGAGCGGCCCCGACCGCCAGCCCATCCAGCGCCGGGCCCCGAGGAACGTCAGTTCCGCCTCGACCTCGCCCGGCAGGGTGCACAGGTCGACGCCCGTCCGCGACCGGACCGTGTGCAGCACGTCCTGCCGGTTCGGCGCGTTGCGCACCACGGCGGTCGCGAAGGCCAGCGGACCGGCCGCACCCCACCGGGCGGCCGTCCGGCTCGCCTCGGCGACCGCTTCGACGAGCTTCTCCACGGCCTGCTCCGGGATGGGTCCCCCCGGTGTGACCTGCTCGGACAGCCTCAGCCGCCACTTGGCGGTGTGCACGGGCAGCGGCACCCCGTCCGCCGCGTCCGCGACCACGAGTCTGACCGTGTTCGATCCCACATCCACCACGCTGATTCGCATGGGCGGTGGGTACCCACTCACGCCGTGTATCAACGGCCCACACCCCGTGCTACGGCGAAGACACGCCATCCGGTCAGGGGACCGGGGTCGACCCCCTGCGCACGGCGGCCCCCCGGGCCCGGCCGGTCACGGCCGGACGGTGCCATGCGGACGACCGGTGCGGCCTCAGAGGTCCCTTGCACTGTGCCCGCCCGGGGCGGGCGGCCTGGCACTGCGCCTCGCCGCGTGGCCGAAACGCCCTGGTAGCTCCGCTGCCAGGGCACTTAGGCGCCTTGCGATGCACGGCACCGGACCACGCGACCTGATCGGACGCCCATAGGGCAAGGACCCCTCAGGGCCCCGCTCGGGCACCCGCCCCGGTGCACTTCTGACGGGTCCCCGCGCAAGATGCGCCTTTCCCGTCACGCCATCTGGCGCCGCACCAGCTCGTGCAGCCGGCCGTTGGTGTCGGCGAGCAGCTGGGCGGGCGGCCCCTGCTGGATGACCTTGCCGTCCTCCATCACCACGACCCGGTCGGCGTCCATCACGGTCGACAGCCGGTGCGCGATGACGATACGCGTGGCGTTGAGGGCCTTGGTGCTCTCGATGACCGTGCGCTGCGTCTCGTTGTCCAGGGCGCTGGTCGCCTCGTCGAAGAAGAGGATGCGCGGCCGGCGGATCAGCGCCTGCGCGATCATCAGCCGCTGGCGCTGTCCGCCGGAGACGGCCCCGCTGCCGGAGACGATGGTGTGCAGGCCCATCGGCATCCGCTTGATGTCCTCGGCGAGACCGGCCATCTCGGCCGCCGCCATCGCCTCCTCCGGCGTGTACGGCTCGGTGCCGCAGATGACGTCCAGGATCGAGCCGGTGAACGGCTGCGCGTGCTGCAGCACCACACCGCACTGGCGGCGCACCGCCGACTGGTCGAGGGCCGTCAGGTCCTGACCGTCGTACAGCACACTGCCCGACACGGGACGGTCGAAGCCGATCAGCAGGCGCAGCAGCGTCGACTTTCCGCAGCCGCTCGGGCCGACGACCGCGACGAACTCGCCCGGCCGCACCTCGAACGACACGTCGTCCAGGACCAGCGGACCGTCGTCCGAGTAACGGAAGGACAGCCGCCGTGCCTCGATCGCCCCGGTCAGCGGACCCGGCCGGGTGCTCGCCGTGCGCACCTCGGGCGTGGCCTCCAGCACCGGCTTGATCTCCTCGAACAGCGGCAGCGCGGCCACGGCCGAGACGAACGCGCCGGTCAGCTGGGTGACGGAGGTCAGAACCATCGTCACCGAGGTGTTGAAGGTGAGGAACGCCGCCGCCGACATCGAACCGCGGGCCGGACCGGCCAGCAGCATGAACATCAGCAGGGTGCACAGCGGCAGGTACACCGCGCCCAGCACCGAGGTGATGTTCTTGATGCGGCCGACCTTCTGCTGGAGTTCACGGCTGCGCGCGAACTCCGACGCCCACGCGGCGTACGCGTAGTTCTCGGCGGCGGCCACCCGCAGTTTGGGCAGGCCCCGCAACGTCTGGAACGCCTGGTTGTTCAGCTTGTTGGAGAGCACGACCAGCCGCCGCTGCCAGCGCACCTGCCACAGACCCAGCCCCAGGAACACGGCCGCGATGACGACGAGCATGCCGATCGCGGCCATCGCCATCGGCACGCTGAACCACAGCAGCAGACCGAGGTTCATCGCCCCGACCGTCACCGACTGGGCGACCGTCGGCCCGACTCCCGCGAGCAGCCGGCGGATCGAGCTGATGCCCATGGCCGCACTGGCCAGTTCGCCGGTGGAGCGCTCGGTGAAGAACTTCGTCGGCAGCCGGAGCAACCGGTCCCACACGGCCGGCTGGAGCGTGGCCTCGATCCGGCCCTCCAGCCGCAGGATGGTCAGGTTCTGCAACAGCATGAAGGCCGCCGCCACCACGCTGCTCAGCATCACCGCCAGACACACCTGCACGATCAGATCCGTCTGCGCCTTCGGCACGAACTCGCCGAGCACCTTGCCGGTGGCGATGGGCACCAGCGCCCCGATCGCCACCGTGACCAGGCCGCTGAGCAGCAGGCCCGCGAGGTCGCCGCGCATGCCCTGCATGCAGAACCGCAGCAGCCTGAGCGGACTGAGCCCCCGCTCGGGCAGCGGGCGGTAGAACATCACCGCGCGCGGCTCGAACTCGTCGGCGTTCGCCTTCTCGATCGGCGTCTCACGCCCGGTCGACGGATGGACGGCGACATATCCGCCGCGCCGCCACAGCAGCGCCACCGGCGCGCCCGACAGGGCCCGCTGCCCGACCAGCGGCCCGACGTTGTCCCGCCACCAGCGGCCGTCCAGCCGTACGGCCCGGGTGCGCACCCGGGAGGCCAGGGCGATCTGCTCGACCGGGTCGAGGCGGTCGCCGCCGGTGCCCTTCTGAGTGGGCTCGGTCAGACTGATCCCGGCCGCCTGCCCTACCAGCTTGCACGCCGCGTACGTGGCGTCGGCGTCGGCCGCGGTGGTCCGCTTCGACGACCGCTTGCCGATGGAGGCGAGCAGCGTCTGATCGGCCTGGGCGCGCACCGCCTCACCGGCCTTGATGCCCTCGGCCGTGCGCGTCTCGTGGGTGCGTTCCAGCTGCTCGATCCAGCGGTCCAGCGTGGTCAGCAGCCGGTACTGCTGGTCGACCATGCTCTGCCACAGCGCCGGGTCCATCAGCAGATCGGCCGCGGCCTCGGCGCCGTAGAGCGAGCCGTACTGCACGCTGCCCGGCGGCACCTGCATCCAGAACACGTCGTCGTCCGTGGGCGCCGCGGCCCGCTCCGTCGCCATCGGCGCCTGGAACAGGATGGACAGGCTGCGCCCCACACCGAGGGCGAGGGCGTACTCCAGCGGGCTCGTCGTCGGCGGCACGTACTGCGGGTTGCCGAACTCGTCGTACGACCAGGTCGCGGTGTTGGCGGGCTGGTACAGCTCGCGCAGGCCGATACGGTGCACCACGCAGTCCCGCAGCGGTCGCGCCACCAGGGTGTGCTGGGGTCCCGGCACCGGGCCGAGCACCAGGGAGCCCGCCTCCAGACGGCCCAGGTGGTGCCAGTGGCCCTGCCGGTCGGCGTCGACCGCGAACAGGTCGACGGCGCCGGACGCGACCAGCCACAGCACCTGGGGACCCTCCAGGTCCAGGCGGTTGAACCCGGCGCAGTCGATGCGCGACCCCATCTGCCCGAAGGCGCCCAGCACGAGGTCTTCGCCGTGGCCTTCCTGAACGGCCGTCATCTCACCGCTCCCTGACCAGTGCCGCGTAGGCGCCGCCGCGCGCCACCAGGTCCTCGTGCCGTCCCCGCTCCACGATCGTGCCGTGCTGCAGGACGACGATCTCGTCGCTGTCGCGCACGGTGCTGAGCCGGTGCGCGATCACCACACAGGCGCAGCCACGCCGGCGCAGGTTGTCCATCACGACCAGTTCCGTCTCCGCGTCCAGCGCGCTGGTCACCTCGTCGAGCACCAGGATGCTCGGCCGGCGCACCAGCGCCCGCGCGATCTCCAGGCGCTGGCGCTGTCCGCCGGAGAAGTTGCGCCCGTCCTGCTCGACCTTGCTGTGGATGCCGCCGGGGCGGCGCGTGATCACGTCGTACAGGGCGGCGTCGCGCAGGGCGTCCTCGACCGCGTCGTCGGGGATGGACGGGTCCCACAGCGCGACGTTGTCGCGGACCGTGCCTTCGAAGAGGAACACGTCCTGGTCGACGAAGGAGACGGAGGCGGCCAGCGCTCCGCGCGGGATGTCCTCGATGCGCTGCCCGTCGATGCGGATCACGCCCTCCCAGGGCGCGTACAGACCGGAGATCAGCCTCGACACCGTGGACTTGCCGCTGCCCGAGCCGCCCACCAGCGCCACCTGCTGCCCGGGGCCGACGGCCAGGTCGAACCCGGTGAGCAGGGGCTTGTCGAGCGGGCTGTAGCCGAACGTGATGTTCTCCAGCTCGACATGACCCTGGAGGCGCCGCGTCGACTCGGCGGCGTCGGGGCGGTCGTAGAGCGGGTCGGCCTTGAAGTTCTCCACGTCCTTCAGCCGGGCCACGTCGGCGGCGAAGTCCTGGATGCGGCCCGCGACGCCGTTCAGCCGGGTCAGCGGGGCGGTGAACCGGGTGACCAGGGCCTGGAACGCGACCAGCAGACCGACCGAGATATGGCCCTCGACCGCTCGCATGCCGCCGATCCAGAGGATCAGCGCGCTGTTGAGGGTGGCGAGCGTCGGCGCGACCACACCCAGCCAGGCGCTCGGCACCCCGAGCCGCTGCTGCTCCTCCAGCGTGGTGGCGTGCTGCCCGGCCCACTTGCGGAAGTAGCCGTCCTCACCACCGGTCGCCTTCATCGTCTCGATCAGCTGCAGGCCGGAGTAGGCGGTGTTGGTGAGCCGGGCCGTGTCGGCGCGCAGCTTCGCCGTGCGGGTGGCGCGCAACCGGATGGCGACCCGCATGGCCACGATGTTCAGCAGCGCCACGCCGATGCCGACGAACGTCAGCTGCGGGTCGTAGGTGTACAGCAGTACCGCGTACAGGACGACAACGACCGCGTCCACGCCCGCCGCCGCGAGGTCCCGGGACAGCGTCTCGGCGACCGCGTCGTTGGACTGCAGCCGCTGCACCAGGTCGGCCGGGCTGCGCTGGGAGAAGAACGTCACCGGCAGCCGCAGCAGATGCCGTAGGAAGCGGGCGCTGGAGAGCGTGGAGGAGATGATGCGGCCGCGCAGCAGGTTGGCCTGCTGCAGCCAGGTCAGGATGACCGTCAGCAGCACGCACGCCGCCATCGACGCGAACAGCACACCGAGCAACGAGGTCTGGTTGCCGATCAGGAACTCGTCGATGTAGGTGCGGCTGAGCGCGGGCACGGCAGCACCGACCGCCACCAGCAGCAGGCTCGCCAGGACGGCGGCGGGCATGGTGCCCGCGGTGCCGCGCAGCCGGGCGGGCATCGCGCCCAGGACGCCGGGCTTGCGTCCGCCCCGGGTGAATTCCTCGCCGGGCTCCATCACCAGCACGACACCGGTGAAGCTGCCGTCGAAGTCCTCCATGGGGACGAAGCGGCGGCCCTTGCCGGGGTCGTTGATGTAGACGCCACGGCGGCCGAAGCGGCGGCCCATGCCGTCGTAGACGACGTAGTGGTTGAACTCCCAGAACAGGATGGCCGGCGACGTCACCTCGGCGAGGGCGGCCAGGTCCATCTGCATGCCCTTGGCCGTCAGGCCGTAAGAGCGGGCCGCTTTCAGGAGGTTGCTGGCGCGCGAGCCGTCGCGGGAGACTCCGCAGGCGATGCGCAGCTCCTCCAGCGGGACGTGCTTGCCGTAGTGGCCGAGCACCATCGCCAGGGAAGCGGCGCCGCACTCGACGGCCTCCATCTGCAGCACGGTGGGGGTGCGGACCGTCTTCGCCCTGGCCTTGGGCACCTTGCGCTTCGGCGGGGCGGCGCGACGCCTGCCCCGGTTCTCCTGCACGGTCGCGCTCATGGCAGCAGCCAGTCGACGGGACGCTGGTCGGCCAGCCGGATCGACCCCGAGGCCAGCGTCATGGAGCTCAGCTTGAACGGCGGCCCGTCCGCGGACGACCACTTGTAACCGCTCTTCGTGGATGACGACCTGTCCAGCCGGACCGTCACGGCCACCGGCCTGCCCTTCTTCGTGAACTGCTCGCCCAGTTGGCTGTCGCCGAGGAACGCGGCGATCTGCTGCGGGGACTGGGCCGAGCGGTCCACCGACTTCACATGGCCGCGCAGCACGCCGTACTCCTGGGTCGGCACCGACTGCACGGTCAGGTCGACGGCGGCGTCGTCGGGGATCGAGGCGGCGTTGTCGGCGGGGACGTACACGGTCGCGTACAGCGGGTCCGCGGCGCGGGGGGTCTTCTCGACGGCGGCGACGTTCGCACCGGTCTGGATGATCTGCCCGACGGTCGCGGCGAGCGCGGAGACACGGCCCGCGTCGAGCGTGCGGACGACGGTCTCGCCCTTGGCGGTACGGACCTTGAGCACGGGGGAGTCGGCCGGCAACTGCTCGCCCTGCTTCGCGAGCACCGCCGTGACCTGGCCCGCGACGGGGCTCTGGAGGACGTAACTGCCGTGCCCGTGCGTGAGGATGGCGGGTGCGCTGACGGTGGAGGCCACCGAACCGGTCACCGCCCACACCGAAGCGGCCGCCATCGCGACCACCGTCACGGACAGCACGAGCCAGCCCTGCGGGCGGGCGAAGCGCACCGGCAGGTCGAGTTCCTCCGGCGACTGGAGCTTGGCGAGGGCCTGTTGGCGGAACTGCAAGGGAACTTCCCTCACCCGTAGAAGAGGTACCGACGGCCGCGACAGAGGCTGTCACGGCACCCGAAGATCCCGGAACCGCCGGCTGCGGCTCCGGGAGTCAACGGCACTGGGGCTCGATCAGAGACCGGCGACCAGGTTGGTGACCGGGGCCGTGTTCAGGCCGGTGACGCCCTCGACGGTGCCGACGGCCGTGTCGACCAGGCCGGAAACCGGAGCGATGCCGTTGACCGTGTCGGTGACGGTGTTCACGGCGTTCACGGACAGGCCGCCGGAAACGGCGTCGAGCTCGGCGTCGGCGATCTCGACGGTCTCAACCTGGGGGGTGGAGTTCATGATGGAACTTCCCTTCGTATGGATATCTCACAAGGGGGGAGCGGCCCCCTCTGGGGACAGATGACGGCCGCGACCGCGAGTGCCGGACTCTCGTTTCCGAGTGCCCTGTGCGGCCCCCGCGGTGCGATGGATCAAAGCACGCTGCGGGTGCGGGCTTCCAATCAACCACCCGTCTCACCAGGGAACTTGCGCCTCAGCGGCACCGATCCGTGCAGGTCTGCGCACAGCTTGGTGGCGAGCTCTTCACATGCGTCACGGCATCGGCTCATTCAGGCCCTTGCTTCCCCGGACGGCGAATCAGGCACTCCCGCCCCAAAGGCGTGACCCACGCGCCGGGCCTGTGGACAACCCTTCTTCAGGTGACCGGGTTGAGCAGCCGATGTGCAGATTCGCTGAACTCGGGATTCAACTCCGGGATCACAACAGATCGTTCCCGAGCGAATACGGAGCGTTCCTGTTCGATGTGTCGGACGAGGGCCTGAGCTGAAAGGCCGTCATCCGGCCAGGAGCCGGCGCGGCCGGCCGGGTTCGCCCTTCCCGGCCCGCCCGCTGTGACCAGGGGTGCCACAGACCGCGTGGTCGGTCCGCGGGCGACGGGAGTTGGCTGATTCCGGGATGCGAAGGGATCACTTGCAAACGGAATTGAACGCCCCCCGTGACCCGTGCGTACCAACAGCCATCCAGGCGCCCCCCCAGAAGTTGCCGGACGGCGGCACCTACTCCGTTCCCCAGGAGGAGAGAAGTTTGAGTCACAAGCGAATTCCGAAGCGCAAGGCCGCGATAGCGGCGGGCAGCGTGGTGGCGCTCGGCGCGGCCGCGATCCTGTTGCCCCATGCCAACGCCTCGCAGGACGGTTCGTCCGGCGACGCGGCGGCCGCGCCGAAGACCCTGAAGGCGGGCGACGCCTCGGATCTCGCCTCGCAGCTCTCAGGGCTCCTCGGTGAGGCGTTCGGCGGCTCCTACTACGACGGCGACAACCAGCAGCTCGTCGTCAACGTCGTACCGGGCGGCAACAACAACGTGATCGTGCGGGCCAAGGCGGCGGGCGCGAAGGTCCGCGAGGTCGACAACAGCTGGTCGGAACTTAAGGACGGCGCGTCGACGCTGAAGTCCGAGGCGACCATCGCGGGCACCTCGTGGTCGATCGACCCGCGCACCAACAAGCTCCTGGTGACGGCGGACAGCACGGTGACCGGCGCCAAGTGGGACAGACTGCAATCCACCGTGCAGAGCCTCGGCTCCGGCATGGCGACCCTCAAGAAGTCCGCCGGCACCTTCAAGCCGTTCGTCTCCGGCGGTGACGCCATCTTCGCGGGCGGCTCGCGCTGCTCCCTCGGCTTCAACGTCACCGCGGGCGACGGCTCGCCCGCCTTCCTGACGGCCGGTCACTGCACCCTCGGCGGCAACGAGTGGTCCGACACCCAGGGGGGTCAGCCGATCGCCACCGTCGACCAGTCGACCTTCCCCGGCGACGGCGACTTCGCACTCGTGAAGTACGACGACCCGGCGACCGAGGCGCCCAGCGAGGTCAATACCGGCGACCAGACCGTCCAGATCACGGAGGCCGCGGAGGCGACCGTCGGCCAGGAGGTCTTCCGGATGGGCAGCACCACCGGGCTCTCCGACGGGCAGGTCCTCGGCCTCGACGCCACGGTGAACTACCCGGAGGGCACCGTCACGGGCCTCATCCAGACGAACGTCTGCGCCGAGCCCGGCGACAGCGGCGGCTCGCTGTTCACCCAGGACGGTCTCGCGATCGGCCTGACGTCGGGCGGCAGCGGTGACTGCACGGTCGGCGGCGAGACGTTCTTCCAGCCGGTGACCACCGCCCTGGAGGCGGTCGGCGCGAATCTCGGCGCGGGCGGTGCGGCGGGCGGCGGCGCCGGTGCGGGCGAGGAAGCGGGTGCCGGTGGCGAAGAGGCCGGTGCCGGTGCCGGTGCCGGTGAGGAAGCGGGTGCCGGTGGCGAGGCCGGTGCCGGTGTCGGTGCCGGTGAGGAAGCCGGTGCCGGCGAGGAGGCCGGTGCCGGTGCGGGTGAGCGGGCCGGAGGCGACGAAGCGGGTGCCGGTGCCGGTCAGGACGCGGGTCAGGGCGTCGAGGACCACTCCGGTTTGACCGAGTCCCGCTGACCCGAGTCCCGAGGACCCGGGAGCCGTCCGGATCCGGTCCGACGTGGCCGGTCCGACGTGGCCGGTCCGACGTGGCCGGACCGGCTCCCAGGCGGCGGCCCCGGCCCACAGGCGGCCCCGGCCCGCCCGCGGTCCTCGGCCGCGATCCCGTCCGGTATTGGATCGGGCTGGCCCTCCGGCGGGAGGGCCGGCCGTCGTGGTGCCGGGCCGGGTGCTTCGGCCGCCGAAGGCGACCCCCACCGCTTTCGGCGTCCGCCTCATCCACCCGAGGGCCCTGGCCCCTGATCACCGGGACGGCCGTCCCGTCCCGGTGCCGGGTGCGGTGTCTCGGGGGGCCGGGGTCGAGGCCTCCCCGCCTGCGGGGCGTCGAGCAGCCGGTATCCGCCGCCCCTACCCGACGGCCCTGATCAGCAGCAGGGCGATGTCGTCGGGCCGTTCGTCTCCTTCCGTGTGGTGCCGCTCCTGGTGGAGGAGGCTGTCGGCCAGTTCGTCCAGTGGCTGCTCCCCGGCCTCCGCCAGGCGCCGGCCCAGGTCCGCGAGGGCCTCCTCGAAGTCCGTGCCGGGGGACTCGACCAGCCCGTCGGTGTAGAGGGCCAGCAGGGAGCCGGGCGGGAGGGCGACCTCCGTGGTGGGGTACACCGCCGAGGCGTCGATGCCCAAGAGCGGGCCCCCGGCGAGGTCGAGGACGCGTACCCGCCCGTCGGGCCGTCTCAGCAGCGGCGGGGGGTGACCGGCCCGGGACATCACGGCCCGGCCGTGCGCCGGGTCGAGCCGCAGGTACAGGCAACTGGCGAACAGGTCGGACCCCAGGTCGAGCAGCAGCCGGTTGGTGCTGCGCATGACCTCCTCGGGCGCCTGGCCCACGGCCGTGTACGCGCGCACCGCGGTACGGACCTGCCCCATCAGCCCGGCCGCGGTGACGTTGTGGCCCTGTACGTCCCCGATCACGGCGGCCGCCATCCCCTGGGTGCTCACCAGGTCGTAGAAGTCGCCGCCGATGTCCATGCCCTGGGTGGCGGGCACGTAGCGGCCGGCGGCCTCGATGCCGGGCAGCGACGGCAGCGAGTGCGGCAGCAGGGCTTCCTGGAGGCCGTGCGCGAGCCGGTGCTTGGCGTCGTAGAGGAGGGCCCGCTCCAGCGCCTGGGCGATCAGCCCGGCCAGGCTGGTCATGATCGCCCGCTCCTCGGTGGGGAAGAGGTGCGGCTCGGCGTAGGAGAGCACACACGTCCCCACGGGCCGGCCCTGGGCGATCAACGGCAGGTAGGCCCAGGCTGCGAACCCGTCGGGGGTGGCGAGGCGCGCCGGGTACAGGCGTTCCAGCTGCTCCTGTGACTCGAAGAACGCGGGCACGCCCGTCCGCAGCACCTGTGTGCCGGGCGTGGTTTCGGACAGGGGCATGCCGTCGAACCGCTCGACCACGTGCGCGTCGCGGTACCCGCGATGCCCGAGCACCCGCAGCCGGTTCGCCCGGGATCCCAGGACGACCAGGGCCTGGCTGCCCACGGCCGGGGCGATCTCGTCCGCGACCAGCTGCACCACGTCCTGCACACCCACCGCCTCGGTGAGCGCGCCGGCCAGGTTAAGCACCTGCGAGATGGTGACCAGCCGGGAGGGCGCGCCGTCGGGCGGCGGTGCCGTGCGACTCATCTCCGACACGGCCCGGGACCTGGTGATGCGGACGCTCAGGCCGGTCGTGCTCGGATACAGCCGGAACGACAGCCACTCGCCGGGCGGGCGCAGCGCCACGAACGAGGTGGTGTGCTGGCTCATCAGCGCGGCCCGGTAACGGTCCTCGTACACCGGGTCGTTGAGCCAGGGCACCGAGGCCCACAGCTGCGTGCCGAGCAGCCGGCTGACCGGGACGTTCAGCAGCTCGGCCGCCGCCGCGTTGACGAAGCCGACCCGCCCGTGCAGATCCAGCGAGACCAGTCCGTACGGCAGCCGGCTCACCATCCGGGCCGCCTCGACCGTGCCGAGCGTGCCGGCCATGCCGCCCACCAGGGGCGAGGCGACCAGATCGGTCTCGGGGTGCGGCGGGATGCTGCGCTCGGCGGCCCGCTCCAGCCGGACCGCCAGCCGGCCGCAGGCCGCCGTCAGATGCTCCCGCTCATGGTCGGACAGCTCCGGCGGATGTGCGCCCGGCCAGGTCACGAAGACCGCGCCGTAGACGGTGGTCCCGGTGGCGACCGGCACCGCGGCCAGGGCGAACGGGTAGGGCAGCACCACGGCGATGCGCGGATAACGGCGGGCCATCTCCTCTTCGCCGCTGACCCACACCAGCCGCCGCTCGCGTGCCGCGTCGGCGACCGGGATGGGCGCGCTCAGCCCCACCCGCTCCCACGGCGCCGCGAACGCCCGGGGCAGACCGGCCATCACCGCCATCTCCAGCACCGGCTGTTCCGGCGAGAGCAGATACACCGCGCCGGAGTGGGCGTGCACCTCGTCCATCATCGAGGCCAGCGCCAGGGACAGCACGGGACGGCCGACCGGCGTCCTGGCGGTTGCCGGCGCCTGCGCGGACGATTGCCCGTCGGACACGCCGACCACCTCCTCGCACGGCCGCGCGACCGAGTTCAGGAACAAATCTCCCCCCTGGCGGGCGGTCGCGCACGACGAGCGGCACCTGAGCGGACCCCCTCGTTACCGTCGGTCACAGCCCCCTGGCCCCGACGGGGGCGCCCACATACCCCGACCGCCCCGGCTCATGCCCCCGCAGTCGAAGCTCGGCCCGGCATGCAGGCGCTCCGCGTGCGCCCCCTCGCCCCCTGATGGCCGGATCTTCGCGCCCACGCAGGGTCACCGTCGCGAACAATGGGGCACGCGCTCAGCAGGGCGAGCGAGGGGGTACGGCGAGCGAGGAGGTGGCAGTGATCCGGGTGCTTCTGGTGCACGACGAGTGTCTGGTGCGATCGGTGCTGGCGGACTGGCTGCGGGGTCAGTCCGATCTGGCGGTGCACGACACGTCGTGGCGCGGCGCGCCGGGCATGCTGCGGTCGGTGCGGCCGGACGTGTGCGCGGCGGACCTGGAGTGCGCGGACTCGTACGGCATCCCCCCGCTGGGCGAGCTGGGCCGGACCGGCCCGGACCGGCCCCGCCCGCGATTACTCGTGCTCGCCACCGCGAACAGACCGGGACTGCTGAAACGGGCGGTCGAGGCCGGGGTGCTCGGCTACGTCGACAAGGAGGGATCGCCGGAGAACCTGCTGCGCGGGATACGCCGGGTCGCCGAGGGGGAACGTTTCGTCAACGACTCGCTGGGCTTCGGGTTCCTCAAGGCGGCCGAGATGCCGCTGACCCGCAGAGAACTGAGCGTGTTATCCCTCGCGGCCGAGGGAGCCTCCATCGCGGAGATCGCCGGGAGCCTGCACCTGTCCCACGGGACCGTGCGCAACTACATGGCGGCCATCACCCGCAAGACCGGGGCCCGCAACCGCATCGACGCGATCCGCATCTCCCAGGGGCAGGGCTGGCTCTGAGCGCCGCCGGGGCACCGCGGGCGCCCAGTCGCCCACGAGGTCCCGGTACGGAGCCGAGGTCCGCAGCAGCTCCTCGTGGCCGCCGCACGCGGTGCCGCGGCCGTCCAGGACCAGCACCCGGCCGGCACGCCGGGCCGAGCTGATGCGGTGGGCGACGACCACCAAGGTGCCGCCAGGCCGCCGCGCGAAGGCCCGCTCGGCGCGCTCCTCCGTCTCGGGATCCAGATGGCAGGTCGCCTCGTCGAGCAGGGCCAGCGGGGCGTACGACAGATAGGCCCGGGTCAGTGCGACGAGTTGCCGTTCGCCGGCCGACAGGGCCGCCGGGTCGACCCGGGCGCCGAGCCCGCCCAGCCGGTCGGCCAGCGGGGCGAGACCGACCGCCTCGGCGGCGGCCAGCAGTTCCTCCTCGGGCACCCGGTCCGGGCGCAGGTACGCGAGGTTCTCGGCCAGGGTGCCGCCGAAGACGTACGCCTCCTGCGGGATGAGTACGCGCGCCGCGGCGGCCTCCGGGCCGGGAACGGAGTGTCCGCCGACCCGGATCGTGCCGTGCTGCGGTGTCAGGAGTCCCGCCACGAGCGCGGTGAGCGTGGACTTTCCCGTGCCGCTGGGGCCGACCACGGCCAGATGCGCGCCGGGCGGAAGAGTGAGGCTCAGGTCTTGGACGACGGGGCTGCTCGCGGGGCCGTAGGCGAAGGTGACGCGGGTGAGGGCGAGGGCGGGGCGTAGGTCTTCGCGGGGTTCGCCGCTCCGGGGTGCGGGGAGCGGGGCCGCGGTGCGAGGCGGCGGGTTCGCGGCGGCCCTGGGGAAGCCGCCCCGGCGGGGCGCGTCGGAGCCGGCACCGCGGGCCGTGGGGCGGGGGCTCCCGTCCGGGTGGGTCGGGTCGGCGTCGTCCGGGGGCCCGGGACTGTGGTGCGGGCGGATCGAATCGGCGGTGTCCGTCGCGCCGGGGCCCTCGGACGAGGGGGCCGTGCCGGAGTTCGACGGGGCCAGCCGTCGCAGTACCACCGTCAGCCGCGAGCCGCTGGCGCCCAGGCCGTGGATCAGGTTGCGCAGGGCGGGCAGCAGCGACTGGGTGACGTAGGCGAGGGCGCCGACCAGGGCGCCCGTGGTGACGCCGTGGGCCAGGAGCCACGGGGCGGTGGCGAGCAGCAACACGATCGGCAGCTGACCGCCGATCGTCAGGGACGCCACGCGCAGCACCCCCCAGTGGGCCAGGGCGCGTGCCGCCTGCAGTTCCGCCTCGATCCGTTCTCCGGTGCCGCTGGCGACGCACGCCTCCGCGCCGGTCGCCGTGATGTCCCGCAGGCCCGGACAGACGGTGCCCAGATGGCCGGCCAGGGCCTCGTCGGCGACCAGGAACGTCTCCTGCCGCCGGGCGAGCGGCCGGAGCGTCGCCGCGAACAGGGCCACGCCGAGGGCCAGGGGCGGCCCCACCACCAGCAGGAGCGGCGGGGCGAGCGTGAACAGGCCGGCCAGGGCGCCGGCGGCGGTGAACACGAAGGAGCGGGACACCATGACCAGTCCGGCGAAGGTGTCCCGGGCGATCTCCACCTGCTGCGTGAGCCCCGACAGGGAGCCCGCGTCACCGGTGCGCACCCCGCGCGAGACGACCCGCTCCACCAGCCGGTCCCGGAGGGGTTCGACCAGCGCGGCGACGGCGGCGTAGACCCGCGCGGTGCCGTAGGAGCCGGCCAGCACGCCGAGCCCGGTCACCGCGAGCCAGACCAGCCCGACATCCGCCCGTCCGCGCAGGAATCCCCCGTCCAGGGCGCGGGCAGGCCCGTACCCGATGAGGAAGGTCTGCCCGGACTCCAGCACGGACCAGGCGGTGAGCCGCAGCAGGACGCGCCGACGGGCCAGCAGGAAGCGCAGTCCCCGGGCGGGCAGGGTCGTGGTGTCGCCGGTCATGTCTGCGCTCCGCCCTCCGCCTCCGCGTACGCGGTGCCCGCCGCCTCCCCGAACACCGCCCGGTACTCCGCGATCCGCCACAGCTCCTCGTGCCGTCCCACCGCCCGCACCCGCCCCTCGTCCAGCCAGGCCACCGCGTCCGCGCACGCGGCCGTCGCGCTGCGGTGGGCGACCAGGAGCCGGGTGCTGCCCCGGCCGTTGAGGAGGGCGTCGGTGATGCGGCGTTCGGTCACCGTGTCGAGGCTGGAGAGGGCGTCGTCGAGGATCAGCAGACGGCCACCGTGCGCGAACGCCCGGGCCAGGCCCAGCCGTTGGGACTCGCCACCGGAGCGCGGCGCGTTCGCGACGGGCGTGTCGTATCCGTCCGGGAGGCGGCGGACGAAGTCGTCGGCGAGGGCGGTTCGGGCAGCATCGCGGATGCGGGCGGGGGAGACGGAGGACAGGCCGAGGCCGATCGCCTGCTCGACCGTGCCGCCGAGGAGAGCCGGGCGGGCGAAGGCGTAGCCGACCGCGCGGCGCAGGTCGTCGTGCGGCAGCTCGCGCAACGGCACCCCGTCGAGAAGCACCTCGCCCGCGTCCGGTTCGGCGAGCCGCCCGGCGAGGGCGGCCAGCAGCGACTTGCCCGCGCCGGACCTGCCGACCACGGCCAGGGTCGTGCCGCCCGGGACGACGAGGTCCACCCCGTCGAGCACGGTGCGTCCGCCGCGCCGGGCCGTCAGCCCGCGCAGCTCCAACCGCCCGGGCCCCTCGGGCAGCCGGCGAGCGCCGAAGGCGGTGGCGGGCTCGGTCTCGACCTCACCGAGACGCCGCGCCGCCGCCCGGGCCCGGGCCAGGCCCGCGAGCCGCCCGACCAGGACGCCGACGCCCGTCGCGAGCACCGCGTACCGCGAGGCGGCGAGGACGTCCCCCACCGACAGCCGGTCCCGGGTGAGCTGCACACCGGCCACGGCGACGACCCCGAGCTGAAGCAGCGGCGCCACGGCGACCGCCCGGGCGGCGGCCCGCCCCTGCACCCGCCACATGCGGTGCCCGGCTCGGGACAGATCCGGCAGCGGCCGCAGGACGCGGGCGGTCTCCCTGTCCTGCGTACCCGCGGCCCGGACGGTGCGGACCCCCTCGACGGCCTCCGCCAACGCGGCCGCGATCCGGCCCTGCGCCTGCTGGTAGTGCGTCGCGCTCTCCGTGGTGTCACGGGCGACGGCACGCAGAACGAGAGTGAGGACGGGGGCTCCGGCGAGGAACACCGCCGCGAGCCACCAGTCGATCATGCCGAGCGCGACCACACCGCCGAGCGGGCCGGCGAGGGCGGCCACCAGCGCCGCGCGGGCAGCGGGCGTGGTACCCGCCTCGGCGGCGTTGCCGACCAGACGCGCGACGAGGTCACCGGAGCCGAAGCGGTCGGCGGCGCGCGGGCCGACGCCCAGGACGTGCCCGGTCAGCCGGCGGCGCAGCCAAGCGGTCGAACGGGCGTCGACGGTGCCGGTGAGGACAGTCTGGGCCGCGTCGAGCAGGCCGAGCAGCAGCACGAGGCCGGCGCAGTACAGCACCCAGCGGGTCGCGGGGGCCTGCGCCAGCAGAAGATCGAGGGCCCGGCCCAGTGCGGCCGGCAGCAGCAGCCCGGCGCCGGTCGCGGTGACGCTCACCAGGCACAGCGCCAGGCAGCGGGACCCGCTGTACCGGGTGGCCGTACGCAGCAGCGCCCGGGCGTGTCCGGCCGCCGGGTCGTCGTCGGCACGCGGGGTCATACCGGCCTTTCATGGGACGGGAGGACCCCGGGCGGCCCCTCCCCGAAGGGAGAGCGCCGCCCGGAGCCACTACAGACCGCAGGTCAGAGACAGAGCAGAACGCTCGCCGCGCTGATGCAGGAGATCAGGCTCACCGTGCTGTTGCCGCCGCCGTCCGTCCGCTCCTCGGTCTCGATGGTCTGCAGGTCGAGAAGTGCCATGGTGTGTCCTTCCGTTGGGTGTCCGTCCGTGGTCATCCGTGGGGACGGGGTGGTGTCACGACTCCGCCGGATCGCGGAACCGCGTCATCGGGGCCGCCGGTGGGGCGGCGGGAGGAACGGCAGGTGGGCGTCGGACGCCGGGTCGAGGGCCGCGCCGAGCGCCAGCAGACACCCTGCCGTTCCGGTGGCGAGGTCCATGGAGAGCCGCATCATCTGGTGGCCGGGGAAGGCCAGTTGACCCTGGTACGCCATCGCGAGCCAGCCGAGTCCGGCGATCTGCCCGGCCAGCCGGTCCCCGGTCGCGCCCGGCGTGGTCGTGCGGCTGAGGTGCAGGATCATTCCGGCGCGGCCCTGGAACAGCCCGGGTTGCGCGTAGAAGCGTGAGGTGGCGGCGGTGAGCACGCCGGCGCGGGCCGCCTCGAACTCCCCGGCGAGCCCGGGGGAGTGGGCCACGAGGTCGTCGAGGACCATGCCCAGTCCGGCGCTGCCGTCGCCGAGGTAGGGCAGGGTCCGCCAGCCCTCGTCGACCTCCAGTGACCCGTTCTCGCGGGTCACGCAGGACTCCAGGTCCCGGCGCAGCGCCACGGCCGCCGCCTCCAGCCAGGCGTCCTGGCCCGTCCACCCGTACTGCCGCAGCATGAGCAGCGCCGGTCCGGTCGCGCCGCGCAACAGTCCGGCGCGCCGCCGGGGCGTGTCCGCCGGGGGCTCGGTGAGGCGCTGCACGAGGATCCGCGCGGCCTCGCCGGCCCGCTCGCGCAGCTCACTCTCACCCGTGGTGCGGGCCAGGTGGCCCAGGACGAGACCCAGTCCGGCCAGTCCGCCGTGCAGGTCGGAGGAGAGGTGCTGCCAGCGCTCCGCGAGGATGCCCTCGACCAGGTCCAGCGCCCGCTGCCGGTGCCCGAGCCGGTCGAGGACCAGGGCGACGCCCGCGAGCCCGTCGTACAGACCGAGGGGTGTGCCGACCGGGGCCGGTGCCGTCCGGTCCAGCAGCCAGCGCTCGCCCTCCTCGTACCGCTCGGCGCCGGCCGCGTCCAGGGCGTACAGCACCCCCGCGGCGCCGTGGGCGATCCCCAGCCCGCCGCCGTCGGAGAACTGGGCGACATCGCCGGGGAAGAGCCGGTCGTCGCGCTCCGGGGTGGCCGAGGCGAGGATCGCCTTGACCATCGAGTCCCGGCTGTACGGCCAGTCGCCCGGGTCCACCGGCGAGGAGGGAGCGGCCGCCGTACGGCCGGACACCTCCCGCGTGATCTCCGTGACCGCCTCGTCCAGGAACACCCGCGGCACGTCCGGGAACTGCTCCGCGATCACCTCGGCCAGATGCGCCGCCTTGCCGCGGTCCACCACGAACAGCGTGGTCACCGGCAGGAACAGGGCCAGCCGCAGACAGGCCAGCGCGTACCGGTCGACGTCCGCGCCCCGGCGGTCCGGCGGCGCGAAGAAGCCAGGGTGGGCGACGACCTGGCGGCCGTTCTGCTCGGCCGGGGCCGCCGCCTCGAAGTCGAGGAGGAAGACCGACTCCCCGTCCGGGGCGACCATGATGTTGAAGACGTGCAGGTCGTTGAAGACGATGCCGCGCGCGTGCACCGCCGCCACGGCCTCCTCCACCCGCCGGTGGATGCGCAGCGCCCAGGCCGTGTACGAGGCGACCGCCTCCGGGTCCGGGTCCTGGGCGAGCAGCGGATGCCGCTCGGCGAAGAACGAGTTGAGCGGGCGGCCCTGAAGGAAGTCCATCACCAGGAAGCGGTGACCGCCGAGCTCGAACCAGTCGCGCACCTCCGGGACCACGCGCGTGCCCGCGACCTGCTCCAGCGCCAGCTTCTCCCGCTCCAGCCGGGTGATCGCGTCGGCGCCGTCCGAGGCCAGCCCCGCGTGCGGCCGGCCCTCCTTGAGGACGACCTTGCGCCCGTCCCGGGTGTCGGTGCCCGCGTACACACCGCCGCCGTTGGAGAAGTGCAGCGCCTTCTCGATGCGGTACGGCAGCTCGCCGACCGTCGTGGTGTTCCGCGCGTCGAGATGCGGCTGGAGGAACGCCGGCAGCGTCACCCACTCCGGCACCTGGAACGACGGCGACCGCCGGTCCGGCACCAGCCGCCCCTCGCCGTCCCGCACCGCCGGCACCAGCGAGCCCCGCTCGTCCACGACGAACGACCGCGCGAAGGCGCCGTACCGCACGTACAGCGGACCCTCGCCCCAGCGCAGGTCAGTGAGGATGTACGGCCCCTCGAAGCCCTCCAGCAGCGCACCCAGCTCGCGCAGCACCTGCTGCAGCTGCTCCTCGTCGGCCGGGTAGACGGTGACGAACTTGCCGCTGCCGTCGCGGGGCGCGTACTTGGTGTTGCGCAGGTGCAGCAGATGGGGACCCGGTACGAACTTGAAGGGGACACCGCGCTCGACGCAGTAGTCCCACACGATCCGGGCGACCTGCTCCGCGTTCGCCCGGATCGCCGTGGCGTGGATCTTCCAGCCCTGCGCCGGACCCTGCACCGGCTTCCCGTCCGGGCCGAGCGGCGTCATCGTCAGCCAGTCGCCGATCCGTGCCGCCTCCCAGCCCTCGGGCACCGGCCGGCGGGCCGTCTCGTAGAGATGCGCGGCTGTCGCCTGCCCGCCTCGCGCCAGCCGGTCCGGCGTCTCGTAGAAATGCGGGTCGGCGAGCGCGTACACCTCGTACCGCTTGTCCATGCGTCCCCCTCCGTGACGGGCACCGAGCCTTCCAGCCACGGGCGGGGCCGGGACAGTCACGGCTGTCACGAGTTCGCTGTGCGGAACGCACGCGTAAAGACATGTTCGGTGCCTTTCGAGCGCTCGCGTCCGTGCGCCGCCGGTTCACGGAACGCTCACAGGGGCTGCGCAGGTGTCCTATTAGCGCTGTAATGGCCAACGTGGTCAGTCAGGGCGCCCGAGGACGCGGAACGCGAACCTTGCGTGCCGAAGGCGCCCTCAAAGCGATCGCGGCCGATCAGGAGGCACCCGACCGGGTGCGCCGCGTCCTCGAACAGGCCCTCGTCTTCGCCGGCGCCGCGTTCGCCGCCGTCTACGCGCAGAGCGAGGACGGCGAGCTGCTGTGCCTGGTGGAGTCGGCCGGGGTGCCGAGAACGCTCTACGGACTGCGCGACAGCTACCCCCGCGCCGGACGGTCCCCGGTCGCCGAGGCCCACCGCGGCGGACGGCCGGTGTCGCTGGGCCCGGCCGAACTGGCCGAGCACGCCCAGGCGCGGCGCGTGCCGTCCGGGGAGTTCCACGTGATCGCCCTGCCCGTGCCCGGCAACGGCGGCGTCTGCCTGCTCGCGGTGAGCGAGCACCCCGACGGGTTCGGCACCGACGCCCGCGAGTGCCTGCGACTCGTCTCCGGGGCGGTCGCCTGCACCGCCCCGGCCACACCCGCCGAAGGCGGTGAGCTCCCGCCGGGCGCGTTCAGCCTCGCCATGGACACCGGACGCGTCCGGGTCGGCGACGACCTGCTGGACCTGTTCGGCCTGGACGCCGTCGCGTTCGACGGCCGGGTCGAGACACTGCTCAGCCTGACCGTGCCGGAAGACCTGCCGTCACTGATGTCGGTGGTCGAGGCCGACCACATGTCCATCGGCGACCGGGAGCTGGAGTTCCGGGTGCTCCAGCCCACCGGGCCGCCGAAATGGCTCCGGCTGCGCGGGCGCCTCCTGCCCGGCGGCGAAGGCCACCCGGCACGGCTCGTCGGCACCGTCGCCGACGTGTCCACCCTGCGCTCCGACGTCACCGACGTGGCCCGCGTCCAGCGCCTGGCCGCCGCGCTGGCCACCGCCGTCACGGTCCGCGACGTCGGCAAGGCCGTGGTCGCCGCCCTGCGCCGGCCACTCGGGGCCGACCGGATCGCGCTCGCCGAACTGGAGAGCGACCGGCTCGTCGTCACCGTCCTCGACCCGCCCGAACCCGAGGCCTGGCCCGAGCTGTGGCGCTCGGAGTGGCGCGGCGAGTGGCCCGACGCGCCCGTGCGTGCCATGCCCACCCTCTCCGCCGCGCTGCGCGAGGGCCGGGCCCGGATCTGGCCCGCCGGCAGCCCCCTGGAACGTTCCCTGGCCGAGGTCGGGCCCGGCGGCCTCGCCGTCCTGCCGCTGCCCGCCGGGAACCGCATGGCCGGGGTCTGCCTGATCGGCTGGGACGCCCCGCACGACTTCGGCTCCGACGAACGCGCCCTGCTCACCGCCTGCGCCGGCCTCGCCGGACAGGCCCTGGTGCGGGCCCGGGCCTTCGACGCCGAGCACGAACTGGTCGGCATGCTCCAGCGCCAGCTGCTGCCGCGCCGCCTGCCCCGGCTGCCGGGAGCCGTCGCCGTCGCCCGCTACCTGCCCAGTACGGCCGGGCTCGAACTCGGCGGCGACTGGTACGACGTCATCCCGCTGCCCGACAACCACGTCGCCCTCGTCATCGGCGACGTCCAAGGCCACAGCGCCGGCGCCGCCACCCTCATGGGCCAGATGCGCACCGCCCTGCGCGCCTACGCCGTCGAGGGGCACCCGCCGGACGTGGTGGTCGCACACGCCAACCGGCTCCTCATGGACATGGAGAGCGAACTCTTCGCCACCTGCTGCTACGTCGACCTCGACATGGAGGAGGGCTCCGCCTGGTACGTGCGCGCCGGGCATCTGCCGCCGGTGCTGGGCCACCCGGACGGCAGCACCGAGATCCCGGAGGCCGAGGGCGGTCCGCCCCTCGGAGTGGTCACGCAGGCCGACTTCCCGATGAGCCCGCTCAGGCTCCAGCCCGGCACGGTGATCGCCCTGGCCACGGACGGGCTCGTCGAGACGCCCGAGGCCGACATCGACGAGGGCATGGACCGCCTCGCCGAGCGGCTGGCCGGCGCCGTCCCCGCCGACCTGGGGCTCGTCGCCGACGCCCTCCTCGGTGACGCCCCGCGCAGCGACGACGTCGCCCTGCTCCTCTTGCGCTACGACGGCATGGACCTGCGCCCGCTGCGGGAGAGCTGGACGGTCTGGCGCGTGCCGCAGGCGGTCGGGCACGCCCGACGCTTCGCCCGGCGCACCCTGCGCTCCTGGGGCATCACCGAGGCGTACGACGCGGCGCTCCTCGTCGTCTCCGAGCTCGTCACCAACGCCCTCGTCCACACCGACGGCCAGGTCCGCATGGACCTCACCCTCATCGACAACCGCCTCCGCATCGCCGTCGCCGACGCCTCGCCCCGCACCCCGGTCCGGCCGACCAGCGTCGGCTGGGAGGCCACCGGCGGCCGCGGCATCCTCCTGGTGGAGGCTCTCTCGGCCACCTGGGGGACCCTGCCGGTCAGCGGGGGCAAGCAGGTGTGGGCGGAACTGGTGCTGGGCCGCTGAGCGGCCCGACGGCTCCGGACCCGGCAGCTTCGCCACGAGCAGCGCGAGCGGCCCGCACAGGCCGCCTCCCGCCCCCGGCCTCGGCCGAGCCGCTTCAGCCCGGTACCTCCGACAACCCGCACGTCGCCCTCGTCCGCGACCGTGTGCTGGAGGCCGCACGCACCTGGTGACCGGACGGGCCGGCCGGGTACCCGGAGCGCGTAGGACGGAGAATCACGCAGGAGCCGAGGAAAGAGGAATGTCATGGCTCAGCATGTCCGCGACATCATGACCAGCAACCCGGTCACCGTCGGGCCGCAGACCTCCGTCGCCGAGGTGGCGCGCATCATGCGCGACGAGGACCTCGGAGTCGTCCTGGTCACGGACGGTGACGCTCTGCGCGGAGTGGTCACCGATCGTGACCTCGTGGTGAGGTCGGTCAGCCGGGGCGGCGACCCGGAGCAGACCACCGTGGCCGACGCGTGCAGCGACGACCTGGTCACCGTCTCCCCCGACGAGGACCTCGGCCAGGCGGTGGAGCTGATGCGGGAGCACTCGGTCCGCCGTATCCCGGTCGTCGACCACGGCCACCCCGTGGGCATCGTCTCCCTGGGCGACCTGGCCATGGAGCGCGACCCGGAGTCGGCGCTCGGCGACATCAGCGCCGCGCGTCCCAACGCCTGACGACGGCGACTCACGCGACGGTCCCGCGCACCCCCGCCGTGCGCGGGGCCGTCGCACGTCAGGTGGACAGTCCTGCGAGGGCAGGGGATTCGGCGTCGCGGCCCGAGCGTCCCGGCCCCCGGTTTGTTCGGTTTTCTCCGGGGGACTCGAACAGCAGCGGATGCAGAAGGAAGATGATGAGTCGTGACGTCCATGAACACCCCCGAGAAGCCCCTCGTCCGTCGCCCCGAGACCGGTTGGTCGAAGGCACGCCGCCTGCGCGGAAGGGCCGCGCTGCGCACCTGCCTCCCCGCCGTCGAGGACCGGAGCAGGCCCGGATCCGCACATTCCGGGTCGGAGTGGAACATAGTCCGGGGTGAGGACTGACCGTCCACCGGACGACCGCGCGGTGACGATCAGGACAACTCCGCGCGTCGACAACCGAAGAAAGTGATGTTCACACCGGCCGGATCACGACTAAGGTGAACCGAATGAAGGCTCTCGTGCTGTCCGGCGGTGCAGGAACACGGCTGAGGCCGATCACACACACGTCGGCCAAGCAATTGGTGCCCGTGGCCAACAAGGCCGTTCTCTTCTACGGTTTGGAGTCGATCGCCGAGGCCGGCATCACCGACGTGGGCATGATCGTCGGGGACACGGCCGATGAGATCGAGGAAGCGGTGGGGGACGGCTCCGAGTTCGGCCTGAAGGTCACCTACATCCCCCAGGAGCGGCCCCTGGGGCTGGCCCACGCGGTGCTGATCGCCCGGGACTTCCTGGGCGACGACGACTTCGTGATGTACCTCGGCGACAACTTCATCGTCGGCGGCATCACCGGTCTCGTCGACGAGTTCCGCAGCAACCGGCCCGACGCCCAGATCCTGCTCACCCGCGTGGCCGACCCAAGCGCTTTCGGTGTCGCCGAACTCGACCCGTCCGGCCAGGTGATCGGCCTGGAGGAGAAGCCCGACCAGCCCAAGAGCGATCTCGCGCTGGTCGGCGTCTACATGTTCACGCCCCTCATCCACGAGGCGGTCCGCGCCATCGAACCGTCCTGGCGCGGCGAACTGGAGATCACCCACGCCATCCAGCACCTGATCGACGTCCGCGCCGACGTGCGCTCCACGGTCATCAAGGGCTACTGGAAGGACACCGGAAACGTCGGCGACATGCTCGAAGTGAACCGCATGGTCCTCGAAGGCATGGAGCGCCGCATCGACGGCGATGTGGACGACGCGTCGGAGACCATCGGGCGGGTCGTCGTGGAAGAGGGCGCGCGGGTCGTCGGTTCCCGGGTCGTCGGCCCCGCTGTCATCGGCGCGGGAACGGTCGTCAGCAACTCCTACGTGGGCCCCTTCACCTCCATAGCGGAGAACTGCCGCATCAGCGACAGCGAACTGGAGTTCTCGATCGTGCTGCGGGACTCCTCGATCCAGGGCGTCGGCCGGATCGAGGCCTCGCTGATCGGCCGGCACGTCGAGGTGACCCCGGCCCCCAGCGTCCCCAGCGCCCACCGCCTCGTCCTCGGAGACCACAGCAAGGTGCAGATCACTTCATGAACCTCCTCGTCACCGGCGCCGCCGGGTTCATCGGCTCCCGCTACGTCCGCGCACTGCTCGCCTCGGACGCGCCCGACGCGCCGCGCATCACCGTGCTGGACAAGCTCACCTACGCCGGTACCCTCGACAACCTCGAACTGACCCACCCGCGGCTGGAGTTCGTCCAGGGCGACATCTGCGACGCCGAACTCGTCGACAAGCTCACGGCCGACGCGGACCAGGTCGTGCACTTCGCCGCCGAGTCCCATGTGGACCGCTCGATCACCGGCGCTGCCGACTTCGTCCGCACCAACGTGCTCGGCACCCAGACCCTGCTGGACGCCGCCCTGCGCCACGGGGTGGGCCCCTTCGTGCACGTCTCCACCGACGAGGTCTACGGCTCCATCGAGTCCGGCTCGTGGCCGGAGGACCACCCGCTGCAGCCGAACTCCCCGTACTCCGCGTCCAAGGCCTCCTCCGACCTGCTCGCCCTGGCCTACCACCGCACCCACGGCCTGGACGTGCGCGTCACGCGGTGCTCCAACAACTACGGCCCGCACCAGTTCCCCGAGAAGGTCATCCCGCTGTTCGTCACCAACCTCCTCGACGGCCACAAGGTGCCGCTGTACGGCGAGGGCCGCAACATCCGCGACTGGCTGCACGTCGACGACCACTGCCAGGGCGTCGACCTGGTCCGCACGAAAGGCCGGCCCGGCGAGGTCTACAACATCGGCGGCGGCACCGAGCTCACCAACAAGGAGCTCACCGGCCTGCTCCTGAAGGCCTGCGGCGCGGACTGGGACCGGGTGGAGTACGTCGAGGACCGCAAGGGCCACGACCTGCGCTACTCCGTCGACTGGTCCAAGGCCCGCGACGAACTCGGCTACCGCCCCCGCCACGACTTCACCACCGGCCTCGCGGAGACCGTCGCCTGGTACCGCGACAACCGTGCCTGGTGGGAGCCCTTGAAGCGGCGCGTCGCCCAGGAGCGCGCATGAGGTGGCTGATCACCGGCGCGGGCGGCATGCTCGGTCACGACGTCGTCGAGGAGCTCAGCCGGCGCGGCGAGACGGTGGTCGGCCTCGACCGCGCCGCCCTGGACATCACGCGCCCCGAGGCCGTCGACGCGGCCGTCCGTGAACACGGCCCCGACCTCGTCGTGAACTGCGCCGCCTACACGGCCGTCGACGACGCCGAGACCGACGAGGCCCGCGCCCGGGAGATCAACGGCGAGGGCCCGCGCCTGCTGGCCCGGGCCTGTGCCGCGCACGGCGCCCGCCTGATCCACGTCTCCACGGACTACGTCTTCTCCGGCGAGGCCCGCACCGCCCCCTACCCGGAGGATCATCCGACGGGCCCGCGCACCGCCTACGGCCGCACCAAGCTGGCCGGGGAGCAGGCCGTGCTGGAGGAGCTGCCCGGGGCGAGCGCGATCGTGCGCACGGCTTGGCTGTACGGGGTCCACGGCGCTAACTTCGTGCGCACCATGATCGGTCTGGAAGCCCGGCGCGACACCCTCGACGTCGTCGACGACCAGCGCGGCCAGCCCACCTGGAGCGCCGACGTCGCCGAGCGGATCGCCGACCTCGGGCCCCGGCTCGGGCCCGACGTCCACGGCGTCTTCCACGCGACGAACTCCGGTGAGGCCAGCTGGTACGAGCTGGCCCGCGAGGTGTTCTCGCTCATCGGCGCCGACCCGGACCGGGTGCGCCCCACCAGCAGCGCGGCCTTCCCCCGGCCCGCGCCCCGCCCGGCGTACAGCGCCCTCGCGCACCACCGGTGGCCGGAGACAGGCCTGCCCCGGCCGCGCGACTGGCGCTCCGCCCTGCACGAAGCACTGCCCCGCATCCGCAAGGAAGGTCTCCCCCGTGAAACGCCATGAGTTCCTCCGGGAACTGCACAAGGTCAGCGCCAATCGCAACTACCTGGAGATCGGCGTCAACGACGGGCGCAGCCTGACGCTGTCCCGCGTCCCCAGCATCGCGATCGACCCCGCATTCAAGGTGGTCTCGGAGCTGAGGTGCGACGTCCACCTGGTGAAGGCCACCAGCGACGACTTCTTCGCGCGCGACAATCCGCTCCAGCACCTCAAGGGCGGCCGTCACCCGCTGCGCAACCTGCGCCGCGGCCGCAGCCCGATCGGCTACTGGCGCCGCACCACGCTCGACCTCTCCTTCATCGACGGCATGCACCTGTTCGAGTTCGCCCTGCGCGACTTCATGAACGTCGAGAAGTACTCGGACTGGTCCAGCGTGATCGTGCTCGACGACATGCTGCCGCGGAGTGTCGACGAGGCGGCCCGCGACCGGCACACCAACGCCTGGACCGGCGACGTCTACAAGATCGCCGAGGTGCTGGCGCGCTACCGCCCCGATCTGGTCACGGTCCAGGTGGACACCGCGCCCACCGGCCAGCTGGTCGTCTTCGGCGCCGACCCGAACAACCGCGTACTGCACGACAAGTACGACGAGATCATGGCCGAGTACAAGGTTCCCGACCCGCAGAAGGTCCCCGAGGCGATTTTGGAACGGGCCGGCGCGGTACGCCCCGAGGCCCTCCTGGAAGCCGGCTTCTGGCGCCCTCTCGCCCAGGCCCGCAACCGGGGCCTGCCCCGCTCCATCGGCTGGGAGCCCCTGCGCCGCTCGCTGGAGCAGGTCGGCGTCAGCCGCTGACACGCGGGCGCCGGCCGCTGCCCGGGGGCGGCCGGCGCGACGGCCTTCCGGGGGCGCCGCAAGACACAGGCCCAGGCGCTCAGCGCGCCTGGGCCTGTGGCGTGTCCGGACGGCGGTCCGCAACCCCCCGCTTCGCCTGCCGCGGACGTCAGGCGCCGCCCCGCCCGCTCCGCAGCTCCTCGTAATACGCCAGGCAGGCCTCGTACGACGGCAGCAGACCCTGGCGCTCCGCTTCGGCCAGGGCCGGGGCCTGTTCGTCCTTCGGGGAGAGGAGCGGCTCGATTCCGTCGGGCCACTCGATGCCCAGGGCCGGGTCGAGCGGGTGGATGCCGTGTTCGCGGTCCGGGGCGTAGCCCTCCGAACACAGGTACACCACCGTCGCGTCGTCGGTCAGCGCCATGAACGCATGGCCCAGCCCCTCCGCGAGGAACACCGCGTGCCGGGTGTCCTCGTCGAGCCGTACGGCCTCCCACCGCCCGTAGGTGGGGGAGCCCACGCGGATGTCGGTCACCACGTCCAGGACGGCGCCGCGCACACACGTGACGTACTTGGCCTGGCTGGGCGGCACATCCGCGAAGTGCACGCCCCGCAGCACGCCCCGCCGGGAGACCGAGCAGTTGGCCTGGGCCAGGGACAGGTCGTAGCCCGTGGCCTCACGGAACTCCGCACTCCGGAACCACTCGTGGAAGCTGCCCCGGTCGTCCGGGAAGATCTTGGGCTCCAGAACCCAGGCGCCCTCTATGCCCAGTGGTCGCATGCTGTCACTGCCCTCCGGTCCTGATACGGGAAACCACCTTCCGGCGCGCGGCCCCCAGCACCCGCCGCGCACGCCGCGCCAGACGCAGCGCGGTGCCCGGCCCGGGCACCGGCGCCACGAGCACACTCCCGTCCCCGGCGCGCAGGGCGAACGGCAGACCGGTGAAGCGGGCCTGGGAGGCACCCGGGGTCAGACACAGCGCCACCCGCCAGATCCCGGTCGACAGGTCCTCGGCGGGCAGGGCAGCCTCCAGGACCGAGCCGGCCCCCTCCGCGCCCGGGGACAGCGTGCCGGGCGTCTCGAGGATCCGGCCGGCCGAGACGAACCTCAGCCGCACGTCCGTATCACCCGGGACGTGCACCGGAATCCGCACCCGGAACAAGCCCGCGGAGACCGTGACGTCCGCTTGCTGCACACCGCCCAGCCCAAGCCGCTTGCCCTTCGCGCCGAGCTCGAGGGACAGGTTGCCGTGCGGATTTGTCCAGTACGGCAGGACCGCGCGGTCGCCGACGACGCCCGCCTCCGGCGTGGGCCGGTCCGCCCGGGGGGCCGGGCCCAGCCTGCACTCCTTGGTCCAGCCGCCCAGCTTGACCCGGACGACCGCGTCCCAGACGCCGTCACCCGGCAGGTCGGCCGGATCGACCGTGGCGGTCGCCCGCAGCACCAGCCGGGTCTCCTCGCCGTCCCCGACGGGCACGGTCTCGCGCGTGAGCCGCACCGGCTGGAAGTACTGCGCGGCGCTGGAGCGCTCCCGCAGCAGCAGATCGGCCGTGGCCTGCTGGAATCGCGCGGCGGTCTCCGAGGCCACCCACCGCACCGCTTCGGTCACGTCCTTCGGCACGTCGCTCAGCGGCGCGGCCTCGACCTCGGCGGGGAACGGCATCGGCTCGCCCGCGGACAGGTACTCGGCCGTGAAGCCGATGCTGAGGCAGCCGTCCCGCCACACGATGCCCCCGGGGGCCGCCTTGGGGGCGACGCCGGCCTCCCACTCGGCGAAGGCCACCACGTCGTCGTACCGGTCGGCGGCCGTCAGCGCGGCGACGACCTGCTGTGTCGGCTGCAGACCGGCGGCCACGCCGGGGCCGAACCGCTCGACGACCACGTCGCGGATCTCGGCGAACAGTTGTCTGCGGTAGTCGTCCGGCAGATTCAGCAAGCGCCGGGCCCGCAGCCGCTCGACCATCTCCACGCGCAGCCAGCGCCGGTAGAGCCGGTCACGCACCGGGCCGGGCTCGGTGTACCGCTCGACGACGTCGAGGGCCTCGCGGAGGTTCTTGAAGTAACCGACGGGGTCGAAGCGTTCGAAGCCGGCGTTGGACCCGTCGTCCCGCCTCAGGTGGTAGTAGCAGACGTAGTCGCTGAGCACGGAGACGCTCTCCGCGCGCAGATACGCCTCGGCGATGAAGACGTGGTCCTCCAGGCGCCGCCTGCCCTCCGGGAAGCGCAGTCCGATCCGGTCCAGGAAGGCGCGGCGGACCATCTTGTGCGGCGTGAGGCTGTCGATGAGCGGGGCGTTCTCGACGGTGGCGCGCGGGTGGTTGCGGCGGAACAGCTCCACCGGCACCCCGCGGCCCTTGCCGGCCATCTTGCCCACGATGACGTCGGCGCCGTTCGCCACACCGTAGTCGTACATCCGCTCCAGGGCCTCGTCGCCCAGGTAGTCGTCGTTGTCGACGAACATCACGAACTCGCCCCGGGAGGCCTCGATGCCGACGTTGCGGGGCTTGCCCGACCAGCCGGAGTTCTCCTGGTGGATGACCTTCATCCGGGGGTCCGCGGCGGCGAGCGCGTCGAGCCGGGCCGGGGTCTCGTCGGTCGAGCCGTCGTCGACGAAGATCACCTCGTACTCGTCGGGAGGCAGCGACTGCCGCTGCAGCGAGGAGATGCAGTCCTCGAGGTAGATCCCCGGGTTGTAGACGGGAACGATGACGCTGACCTTGACCGGCATCGGGTTTCCGGGCCCCTTCGGGTCGCTTGCCGTAGACGTCGTGTTGTACTCGGTGTTGCCCGATGCTAACCCGGTCGGGTGGACGGTCTCACGTCCGGACCTCCGCCGAGACCGTGCCGTGATCATCTCGGCGGAGGGCGACTGAGCTGTGCCGTCTGTCTGTTCGCGGTCAGGGGCACGTGTCAGGTCAGGGGCACGTGTCAGCCGGCGACGTCCACGCCGCAACCCCGGGCGCGGGCGTCGAGGCCCTGGTGGTACCCCTGCCCGACGGTCCGCAGGCGTCACTGCGGGCCGCGGCGGTAGACCTCGGCGAGGAGCAGGGCGCGCTCGGTGGTCGCGGCGTCCAGGGTGGCCTGGACGAGGGGTGCGGCGCCGGCGCCCGGACCGGGACTGACGTGGATCGCGCCGACGTCGCCGAAGGTGGGCGAGCCGTCGAGGGCGGCGGCGACCACCACCTTGCGGGCCCAGGGCGGCAGTGCGGCGAAATCGACGCTGATGGTCTGCTCGGTCGGCCCGTCGCTGTGCAGCCGCACCGTCCCGCCCGGGTTCTCCGGTGCGCCGTAGAAGACGAAGTCCTCGTCGAAGGCGACCTGTTCCTCCTCGTCGACGACGAAGGCGACCACGTCGATCTCGCAGGACGTCCGCTGCGCCAGGACGCGGTCACGGTCCAGGGAACCGGCGAAGCCGGCCCGCCCCGCTGCGGCAGATCGACGACCCCGCCGGATCTTCACTCACCCCTCGACCGGGATGCCGATTCATCAGCACAAGTCGTTATTGCGCGGGACCCCTTAGGCTGAAAACGTGCGCCTGCTCCTCATGTCCGACACCCATCTGCCCAAGCGGGCCAAGGACCTGCCCGCCCCCCTTCTGGCGGAACTCCCGCACGCCGACGTGGTGTTCCACGCCGGGGACTGGGTCGACGAGGCCACCCTCGACCTGCTGCAGGACCGCTGCCGCAGGCTCGTCGCCGTGTACGGCAACAACGACGGACCGGACCTGCGGGCGCGGCTGCCGGAGGTGGCGTACGCGGAACTGGACGGGCTGCGCTTCGGGGTGATCCACGAGACGGGGCCCGGGCAGGGCCGGGAGAAGCGCTGTGCCGAGCGTTTCCCCGACCTCGACGTGCTGGTGTTCGGCCACAGTCACATCCCCTGGGACACCACGGCGCCCTCCGGCCTGCGCCTGCTCAACCCGGGCTCCCCGACGGACCGCCGCCGCCTGCCCCACTGCACGTACATGACCGCCACCGTCGCCGACGGGCGCCTCACCGACGTGGAACTGCACCGGCTTCCGCCCCGCACACCGCGCTGATCGCCGCAGCGGGGCCGTGACATGATCGGCGCATGGGTCAGGAGTCGGGATACCTCCTGGGCAACCGGCAGGCCGAGGCCGGAACCCGTTTCGACGCGCTGTCGGCACTCTTCGACGCCTCGACGTTCCCGCATTTCGAGACGGTCGGTGTCGCCGCGGGACGGCGGTGCTGGGAGGTCGGCGCCGGCGGGCCGAGCCTCGCCGCGTGGTTCCGCGGGCGGGTCGGGCCGCGGGGACGCGTGCTCGCCACCGACATCGACGTGTGAGGCGGCCACCGTCCGCCAGGTGCGCGACAGGCTCGTCTTTGCGGGTCTCGCCACGGACGAGGAGATCGAGCGGCACCTCGTCGCCGTCGAGGCGGGCCGCCTGGATCTCGCGACCTCGCCGATGATCTCGGCCTGGGGCCGCCGGCCCCTCGGGGACGGCTGACAGTTCTGACTCACCGGGGGCGGGGCGGATGTACCGCCCCCTGAGTGTCGGTGAGCGGCGCACCGGTGCCGCCCCAGCGCAGCGCCACGATCTCGGCGGCGACCGACACCGCCACCTCCTGCGGCGTCCGGGCTCCCAGGTCGAGGCCGACCGGTGAGCGCAGCCGGGACAGCTCCCGCTCGGTGAGCCCGGCCTCGGCCAGCCGTTCCGCCCGGTCGGCGTGGGTACGGCGGCTGCCCATCGCGCCGATGTAGGCGGCCGGCCGGCGCAGCGCCTCCCTCAGCAGCGGTACGTCGAACTTGGGGTCGTGGGTGAGCACGCAGACCACCGTGCGCTCGTCGGTGTCCGTGTCGCGCAGGTAGCGGTGCGGCCACTCGACGACCACCTCGACGCCCTCGGGGAAGCGCCGGGGCGTGGCGAAGACCGGGCGGGCGTCGCAGACGGTGACCCGGTAGCCGAGGAAGATCCCGATGCGGGCCACCGCTGCCGCGTAGTCGATCGCGCCGAAGACCAGCATGCGAGGCGGCGGTGCGAAGGACTGCAGGAACACGCTGACGGCGTCCTCACGGCGCTGCCCCTCGGGCCCGTAGTGCCGAAGGCCGCTCGCGCCGAGGGCGAGCTCGCCGCGGGCGTCGGCGGTCACCGCCGCGTCCAGGCCGCTCGCGCCGAGCGTGCCCGAGACCCGGTCCGGCCAGACGGCGAGTGCCGCCCCGCGTCGCGCCGGACCGTCGGTGACCGTGGCCACGGTCACCGGCTCGCCCGCCGTGACGGAGTCCGCGACCGCGCCGAAGGCCGGATCCAGCTCACGGGTGACGGGACGCACGAGCAGCGTGATCTCGCCGCCGCAGGTCAGACCCACCGCGAAGGCGTCGTCGTCGCTGTAGCCGAAGGTCTCCAGCCGGGCCTCGCCACTCGCCACGACCTCCTGTGCCAGCTCGAACACGGCACCTTCGACACAGCCACCGGACACACTGCCCACGACCTCCTCGTCCGGGCCCACCGCCATGGCCGCGCCCGGGTCGCGCGGCGCGCTGCGGCTGACCTCGACCACCGTCGCGAGGCCGAACGGGAGCCCGGCCGCGTACCAGCCGCCGAGCACCGGGAGAACGTCACGCACGAGCCGCTCCTCTTCCTCCGCCCACCCCGCCGGGTACCCCGGCGGCGGTTAATTCCGTTGTGGCGCTGCGGGCCGGTCTGCTGCACTGCACAGGACAGCGACGTCATCGAGTCCCGAGGAGCAGCAGAGATGCGCACTGCGTTCGTGTCCCCCCCCGTCAGGAACGGCTCTCTCTCCGAAGGGCATGACGCTTCGTGCAGTTGCTCAACCTTGGAATTCTCGCCCATGTCGACGCAGGTAAGACCAGCCTGACCGAGCGGCTGCTCCATTCGGCCGGGGTGATCGACGAGATCGGCAGCGTCGACGACGGGGACACCCGCACCGACACCCTCGCGCTGGAGCGGCAGCGCGGCATCACCATCAAGTCCGCCGTCGTCTCGTTCCCGCTCGACGGCGTGGACGTCAACCTCATCGACACCCCCGGCCACCCGGACTTCATCGCCGAGGTGGAGCGCGTGCTCGGCGTGCTCGACGGTGCCGTCCTGGTGATCTCCGCCGTGGAAGGGGTGCAGGCGCAGACGCGCGTGCTGATGCGGACGCTCCAGCGGCTGCGCATCCCGACCCTGCTCTTCGTCAACAAGATCGACCGGAGCGGGGCCCGCCACGAGGAGGTGCTGCGGGAGATCGCGGCCCGGCTGACACCCGCGATCGTGCCGATGGGGTCCGCCACCGGCCTCGGCACCCGCGCGGCCCGCTTCACGCCCCACCCGGGACCGGCCGCCGCCCTCGACGTCCTGACCGAGCACGACGACGCCCTGCTGTCCGCGTACGTCGACGGCACGGTCACGGCCGCACTCCTGCGCGGCTCCCTCGCCTCCCAGGCCCGGCAGGGACGCGTCCACCCGGTCTACTTCGGCTCCGCCGCCACGGGTGCCGGTGTCGACGCGCTCCTGTCCGGCGTCGAGGAACTGCTGCCGGCGGCCGACGGGGGCGTGGACGGGCCGGTCTCCGGCACCGTCTTCAAGGTCGAGCGGGGCCCGGCGGGGGAGAAGATCGCCTACGCCCGGATGTTCGCCGGCACCCTGCGGACCCGGGACCGGATCCCTTTCGGAGCGGACGGCGCCGAGGGCCGGATCACGGCGATCAGCGTCTTCGGCCACGGCACGGACACCCGCACGGACGCCGTCGCGGCCGGCCAGATCGCACGCCTCACGGGGCTCGGCGACATCAGGATCGGCGACGCGATCGGCGAACCCCGCAAGGCGCGGGAGCACTTCTTCGCCCCGCCCGCCCTGGAGACGGTCGTCGTCCCCGGACCGGACGTGAACCGGGGGGCGCTCCACCTCGCCCTCACCCGACTCGCGGAACAGGACCCCCTGATCGGCCTGCGCCACGACGGACGCCGCCAGGAGACCTCCGTGTCCCTGTACGGCGAGGTGCAGAAGGAGGTCATTCAGGCCACCCTGGCCGACGAGTACGGCCTCGACGTCACCTTCCGCGAGACCACCCCGCTCTGCGTCGAGCGGCTCGTCGGCAGCGGGCAGGCCGTGGAGTTCAACAAGAAGGACCCGAACCCGTTCCTCGCCACCGTCGGCCTGCGCGTCGACCCCGCACCGGCAGGCTCGGGCGTCGTCTTCCGGCTGGAGGTGGAGCTCGGCTCGATGCCGTACGCCTTCTTCAAGGCCGTCGAGGACACCGTGCGCGAGACCCTCGACCAGGGCCTGCACGGCTGGCGGGTCACCGACTGCACGGTCACCATGACCCACAGCGGCTACTCGCCCCGTCAGAGCCACGCCCACCAGGGCTTCGACAAGAGCATGTCGAGCACGGGCGCCGACTTCCGCGGCGTGACCCCGCTGGTGCTGATCGAGGCGCTGCGGCGGGCCGGGACACGGGTCCACGAGCCGATGCACCGCTTCCGCGTCGAGGCCCCGGCGGACACCCTCGGGGCCCTGCTGCCGGCACTCGCCCAGCTCGCGGCCGTGCCGGAGGCGACGCGGGGCCGGGGCGACCTCTGCGTCCTCGAAGGCACCGTGCCGGCGGCCCGGGTGCACGCCCTCGAACAGCGGCTGCCGGGGCTCACCCGCGGCGAGGGCGAGTGGGAAAGCTTTTTCGCCCACTACGCGCCCGTGACGCACGGCACGATTCCCGAGCGTCCGCGCACCGATCACAACCCGCTGAACAGGAAGGAGTACGTGTTGAACGTGACACGAAGGACGGGAGTCTGAGGCGTGCGCGCCGGGGGAGCGGGAACTTACTCCAGAGTCAGGGGTGTTGACGGTGTCGTGATATCACCGGACTGTATTGGACATGCCGACAATCCGAGCACGTCTGCTGGTTGTCCTGACTGTCCTCTTCGGTTCCGTGTCGGTGGCCGGCGTCCCGCCGGCCACTGCCGCACCCCCTCCCGGCTCCCTCTGGTTCGACGATCCCACCGTCACCGTGCGGAACGGCCGCTTCACCGACTCCCACGGCCGCGAGATCGTGCTGCGCGGCTACAACGTCTCCGGCGAGACCAAGCTCGCGGAGAACAAGGGCCTGCCCTTCGCCTCGGTCACCGACGCCCGCAAGTCGGCGACCGCCCTGCGAGCCCTCGGCGGCGGCAACACCATCCGCTTCCTGCTCTCCTGGGCGTACGCCGAACCCGAGCGCGGCAAGGTGGACACCGCCTACCTGGCCGCCGCCACCGACCAGATGCGGGCCTTCCTCGACGCCGGCATCCGCGTCTACCCCGACTTCCACCAGGACCTCTACTCCCGGCACCTGTTCGAGGCCGACAGCTGGTACACCGGCGACGGCGCCCCCAAGTGGGCGGTGGACGCCGGGAACTACCCCGCCGAGTCCTGCGGCATCTGCCTCTTCTGGGGGCAGAACATCACCCAGAACGAGGCCGTGAAGCGTGCCTCGTACGACTTCTGGCACAACGCGCACGGCGTGCAGGACGCCTTCCTCGCCACCGCCGAGAAGACCATGACGTACGTCCGGCAGCACCTGAACACCGACCAGTTCAAGGGTGTCGTCGGCTTCGACCCCTACAACGAGCCGCACGCAGGCGTCTACGACTCGGGGCAGACCAGCCGCGCCTGGGAGAAGGACGTGCTGTGGCCGTTCTTCGAGAAGTTCCGGGCCCGTATGGACACGGCCGGCTGGCGCGACAAGCCCGCCTTCGTGGAACCGAACCTGTTCTGGAACGCCAACCTCGACTTCCAGAAGCAGGAGGGCGGCCTGCTCGACGCGGGCAAGCTCGGCCCGCGCTATGTGTTCAACACCCACTTCTACGACCAGAAGGCCATCTCCGGCGTCTTCATGTGGGGCAAGGCGGCCGACGGCCAGTACGCGGGTGACTTCCGCACGGTCCGTGACCGCGCGGCCGCCGCGCGGACGGCCGCTGTGGTCAGCGAATTCGGGCACCCGCTGGCGGGCAACGTCTCCGACAAGGCGCCGACCGTCCTCAAGGCGATGTACCAGGGCCTCGACTCCCGCCTGAAGGGCGCCGACTGGTGGTCCGACCCGGCGGCCTCGGGGCCGGTGCTCTCCGGTTCACAGTGGCAGTGGGACATCTACAACGGCCGCCACCGCGAGCTGATGAACGGCAACCCCGACAAGGTCCTCACCACCGGCGACGCCTGGAACGACGAGGACCTGTCCGCCGTACGCCTCGACGACTCCGGCAAGCCGGTGCTGCGCCAGGACGCCCGCCTCCTGGACCGCCTCTACCCGAGTGCCACGGCCGGTACGACCGTCGGCTTCACCTACGAGGACCGCTCCCGGGACGGTTCGGCGACGCTGACCTGGAACCCGGTGCCCAGCTCGCTGCCGAACGTGCAGCGACTGGTGGGGTCCGGGCAGTACGGGCTGCTGCTGTGGCGCTCGGACGGCGGTTCGGCGCCCACCGAACTGCACCTGCCGGCGAGCTTCCCGACCGGGTCCACCACGGTCGTCTCCGACCTGGGTACCGCCCACGCCCCGCCGGCGTACAGCTCGGCGACGCCCATCGGCGTGGCGCAGGAGCCCGGCGGCACGGGAAGCCGCCGCCTGCTGCTCACCGCGCCGGACTCGGGCGTCCTGCACTACGCGCTGGTGACCAACGGGGCGACGGCTCCCTCGGCGGATCTTCTCGCCGCGGCCCGCTCCGAACTCGCTGCGTGGGCCGGGAAGGAGGTCAGCCAGCGGTAGGGCTCGTCCAGTCGGCCGCGACATGGCCGAGCCGGACGCGCTGAGGGTGGTCACCGACCGGTACGGACACGACCTTCCTGCCCGTGGCGAAGTCGATGGCCGTGACCTGGTCGGTGCCGCTCTCGGAGACGACGCAAAACCTGCCGTCACCGCTGACCGTGGCCCAGTAGGGCTTGGAGGCGGTGACGAGCGGGCCCTCCTTCAGCGTGGCGCGGTCGACGACCGTCGCGTAGTCGTCCATGGTGCCCGCGACGCACAGCTTGCTGCCGTCCGGGCTCATCGAGATGCCGTGGTGGCGCGAGTCGTTGACGAACGTGGTGCGGTCGTCGCTGGTCGCGGGGTTCTCCGGCAGGGTCTTGGTACGGGTGATCTTCCCGGTGGGGATGTCGTACTCGAAGAAGCCGTTGAAGAACGACACCTGGAAGTACAGCTTGGACTCGTCCGGCGAGAACACGGCCGGCCGCACCGCGTCGGAGTGGTCCTCGAGGCCGAGCGCGTCCAGCTGCGGGCGCATGTCGATGACCTTGACCTGCTTGTACGTGGTCGCGTCCACGACCGTGATGCGCCGGTCGCCCTTCGTCCAGTCCAGCCACGGGGCGTCGGTCTGCGTGTTCACGTCGCCGATCGCCATGTTGTAGATGTACTTGCCGTCCTGGGTGAAGATGTTCTCGTGCGGCTTGTCGCCGGTGGCGAACCTGCCCAGCTCCTTGCCGGAGACGATGTCCAGCACGTGCACGGTGTTCGAGGTCGAGGCCGACACCGCGACCCGCTTGCCGTCGGGGGAGACCGCCATGTGGTCGGAGCGGTAACCGGACACGGGGAAGCGCCAGTTGATCCGTCCGGAGGCGAGGTCGATCGACACGACGTCGGCGAAGCTCGGCCGGGAGACGACCATCGACGTCCCGTCGGGTGTGGAGTACATGTCGTCGACGAACTGGTCGTGGCCCTCGCCGACGCTGTTGCGGATCGCCATGAAGTAGATCCACCTGATCGGATCGGCGTTGATCTGCGCCATCCGCTGGTCCTTGTCGGGGATGACGTCGATCCGGCCGATCTTCCCGAAGTCGCCGGTGGACCTGATGACATCGGCGGTGCCGTCCCAGTTGTTGCCCACGAACATCACCTCGCGCAGCGCGGCGGAGGAGCCGGTGGCGGCCGCGGTGGCGGCGGTCGCCGGAGCGGTGGCGGTCAGGGCGAGGGCGGCGGCTACGGAGCACAGATGCCGTCGTCGGAAAGCGGGCATGACTGCTCCCTCCTCTGCGGTGGGGCGAGCGTGATGATTAGGACATGCCAAACAGGTGCGTGGAATTTTGAACACGCGTGCTTTCAGAATGAACTTACTGCAAAGTAAGGAAGGGGCGGCCTTCTCCACAAGACCGCGTGCACGACAAAGTCAGTGATCGAACGACGAAGGGAGAGCCGGTGCCGGGCAGACTCAGGGCGCCGACCGGCCGCTACGGCGGAAAGACAGCCGAGGAACGGCAGGCCGAGCGGCGTCGGCGGTTCCTCGACGCCGCGCTCCAGATGTTCGGCGACGCCCCCGGCTTCCGCTCCACCACGGTCGCGGCGCTCAGCGAGGCCGCCGGGCTGTCCACGCGACAGTTCTACGAGGAGTTCCGCACCCTCGAGGACGTGCTCGCCGCGCTGCACCTCCAGGTCAACGGCTGGGCGGAGGCGGCGGTGCTGGAGGCGGCCGCGGGCGCGGCGGACCTGCCGCTCGTCGAGCGGGCGACCGCGATCTTCCGCGCCTACGCCGGGAACGTCGCCGCCGACCCGCGCCGGATCCGCATCACCTTCGTCGAGATCATCGGTGTCAGCCCGCGTCTGGAGGAGCAGCGGCTCGCCCGCCGGGCCGGCTGGGTCGACCTCATCCGCGCCGAGGCCGACGCGGCCGCCGCCCGAGGAGAGGCCGCACCCCGCGACTACCGCCTCGCGGCGACCGGCTTCATCGGCAGCGTCAACGGCCTGCTGCACGACTGGAGCGCCGGCTGGGTGGACGCGACACTCGACGAGGTCGTCGACGAACTGGTCCGCCAGCTGCTGGGGATCCTGTGGCCGCCGGGGTGGAAGCCGGAGCGCTGACAGCGGGGCCGTCACCCTCGGGTACGGCCACGCCCTGACCCGTGGGCCCCGGGGAAGGCCCGCCGGTAGTCGCCGGGCGACACCCCGAGGTGCTTGAGGAAGTGGTGACGCAGGTTGTTGGCCGTGCCCAGGCCGCTCAGTTCGCCGATTTTCTCGATCGGCAGGTCCGTCGACTCCAGCAAGGACCGGGCGCGCCCGAGCCGCTGGTCGAGGAGCCACTGAAGCGGAGTCGTCCCGGTGGCGGCCTGGAGACGGCGGTAGAACGTACGCGGGCTCATGGCGGCCCGCCGCGCCAGGTCGGCGACGGTCAGCGGCCGGTCGAGGTGGGCACTGGCCCACGCGAGGACGGCGGCCAGCCCCTCGTCGTCACTGGCGGGCACGGACAGTTCGATGAACTGCGCCTGCCCGCCCGGCCGGTGGGCCGGCACGACCATGCGGCGCGCCAGCTGGTTGGCGACGTGCGCACCGAGATCTCGCCGTACCAGGTGCAGGCACAGATCGAGGCCGGCGGTCAGCCCGGCGCTGGTGAGGACGTCACCGTCGTCCACATAGAGCACCGAAGCGTCCACCTCCACCTTCGGGTGGCGCTCGGCCAGTTGGGCGGTGTGCATCCAGTGGGCCGTCGCACGCCGCCCGTCCAGCAGCCCGGCCTCGGCGAGCGCGAAGGCGCCGGTGCACAGGGAGACCATGCGGGCCCCCGCGTCATGGGCGCGGCGCAGGGCGTCGATCAGCTCCCGCGGCAGCGGCCTGCCCTCCTCGACGCACGAGTCGGGCACCGACGGCACGACGACCGTGTCGGCACCGACCAGACCGTCCAGCCCGTAGGGCGTACGCAGACTCAGCCCGTGGCCGTGACCCTCCTCGGCCCCGACTGCGCACAGTCTCAGCTCGTACCAGGGGTCGGCCAGATCGGGCTGCGGCTTGCCGAACACGGTGCAGGGGATGCTCAGTTCGTACAGATCCCACGAGGGCACCCCGATCTCCCCGGTCACCACCACGGCCACAGAACCGGCACTCATGCCCGAAGCGTATGGCAGGAATTTGGTGGAGGGCGTCACTGCTGTCACTGTTCCCGATCTTCACGCCCTGCGAGCGTGGCCGTACGTGATCACACGGCACGTACGAACACCCCTGCACACGCGAGGAGTTGCAACATGACCGCAGCACGCCAGGCCGTCACCGTCCTCGGACTCGGCTCGATGGGCTCGGCGCTGGCCGCCGCGCTGCTGGACCGCGGCCACCCGACCACCGTCTGGAACCGGTCCCCGGACAAGGCCGCGCCCCTGGTCGAACGCGGCGCCCGCCAGGCCGCGTCCCCGCAGGAGGCGATCGCCGCCGCCCCGCTGATCATCGCCTGCGTCCTCGACCACGAGGCGCTGCACACCGTCCTCGCCCCGGCGGTCGACGTGCTCAAGGGCAGAACCCTGGTCAACCTCACCTCCGGCTCTCCCGAGCAGGCCCGGGAGGCCGTCCGGTGGGCCGACGCGCACGGGGCCGGCTGTCTCGACGGCGCCATCATGACCACCCCGCCCGGCGTGGGCGACCCCGCGATGATGTTCCTCTACAGCGGCTCCCAGCGGGTCTTCGACACCCACCACTCCACCCTGGCGGCCCTCGGCGACCCCCTGTACCTGGGCACCGACCCCGGCCTCGCCTCCCTCTACGACGCCGCGCTGCTCGGCCTGATGTGGTCCACGATGACCGGCTGGCTGCACGGCACCGCCCTGGTCGGCGCCGAGGGAACGGCCGCCACCGCCTTCACCCCCGTCGCGACGCGCTGGCTGACGGCCGTGGCGGGCTTCCTCACCACCTACGCCTCCCAGGTGGACGCCGGCCGCTACCCGGGCGACGACGCCACCGTCGACGTGCAGATCGCGGCCATCGGCCACCTGATCCACGCGGCGCAGGCCCGGGGTGTCGACAACGCCCTGCCCGAGCTGCTGAGGACCGCCATGGAGAAGGCCAGCGCCGCGGGCCATGGAACGGACAGCTACGCCAGCCTGATCGAGGTGCTGCGGAACCCGGCACAGGCCGAGGACTGACAGCGGTCAGACCGCCGCTCGCACCACGGGGTCCGTCACCTCAGCGCCGGTCACGGCCCGGCCCTGACCGGGCCCGTCAGCGCTGCTCCTCCTCGTCCCAGGCCTGGACCAGGGTCTGCTCGGCGATCTTGCCGCCGCGCAACGAGAGCATGGACTCGGACAGGACGCGCACTCCGTCCGCGTACTCGCAGCTCTCGCTGTAGGCGGCCTCGTCGCCCTGGATGACGCAGTGCTCCAGCTTGTGCGACATGTCGCGGCTGTAGACGTCCTCCAGCATCCGGCCGATCTCGTCGCGGCCGTGCAGGACCTTGGGGTGGCTGGGCTGGGTCGTGCGGTCGACGATGCGCATCTCGGCGTCGTCGGCGTAGAGGGACAGCAGGATGTCCGGGGTGTTGCCTTCCAAGCCCCGGCGCAGGGTCTCCCGGTCGAAGGCGGGGTCTGCCGCGGTTCCCATGATGACCTCCTTCGAAGGGCCGCGACCCGGTCGGAGGCGGGCCGCGAGGGACCTCTCCCTCCCGAGCCTCCTCCCGCCCGGCGGCCTCGGCAAGCGCAGGGGGACGCCGGGCCCGACGGGTGAGCGAGGCCGCACGCCCATGTCCACCGGGGGACCCGCTCGCGTGCGAGAGGCATGATCCCAACGGACTGGTTCGGCGGCGATCTGCTGGTGCTGACGCCGTACCGGCGTGGTGAGGAGCCGATGCCGCTGCCGGACCGGGTCAACACGACCTGTGGTCGCCGCCGTTGGTCTCGCCGGGGGGCACCGGGCACGCCGCGGCGATGGCGAACGCGGCCGACGCGGAAGCCAGGAGCCCGCTCAGCCCGACGGCCATGCTCGCTCGCTCACCGTGGGCGACATCCCCGCCGAGCACAAGGACGAGATCCCGCGGCCCCGCTCGCGGCTGGCCGGGCTCAACCGCCTGAACGACCTCGACCAGCTGAACCAGGTCGTAGACCTGGTCTCCCCGGTCTTCGGATTCGTCCGAACGTCCGCCGACGGCTGCGTGCGCGTGAGGGCCGCCCGGATCCGGGCGGCCCTCACGCCCGCCCGGGCTCAGTCCGCCGCGGCCAGGAACTGCGTCGCCGCCAGCTCCGCGTAGAGCGGGTCGGCCGTCACCAGCTCGCGGTGGGTGCCGACGGCCCGGACCCGGCCCGCGTCCATCACCACGATCCGGTCGGCCATCGTCACCGTCGACAGCCGGTGCGCCACCACGAGGACCGTGGTCGTCCGGGCCACGTCCGCGACGGTGTCGCGCAGCGCCGCCTCGTTCACCGCGTCGAGCTGCGAGGTCGCCTCGTCGAGCAGCAGCAGCCGGGGACGGCGCAGCAGCGCGCGGGCGATGGCGACACGCTGCCGCTCACCGCCGGACAGCTTGGTGCCCCGGTGCCCGACGAGCGTGCCGAGACCGTCCGGCAGCCGGGCGACCAGACCGTCCAGGCGGGTCGTCTTCAGCACCCGCGTGAGGGCGTCGTCGTCCGCGTCCGGATTGCCCAGCAGCAGGTTGTCCCGCAGCGAGCCCGACAGGACGGGCGCGTCCTGCTCCACATAGCCGATCGCGGCGCGCAACTGGGGCAGCTCCCAGTCGTTCAGGTCCCGCCCGTCGAGCGTGATCACGCCGGATTCGGGGTCGTAGAACCGCTCGATCAGCGAGAAGACGGTGGTCTTACCGGCGCCGGACGGACCCACGAACGCCGTCATGCCCTGCGCGGGCACGGCGAACGTCACGCCGTGGTGGACGTACGGCAGGTCGTCGGCGTAGCGGAAACGGACGTCCTCGAAGGCCAGCGCGGCCGGTTCGGCGCCGGGGGAGGGCAGGGGCGCGGTCACGGCGGCCGGTTCCGCGGGCAGGCGCAGCGCCTCCTGGATGCGGGTGAGGGCCGCGGCGCCCGTCTGGTACTGGGTGATGGCGCCGACGACCTGCTGTATCGGTGACATCAGGTAGAAGACGTACAGCAGGAACGCCACCAGCGTGCCCACGTCGACCACGCCGGTCGCGACGCGCGCGCCGCCCACCGCGAGCACCGTGATGAACGCGATCTGCATGGCCAGCCCCGCCGTGTTGCCCGCGGCCGCCGACCACTTGGCGGCCCGCACGCTCTGCCGCCACGACTCCTGCGCCGCCTCGTGCAGCGTGTGCTCCTCCCGCTGCTCGGCACCGGACGCCTTCACGGTGCGCAGAGCGCCGAGGATCCGCTCCAGCGAGGCACCCATGACACCCACCGCGTCCTGCGCCTGCCGACTCGCCTTGTTGATGCGCGGCACGATCACCCCGAGGACCACGCCGGCGCCCAGGATCACCGCCAGGGTGACGCCCAGCAGCACGGCATCCACCAGGCCCATCATCACCACCGTCGCGACGAGTGTGAGCCCGCCCGTGCCGAGGCCGACCAGCGAGTCGGTGGTGACCGCGCGCAGCAGGGTGGTGTCGGAGGTGATGCGGGCCATCAGGTCGCCGGGTTCGCTGCGGTCCACGGCCGTGATCCGCAGCCGCAGCAGGTACGACGACAGGGCGCGCCGCGCGCCCAGCACCACCGACTCGGCGGTGCGCTGCAGCACGTACGAACCCAGCGCGCCCACCGCCGCGTTGGTCACGACCAGGGCCGACATCGCCAGCAGCGCGCCGGTGATGGCCCTCTCGTGCGACAGATCGTCGATCAGGCGCTGCGCCACCAGCGGCAGCAGCAGTCCGGTCGCCCCGGTGACCAGCGAGAGCAGCGCACCGGCGAACAGGGACCAGCGGTGCGGCCGTACGTATCCGAGGAGCTGCCGCCACGCGGGCGTGCCGGACTCGGTCTCTGCGATGCTCACGTCGCTCCTTCGGCGTCGGGCGGAGCGTTCAGGCTACGGCGGTGCCGCCCCGCGCGGCCCGCCGGTTTCGCGGCGGACTCGCTGGTCGGAGCTGGCCGATCCGCGCCCCTTGCCGATCAGTCACGCGTAGGGTCGGAAGGGAACGGACCCGGCCGACGAAGGAGTCAGCACCATGGCGCAGGAAGTACGCGGTGTGATCGCCCCCGGTAAGGACGAGCCGGTGCGGATCGAGACCATCGTGGTGCCCGACCCCGGCCCGGGTGAGGCGGTCGTGCGCGTCCAGGCCTGCGGGGTGTGCCACACCGACCTGCACTACAAGCAGGGCGGCATCAACGACGACTTCCCGTTCCTGCTCGGCCATGAGGCCGCGGGCGTGGTCGAGGCGGTCGGCGACGGTGTCACCGACGTCGAGCCCGGTGACTTCGTGATCCTCAACTGGCGTGCTGTGTGCGGGAAGTGCCGGGCGTGTCTGCGCGGGCGGCCCTGGTACTGCTTCGACACCCACAACGCCGGGCAGAAGATGACCCTCACCGACGGCACCGAGCTGTCCCCGGCCCTCGGCATCGGCGCCTTCGCCGAGAAGACCCTGGTCGCGGCCGGGCAGTGCACCAAGGTCGACCCGGGTGTCACCCCGCAGGTGGCCGGACTGCTGGGCTGCGGTGTGATGGCCGGCATCGGTGCCGCGATCAACACCGGCAACGTCGGCCGGGGCGACTCGGTCGCCGTCATCGGCTGCGGCGGGGTCGGCGACGCTGCCATCGCCGGATCGCACCTGGCCGGAGCGGCGACGATCATCGCCGTCGACATCGACGACCGCAAACTGGAGACCGCCCGGGCGATGGGGGCCACCCACACCGTCGACTCGCGCGAGACCGACCCCGTCGAGGCGATCCGCGAACTCACCGGCGGCTTCGGCGCCGACGTCGTCATCGAGGCCGTCGGCCGCCCGGAGACCTACCGGCAGGCCTTCTACGCCCGCGACCTCGCCGGCACGGTCGTCCTGGTGGGCGTCCCCACGCCGGAGATGAAGCTCGAACTGCCCCTGCTCGACGTCTTCGGCCGCGGCGGAGCGCTGAAGTCGAGCTGGTACGGCGACTGCCTGCCCTCCCGCGACTTCCCCATGCTGATCGATCTGCATCTGCAGGGGCGCCTGGACCTCGGGGCGTTCGTCACCGAGACCATCCGGCTCGACGAAGTGGAGAAGGCGTTCGAACGGATGCACCACGGCGACGTGCTGCGCTCGGTGGCGGTGCTGTGATGACCGCCCGCGTCGAACACCTCGTCACCTCCGGCCGGTTCAGCCTCGACGGCGGCGCCTGGGACGTCGACAACAACGTGTGGATCGTCGGCGACGACCACGAGGCGATCGTCATCGACGCCGCCCACGACGCCGACGCCATCGCCGAGGCCGTAGGCGACCGTCGGCTGACGGCGATCGTGTGCACGCACGCCCACAACGACCACATCGACGCCGCCCCCGCCCTCGCCGAGCGCACCGGCGCCACCATCTGGCTGCACCACGACGACCTGCCGCTGTGGCAGCGGACCCACCCGGACCGCGAGCCCGACGCCTGGTTGGTCGACGGCCAGGTCATCGAGGCCGGCGGCGCCGACCTGCGGGTCCTGCACACCCCTGGGCACGCGCCCGGCGCGGTCTGCCTGTACGACCCGGGGCTCGGCACCGTCTTCACCGGCGACACCCTCTTCCAGGGCGGCCCGGGCGCCACCGGCCGGTCCTTCTCGCACTTCCCGACGATCATCGACTCGATCCGCTACCGGCTGCTCACCCTGCCGCCCGAGACGACGGTCCGCACCGGCCACGGGGACTCCACCACCATCGGCGCGGAGGCCCCGCACCTGCAGGAGTGGATCGCCCGGGGGCACTGACCGCGGGCCCCCCGGAAAAGGCGACAGAAGATGTCCGGCTTACCCGTCACGCTGAGAGCGGCAAGCAGTCGAGGACACGGGAGGCCGGACATGTCAGCTCCGTTGCAGGGCAAGGTCGCACTGGTCGCCGGGGCGACCCGGGGCGCCGGACGGGGGATCGCGGTGGAACTCGGCGCGGCCGGCGCCACGGTTTACGTCACCGGCCGCAGCACCCGCGCCGGCCGCTCGGAGTACGACCGTCCGGAGACCATCGAGGACACCGCCGACCTGGTCACCGAGGCCGGCGGGCGGGGCGTCGCCGTACCCACCGACCACCTCGACCCGGCGCAGGTCCGCGCCCTCGTCGACCGCATCGCGGACGAGCAGGGCCGCCTCGACGTCCTCGTCAACGACATCTGGGGCGGAGAGAAGCTCTTCGAGTGGGACACCCCGCTCTGGGAGCACGACCTCGACAACGGCCTGCACCTGCTCCGGCTCGCCGTCGAGACGCACGCCGTCACCAGCCACCACGCCCTGCCCCTGCTGCTGCGCAACCCCGGCGGCCTGGTCGTCGAGGTCACCGACGGCACTGCCGACTACAACGGCGCGAACTACCGCAACAGCTTCTTCTACGACCTCGCCAAGACGTCCGTCCTGCGCATGGCCTTCGCCCTCGGCCACGAACTCGGCCCGCGCGGCGCCACCGCCGTCGCCCTCACCCCGGGCTGGATGCGTTCGGAGATCATGCTGGACGCCTTCGAGGTGCGCGAGGAGAACTGGCGCGACGCCCTGGAACGCGTCCCCCACTTCGCCATCTCGGAGACGCCGCGCTACGTGGGCAGGGCGGTGGCCGCGCTCGCCACCGACCCGGACGTGACGCGCTGGAACGGCCGATCCCTCTCCAGCGGCGGCCTCGCCCAGATCTACGGCTTCACCGACCTCGACGGCAGCCGCCCGGACGCCTGGCGCTACCTCGTCGAGGTCCAGGACGCGGACAAACCGGCGGACACCACCGGGTACCGGTGACACGGACGACCCTCACGGATTTCGAACGTCCATGACGGCACGTTATGGATGGATATGCCCATCCGCTTCCGGTGGGAATTGTCACTGTTCCGTTCCAGCGCGTCGGACAGTACAACCGGAACCCCCGTACGCCCGTCTAGCTTGCAGACATCGCAGACCCACTTCCGCGAAAGGGCTGACCAGCCATGGGGGACGTAGGCAGACGGAGTGCCGTCGCACTCGGGATCACCGGCCTGGTGGCGCCACTCACGCTCGCGCTCGGCGCCACGCCGGCCGCCGCCGCGAGCTGCACCACGCAGACCGGCCCGTACCAGAAGCAGGTGGAGAACTTCCTCGGCCGTCCGGTCGACGGCAAGCAGTCGGCCGCAGACTGCAAGGCGATCCGCGCCTTCCAGACCAAGCACGGCATCTCCCCGAACATCGGCTACGCCGGGCCCGTCACCTGGGGAGTGATGGACCTGATGCAGAAGCAGAAGGCCGTCGGGAACAACCCCAACAAGGACGGCAAGTGCCCGGTGAACAAGGGCCGGATCGCCTGCGTGAACCTGACCCTCCAGCTGAGCTGGATCCAGGACGGCAAGAAGCTCGTCCACGGCCCCGTCCCGGTCCGCACCGGCCGCAACGGGTACGAGACCCGCACCGGCCTGAAGAAGATCTACTGGCGCAACATCGACCACGTCTCGTCCATCTACGACGTGCCGATGCCCTACGCCCAGTTCTTCGACGGCGGCCAGGCCTTCCACTCGGTCGGCGTGAGCATGTGGAACCCGCCGGGCTCGCACGGCTGCGTCAACATGACCAAGACCGACGCCAAGAAGTACTGGTCGCTGCTGAAGAAGAACGACGACGTCTTCGTGTACGGCCGCAAGCCGGGCACCTGATCCAGGCACCCGGCTCGCGCAGAGCCCCTACGGGCCCCTACAGGGGCGCGTCCCCGAAGTCCGGGATCTCCAGCCGCACCCCACCCTGCCGCGCCGACTCGTGCGCGATGATGCCCGGCAGGGTGTAGCGGGCGGCCACCCACGCGTTCACCGACGGCAGCGTGCGCGTGTTGACGGCGGTCACGAAGTCGTCCACCAGGAAGTGATGGCTGCCCTCGTGGCCGTTGTGGAGGTTGTCGAACTCCCTGGGCAGCCGCGCACGGTCGTGCACGGGAGCCGACCCGGAGGTGAAGGCCGCCCGCAGCTCCGGCGCGATGTGCTGGAGCGACGGGTCGTCGGGCGACATGGTGGGCTTGGGCTCCAGCAGTTCGCTGATGTCCTTCACCCCCTTCTTGTCCTGCCAGAGGGCGACCGTGGCGAGCTGCTCCATGCTGGCCTCGGTGCCGAAGAAGCGGAAACGCGACTCCCGTATGTGCGAGGGGTAGCCGACCCGCCGGAACTCGTTCGTACGGAACGAGCCGCCGCCCGCCACCTCGAACAGCGCGGTGGCGTTGGAGAAGTCGTTGCCGAACTGGCTGACCTCCTTGTCGAAGACCCCGTCGCCCCGGTCGTCGACGACACCGATCGCCGACACGCTGACCGCGTGGGTCTTCCAGGCGCCCAGCACCCCGCCGACCGCGTGCGTCGGGTACAGCAGCGGGGGATAGCTGGCGGTGGCCTTCCAGTTCTCGCCGCCGCTGTACTGGTAGGCCTCGTAGAACCCCAGGTCCATGTCGTGGACGTAGTCGCCCTCGGCGTAGAACAGCCGCCCGAAGGCGCCCTCGGCGATCTGGTTGCGGGCGTGGACCGTCGCCGGGTTGTACTCGCTGGTCTCGCCCATCATGTACGTCAGCCCGGTGGCCTTGACCGCGTCGATGATCGCCGCGATCTCCTCCGTGCTGATCGCCATGGGGACCGCGGAGTACACGTGCTTGCCGGCGCCCAGACCCTGGAGCACCAGCGGCCCGTGCGTCCACCGCTGCGTGAAGATCGCGACGGCGTCGACGTCCTCCGATTCCAGCATGGCCTGGTACGACGGGAAGGTGCCCGCCAGCCCTTGGGCTGCGGCGAGTTGCTCGGCCCTCTCGGGCAGCAGATCGGTGACGTAGACGTCGCTGACGCCGGGATGGGCCTGGAACAGCGTGGCGAACTGTCCCGAGAACTGTCCGGCGCCGACGATGCCGATGGAGAACGTCATGTGAGGGGTGTCCTTCACTGGTCGGGGGATCACTGCGAGAGGATCAGGTTGATCTGTTCGTTGGTCGCGTCGAGGCTGCTGACCGGCTTTCCGTTGCCGTAGATGTCCTCCATCGCGGGCGACATCAGCGCCGTCATGTCCGCCGAGTAGCTGGCGATCGGGTACGAGAACGTCCGGAAGTTCTTCTTGTCGGCCACGGGTTGGGTGAACGCCGAGACGTCGATGCCCTTCTTCCGGTACGCGGCGACGGCGGCCTCGGTCCCGGCCTTCGTCGCGGGGAAGACGACGCCGTAACCGCCGACGACCTTCTGGCACTTGTCCGAGGCCAGATACGCCACCCACTTCTTGGCGCCCTCCTTGTTCTTGGAGGCCTTGGTGACGGAGTCGGCGAGGCCGTTCATCATGGTGGCGCGCTTGCCGGTCGGGCCGACCGGCGTCAGGGCGGTCTTGATGTCCCGGCCCTTGAAGCCCGCGTACGACGAGATCATCCAGGCCCCGTCGAACGCGGTGGCGGCCTTGCCCGCCGCGACCTGCGTGTTCGCCTGGTTGGACTGGACGTTGTAGTCGGACAGCGGCGGCATGTAGCCCTTCTTCGCCAGGCCGAAGTACCACTTGATGACCGACTGGAAGGTCTTGCTGTCGTACTGGTACTTCGTGCCCCAGCGCGGCTTGTCCAGGTAGCTCCACCCGGCGGAGGCGGCGAAGTTGCTCCACTGGGTCTGGCCGTCGCCGAAGCCGCCGCCGTTGGTGGCCAGGCCGTACACCTTCACGTTGTTCTTGTCGAAGCCCGGCTCGTCGCCCCGCTTGCCGTTCCTGTCGATCGTGAGGTGGGCGATGGCCTTCTCGAAGGTGCCGCCGTCCTTCGGGTTCCAGGAGAGGCTGTTGAGCTGCTCGGCGGTGAGGCCGGCCTCCTTCGTCATCTTCTGGTTGTAGAAGAGCGCGACGGTGTCCCAGTCCTTGGGGGCGCCGTACCGGTGGCCGTCCTTGCCGATCCAGTTGGCGGCGAGGCCCGGCTGGTAGTCGGAGTCCTTGATGCCGAGGTCGTCGAGCGGTTCGAGGACCTTCAGGTCGGCGAACTGGCCGAAGTTCTGGATGTGGTCGGTGAAGACGTCCGGCTGGGTGCCCGCGATGAATCCGGCGGTGAGTTTCGTCCAGTAGTCGGACCAGCCCAACTGCGTGATCCTCACCTTCAGTCCGGGGTTCTCCCTCTCGAACCCCTTCGCGCAGGCCTGGTAGGCGGGCAGCTGGTTGGCGTCCCACAGCCAGTAGGTGACGGTGTTCGCGGACGATCCGGCGGCGCCTCCCTGCGCGCATCCGCTGACCAGGGACAGCGCCAGCGCTCCGGTCGCCGCCACAAGCGTACGAATTCGCATCACAGTCCCCTTACTTGATCCCGGTGAAGCCGATGGAGCTGACGATGCGGCGGGCGAAGCAGGCGAACAGCACCAGCATCGGCAGTGCGGAGATGAGCGTCGCCGCCATGAGCCCGGACCAGTCGACGCCGGTCGCCGGGGTCTGCGCCCGGAAGATCGCCAGCGCCACGGTCAGCACGCGGGAGCTGTCGCTGTAGGACACCATCAGCGGCCAGAAGTAGTCGTTCCAGGAGGTGATGTACGTCAGCACGCCCAGTGTGACGAGCGGCGTGGACGCCATCGGCAGCACCACCCGGAAGAAGATCTTGACCTTCCCGGCACCGTCGAGCAGCGCGGCCTCCTCGACCTCCCGCGGGATGTTCATGAAGAACTGCCGCAAAAAGAACACCGCGAAGGGGGTCATGAACATGGTGGGCAGTGCGATGCCGAGGAGCGTGTCCACCAGGTGCAGTTGCTTGATGAGCACGAAGTTCGGCAGCAGCGTGAAGATGGCCGGCACCATCATCCCGGCCAGGAACAGGCCGAACATCTTGTCCCGTCCGCGCCAGCGCAACCGTGAGAAGGCGTACGCGGCCATCGCGGAGAAGAAGATCTGACAACCGGTGATCAGGGTCGAGACCAGCACCGAGTTGAGCAGGTACCGCCAGAAGTCGAGCCCGCCGCCGGCGCCGCCCTGCGCGATCGCCTCCTCGGCCGACTGCAGGCCCAGCGCCCGTTCGAAGCCGCTGGTGGTGAGGTCCACCGGGAGGGGGTTGGTGGGGTCGGCGCTCAGGCCCGCGTTGGTGGAGAGCGCGGTGCGCAGGATCCAGTAGAACGGCAGCAGGGTGATGAGCACGATCAGGCCCATCGCGGTCCAGGCGGCGACCCGCCCGAAGGGGAACCCGCGCCGCACCGGTCCCGCGGTCGTCGTTGTCGTCACGGCAGCCATGCCGGTGTCTCCCTTCCGTCAGCCGAGGTCGGTCCGGCCGGCCCGGGTGAGCCGGTACTGGAGGACGGTGATCGCGCTCAGCACCACCAGCAGTGCGACGGACATCGCCGAGGCGTAGCCGAACTGGAAGCGGCCGAAGGCCGAGCCGTAGATGTAGTACTGGAGGACGTTGGTGGCGTTCGCGGGGCCGCCCGCGGTGGTCACGGCCACGGTGTCGAACACCTGGAACGACCCGATCACCGTCATGATCAGCACGACCGCGAGCACCGGCCGCAGCAGCGGCATGGTGATCCGCCAGAACATCCGCCACTCGCTCGCGCCGTCCACCCGGGCCGCCTCGTACATGTCGTTCGGGATCGCCTGGAGTCCTGCGAACAACAGCAGGGCGGTGTACCCGACGTGCCGCCACACGTTGATGAGCGCGATGGTCGGGATCGCCCAGGTCTCGTCGGCGAGGAACGGGATGCGGTCCGCGCCCACGGCGGTGATGATCTCGTTGCCGATGCCGAGCTGCGTGTCGAGGATCCAGAGCCAGACGAGTCCGGCGACGACGTTCGACATCAGGTACGGCGTGAGCACGATGCCGCGCATCACCGCCGACTGCGTCAGCCTCTGGAGCAGGACAGCGATGGCGAGCGCCGCGACCGTCTGGACGCCGATGTTGATGACGACGTACTCGACGGTGACCTTCAGGGAGTCCCAGAAGATGGGGTCGTTGACCATGCGGACGTAGTTGTCCAGGCCCACCCACTCCGCCGGGGTCAGCAGGTTGTAGCGGGTGAAGCTCAGATAGATGCCCCGCAGCGTCGGCCACAGCAGGAAGACCACGAAGCCGAGCAGCGCCGGCGCGATGAAGACCGCGGCAAGTCGTCCGTCCCCTCCGTTCTCGCCCGCATCGGTCCGGCGTGTGCTGGCTGTGCTGCGTTCCTTCGTGGCGCCGCCCGCGGGCAGACGCGACGGAGGGCTGCTGGAGGCGATGGTCATCGGGAGACTCCCTCGCATGCGGCGGCTCGTCCTCTGGCGGGACTTACTTTTGGCGCGAAACAATTGCTACGTCAAGAGGCAGGCAAACATCTTTTCGCAGGAGCCGTCGCGGCCGTAGTGTGGTCATGTTGGTTTCGGAGCGAAATAAATGGGTGAGGGGAGTCGGACCTTCATGACCGAAGGCACCGCCGGCTGGCTGCCGCTGAGCCCGGGAGAGCGCTCGGTGGCGATCGAGGTGCTCGTGCACGGCCCGCTGTCGCGCACCGATCTCGCCCGCAGGCTGGGTCTGTCGGCCGGGAGCGTCACGCGGCTGACCAAGCCGCTGATCGAGTCGGGCCTGCTCGTGGAGGTGGTCGAGGCGGGCGGGCCGGCGGAGACGCGCCAGGGCCGCCCCTCGCAGCCGCTGGACGTCGTCGCCGACTCCGGCTTCTTCCTCGGCTTCAAGATCACCGAAGATTCGGTCTACGGCGTCGTCACCACCCTGCGCAGCCACATCGTCGCCCGCCACGACCGCCCGCTCACCACCCACGAGCCCGCCGAGGTCGCCGACGTGCTCGCCGCGATGACCGCCGAGCTGGCCGCGGGCCACCCCGGCCTCGCCGGCATCGGCATCGGGGTGGGTGGCTTCGTACAGGACCGTGCCGTGGTCGGCGAGTCGCCCTTCCTGCTGTGGCGGGACGTGCCGCTGGCCGACCTCGTCCGGGAGCGGACCGGGCTGCCGGTGTTCGTCGAGAACGACGTCGCCGCCCTCGTCGAGGCGGAGACCTGGTTCGGCGCCGGACGCGGCCTGGAGCGCTTCGTCGTCCTCACCATCGGTGCAGGACTCGGCTACGGGCTCGTCCTGGGCGGTGAGCGGGTGCCCTTCGCGGAGGAGGACCGCGGCTTCGGCCGGCACTGGATCGTGGACCGCAACGGCCCGCTCACGCCCGACGGCCGGCGCGGCAGCGCGGTCTCGCTGTTGACCATCCCCAGCATCCGCTACCAGGTCCAGGCCGCCACCGGCCGAGACCGGACCTACGAGGAGATCCTCGCGCTCGCCGCCGAGGGGGACCCGATGCCCGCCCGGGTCGTCGACGAGGCCGCACGCGCCCTCGGTACGCTCCTCGCCCAGATCTCCAACTTCGTGATGCCGCAGAAGATCCTGCTCGCGGGTGAGGGGGTCGGGCTGATGGACGTGGCGGGCGAGACGGTCGAGGAGACCGTCCGCGACCACCGGCACCCGCTTGCCGCACCCGTCGACCTCGAGACCAAGGTCTCCGATTTCCACGACTGGGCCCGCGGTGCGGCCGTGTTGGCCATCAAGGTGCTGGTGCTGGGATCGGCCGAAGTGTGAAGCGTGGGGAACTCGGGGCCGGAAAAGGGCACTCGCAGGCGGATGATGTGAACAGCCTCACGTTTACCGGGAGATGGACGTGATCAGTAACACTGTCTAAAATGACCGTTTAGCTCATGATTACTCACATCGCCTTCACTTCAGGCGACGTATGCTTCACAGCATGTCCACCACTGTTGAATCCTCTTCCGAGCGATCGGCTGACGAGGTCAACGAGGAGATCCGGGCCCTGTGGCGCCGGTCGGGCGGGACACTGAGCGTCGAGCAGCGCGAGGAGTACCAGCGGCTCGTCCTGGAGTGGGCCGCCGCGGCCCCGCAGCCGGCGCCGGCGGCCTGACCGTCGCCCGGTTCCGTTGACACACCGGGCCCTCGCCTGACGCATCGGCCCCTCGCCCCGGGGCACCCCTGATCCGACGGGGGCCCTTCTCGCCCTTTCCTCGGCCGTCGTCCACGGCATCGTCGACTTCACCGGCGGCCCGCCGTCTTGACGCGTCCCGCCAGTGCCGGCGTCGCCGTGCAGTAGCTCGCCCTCCGCCAGGCCGGTGCAGTAGTGACTGTGGCCCGTCGCCGCGTGGCCGGGTCGCCGCTGCCCTCGTCCTCCTGCCGGACGCGGCACGGCAAGCCCGCCGACTGAGGCTGCCACCGGTCCGCGGCCTGCGGGCCGTCCTCGCCCGGGCCGGCGCGGCCCTCGGCCTCGCGCCGTATCTGCTCGCAGAGCCGCGGCAGTTGCCGGCCGTCGCCGTCGTCCTCGCCTCCCTCTACCCCGCCCTGCCCGTCATCCTCGGACTCGCCTTCCTGTACGAGCGGGTCAGCAGACCTCAGTGCCGGGGCTGCCGGGGGCGGCGGCCGCCACGGTGCTGCTCACGCTCGGACGAGGAGCGCACACCCCGTCGGGGCGTCATCCCCAAGTCGCCGAGTAGTACTGCCGATACGCCTTGCGGTCCTGTTCCGCCCGGATCCACCGGGTCGCCACCAGGGCGACGAGGCTGCCCGCGATGACCAGCAGGCCGGGCCCCACGTTGCGCGGGTCGGTGAGACGGGTCAGCAGCGTCGACACATCCTCGCCCGTCACCGGCGCCGACGAACCGGGGGAGGCGGCACCCTGCGACGCCGGCGCCGACGGCGCGGGTGCGGCGCCGGTGCCACCGGCCTGCTTGGCCACGATCAGCTTGACCCCCAGTTCGGTCAGCGCCTTAGTCACCGGCTGGAAGAACGTCGTACCGCCCGCCGCGCAGTCCCCGCTGCCGCCCGACGTCACGCCGAGCGCGACACCGTCGGCGAACATCGGGCCGCCGCTGTCACCGGGTTCGGCGCACACGTTCGTCTCGATGAGCCCGGTGACCGTGCCCTCGGGGTAGTTGACCGTCACGTCGAGGGCGGTCACCTCTCCCTCGCGCAGCCCGCTGGTGCTGCCGCTGCGGAAGATCTTCTGCCCGACCTCCGGATCGGCCACGCCCGTGATGCGCACACCCTTGCCGTCGCCCACCGCCACGATGTCCGCGCCCTTGCCCGCGCGGCCGCTGTCGTACTGCACCAGGGAGTAGTCGTCGCCCGGGAAGCTCCCCTTGAGCGAGGAGCCGACCTGTTCCCGGCCCCGCTCGTCGGCGAACCAGACGGAACCGTCGGGCCCGCAGTGCCCGGCTGTGAGGATGAAGTCGCTCTTCCCGTCCGTCACGTTGAACCCTGCCGAACAGCGCCCGGCCGTCGACAGGATCGGCTGTGCGCCGTTGATCCGCGTCGTGAAGGTGCCCTCGGTGCGCTCCATGCGCACGAAACCGCCGATACCGTCCGCGACTTCGGTCAGCCGGGCCCAGTCGGAGGCGGAGACGGTGCTGTCGCCCCGTACCACCACCTCGTTGCTCTTGTAGTCCAGCGCCCACGACGTCCCGGCCACGCGGGGTGCCGAACGCAGCGCGGCCGTGGCGGACTTGAGGTCGCTCATGCTGTGGCGGACCATCTTCGCCTGCGCGCCGGCGCGCTTCACCTCGGCGGCCGCCCTCTCGTCGGTGACCGCGACGACCGGCCGCCCGGCCGGGTCGACCCAACTGCCCGCCGTACGGGAGGCGCCGAGCCGGGACACGAGGCCGGTGCCCTCACCGGTGGCCGGCGGAGCGGTGTACGGGACGCCGATGGCCGGGCCGGGGGGCTCGCTCGCCACGGCGCTCGTGACCATCGCTCCTCCGAGGAGGAGTCCGCCGACGGCCGCCAGCCGTGTCACTCGCCGGACGACCCGTCGTCGTGCGTGCCTCATGCATGGCTCCCGAACCCGAACATCACGGTGCGAACACCGCCGGGCACTCTCGGAGTCGAGCGCCCTCCCTCCATACGGGGCGGAGCCGTGCCGCGTTCAGCGCGCGGGTGATCTCTTCGGGAGGTGAGCGCCGGGTCCCCGGCCCGTTCAGCCCGTCGGAGGCGACCTCGCGCCCACCGTGCCGTGGGTCGCGACCACGGGGACCCAGAACGGGTCCGCTGCCCCTACCCGTCCTCCGGACACCCGTTCACCGCACAGCCCCCTATCGTGTTGCTCATGACCAGGATCTCGCACGAGACGTCCGGTGAACCGAATCCCCTGGAAGCCCTCACGCTGGAAACGCTCAAGCGCCGCACGAGCATCAAGTGGCGTACCTACCCCGATGACGTGCTGCCGGTGTGGGTGGCCGAGATGGACGTGCCGCTCGCCGAGCCCGTCGTTCGTGCCGTCACCGGCGCGATGGAACTCGGTGACACCGGCTACCCCGCCGGCACCGCGTACGCCGAGGCACTGGCCGCCTTCGCCGCCAAGCGCTGGAACTGGGACGGGCTCGCCGTGGAGCGCACCTCGATCGTGCCCGACGTCATGCTGGGCGTCGTGGAGATGCTCAAGCTGGTCACCGGGTACGGGGACGCGGTGGTCGTGAACCCGCCGGTGTACCCGCCGTTCCACCACTTCGTCGCCCACATGGACCGACGGGTGGTGCAGGCCCCGCTCGGACCGGAGGGACGCATCGACCTCGGCGTCCTCGAGGAGACCTTCCGGCAGGTCGCCGCGCACGGGCGGCGGGCCGCCTACCTGCTGTGCAGCCCCCACAACCCGACCGGCACCGTGCACACGGCCGAGGAACTGTCCGCCGTCGCCGCGCTCGCCGAGCGGTACGGCGTCCGGGTCGTCGCCGACGAGATCCACGCGCCGCTCGTGGTCGACGACGCGCGGTTCGTGCCGTACCTGAGCGTGCCGGGCGCCGAGCGCGGCCTGTCCCTGATGTCGGCCTCGAAGGCGTGGAACCTCGCCGGGCTCAAGGCCGCCCTCTCCATCGCCGGGCCCGAAGCCGCCGCCGACCTGGCCCGCATGCCCGAGGAGGTCGGACACGGCCCGAGCCACGTCGGCATCCTCGCCCACACCGCCGCCCTGCGCGACGGCGACGCCTGGCTGGACGCCCTGCTGGCCGGGCTCGACACCAACCGGCGGCTGCTCGCCGACCTGCTGGCCGAGCATCTGCCCGCGATCCGCTACCGCCCGGGCGACGCCACCTACCTCGCCTGGCTCGACTGCCGCGCCCTCGGCCTCGGCGACGACCCGGCGGAGGTCTTCCTGCGCCGCGGCCGCGTCGCCCTCACCTCCGGTCCGCCCTTCGGCACCGGCGGAGCCGGCCACGCCCGCCTCAACCTGGCGGCCTCACCCGAGGTGATCAGGGAGGCGGTGCGCAGGATGGCGGCGGCGTCGGCCTGAGCCCTGCTGCGCGCCGCGCGGGTCAGGCTCGTACACTGCCCGCCATGGACGACAGGGCGCTGGACGATCCGGGTGCGGGCAAGTACCTGCTGATCACCAGTTACCGCAGGAACGGTACGCCGGTCGCCACCCCCGTATGGGTGGTGCGCGACGGCGACGCGCTCGGCGTCTGGACGCCCGCCGACTCCTGGAAGGTGAAGCGGATCCGCGACCGCGCCGACGTCCTGGTCGGCCCCTGCGACCTGCGCGGCAACCCCACCGGCGACCAGGTCCCGGCCACCGCGGAGATCTGCGACGCGGCCACCACCGCCCGTTACCGGAAGCTCATCGCCCGCAAGTACGGGCTCACGGGCCGGCTCACGCTGTTCTTCAGTCGGCTGCGGCGGGGTCCGGACGGCACCGTGGGCATCCGCGTGACCCTCTGAGACGACGACTTCAGCAAGCGCTTGCGGCTCCAGGGGCGTGGACATCCCGTTTCCAGGAAAGGCCACCTGCCATGAGCCGAGATCCCGCCCTGCGCGCAGCCGTCGTCGGCACCGGCCACCGGGCCCGGTTGTTCACCCGCGGCCTCGCCGAACGCCCCGGACATCTCGTGGCGGCGCTGTGCGACCCCAGCCCGACCCGGATGGCCTTCCACAACCGCCTGCTGGCCGAGACCGGCGCACCGGCCGCCACCACCTGGGAGCCCGAACGCTTCCCCGACCTGCTCGCGGAGGAGGGGATCGACGAGGTCGTCGTCACCACCGTCGACGCCGAGCACGACCGCTACATCGTCCCGGCCCTGAAGGCGGGCTGCCGGGTCGTCACCGAGAAGCCGATGACCGTCGACGCCGAGCGCTGCGCCCGCATCCTGGACACCGTCCGGGAGACCGGCAACTCCCTGACCGTCGCCTTCAACTACCGCTTCAACCCCGTTCACGAGAAGGTCCGCGCCCTGCTCGCCGACGGTGCGATCGGCGAGGTGCTGTCGGTCCACTTCGAGTGGCTGCTCGACGTACGGCACGGTGCCGACTACTTCCGCCGCTGGCACCGCGAGAAGCGCAGCAGCGGCGGCCTGATGGTGCACAAGTCCTCGCACCACTTCGACCTGGTCAACTGGTGGCTCGCCGACGAGCCCCGGGAGGCCTTCGGCTACGGGCGGCTCGGCTTCTACGGCCGCGAGGCGGGGGAGCGGCACGGACTGCGCCGGGACTACGAGCGCGCCCACGGAGCCGACCGGGCCGCCGGTGATCCCTTCGCCTTGGACCTCGCGGCCGACGACACCCTGCGCGCCCTCTACCTCGACGCCGAGCGGGACGACGGCTACCTGCGCGACCGGAACGTCTTCGACGGTCCCATCACCATCGAGGACGACATGTCCGTCCTCGTACGCTACGCGCGCGGCGCGACGATGACGTACCACCTGACCGCCTACTCCCCGTGGGAGGGCTACCGGGTGATGTTCAACGGCAGCGGGGGCCGGCTGGAGCTGGAGGTCGAGGAGAGCCGCTGGCAGCCGGCCCTGACCGGGACCACCTCGGCGGCCGGCGCGGTGCACGGCGACACGGCGTCCGCGCACGCGGGTGGCGCCCGCCTCACCCTGCGTCCGCTGTGGCAGCCCCCGGTGGACGTGCCGCTCACGGTCGCCCACGAGGCCCACGGCGGCGGCGACCCGCGCATGCTGGACGCGCTGTTCGGCCCCGCCGAGCCAGGCCGGCCCGCGGGCCTCGCGGCGGCTACCCACCCGACGGCCACCGAGCGCGACGGAGCGCTGGCCCTGGCCGTGGGCCTGGCGGCCAACCGGAGCTTCGAAACCGGACGGCCCGTGCGCACAGGCGAGCTGTTCCCCGGGTGAGCGGAGGTCAGCTCCAGGCCCGGAACGGCTCGTCCAGCAGCTGGAAGACCGGCTCGCCCCGGACCGGGTCCTTGACGGTGGACAGCCGCACCCGGTCCCCGCTGTGGATGCCGATGGGCGGGCCCATCACCCGGCCGCGCACCACGAAGCCCTCGGACATCTCGACCAGGGAGACATTGCGTGCCGCGGGTGTGTTGCGGTGCACGACCGTGGAGTGGCGGACCGTGCCCGTGCCCTCGGCGCGCTCCGTGCGCAGCTCGCTGCCCCGGCAGACCGGACACAGCAGGCGGTGGTACATGGCGGTGCCGCACCAGGCGCAGCGCTGGAAGAGGATGGCGTCCGTGTCCTGGCCCCTGGGGGCGAGGAGACCCGTCGCGGAGGCGGCTGTCTGCTGAGCGACGCTTCCTGAGTGGTGGTACACGCTGTCAACTCCCTGCACTCGCCCGGAATCCGTGTGCGGGGGCGCCCGCGCACACGTGTGCCCGGCTCGCCGTGCCACCGTGCACGCAGCACAGAGTATGGCACTCAGTGCCACCCGTAAAGGCACTCCGTACCCTCGATGTGCGGACCCTCAGGTCCGCCCCAGCGCCGACTCGATCTCCTGCATCACCCGCCACAGAGGCGCCCCGCGCCGCGAGACGACGACCACCACGTCGTCGGGCCGGTCGCCGGCCGGAGGCGCCGGGACGCCGCCGAACGCGGACTGCACGTACGCCAGCGCGTGGTCCACCGTGGCCCTCACCTCGCCCTGCCCGTCCGAACGCAGCCAGGAGCGCAGCGCGTTGTTGTGCGCGGCGACCACCGCCGCCGCGATCACATCGGCCTGCAGGGTCCCGTCCGGGCGGGCCGCGAAGCGCCCGCGCAGGTACTCGGCGAGAGCCCGTTCGTAGCGCCACACCACCGACAGCTCGTAGGCCCGCAGCCCCGGAACCCGCTTGGTGAGGCGGTAGCGCTGCACGGAGAACGTCGGGTTCTCGGCGTACATCCGCAGCACGAGCCGGGCCGCGTCGCAGACCCGCGCCACCGGTTCGTCGCCCTTGGAGCCGTCCGCGAGGAAGGCCCTCATGTCGGCCAGGCACCGCTCGTGGTCCGGGAAGACCACGTCCTCTTTGGACGGGAAGTAGCGGAAGAACGAGCGCCGTCCGACACCGGCGAGCGCCACGATGTCGTCGACCGTGGTCTGCTCGTAACCCCGCTCGAGGAACAACTGGAAGGCCGCCGCCACCAACGCGTCCCGCATGGGCGGCTTTCCGGTCCCCGCCTCGGCTTTCTCGGAGTTCATGGGCTGGAACGTAGCATCTGGAGGATTCTCAGCACTCCAGCAGCTGTTCGTGCCTGAGCTGGTGGTTGTCGTTGTCCTGGTATGGAGGGGATGACTGAAGTCGATTGCTGGATTGGTGAGTTGGAGTCGGTGCTCGTGCGGGTGGCGGGCCGGTTCGGTCGGGCGGATCTGCGGTGGCGGATGCGGGACTATGTCCGTGGTCTGCTGGGGCAGGCGGCACGGAAGAACGGCTGGCAACTCGCGGAGTGGGCGGGCCACCGTACTCCGGACGGCTTTCAACGGACGAGCCCACCGCGACACCGTCATCCACGCACTGAACCGGTCGGCCTGGAGAAGACACCGCCAAGAAATCGCCCGCCGCTGCCGCTACCGAAAACCGGAGCGATCATCCAGACCGGCACAGAGTCCTTCCGACTCGCCCACACCGAAGCCCTGGCTGAACAGGCCGCCGCTGGCTGATGAGGGGCCAGCGGGGGCGCCGGCAGCAGGTGAGGTCAGCGGTTACCGAGTTCCCGCGCCACACGCTCCAGTCGGCTTCGGTGGCCCTCCCACCATGCTTGATCACCTGGCGGCATGTTGTCCTTGCTCTGCAAATACCCGACAGATCCGTCGATGAGCTCTCGCACGATGTCGGCGTGGCCGGCGTGCCGCTGAGTATCGGAAATCACGCGCACCAGGATGTGGTGCAGTGTCACCTCCCGCCGTTCCTCCGGCCACCAGGGGACGTGACCGATCGCGTCAAGCGGCAGCGTCGCGATTGTGCTGTTGGAGTGCTCCCACGCCTGGTGATAGAGCCCAACGATGTCTTCGCGGCTCTCGTCTGCACTGGCCCACATGTCCGAGTTGGGTTCCGCGTCCTCCGTATACCACCAGGACGGCGGCTTCTCATCGAAGAACGGCCGCCCGAACGTGTCGCCGAAGTACCCCAGCTCCACGCTGGCGACATGTTTGACCAGCCCCAACAGGTTCGTGCCCGTCGGGGTCAGGGGACGACGGATGTCGTATTCCGAGAGCCCATCGAGCTTCCACAACAGGGCGTCACGCCCTTCTTGCAGGTATCGGAGAAGGTTCGCTTTCGGGTTCGGTTCGATCATGCCGGGCAGTCTTCCACCCGCCACTGACAGCCGTGCTCCACCGAGGACCCGCCGAGGCGGATTGGCTCTCACCCAAGACTCCGGGCCCCCTCAGCTCCCACGCCGCCGGGAGTGACATCAAAAGTCACCGAGCTATCCAGTGCTGCGGCGGGTCTCGATCGAGTGGCTCGGCTCGGTCGGGCAATCGCATTTCAAGGCGCGGATCTCATGAGGAGCACGTCACCCTCAGCTCAGACCGCTTTGAGATCTGCCGTGCCCCGTTGCTGAAGTCGTCGTTGCGCATGCCATGAGCGGTGCTGGGGGTGGGTATACGTCGGACCTGACGGACGGGCAGTGGGCGCTGGTAGAGCCATTGCTGTCACCAGCCAGGGTGGGACCCAGGAGCGGCCACCGGGAGAAGCATCCGCGGCGGCAAATCGTGGACGCGATCTTCTCCGTCGTGCGGACCGAATGCGCCTGGCGGCAGCTCCCGAAGGACCTCGCGCCGTGGCCGACGGTGTACTGGTACTTCACCTCGTGGCACGATGACGGCGCGGTCGAGCGAATCCCCCGATATCTCTGAAGAACCCGCAGGCAAGCGTGGCAGGCCGTGCTCGCCCGCCAACTGATGCGCTCGGTTCCGCCAACTGTCCGACTCATCCCCCGGCTGAGCGCCAAGTCACAGCGCCATCTACAAAGATCGCAAACGCGGCCTTTGGGGGAAGACCCGAGCACCCTCCGAGACCCCAGGTTGAAAATCGAGCTGGTAGGGCGTGTTGCGGAAGGGCCGACCGTGCAGCACAACGATGTCTGATTGCCGCCAGCAAGGGTTCTGCTGTGGTCCTCATGCTGGCGGCATGACGATGTCATCCGCTACGGAGTCGGCAACAGTTCTCACCGGCATGTATGCGGCTGAGGCGGAGTACCTGGCGGCGGGAGGCCCTGGCGAGGCGTCGTTCGACCTCCTCGCCCCCTTCTTTGCGCCGGATGTCGAGCTGCATCAAGCAGATGCCCTGCCCTACGGAGGCACTTGGCGCGGGCACAACGGCATGACGCAGTTCTTCCTCATGATGGGAGAGGTGTGGGAGTCGTTCGAGATGGTGGAACAGGAGTTCCTGGCCACCGGTGAGACTGCGGTCGTGCTCACACAGGTCCGTGCTCGCGCTCGCGCGACCGGCCGTGAACTCAGCTTCCCCATTCTGCAAGCGATCACGGTCAAGGACGGGCGGATCACCGAGGTCCGTCCGTTCTACTGGGACACGCGGGCTATCGCCGATGCCTGCGCCGTGCCGACACCGACAGACTGAGGTCGACGGCAAAACCCACTGTCACAGCCACTCGTTGAGGACTGCCACCAGCACGGTCGCCTCGTAGCGGACGGCAAGTTTGTCGTATCTCGTGGCCACGGCCCGGTGGCGCTTGAGGCGGTTGATCCCGCACTCGACCGCGTGGCGCTCGCGGTACTCGGTCTTGTCGAACTTCGGCTGCCGACCGCCTCGGGAGCCGAGTTTCCGGCGGTTGCGGACTCGGTCCGCCGGGACCGGAATGGTCGCCTTGATGCCGCGTCTTCGCAGGTAGCCCCGGTTGCGGCGGGAGTCGTACGCCTTGTCGGCCCGCACACGGCCGGTCGCTTACGGGGCCGACCAGGACCGATCCGCGGCACCCGGATCGCGTCCAGGACGGATTCGAACTGCGGAGAGTCGCCTCGCTGCCCGGCCGTGATCAGCACCGACAGAGGCTTCTGCCCCTGTTCGACGGCAAGGTGGATCTTGGTCGTCAGACCGCCTCGGGAGCGTCCGAGGCCGTGGTCGGCCGGCTCGACGGCAATGCCGCCGGGCGGCTCCTTTTGCTGATCCCTCTTTTCGCCGCCCCGGCCGCGTGCTGGTGGGCCCGGCAGGCCGTGGAGTCGACGTTCACGTCCCAGGTGATCAAGCCCTTCGCATCCGCCTCGGCCTGGAGGTGGGTGACGATCCTGGCCCAGGTGCCATCCCGCTGCCCAGCGGCGGAACAGGTCATAGGCCCGGTCCAGGGCCCATAGCGTTCCGGCGCATCGCGCCAGGGAGCACCTGACCGGGTCCGCCACCGTATGCCGTCTATCAGCTGCCGCCGCGTCCACACCGGCGGACGGCCCGGCTTGATGCCCTGTGGCGACAACGGCTTCAGCCGGGCCCACTGGCCATTCGTCGGATCACCACGTCCCACAGAGTTTGATCATCCACGACCAAGATCCACTTTCGTAACAGACCCTATTCCCACCGCGCCAGCTTGGCCAGCAAAGACGGCCTCGAGAGGTTGTTCCGCAGGGTCACCGGGGCCCTCTCCCCGCCCCAGCCGCTGCCCGTGGTCAGGAACCCGACCCTGGTACCGGCTTTCGCGGAGTGCGGGAGCGCCGTAGGCGACGGCGTGATCTTCATGTCGACACGCTGACCCGGTGCCCCGACGACGATGAAATCCTCGGCTGCGACCAGCGAGGTGTGCCCGCCGAGCCCGTCATCGAGATGACCAACTGCCTGGCCCTTGCGGACAGCCGTGGCGGAAGTGAGCGCCTCCCGGACCGCCTGCACGATCTTCTTGCTGTTGTCCTGGACGAGGATGAGGCTGTTGGCCCCGTTCGGGTCGGGTCCCTCGGCATGCTGGTCCAGCATCGTGCCGAGAATCAGCGGGGTCCTGTCACCAACGGTCTTGTAGGCGGCCCACACCAAGGTGCCGCCGGCCGGTGTATTGGAGCCGGTCTTGATGCCTCTGATGCTCAGGTCGGACATCAGCGGCCTGTCCATGTTGTTGATCAAAGGTTCGCCGAGACCGTCCACGTCCGCACCGGGTAACGCGACGACCGCGCGGAAGGCGTCGAACTTCATGACAGCCTCCGCAAGCTTCAGCTGGTCGACGGCGGTGCTCACGGTGCCGGCATCCAGACCGCTGGGGTCGGTGTAGGTGGTGTCCTTCCTGCCCAGCTTCCGGGCGGCATCGTTCATCTTCCGCACGAAGGCGGTCTCGGTACGGCTGTCGGTGACCCAGCGGGCCAGCAGGCGGGCGATGTTGTTGCCCGAAGGAATCATCAACATCTTCAGCATGTCTAGCTGGCTGCACCTCTGCCCTACCGTCAGCCCTTCGATGCGCGACTCGTGCTTGGATTTGCCCTCCTGTACCGTCTTGGCGTCGACCTCGATCATTGGGCCCTTGCCGTCCTTCCTCAGCGGACGCTCCTGAAGGAGGACGTTGGCCGTCATCACCTTGGCGACGCTGGCGGTTGGCACAGGTTTCTGTTCCCGTAGGTGCCGACGGTGCCCGTGCCCGGTAGCCTGACGGCAGCTTGGCCCTCCTGCGGCCACGGCACCGTGAAGTGCCCAGCAAGCGTGTAGGTGGTGTGCGCCGCATTCAGCCGCAGTACCGGGGCGGGTAGCGGCCGCGCCGTCTGGACCAGCACCAGGACCAGCGCGAGCACGACCGCCGCCCCGGTCCTCATGATGCGGGACCTTGGAAGGCTCGGAGCCGCGGCTTCCCGCACCGCTGCCGAGGCGGCGGTGCCCTCCGCGGGCTCCTGCGCTACGGCCTCCTCCAGCCGCTGGCCGCCGCGCGGTTCCGGCTGCCGAGGGTCGACGGCTTCAGGTTCAAGGGTGTCGTCCGGTTCCGACTCAAGACACTCTGCGGGCTCCGACTCCCCAGCGTCGTCCGGTACCGCCCCAGGAAGGTCGGCGACCTCTGGCTCGCCCGCGTCGGCGGCTTCCGGTTCATGAACCTCGGCGGCCTCTGCCTCCTCGGCTGTGTGCTCCTGCGGCCCTCGAAATCCGTCGTCGGGCGCGGGTTCGTCCGAGGTCTGCTCCGGTGGCTGCGCGTCCGTAGATTTGCGCGTCACTGCTCGTCCTTTCTCGGCCAGGGGCCGGGGAGTACCGGGATGCTGTCCTGGCGCAGTGGTGAGGCGTACGAGTCAGCGGCCCAGTACGGCCTGGATGACGGACTTGGCGATGGAGGCGCCCAGTCGGCCGCCGCGATCTCCGAGCGGGAGATCGGGTCGATGGCGGTGACCAGTCACCACCGCGCGGTTTCCTGCCGGTCAGCTCGTCCAGCGGGTTGCTCGTCAGCCTGACGGCCTCGCCGATGAGCAGGTCGCCGTGGACGCCCTCGAGGAATGTGGCGCCCTGAGCCTGGAGATAACCGGTGACCGGGTCATACATCGGAAGGTCCCGGTTGACGCGCTGGTAAGCCAAATCCGAACCGGGGATCTCGCGGGAGGCAGTGATCGGCGTACCGCCGACGATGATGTCACCGCGCGGCTTGGCGAAGGCCGCCATCTGCACCCGGCGAATGCGCGGGTCGTCGGCCAACGCGTCCCCCTGGACGAACTGTAACCACGTCGCCCGCGCCAGCAGGGGCACCACCTGGACACCGCATAAGACGGCTGTGCGTCGCAGGAGTTTGTTCATCGCTCGTGCTCTTTCCGGGAGGACTGGAGGTTCTCGGGAACGAGGCCGACTCCACACGTCGGGGACACAGGCGGGCACAGGCCGGAAAAAGCCGCGCATACGCCGGTAAGTCCCGGGCTGGTGTACGCCACTTCGAGCTCTTTCGGCGCCAAGTGATCACCACCAAGGATGGTGCTGCTCGGTGTCCTTCGCCTGGGTCTGGGCGTGGGCCTGCTGCGGTAGCGGGCGCCCGAGTGGCCGGGGCCTCAGAGTTCGAACGGGTCCAGGTGGCGGGGGTCCACGACGCGGCCGCCGGTCCCGACCACCTGCTGGAGCTGGTCGACCACGCCGCGGTTCACCGTGTCGTGCAGGGCGGGGTCGTCGAGCGCCGTGACCAGGTCGTCGTGGTGGCTCGGTACGACGACGCGGGGGTGGCCCAGGGCACTGATTGCGCGCTCGAAGTAGTTGTGCACGGCGGCGTGTCCGCTGGCGCCCAGCACCAGGACGTCCGGCGTGGCGCCGGAGACTTCACGGGCCGCAAAGTTGGCAGTACCGCTCAGGAACATCACGCTCAGCCGGTCGCCCACCGTCACCTGGTAGCCCAGCGTGCCGCCCTCCACCAGATCGCCCAGCGTCCGGGGCCGGGAAGGGGGCGCGGTCAAGGTGCCGTACGGGTCGAAGCCGTAGCCGCCGAGCTGGCTGTGCAGACTGCGCACCACCTCGACGGTGTAGTGCGGGCGGGAGCGCTTGCCGGACGACTGGAGGGGGTAGCGCAACACCTCGCCCCCTGAGACCACCACCGGACGGTGCTTGCGTCCCTTGCCAGGAACGCCCATGGCGGTCAGCAGGTGCAGATGCGTCTCGGTGCCCAGGACGTTGATCTCCTTGTCCCGCCAGGCCGGATGGTCCAGGAGATACGGCACGTCGGCGAGGTGGTCCCAGTGTCCGTGGGTCAGCAAGATGAATTCCGGTGTCCCGGTCAGGTGTGCACCCAACACCCAGTCGATGATCCGGTGGTTCACCTCGAGCTCCCGCGTCATGTCACCTTTGCCGTCCGGGCCCTTGTAGGGCTGCCGGGTGAGATACGGGTCGATCAGCAACCGGTGCCCGTCGAAGCTCAGCTCCCAGCCCGCGACACCGAGCCAGCGCAGCCGGACACCGCTGCGCCCCCAGTCGGCACTGTCTCGCACGGAACGGCCGCGGGGCGCTGCGGCTGCGGTGGTCGCGAACCCTCCCATGGTTCCGGCGGCCACGCTCGTCCGCAGCACACTGCGACGGCTCGGACGGCGCGGGGCGGCTGCGGGCTGCTGTGAGGACATGGCAATACTCCTTCGCTCGTGGGGCTTCAACTGCTGCTCGTGACCCGGGCCTGGGGAAGTTGAGTCAAACCTCGGCAACCACCCTGTGTCGAATACACTCTCGACCGCGTGCCGATTCGTTCGGCGTATCGCCGCAGACCATGGGGGGCGCATGCTGACGGAGCGGCACCTGGAAATCTTCGTCGCCATCGCGGAGGAAGGGCATTTCGGCGACGCCGCACAGCGCGTGGGCATCACCCAGCCGCCCCTCTCGCAGGGGCTGCGACGCCTGGAGGCGCTGCTAGGGGTGCGGTTGTTCGACCGGGAGCGCGGGGTCTCCCTCACCGAGGAGGGTGCACTGCTGCTCCCGCACGCTCGCCGGGCCCTCATCGCGCTGGCCGAACTGCGGGAGACAGGTGCCCGGGAGGAGGCGGACGGGCAGCGTCTCCGGCTCGGCCTGCCGCCCGAAATGCCGCCCCGGCTCGGCGCGTCCGTCGCCGCCGCACCCGTGCGCGCCGGGGTCCGGGGCCGGGTCTCGGTGGTGACAGCACCGACGGCCACGCTACTGACGGACGTCTCCGCGGGACGACTCGACCTGGCCGTCGTCCGCCACCCCGCCGTACTCCATGGTCTGGCCGCGGGCCCGGTGACTCTGCTGCCGACGTGGCTGCTGACACCGGACGACACGGGTGACGCCCTGACCGGGCGGTCCTCACAGGGCAGAGCTGCTGCCGGAGGGACCTCGCCGCACAACCCGCACGATGCCACGAGCGAGCCGGACCGGCGTGCAGGCGGCGCGCGGGCGGGGCGGCTCTTGCCGCACGCAGTCCGGCCGCGCGCGGAAGCGCCCGCGGCGCACGACCTGTTCCTGGACACGCTCGCGGGTCGGGGGCGGGGGGTGGAGACGGTAGTGGTCTCGGATGAACGCGCCGGGCTGGCCCTCGTTGCCGCTGGCCAGGCCGTGCTCGTCACGGCCGACGAGACACTCACGGCCGACGGCGTCGCCCGGCGGCCGACTACCGACCCGGCGCTTCCACTGCGACTGCGGGTGGTGTGGGACGCGCGGCGGCTCGCCGCCGCGCACGCGGACGAAGCGGCCGAAGCACTGGTCGGCGTGCTGGCGTCGGTGCACCAGCCGGGTGGGGAGAAGGCCCGGTGAGCGCGGCGCTCCCCGGCAGGGGCATCGAGCGGACCCTGCGCGAGATGTTCGACGACGCAGGGGTGCGCGGCTGGCTCCATGTGGCTGAACTGCACCGGCCCACGGCGGCGGTGACGGTCGACGCCGACGAGGCCGTGCTGATGGGCTCGGTCTACAAGGTGCCGCTCGCAGTGGCCTACTGCCGCCAGGTGGACGCCGGCGTGCTCGACCCCCGGCAACGGGTCACCCTGCCGCCCCAGGACCGGCTGCCCGGACCCACCGGCATCTCACAACTTAGCGACGAGGTCTCGATGTCCCTGCGCGACCTGGTCGTCATGATGATGAGCATCTCCGACAACGCGGCAGCCGACGCGGTACTCCACCACGTGGGTGCAGCGGCATTCGACGACACCTGCCAGGCCCTCGGCCTTTTTCGCACCCAGCTCAACGACGGTGCCGCGGGCACCCTGGCCCGACTGATGGCGGAGACAGGCGCTGAGTCCTTGGACGCGGCGATGGCGCGGATCGCCGACAACGACCGGGCGGTGCCGCCCAGCGTCTACGACCCCGCATGGGCGACCTCCACCACCCCCACGGAGATAGCTCGCCTGCTGCACGCCATCTGGACGAACGAGGCCGCCTCCCCGGACAACTGTGCCTTCATCCGCCGGACGATGGGACTCCAGCCCTGGCAACACCGGCTCTCGGCGGGCTTCCCCTACGACGAGGTGGCGGTATCCGGGAAGACCGGGACGTTCGGCGTCATGCGGCACGAGGCCGGGGTCGTCGAGCTGGCCGACGGCCGCGCGTACACGGCCGTCGTCTTCACCCAGGCCGCCCGAGCCGACCGCCGGCTGCCCCGCGCCGACGCGGTCATCGGTGCCACGGCACGCGCGGCCGTCGAACACCTGCGAGGCAGAGAGTGACTCCTCCGCTTTCCCCCTTCCCGATGTGGGCGTTCCTGAGCAGGTTGATGCGGTGACGAAGCGGCCGATCGAGCAACGGAGAACACGCCCGGACCAATGATTCGCCTGCACGCAGCAGCACTTCCCAGGCGCAGTTGACAGACGCGGGCCTCCACGATGCCGCGGTGCATTGTGGTGTCGTGCGCGGCCTGCTGGAGCGGTCGGCAAGGCCCGGCTCACCTCGGATCGCCAGCGGTGGATCCACTTGTGGGCGGCGGCGCGGGAGATGGAATCTCGGCGGCGACATGGGCGAGCGGGTGATCAAGCCCGGTACCTGTCAACAACGCTCATGATCGATAAACCTAGGACATGACATCGAGAGGCCGAAGGAAGCGGCGCTCATACCGCTTGATGCAGCGGGTGTTACGAGCCAGTTCGAAGGCATCCTGGCAGTCTGGGTCGGTCATGCTTTCCATGCGGTACTGCTCGTACGCGGCGAGACTGGGAAAGGTGAAAAGCGCGTAGGCGATGTCGCTGTCGCCCTCACTCGGCAGGAAGTAGCCGTGGTGCGTCCCGCCGAACCGGTTGACGAGCACGACCCAGCGGCGGCCGTACTCCTCAAAGTCCTCAAGCTTGTCGGCGTCAAGTTCGTACTTAAGATGAATGGTGATCACGCCCGCATAATGCCGCATGCCGGTTCGAGCTCGAAGACGGCCGACGTGCTTTGACCCTCGCCTGGCAGAAGAGGATGGGTCGACGTCCCGGATCACCAAGCAGCCCACCCGCCGCCGGGACGATCACGGAGCTCGTCCTTGCCCGGCAGTCCTCCTGCTGCTCACACACCAGCCGAGCCGCCAGGCCAGCATGCCCCGAACTCAATCGACTTAGGGGGCCTTGCCCTATGAGCGTCCGATCAGGTCGCGTGGTCCGGTGCCGTGCATCGCAAGGCGCCGGAATGCCCTGCCAGCGGAGCTACCCGGGCGCTTCGGCGAGGCGGCGGTGCCAGGCGTTCAAGGTGATCGGCGACAGCTGCGCCTCCCGCGCGAACACCCCCTGGAACAACAGGATCGACGGATCCGGGTCTGCTGAGCCCTTGCCGGTGGCCACCGCATCGCCCGCAAGGGCATCGAGTCGTCCACACGGCTGGGCCGACGCCGCTGGGTCGTCGAACGGACGGTGGCCCTGGCTGGCCGGATGCCGCCGCCTGCACCGCCGCTACGAACGCAAGGCCGAACACTTCCCGGGCCTTCGTCGGCATGGCCGCAGCCCTCACCGCCTACCGCCGACTCACCAGCTGGAACGACATCTTAGTGGCACTCAGTGCACTGTGCGGGAGGTACTGAGTGCTCTGTCCCCGGTTCCGGGGCGCCCTCTGAACCCTTGGCGCCCAAGCCGCGTATCCAGCGGCAGGAAGATTGCCGATGGCGGGCCCCGGGCCCGGACGGAAGGAGAGCGGCGTGTCGACACCGTCCGAGCCCCGGCAGCCGTACGACGGCCGGCCCCTCGAACCCATCCGCGTCCTGCGGCCCCGCCGCACCGACGCGCTGGCGGAACTGATGCGGGAGTTCCGGCAGGAGACCGGTCGGGAGCCCGCCGGCTACGAGTCGGTCGCACGGCCGGGCCGACCGGCCGGCTCGCGGGAGCCGACGCGGGAACTCCCGACCGTCGCCCGCGGCCACGGACCCGGCCGAGCCGTACGCACCCGCTCCGGACCGCGCCGCACCGCCGTGGCGGTGGCCGTCCTGGCGGCGGCCGTGATCGGCTTCGGTGGTGCGCTCGTGCTCCGGGGTGGGGCCGAGGACGACACCACGGCCCCCGCACCCCGGCCGACGCATTCCACCCCCGCCGCGGTGCCCGCCCCGACCTCCACCTCGCCCGCCGCCGACCCCGACGGTCCCGGCACCCTCCGCGAAGGAGCCAGCGGCCCCGAGGTGACCGAACTCCAGGAACGCCTCCTGCGCATTCCGGACGTCTACCGGGACGGCTCCACCAGCGGCCGCTACGACCCCACCCTCACGGCGGCGGTGGCCCGCTTCCAGCTCTGGTACGGCATCCGGGGCGACGAGAACGGCGTCTACGGCGACGACACCCGCACCGCCCTGGAGTCCCGCACCGCACCGGTCACGAACTGACCGGCATCATCCCGCCCGGGACGGCACGCGCGGTGCGCGTCGGCCGCCCGGGGCGGGAGTGATGCGAACATGGCGGGTATGGACGAGTTCATCGACCGGCTGAACCCCGACATGTACGTGGTCACGGCCGCCGCGGGCGGTGAACAGGCGGGTTGCCTGGTCGGGTTCGCCTCGCAGTGCTCGCTGCGGCCCGTGCGGTTCGTGGTGTGGCTGTCCGAGCTGAACCACACCTTCCGGGTGGCCCGGAACGCCGAGGTCCTCGCCGTGCACCTGCTCACCCGCGAACAGCACGCCCTCGCCGAACAGTTCGGCGGGCGCACCGGCGACGACACCGACAAGTTCCAGGGTGTGCGGCTGCGTGAGGCGTACGGCGGGGCGCTCGTCCTGGAGGACGCGCCGGCCTGGTTCGTCGGCCGGATCGTGACCCGCGCCGGCGGCGGCGACCACATCGGCTTCGTCCTCGACCCGGTCGAGTGGGGCGGCCGGGACCCCCGCGACGCACGGCTGCTGCGCCTCTCCGACGCCCTCGACATCGAGCCCGGTCACCCGGTCGACTGACCTCGCGCCCTGCCTGTCGAACGCCGGGCAACGGCTGGGAAAAACAGCGGGACGGCCCCGCCGCCGCGCGTCACCCTGGGAGGGGGCGATGCACGAAGCGCCCGAACCGCCGCGAACCGAAGGCCACGCCCATGAACGGCTCCCGCATTCCCGGCCTGGTGCTGCCCACCCTGTTCCTGCTGGCGCTGCTCGTGGGCCTGTGGTGGTACTGGCGGCACCGCGGCGATTCGTGAACCGGGCGCGGCCTACTTCTCCGGGCCCCCCGGCACCCGGACGTCCACGACACAGACGTCGTCCCGCCGCTCGTCCGGCAGCATCCGCGCGAGCAACGGCCCCAGCGACCCCGGCCGGTCGGTGTGCGGCGCCGCAACGGCCTCCGCGAGGCGGTCCATACCGCGGTCGATGCTCTCCGGGGGGTGCTCGACCAGCCCGTCGGTGAACAGGATGAGCCGGTCGCCCGGTGCGAGACGGCACTCCGCTTCCTCGAAGACCGGCGTGGCGGAGGCGCCGATGAGCATGCCGCGCGGTCGGCGCAGATATCGCGGCTCGCCGTCCCGGAGCAGCAGGGGCGGCGGATGGCCGGCCTGGGCCCAGACCAGGCGGCGCTCGCGCGGGTCGTAGCGGGCCAGCACCATCGTGGCGGTCGCGTGTGTGTCCCGCGAGTGCAGCAGCAGCGTGTTCAGCCGGGCGAGCGCGCCGGTCAGCGACGAGCCCGTGATGACCATGCCCTTCGCCGTGAACCGGAGCTGGGCCATCGTGGCGACCGCGTCGACACCGTGTCCGGCGACGTCGCCGACCACCAGCAGCGCGTCCCCGTCGGGCAGTTCGATGGCGCTGAACCAGTCACCGCCGACGTGCACGCCCGACTGGGCGGGCAGATAGGCGACCTCGACCCGCAGCCCGGCCAGGTGTACCGGCCGGTTGGCCAGCGGCAGCAGCGCGTGCTGGAGGCGGGAGGCCAGCGTCCGCTCGGCCTGCAGCACGTCGTGCTGCGTGAGGATCGCCCGCTCGCTCTCGACCAGGGCCAGCTCCGCCCGCCGCCGGGCCGTCATGTCCTGCACGAACCCGTGCACCTCGACGGGCGTGCCGTGCCGGTCGCACACCGCCTCGGCCGCGAGCCGCAGATGCCGGATGCCGCCGCTGGTCCTGATACGGAACGGCACGTCGAACGGCCGCCCCTCCTGGACGAGTTCGGCGACGGCGCGGGTCAGCGCGGGCGTGTCCTCGGGCAGCGCGAGCTCCGGCACGTCGGTCAGCGGAACGGGGCCGTCCGCGGAGGTCCGGCCGAGCAGTGCGAACACCTGGGTCGACCAGGAGGCCTCCTGCGTGACCAGGTTCCAGTTCGCCCAGCCCAGGTTGCCCAGTCGCTGCAGATCCGCCAGCCGCTGCTCCTGCCGGTCGGAGGAACCGTGCCGGATCCAGGAGACGACGAGGGCGTCGCCCAGCGGCGCCACCCGCACCGTGTACGTGAACAGCTCCGCGACGCCCGCCACGACCTCCTCGTGCGCGAACGGATCGCTCTCGAACTGCTCCCCGGTGGCCAGCACCCGCAGGCAGCCCTGCCACAGGGGTTCGGCCACCATGGCCGGCCGGAGCTCCAGCAGCCGCCGCCCGGCCGCTTCCTCACCGGTGCGGCCCAGCAGATCGCCCACCTGGGCGGTCGCGGCCTCGACCCGGAAGTCCTCGGCCTCGCCCGACGCGGCCCGCAGCGGCGTGAGCAGCATCGCCGCGAGCGGCAGCGCCTCGAACAGCGCCTGCACCGCGTCCGTGGTGGCGTCGGCGGACCGCTCCGGCGGGGTGTCGAAGGCGCGCAGCCGCCCGGCGCACAGCCCGGCGACACCCCGCAGGTGGGCGCGATCGCGCGGCGGGAAGGCCCCGGCACGGCCGCGCAGCACACCGATGCAGACCTCGGCCGGGCCCCCGGCGGACACGGGCAGCCAGGCACTCGACCGCCACCGCTCGGGCGGGTCCCCGATCAACAGGTTCTGCCGCTGGTCCGAGGCGAAGTCCTCCAGCCAGCGCGACTCGCCCGAGCGCAGCGCGTCCAGCGCCGCCATCCCGCTCAGCGGCGGTACCCGGCCCCACTGGGCGGCGAGCGTGTCGTCGACGCCCGCGTGCCCGATCAGCTCGAGGCCGCCGTCGGGCCTTCGGGCGTAGACCAGGACCGCCTCCGCCGTCATGTCGGGGGCGAGATGCTCCAGCAGGCACCGGGCGAGATCGTGCGGCGTGATCACCCGAACGAGGGCCTGGCCGAGGCGGGCCAGGGCCGCGGAGACGTCGTCAGGGACGGCCGTCTCCTCCTGGACGGCGGGCCCGGAGACGGGAGCCCCGAGGCCGGTGGACTCACTCGCCTCGCCCGGCCCGGGCGCCGTGGGCGCGAGACCACCGAGCGTGATCCAGCACTCCTCCAGCAGGGTGTGACGGGCCGCCTTGGCCCGCTGGAGCAGTTGCTCGCCTGCCGCGTCGGCGGAGCATCCGGTCAGCGCCATCACGGCGCCCTTGGCCCGTTCCACGACAGCCGAGGTGGCCGCCTGGTCGCGCAGCCGGTCCATCTCGGCGCGCTGCCGGGCGACGATCTTGGCCAGTTCGACCAGGTCCGGTGCGGCACCGGGCTGCGCCGGCGTCACGGGCTCGCTCGTCACGCGTTGAGCATTGCATACCTGGCCCGAGGGGAAGAACGCCTTGTACGCCCGGACTGCTCGCCTATCCCCGGCGTCCCGTCCGTCACATCAGCCCCTTCCAAGGCGTCAGTGGCCGTCGCGCGGATACAGCCACAGGCGCAGCAGCCGGCTGAGCCCCGGCATCACCAGGTAGGTCAGCACCGGCAGCAGCACCAGCGGGAACACGGCGGCCCGCAGCGGGAGCGGCCAGCCGGTGGTGTGCGGCGTGACCAGCCACTGGATGAGCAGGGTGAACGGGTAGGCGCCGAGGAAGGTCGTGAGGACCATCTTCCACCGCGGCGGAGCCTGCACGGTGGTACCCGGCAGGCTGAACCAGGTCTCCATGCCGGTCGTCGACTGGCGTTCGCTGCTGACCTCGGTGGCGATGTCCCGGATCCGCCGGTGCCAGTGCGCGCGCTCCTCGGACTCCAGCCAGGCGGCGAGCCGGTGCCGGTCGGACCAGCGCAGCACCGCGTGGTAGCGGTGGCCGTCCTCCGGTGTCAGCCAGGAGACGCCCTCGTTGCCGGGGAACTGTCTGGCGCAGCGGGTGATGCCGCGCGTCCACTCCTCGAACTGCCGTTCCCGGCCGGGGCGCACCTGCCAGGTCAGGACCGTGGTCACCGGCTCGGCGCGGCGGGTTTCAGTGGTGCTCATTCCTCCACGTGTGCCACGCGGGGCGCGGCTCATGCCCTCCGGGTCACGGCTGGCGACCCGCCTCCACCAGGGCCTGGGTGACCGCCCGGACGCTGCGCGCGATGTGCTGCAACTGCATGACCTCGGCCGCGTACAGCTTGATCGTGTGCTCGATGACGCCCTCGTGCAGGCCGAGCCCGGGCAGGTCCGCGCGTGCGGTCTGCAGGGCGGTGCGGGCGACCCGGATCTCGTGCTGGACCTGGATCTGGGCGTGCCGGGCGAGGAGGACGGGACGGCGGACGAACGCGGGGTAGCCGGCGTATCGGGCCGGTACCAGCTCGCGCAGCCACTTGGCCGCCGAGCGCTCCCAGTCGTGGCTCCCGGGGGTCTTGACCTGGCAGGGCCAGTCCGGGCTGATGCGCGTGGACGTCAGGGGCATGATCATCGCTTCCGGGTGTGCGGCGCCGTGAGGGTGGACGACGAATCGGGGCGGCCCCGGCCCAGGGGATGACCGGGGCCGCCACGGGCACCCATGAGGCCGGAGTGGGTAGGACCCGGCTTCCACGGGTGCGGAACGGATCCGGAAGGGCCGGGTCGCGATCCGTGAGCAGTATTTATATATGCCATCCGGTTTGCAAGGAGCATGAAAACATTCATGCGCGCTTTGTTGTGGATGGTCCGCGCGCGCGTGTGCGTGCTGCTCAGTCCCTGAGGAAGAACTGGTGCTGGTCGGCGACCTGCTCGTATTCCTCGAGCCGGGCCTGCGTCCGCTCAGGATCCGCGTCCGTCATGGCCTGCAGCAGCGCCGAGCACATCACCCCCGCCGCGGCGTAGGAGTCGAAGACCAGGCGCGATCCGGTCCCGAGGGCGAAGGCGACGTCGGCCTCCTCCGCGAGCGGCCCGAGGGCCAGGTCGGTGATCAGGGCGACCTTCAGCCCGGCGCCCCGCGCCACCCGCACGGCCGTCAGGGTCTCCTGGGCGTGCCGCGGCATGGAGAAGGCCAGCACCCAGGTGCCGCCCGCCTCACGCGACTGAAGCAGCGCGTCGTAGGCGACACTGCCGCCCCGCGTCACGAGCCGTACGTCCGGATGGATCCGGCGCGCGGCATAGGCGAAGTACTCGGCGAGCGAGACGGAGATGCGCAGCCCCAGGACGGTCAGAGGCGTGGACGACGACAGCTTGCGGCCGATGTCGATGACGAGGCCGGGGTCGGCGAAGTCCCGCCGCAGGTTCTCCAGGTTCTCGATCTCCGCGTCGACCGCTGCCTGCAGTTCGTTGCCCCGGTTCTCCTCCGCCGGGCCGCCCGCGAGGGTGCCGAGCGCGATCGACTGGAGCTTCTCCCGCAGCGCCGGGTAACCGCTGAAGCCGACCGCCGAGGCGAACCGCGTCACCGAGGGCTGGCTCACGCCGACCCGTTCCGCGAGATCCGTGATCGACAGGAACGCCGCCTCGGTGATGTGCTCGATCAGGTACTGGGCGATGCGCCGCTGCCCCGGGGACAGCCGGGGCCGGTCGAAGAGCGTGCGCAACTGGGAGGACGGGGAGACCTCCGTTTCCGGGGCGGCCTTCCCCGAGGTGATCGCGGATGCCTGTGCGCGTGCCTGCTGCGGCGATGGCACCGGTACGCCTCCTTCGTCTCCCACGGACGTTCAACATAGCTCACGCACCGTAGTGACCAGGGCTTCTTCACGGGAGCACATGAGCTGCCCGATGCGGGGATACCCGTGGGCCGGGCGGGAACCCGCCGCCGCAGAACATCGTCGAGAGGAACCACCGTCATGACCACCCCCGAGGAGAACCGGCCCAAGACGCAGACCACGGACGAGGTCCTGGAGCAGCAGGACGACCGTTCCCGGCCGCCGGGCGGGACCGGCCGCACGATGCGCGAGGCACTGGAAGAGGCCGCGGTGCGCCCCGACGACTACGACGACCGGTAGGAACCCCGGTCACCGCAACCGAACCGACGACGCTTTCGGCAGGTGAGATCGCATGGGCGCGCTGAGTGCGCTGGAAGAGACCCTCGAGAACCGATGGGACGCGCTGTGGGCGCGGGTCCTCGACAAGGAACCGGTCGAGGTCGTCGACGCACTGCGACGCGAGTGCGACGACAACGCCGTGGTGTGCCGCGAGGGCCGGGTCATGGTCCCCAACGCCTACGACGTGGAACTGCCCGACGAGGTGCACGAGCACCTGGCGCGCAGCGGCGTCGACGTGAGCCAGGCCCTCACCGACAGCCTCTCCCGCCACGCGGAACGCCGCGGCTACGAGTGGGCGGGCCCGCTGGCGGTCCACGTGGCGAGGTGCGCCCACGTCCCCAACGGCCGCTACCGGGTGGCCAGCAGGGTCATGCCCCACGTGAGCGCCGACGGCTTCTTCCACGCGGCGCACTGACGAGCCCCGCAGGGGCTCGGGACTGCTTCGAAGTGCGGCTCCGCCGCGTGGGCGCGACCAGCCGCGACGCACCCGCCCGAGGACGCGTACTCAACGCCGATACACCGTGATCGAGTGCCCGACGTCGTCCACGGGGCGGCTGCCGGCGATCAGTTCGGCCAGCCGCCCCGTGGCCTTCGCGGCCGCGGAGTCCGAAACGACGAGCAGGCCCCGCACCTCACCGACCGGCACCCGCCGAGGATCCGCCGCTGCGATGCCGTAGAACGCCGGCACCCCGCTGCCCTTGTACACGAGCCACACCCGCTCACCCGGATACCGCTCCCGCAGCCGGTCCGCGAGCCGCCCGAGATCCTGCCCCCAGTCCACGTTGGAGTCGTGCAACCACTCCCGGGTCCGGCCAGGCCCCCCGAACGCCTCGTTGGAGTACGGCAGATAGCAGGGGTACGTCCGTACCGAGCTGACGGCGGCGAACGCCACCAGCGCGCCCACCCCCACGGACACCCAACGTCGCCGCACCACCAGCACACATCCCGCGGCCACCGCGAGGAACAGCGGCAGGAACACGGCATACCGGGTCCCGAAGTCCCGCGCCCCCTGCATGGCGGCCGCCAGCAACACCGAGGGAGCGGCCAGCACATACGGTGCGGCAGGCCGCAGCCGCCGAACCGCGACGGCCACGGCGACACCCCCGGCCCACAGCGCGAGCATCCCCAGCGGGGTCTTCACCAGCAGCGCGGCCGGCAGGTAGTACCAGAGCGAGCCGTCGTACAGCCGCCCGAACAGAAAGCCCTGCCACGGCCGGTTCTCCAGCCCGAACTGGATGCGCATCCCGTCCCGGTACGCCTTGGGAAACGGAAGCAGTTCGACCAGGAGCCCGCGCAGCCCGCGCACCACGGGCACATGCTGTTCCGGAGTCCAGCGCAGCCGCGGATCGACGAGCAGATACGCGGCCCACACGACCGCGATCGCGGCCAGAGCCACCATGCCCGCGCCGGCGACCGCACGCACGAGGCGCCGGCCTCCCGCGGAGGCGTGCCACACGGACACCGCGGCCAGCATCATCAGCACCGGCACAGCAGGCAGCGTGCTCATCTTCGTGGCGAGTGCGGCGCCCAGCGCCATTCCCGCGAGCGGCACGTACAACCGGGGGTTCCCGCGGGCCCGCCACGCCGACCACGCCGACGTCAGCACGAAGCCGGCGGCGGGTACGTCGAGTGTCGCGAGGGAGCCGTGGGCGATGACGTCGGGGGAGAAGCAGAACAGGGTGAGCGCGGCCAACCCCGCGACCACCCCGGCCAGTTCACGGGCGAAGGCGAACACGACCAACCCGAAGATTAGCGTCAGTGCGATCACCGGGAGGCGGGCCCACAACATGAGCCGCCACGGGTCGTTGCCCGACTCGTAGAGCAGATGCCGCCCCGACTGCCCCTGGTCCCCGGTGAAGGACGAGTCGATGTGCGGATCCGCGAGGGCGACCCCCGCGCCGATGACCAGCTTGCCGAGTGGCGGATGCTCGGGGTTGTGCCGCAGCCGGTGCTCGTGGAGGTACTCGGCGGCCGCGCCCACGTAGACCGGTTCGTCGATCGTCGGCGTCTGCTGCACGGCGGTCGTGACCATCGCGAAGGTCATCTGCGCGAGCAGCACGGCAACGAGGAGCGGCACCGGCCACCGTCTGCCGGGCCGCCGCACGGAACCGGCCGGTGCCGGGGGTGAGAGCGACACCGGCCGGGGAACGGCGGGGGCGATCCACAGGTCCCTCATGGACCCACTCTGCATCAGCCCCCGCCGCGCACGGTGTCACCGCCGCACGAGTCGCACCGACAGGCCCTCCGACGTGTGCACGGGCACGGCCCGCAGCGTGTCGGAATCCAGCTCGACCCGGTCGAACCTGCCGCGCGACGACGCGGCGGACAGTACCGGGACCGTCGTCCCCGCGACCGGCGGCCGCTCGGCGTCGAGCCGCAGCGACAGCACGCTGCCCCTGCCCAGCAGCACCCGCCGGTCCACCGTGAGGGCCGGGCCGTGGTGCTTGCGGAGCGGCAACTCCAGTACGGACTCCCCCTCCTGGACGTACGAGCCGCGCACCCGCAGGACCTTGTCCGCGCGCAGCGTGCCGCCCGTGACCCGGACGTCGCCCTGGCCGAGGGCGTTGGGAGAGGCGGCGACGAGCGTACCGGCCTCGACAGCCGTCCCGCCGTGGTAGCGGTTGTGACCCGTGAGGGTGAGCGTGCCCGTGCCGCGCTTGGTCAGTCCGCCGTCGCCCTCGATGTCATTGCGCCAGCTGTCGGCCGCGTGGAAGCCGCCGGCCGCCGCGTCCAGTGTCACGGTGACATCGCGGTCGAAGGCGCCGTACCCGTCCGCCGCCGCGAACAGGTTCAGTCGGCCCCACTGCTCGAAGCCGTCCAGCAGGACGTACCCGGAGGGCAGCGCGGTCGTACGCAGCACCTCGCGGCGCTGGGCCGCGGTCAGGTACGGCAGCCGCGTCTCCAGCAGCACCTCCGCGCCCTTCGGCACGGTGAGCGGGTCCTTGCGGCCGCGGCGGGGCAGGACGTACGTGAACTTGGGCTCGACAGCACGGGCGTTGGCCTCGCGGTCGGCGTAGGCGTCATCGGCGTCGGAGTGGGCGTGGTCGTACAGCGTGTCGGCCGTCGTGCCGGTCTTCTGCGTGAAGTACGCCAGGGCCTGGGCGCGGGCCGCCGCCTTGAGCTCGGCGTTCGCCGGGTCGGTCAGCGTCGCGGCGGTCAGGGCGGTGGCCATGACGCGGCCGCCGATGACGTCGACCGTGGAGTGCATGCCCGCCATGATCCGGGTGTGGCTGAGCTCGAACGCGCGCGTCACCAGCTCCTGGAACCGCTCGGGCACCGCGTAGGCGAAGGCGAGGCCGGCCAGGTGGAAGGCGTTGGTGTGACCGCTGGGGAAGCCGCCGTCCTCCTCCGCCTTCTCGGAGCGCTGGCGCAGCAGTTGCGGGGCGACGACCACGTCCGAGTCGTACACGGGGTAGCCGAGTGCGTCCTTCTTCCCGGTGTCGACGACCTCGCTGTCCTCGTTCATGCGCCACGGACGCGGGTACTGGAAGGCGAACTTGCCGGGGTTGCCCGAGGCGAACGGCCCGCGCACGGTGTCGACCAGCTGGGCCACCTTGCCGAGTTCCGAGTCGTGGGAGCCGGCGCCGAGCGCGGAACCGGCCGGGGCGTCGGCGGGCAGGGTGTCGCTGATCTTCCCGGCGGGCGTGCCGTCCGGGGCGCCGGTGATCGACGTGACCGCCTTGGCGCCCGCCTTGTACAGCTCGGCGAGCGGACCCAGGCCGGCGATCATGGCGTAGCTCTGGTGCTGGCGGTCGTAGAGGAACGCCTCCTTCGCCTGCGCCTCGGTGCGGAACCGGGTGATGCGGGCGCAGTAGCGCATGTTGGCGCGCAGCACCTCGCGGTCCAGGACGCGGCCGGTGTCCCAGGCGTCACCGGTCTTCCACACCTGGGTGATGCCGCCCAGGATCCGGACGACAGCGTTGGTCTCGGGGGTCAGGTTCGTGAGGACGTTCGACTTGTAGTCGTCGACGAACGCGGCGAAGCCCGTGGCCGCCTTCGCGTCCGCGGCGCCGAGCCAGCCGACCAGCGTCGGTGCGGCGAACAGTCCCGCCGAGGCTCCGAGGGAGGTCTTGAGGAACCCCCGCCTGTTCACGGTGGTGGCGGTGCGGTGCCCGGCTGATGACGGCATGGGTGTGCCTCTCTGGAGTTCTGCCGAGGAGTTCTGCGGCGGGAGCTTCGGCCTTGCGGCCGGGGACGGGATGCGACCTGTGCGACTTCGGTGCCCTGATGACTTCCGGGGCACCCTTGCGTACGAGCGAAGATCTACGGCCGTGTCGTGGCCCTTCGGCGAGGGAACGGCCACGGGCCGGTGTCCGGATCGTGAACGGCGACCGCCCGGCTCACAGCAGCGAACGGGCCAGGGCCACCGCGCCCTCGACCGGCGGCACGCGCAGCGGCTGCGGCCGGGCGACGGGCAGCGCCTCGGCGAGCGCGACGGTGAACGCCTCGTACAGCGCGGGCTGGGCGAGCACCGTGCCGCCCGCCACCACCACGTCGTCCACGGCGACCCCTCGCGCGGCGAGCCGTACCACGAGCTCGGCGAGCGCCCGGCCGCCGTCGGCGATCACGGCCCGGGCGAGCGGCGAGCCTGCCTCGGCGGCGGTGAACACCACGGGGGAGTGGCGGCCCCACTCGGCGGACATGTCCGAGGCGGCCTCCAGCGCGGCGCCCAGCGCCGGGACCTCGGCCACGCCGAACGAGGCGATCAGCCCCCTGGCCAGCGCGTCGGGTTCCTCGCCGCGGTCGTGCGCCGCCCAGACGGCCCGCGCGGCCTCGCGCACGAGGCCGGCCGCGCCGCCCTCGTCGCCGAGCGCCGCGCCCCAGCCGCCGACCTGGACCGGCCCGCCGTCGGGCAGCCGCCCGACCGCGACCGAACCGGTGCCGGCGACCAGACCGACGCCCTTGTCCAGCCCGGCGGCGGGCACGAGGAGTTCGGCGTCGCCCACGACGAGCGCGGGCACCCCCAGCCGCTCCTGAACGGCGGCGCGGATGCCCGCGCACTGGCGTGGGGTCTCGCAGGCGTGACCGCCCACGGCGAGAGCGGACGGTCGTATGTGAGCGGGCAGGGCGTCGGCGACCAGAGCGGCCAGCCAGTCGGCGGCGACCCCGGGGTCGTGCGGCCGCCATCCCGAACTGATGCGGACATGGTCGGCGACGTCCTCGCCGCCCGCGAGGGCGCGCAGGTGCGTCTTCGTTCCGCCCACGTCGATACCGACCACGTAAGGCGTGGAGTCCTGCACGGGTCCTCTTTCGTCGTTGCGCGGTCACGGCGACGGCAGGCGAACCGCGCGTCGGACCACGCCAGTTGAAGAGGTAGGGAAGCCCCGGGACGGGCTTCTGCGGGCCACGGCAGGCGAGTACCGTGGAGTTCGTTAGGAAGTTAACTAACGAAGTAGGGTGCGCGTCAAGAGGCACGGAATCCCGATGCCGCGCGACCTTTGCCGCCGCCCTGCACGGCCGCAGCACGACCTGGGGAGACCATGCGCCTGAGTGAGAGTGCCCGTGTGGTGTTCGACGTACTGGCCGGGACGGGCACGGCCACCCGCCCCCAGCTGGCGGCCGGTGCCGGCCTTTCCAAGCCGACCGTCTCCTCCGCCGTGGCCGAGCTGGAGGCCGTCGAGCTCGCCGCCCACTCCGGCAGGGCCTCCGGGGGCACCGGCCGCAGCGCCGCGATCTACCGTCTCGGACCGGCCGCCGGCGCCGTGCTCGCCGTCGACCTGGGGCCCGCCGTGACGCGGGTGCGCGCCTGCGCCCTGGACGGCACGCTGCTCGCCGAGGGCACCGGGTCCCGGCCGGAGGCCGCCGACACCGTCCGCAAGGTCCTCGACGCCCTGCCCGCCGGGGCCCCGCTGCGGGCCGTCGTGGTCGCCGTCGGTGACGTCCCCGTACGGGACCGCGCCGGGGAGCGCCCCGCGACCGCCAAGGCCGGACCCGTCTTCGACGCCATGGCCGTCGCACTGCCCGAGGGCGTCCCCGTCCACTTGGAGAACAACGTCAACTGCGCCGCCCTCGCCGAGCTCCACGAGGGCGCCGCCGTCGGCCGCGACACCTTCGGTTACCTGCGCATCGGCGTCGGCATCGGACTCGCCGTCGTCATCGGCGGCCGGGTGCTGCGCGGCGCGAACGGCGCCGCCGGTGAGGTGGCCCGGCTGCCCTACCCCTGGGACGACGACCGCGCCCCGCGCCACGAGGGCCTGGAGCAGCGCATGGGCTCGCGCACCCTGCTGCGCCGTGCGGCGGAGGCCTGGCAGGACGATGACGGGCCCCGCCCGCGCACCGCCGAGCGGCTCCTCGCCCTGGCCGGGCAGGGGCATGCCACGGCCGGTGCCGTGGTCGCCTCGCACGCCGCCGACGTGGGCCGGCTCGCCGCCGCCGTCGCCGCCGTACTGGACCCCGGGCTGATCGTGCTGGGCGGCGGCACCGGCGCGGATCCGCAGCTCCTGTCCGGTGTGCGGGCCGAGCTGGCCCGGCTGAGCTGGCCCACCGAGGTGGTCAGCAGCGTGGTGGGCGACACCGGCACGGTGGCGGGCGCCAGCAGGCTTGCGGTGGCCCATGGAATTCAAACCGTGACCGGAGCTGTGCGGGCGAAGCATTGACGGCTGCGCCATCGGTCTGCCAATGTCCGGACAAGCGCTTTCTGAGTCGGCCGGGACGCCGACTCCGGGTGAGCCTCCCGCCCGTACGAGAAGTACGGCAGCCGCACGAGGGCGTGCTTGTGCGACGTCGGCCGTCATGGCCGGGGACCCTGCCCGTCAAGGCGTCGCGGCCGGGCGAGGCCGTGCCCCCGGAAAGCGAATTTTCCCGCAGACTGCACCCGTGCCGCCTCGGCTGGCGCCGTGCTTCCTCCGCTACGACGAAAAGGGATCGAAGATGACCAGTGTGGGTGTGCGGCGCTCCCGCCGACTCGGCCGCGGCGGCATAGGCCGCGTGGTTCCCCTCGCTGCCGTGGCCACGGCAGGTGCCCTTCTGCTCTCCGCCTGCGGGTCGGGATCCGACTCCGGCGGGAACGCCAAGTCGCTGACGTTCTGGATCTCCACGGTTCCGGGGCAGGACGCGGGCTGGAAGAAGATGGTGGCGCAGTACAAGAAGGAGACCGGCGTCACCGTCAAGCTCGTCAACATCCCCTACGACGGCTACGACGCGAAGCTGCGCAACGCCGCGCAGGCGAACTCCCTGCCCGACGTGGCGGCAGTGCCGAAGCTGGACCCGATCTGGGCGAACAAGCTGATCGACCTCAGCTCCATCGCCAACAACAAGAACAACAAGATCAACAAGAACTTCGTCGCCAAGGACTCGTCCGGGAAGGTGCTGTCCATCCCCTCGGACATCACCGCGTCCGGCCTGTTCATCAACGAGACGCTGTTCAAGAAGGCCGGCGTCCCCGTCCCGACCTCGCCCCAGAAGACCTGGACCTGGACCGAATTCATCAAGGCGGCGGACAAGGTCCGGGAGAAGACCGGCGCCAAGTACTCCCTCACGTTCGACCAGTCGCCCTCCCGGCTCCGCGCCATGGTGTACGAGCTCGGCGGGAAGTACGTCCACGCGGACTCCTCCGGCAAGTTCTCGGTGGACGCCGCGACCAAGAAGGCCGTGAAGCGCTTCGTCGAGATGAACGACGACAAGACCATGCCGAAGTCGGTGTGGACGAGCGGCGCCGACCCGTCGGCCATGTTCCAGAGCGGTGACGTGGTCGCCTACTGGTCCGGCGTGTGGCAGGTGCCCGCCTTCGCGGAGAGCATCAGCAAGTTCGACTGGGCGAGCGTCCCGACTCCCGCCGAGCCGGTGCAGGCCAGTGACGTCAACAGCGGCGGCATGACGGTGGGCTTCAACAACAACGGCGACGCCGCCGCCGCCGCGACGAAGTTCCTGTCCTGGCTGTACGAGCCGGCCCACTACCAGGCGCTGTGCGAGGCGTCCGGGTTCCTGCCCGTCGAGAGCGGTCTGAACCCGAAGTATCCCTTCAAGTCCGAGGCGGCGCAGGCGGCGTTCAAGCTGTACAACGAGTCGATCCCGCTGTACGCCCCGATCTCCGGCTACTTCAACACCGCGCAGACGAACTGGGTGCTGAAGGGCAAGAGCCTCACCGAGGACCCGACCAAGACGGAGCTCGGCAAGGCGATCAACGGCCAGCAGTCGGTCGACAAGGCGCTGGACAACATCGTGGCCGGCTACAACCAGCAGGTCGGCGGCTGAGCGCAGACTCGACAGGCCCGGGCGGCGGGGTCGAGACACCGCCGCCCGGCCTCGGGACCCACGCGATGCCGGGCTCATGGCCTCGGCCCACAGGAACCCATTCCACCAGCACGGAGTCAGGAAGATGACCAAACGCGCCCCGGACGTGTCCGCGAGCCCGCCCAGGAGCCGAAGTAAGTACACCCTTGCGCCGCTCGTCCTCGTCGCGGCCAACGTCGTGCTCTTCGCGCTGTTCTTCGCCTGGCCGGCGGTGATCGGGCTCGTCTACTCCTTCACGAACTACACGGGCGTAGGGGCGTTCCAGTTCGTCGGACTGGACAACTACCAGAACCTGTTCGGGGACTCCACCTTCTTCGACGCGCTGACCCGGACGCTGCTGTACACCGTGCTCTTCGTCCCGCTGAACTTCGTGTTCTCGCTGCTCATCGCCAACGTGCTGGTGAGCAAGCACGCCAAGGGCGTGTCGGTCGCCCGCGTCTTCTTCTTCATCCCGTGGCTTCTGTCGCCCATCGTCGTGGGTGTCCTGTGGCGGTGGCTGTTCGGTGAGAACTTCGGACTGGTCAACTACCTCATCGAGAAGCTCGGCGGAAGTGCCGTTCCGTGGCAGTCGAACGCGGACCTGTCGCTGATCGTGGTGGTGGTGGCGGCATCCTGGGCCTGGACGGGCTTCTCCATGCTGCTGTTCATCGCGGCGATCAAGAACGTACCGGTGTCGTACTACGAGGCCGCATCGCTCGACGGCGCCGGTCCGTGGCGCCAGTTCATCAGCATCACACTGCCGAGCATCGCGCCCACTTCCTTCATCGTCATCCTGCTCAACACGATCCACGCGATGAAGGAATACCCGCTGTTCGCCTCCCTCAACAACGGCGGACCCGGAACGTCGAACAACCTGCTCGTCCAGTACATCTACCAGACCGGCTTCAAATCGGGCCAGATCGGCTACGCGAGCGCCGCGTCGTTCGTGCTCATGCTCATCCTGATGGCCGTCGCGATCATGCAGCTGATCGTCAACCGGCGGGTGGAGAACCGATGACAACCACAGACATGCCACGCCCGGTCGGCTCCCAGCCCGGACGGGCTGTTCCCAGGAAGCGGCCCCGCGGCGCGGCCGGCGGTGGGCTACGGCGCGCGGTGCCCGCGACGACACTGCTGTGGGTCCTGGCGGCCCTCTACGGGCTGCCGGTGCTGTGGTTCGTCCTCAGCTCCTTCAAGCCGGCGGGAGACCTGTTCTCCCTTCCGCTGACGCTGCTTCCGCACGACCCCACCCTTTCGGGTTACAAGACGGCGTGGGACAGTGCCAACTTCTCCCAGTACTTCATCAACACGACCATCGTGTGTGTGATCGCGACGATCCTCACGGTGGGAGTCAGCTGCTGCACCGGGTACGCGCTGGCCAAGTACGACAACAAGTGGCTCAAGGTCTTCTTCGTCGGCATCCTGGCCACCACGATGCTGCCCGGCGAGGTCATGCTCGCCCCGCAGTTCCTGGTGGTCCGCGACCTCGGCCTCTACAACTCGCTCGCCGGCATCATCCTCCCGGCCGTGCTCACCGCGACCGGGTGCTTCATGTTCCGCCAGTTCTTCCTGACGGTCCCCGACGAGCTCGTCGAGGCCGCCCGCATCGACGGCGCCCGCGAACTGTCGATCTTCCTGCGGATCATGGTGCCGATCTCCCGGCCCATCATGCTCACGCTCGCCATCCTGTCGTTCCAGTGGCGGTGGAACGACTACATCTGGCCGCTGCTGATGCTCAACGACCCCGGAAAGTTCACCGTGCAGATCGGCATCCAGAGCCTCGTCGGGGCGCAGAACATCAACTGGTCGGTGGTGCTCGGCGGATCGGTCATCTCCATGATCCCCCTGATCGTCGTCTTCCTGGTGTTCCAGCGTTACGTCATGAACGCCGACATCAACGCCGGACTGAAGGACTGAAGGACTGAAGGGCTGATCCACCCGTGCACCTCCCCCACCAGCGCGGCCCGTTGCACGACCTCCCGGACACCCCGGAGGCGTACGACGCCGTCCTCGCCGACGTCACCGAGCAGGCCCTGGCCCGTATGACGCCGGACGGCAACCTCGAGCACCCCGACTGCGTCGACGACATCGGCGACACCTCCCTCGGTGTCACCTCCCTGCTCGCCCTCGCCTGGCAGCGCGGCGGGGACCCACGCCTGCCGGAGGCGGTCCGCCGCAGTCTCGCCTTCCACCTGACCGAGCGGGTGTACACCGAGGACAACCCGGGCTACCCCAACCTGCGGGTGCGCGACTCCGGCCTGCCGTACGCCCGTTACACCCTGGCGGCCGGTGCCCACCCCATCGGCGACTGGCCCAGCACGGTGTGGGCCCTGCTCCAGGCGGTGAACGTCCTGGACGCGGCGGACGGCCTCGTCGACGACGAGCAGCGCGCCGCACTTCTGAAGGTCGCGCAGGGCTACTGGTGCTGGCTGACGGAGGTGACGTTCTTCAACCCGCAGGAGGCCGGCAACCAGGCCATCGGCTGCGTCGTCGGCGGCCTGATGCTCGCCCGTCACCTGCCGCCCGACGAGGGCGACTCGGTGCGGCGCGAAGCCCTGCGGCTCTACGGGGACGAGATCCGCGCCCACCGCGTCGCCGACCGGGGCGCCCTCCTGCCGCCCGAGCACGGCGGCGCCTACGACAACAACTACGGCCCGATCTCCCTGTCCTTCCTCGCCCAGGCCCACCGGGTGAGCGGCGAGAAGGTGTTCGCCGAGGACGGCGACGCGCTCGCCCGCTACATCGACGCCCGCCTCACCAACGGCGGCTTCGACAACGGCGGCCCCCGCTACAGCGAGCAGCACTCCGCCTTCGAGTCGGTGCTCGGCCTGCGCTACTTCAGCGCCCGCATCGGCTCCGACCTGGGCCGCTACCGGGGCGACAGCCGCTGGGCGCGGCACGCGGTCAAGGCGGACGGCGGGGTCGACGGCCACTTCGCGTGGATGCTGGTCTGGCAGATCCAGGACTCCACGCCCTGGCACCGCACCCCGTCGACGGCTCCGGCCCGCCACCAACTGCGCGCGGGCTCGGTGTCGGTGGCCTTCGACAACCACATGACCCCGTCGCTGGTCGAGGCCGCGGGCACCTACTACCTCCCGGCCGCCGTCAACCGCCAGCACGGCTTCGGCCCGGTCGTCGACGGCTTCCTGCTGTGCCGCCCGATGGGCGAGGTCCGCGTCCGGGACGTGGCGTCCGGCGGCCTGAGGGCCAAACTGGTCACCAAGCCGGTCGTCGGCCGCGACCACGTCCTGCGGCACGTCCGGTCCCTGTACGTGACGGACGGCAGGACCCTGTGGACGACGGTCGCGGTGGAACGCCTGCCCGGCACGCCGTACCTCCTCGCCGGCCTGCCCTACGCCATCGACGACGGCGACCGCGTCCGCAGGGCCCTGGAGCCGCGGGCCGCGGCGGCAGCGGACCTGCGGCTGACCCACCCGGCCCCGGACGACCCGCATTACTTCGACGCCCGTGCGCCGCTCACCCAGGAACAGGCCGCCTTCGCCCTGGCCCTCGACCCCCGCGGCTACGGCAACCCCGACGAGGGCTGGCGCCACCTGGTCGCCTCCACCGCCCTGGAGGCCGAACCGGACCCCGGCGGACCCGAGGACCTGCACGTCTTCGCGGTCCGCTACGGCCCGGAGGACGACGAGTTCACACCGGCGTTCGAACGCGAGGGCGCGGCCCTCAGGGTCCGCACCGAGGCCTTCACGGCGGTGATCGGTGAGGCGGCGGGCGACGCGAGCGCCGAACCGGAGCTGACGCTGTCCGCCTGAGAGCGGTTCACCTACGGAGCTGCGGCGGATGCGGCGGCCACGGCCCGAGCGCGGGCAGCCCCTCCGCCGCCACCGGCGCCGTGGCGGGTGTGCGGCCGGCCATCCACGCGGCCAGGTCGCGCACCCGCCCGGTGACCCTGGTGCCGGGCCCGTCGTCGACGGACCATTCCCGGGGCAGGTCCTCGGCGCACACACGCGTGCCCGCCGGCAGCCGGCACAGCAGGAAGTCGATGGCGTGACAGGCCAGGTCCGCGGGCCAGTCCTCCGGCCGGACGCCCAGATCCAGGTCGGTCATGTGAATCCAGACCTCGCGCCAGCGGGCGTAGACCGTCGCGGAGATGTCCGCGTTGCGGAACGTCACCGGGCGGCCCCAGTCGGCGTCGCCGAGACGCGCCCAGACCGCCTCCAATTCGGCCGTACGGGCGGCAAGTTCGGCGCGGTGTTCGGCGGCACTGCGGCCCGCGCCGGCCTCGATGACCGCGTTGCGCTCGTCCACGCCACCGTCATAGGCGGGCACGAGCTCCCCGCGCAGGGCGTGTTCCGCGAGGCGGGCGAACATCCGGGCGTTGTCGGTGAGATGGGCGAGGACATGCCCGCGCGACCAGCCGGGGAGGGCGGACGCCGCACGGACCTGTTCCTCGTCGAGCGGGTCGACGAGGCGTGCCAGCACACGGTGGGCGGCGATCACCTCGGCCACGGGGGGTCGCACGGGCTTCTCCTACGCGCCGCGGGCGGGGTTCACGACGTCCGGTGCCTGAGCGGCGAGTTCCCTGAGGGGCTCACCGCTGAGCCGGCACACCTTCCACTCCTCCAGGAGCTCCACCCCGAGCGACTTGTAGAAGTCGATCGTCGGTGTGTTCCAGGCCAGGACCCACCACTCGAAGCGGTCGTAGCCGTTGCGCCGACAGGTCGCGGCGAGGGCCGCGAGGAGGGCCTTTCCGTGCCCCGCCCCGCGCGCCTGCGGGCGTACGTAGAGGTCTTCCAGGTGCATACCGCGCGTGCCCGTCCAGGTCGAGAAACGCGGGAACCACAGGGCGTAGCCCACGGTCTCACCCGTGCCGTCGTCCTCGGCGATCAGCGCGTGGGCGGCGGGGTGCTCACCGAACAGCGCCTGTCGAAGTTGCTCCTCGGTGGCCCGGGCCTGCTCGGCGGCCCGTTCGTACACGGCGAGTTCGCGGATCATCGCCCGGATCCCGGGGATGTCGTCCAGGGTGGCGGACCTGATCATGCGACCGATCATGCCTCATCGCGGCCCGGCCGGGAAGCGGCTCGGGGGGCGGGCGAATTCCGTGACGTGGAGCGGTGTTCACTTCAACCGTCGCGTTCGTCGGTACGGCCCTCCTCATCGCCATGGTTCCCGGGCCGGTCGTGCGGACCGCTCACGCCTCCACGCGCGGCAGCGCCGACTCCGGCACGATCAGGTCGGCCCGTTCCCGAGTCGTCGCGATGAGTTCGGCGTTGGGCTGGTCCGAGTCCGACACCCACGCCTCCGCCTCCTCGTGCGTCTTGCCGAACTGCTCGTGCCGGGCCACCAGCCGGCGGATCCGCTCCGGCTCGGGCAGTTCGCAGAACCACACCTCGTCGAGGAGGGGGCGGACGCGGGGCCACGCGCCGGTGTCCAGGAGGAGGTAGTTGCCCTCGGTCACGACCAGGCGGGCCGTGGGCGGGACCGGGATCGCTCCGGCGATCGGTTGCTCCAGGGCGCGTTCGAAGCCAGGTGCGTAGACGACGTCGCCCTCGTGCGACTCCTCGCGCAGGCGCGCCAGCAAGGCCGCGTACCCGGCCGCGTCGAACGTGTCGGGCGCGCCCTTGCGGTCCCGGCGGCCCAGCCGCTCCAGTTCGGCGTCGGCGAGATGGAAGCCGTCCATGGGAACGTGCGCGACCCAGGGGTCACCGGATGCGTTCAGTTGCCGCACCAGGTGCTCGGCGAGCGTGGACTTGCCCGCGCCGGGGCTGCCCGCGATGCCGAGGATCGCGCGCCGGCCGCCCCGGGGGAGGGCGCGGGCGCGGTGAACGAGGTCGGCGAAGGTGAGCGGCACCAGGAGAGTGTGTCACCCGTGCGCGGGCCGGGAGCAGGCAGGTGCGCCCGAGTGCCCCCTCGCGCCCCCGTGCGTGTGGCGTGCGCCACTCACTGGACCTCCCCGGGCGGGGAACCGGTCCGGTATGACGCAGCTCGGTCTCCCCGAAGACATCCACGCCTGCCTCTTCGACCTCGACGGCGTCGTCACCAGGACGGCCGTCGTCCACGCCGCCGCATGGAAGGAGATGTTCGACGCCTTCCTGCGTGAGCGCGACGGCGAGGACCACCGGCCGTTCGAGGCGACCGACTACGACGAGTACGTCGACGGCCGGCCACGCGCCGACGGGGTGCGCACGTTCCTCGCCTCCCGGGGCATCGACCTGCCAGAAGGGGATCCGGACGACCCACCGGACGCCCGGACCGTGCACGGACTCGGCAACCGGAAGAACGACCTGGTCCTGGAGAAGATCCGCACCGACGGCGTCGAGGCCTACGACGGCACCCTGCGCTACCTGGAGGCGGTCCGCGCCCACGGCCTGAGCACCGCGATCGTCTCCTCGAGCGCCAACTGCCGCGACGTACTGCGCTCGATCGGCGCCGAGCACTTCTTCGACGCGCGCATCGACGGCGTGGTCGCCGCCGAGCGCGAACTGCCCGGCAAACCGCACCCCGACACGTTCCTCGCCGCCGCCGAGGACCTCGGCGTCGAACCGTCCGAGGCGGCCGTCTTCGAGGATGCCCTGGCCGGCATGGACGCGGGCCGCGCCGGCCGCTTCGGATACGTCGTCGGTGTCGACCGCGTCGGACAGACCGACGCGCTCTACGCGCACGGCGCCGACATCGTGGTGAAGGACCTCGCCGAACTCGGGGACACGCGGTGATCGCGCAGCGGGCGTACGCCGTCGAACCCTGGGCCGTGCGGGAGACGGAGCTCAACCTCGACGTCCTGGCGCAGAGCGAGTCCGTGTTCGCCCTGTCCAACGGCCACGTCGGCTGGCGCGGCAACCTCGACGAGGGCGAACCGCACGGCCTGCCCGGCTCCTACCTCAACGGCGTCCACGAACTGCACCCGCTGCCGTACGCGGAGGCCGGCTACGGCTATCCCGAGTCCGGCCAGACGTCCATCAACGTCACCGACGGCAAGGTGCTGCGCCTCCTCGTCGACGACGAGCCGTTCGATCTGCGCTACGGGCGGCTCGTCACCCACGAACGGACCCTGGACCTGCGGCGCGGTGTGCTGGAAAGGGTCTGCGAATGGACCTCCCCGGCCGGGTCGACCGTGCGGGTGCGCTCCACGCGGCTGGTGTCCCTGACCCAGCGGGCGATCGCCGCCGTCGCCTACGAGGTGGAGCCCGTCGACAGCCGGACCCGCGTGGTCGTGCAGTCGGAACTGGTCACCAACGAGAGCCTGCCCGAGCCGGACGGTGACCCGCGTGCCGCCCGGGCGCTGAAATCGCCGCTGGAACCGGAGGAGGACCTCGCCACGGGCAGCCGGTTGCGCCTGGTCCACCGCACCCGCCGCAGCGGCCTGAGGGTCGCCGTGGCCGCCGACCACACCGTCACCGGACCCGAACGGACCACCACCAGCAGCGAGAGCAACGTGGACGTGGCCCGGCTGACCGTCACCTCCGTCCTGGAGCCGGGGGAGCGGCTACGGGTGGAGAAGCTGGTCGCGCACGGCTGGTCCGGCGTCCGCTCGCGGCCCGCCATGAGCGACCAGGTCGAGGCGGCCCTGGCGGCGGCCGGGCACAGCGGCTGGCCGGGCCTGCTTGAGGACCAGCGGGCCTGTCTGGACGACTTCTGGGCCCGTGCGGACGTCGAGATCGACGGTGACGAGGAGATCCAGCAGGCCGTCCGTTTCGCCCTCTTCCACGTCCTCCAGGCCGGCGCCCGCGCCGAACAGCGCGCCATACCCGCCAAGGGCCTCACCGGCTCCGGCTACGACGGCCACGCCTTCTGGGACTCCGAGACGTTCGTCCTGCCCCTGCTGACCTACACCGCGCCACAGGCCGCCGCCGAGGCCCTGCGCTGGCGCCTCGACACCCTGCCCGCCGCCCGCGAGCGCGCGGCCCAACTCGGCCTGCGCGGCGCAGCGTTCCCCTGGCGCACCATCGAGGGCTCCGAGGGCTCCGCGTACTGGCCCGCCGGCACGGCCGCCTTCCACGTCGGCGCCGACATCGCGGACGCCGTCGTCCGGTACGTGGCCGCCACCGGCGACGAGACCTTCGAACGCGAGGTCGGTGTGGAACTGCTGGTGGAGACCGCCCGCCTGTGGCGCTCCCTCGGTCACCACGACGACCGGGGCGTCTTCCACATCGACGGCGTCACAGGACCGGACGAGTACAGCGCCATCGCCGACGACAACACGTACACCAACCTCATGGCCCGGGCGAATCTGCTGGCCGCGGCCGACGCCTGCAAACGCCACCCCGACGAGGCCGAGCGGCTCGGCGCCGACGAGGAGGAGCGCGCCGCCTGGCGGGACGCCGCCGAGGCCATGCACGTCCCCTACGACGAGGAGCTCGGCGTGCACGAACAGCACGCCGGCTTCACCCGCCACCAGCGCTGGGACTTCGCCCGCACCGGCCCGGACCGGTACCCGCTGATGCTCCACTTCCCGTACTTCGACCTGTACCGCAAGCAGGTGATCAAACAGGCGGACCTCGTCCTGGCGATGTACACCTGCGGCAGCTTCTTCGAGGAGTACTTCGACGAGGAGCAGATCGCCCGCAACTTCGCCTACTACGAGCCGCTGACCGTCCGCGATTCCTCCCTGTCCGCCTGCGTCCAGGCCGTCATGGCCGCTCGGACCGGCCATCTGGACCTGGCCTGCGCCTACACGGCCGAGGCCGCGCTGATGGACCTCGGCGACCTGGAGCACAACACCCGCGACGGACTGCACATCGCCTCGCTGGCCGGCGCCTGGATGGCGCTGGTCGCCGGGTTCGGCGGCATGCGGTGCACGGACGGCGCCCTGCGGTTCGCGCCGCGCCTGCCCGCGCGGTACAGCCGGCTGGCCTTCACGGTCGGCTTCCTCGGCCGGTGCCTGCGCGTGGAGGTGACCGCCGACCGGACCACGTACACGCTGCGCTCCGGCGATCCTTTGACGATCCGTCACCACGGCAGCGAGCTGACGGTGAGCGAGGACGCCCCGGTCGTGCGGACCGTCCCGCCGCTGAAGCGGCGCCCGGCCCCGAGCCAGCCCCCGCACCGCGCCCCGAACGCCCGCTGACCCCCCCGGACCACGTCAGGCACTTGGCCGTATTCCACCCTGCGTCCCCCCGCCCCGCGGGTTAGCTTGGCCGTGTTGATGATCATCCGGCTTTCAGCCCGACGGGTGGGAGGTCGCAGCGGCCCGACGGCGTGTGGGAAAGGGGTGGACGATGACCGACGGCGCGAACGCCATCCTCGTCCGTATGCGAAGACGTGCCCAGACCGAGGCGTCCGGCACGGCTCGCAAGCGGCGCGTCGACCGGCCGCTCGCCGTGCTGGCCGTGGTCTTCACCCTCGCGCAGCTCGCCCTCGTCCGGCCGGTGCTGGGCCTCGGCTGGGACGAGATCGTCTACGTCAGCCAGGTCACCTCGCACCACCCCGCGGCCTTCTTCAGCGCACCCCGCTCCCGCGGCGTCTCCCTGCTGGTCGCACCCGTCGCGTCCTGGTCGTCGTCCGTCCCGCTGCTGCGTGTCTACCTCGCCCTGCTGTCCGGCCTCGCCCTCTACCTGGCCCTGCGTACCTGGCGGGGCCTGTTCCCGACCCGCGTCCTGGCCGTCGGCGGCGCCCTCTTCGCCTCCCTGTGGGTGACCCTCTTCTACGGTCCGCAGGCCATGCCCAACTACTGGGTGGCGATCGGCGCCCTGATCAGCGTGGGCTGCTTCCTGCGCGCCCGGGCCGGACAGTCCGCCCGCGCGGCCCTGTGGGGCGTCGCGGCCGGTGCCGCGCTCATGGCGTGGATGCGGCCCACCGACGCGGTATGGGTGAGCGTGCCGCTGCTCGTCCTCGCCCTGGTCCGCCGCCACTGGCGCCTGCTCCTCCCGCTCGTGGCGGGCCTCGCGGCGGGCGCCGTCCCGTGGGTGATCGAGGCCTACGTCAGCTACGGCGGTCTGGGGGAGCGTCTGGCGGAGGCCTCCCGCATCCAGGGCGGCCTGGGCTGGCAGATCGCCGTCGACGACCAGCTGCGCAGCCTGGGCGGACGTGCCCTGTGCCGTCCGTGCACCGGGTCGCTGCCCCACCCCGTGGTCGCCGTCTGGTGGTTCGTCCTGCCGGTGCTGGCCGGCCTCGGACTGGTCGTCGCGGGCCGGGCCCGGCGCCTGGAACGGACCCTGGTCCCGTTGGCCTGTGCCGCCACGGCCGCCCTGCCGTACCTGTTCATGATCGGCTATGCGGCGCCCCGCTTCCTGCAGCCGGCCTACGCCCTGCTCGCGATCCCGGTCGCCGACGCCCTGTGGCACCTGGTCAGGACTCCGGGCGGGAAGGCATGGCGTCCGGTGGCCGCCGCACTGGTCGCGCTGGGTCTGGCCGGGCACCTGGCGGTGCAGCTCGCCGTCCTGGAAGGCGCCGTGTCCCGCAACACCGACAACCGCCGGGACTGGGACCGCACAGCCGACGCGCTGCACCGCCTCGGCGTCCGCGCGCCCTGCCTGGTCACCGGCCACGAGGCCATCCCGATCGGCTACTACACCGGCTGCTCCTCGGGCGCGACCTCCGGCAACAACGAGAACATGACCGCGGCCGCCATCCTGCGCACCGCGGACCGTCTCCCGGCCGCCCACATCGCACCGGCCGGCGGCACACCGCCCCGCTACGCCCGAGCCTGGCCGGTCCACCGCATCTCGGACCTGGACGTACGCGTCGCACCGTCGGCGCAGCGGAACAGCAACCCCTGACACGGCGACTCGCGTTTCCCCTCCCACCGGTTCAGGTAGGAGTGGGTTGACGGTCACGGACGAGGGGGGAACGGCATGACGGTGAGCGACCACGAGGGACGGCTGGGGGAGGAGTTCTTCACCCCGGCTCCTCGTCCTTCACGGAGTTCCTGGCCGCGCACCGCCCCGAGCTGCTGAGCACCCGCCGCGTCCTGCCGGACGGCGTCCGAGCCGAGGGCGCCCCGCACGGCACGACCGTGCTGGCCCTCACCTACCGCGACGGCGGGCTGATCGCGGGGGACCGGCGGGCCACGATGGGCAACCTGATCGCCCAGCGGGACCTGGAGAAGGTACGCCCCGCCGACGACCACACCGCCGTCGCCTTCGCCGGCTCGGTCGGCCTCGCGCTGGACCTGGTGAAGCTCTATCAGGTCGAGCTGACGCACTTCGAGAAGGTCGAGGGCATCCCATGACCCTCGCCGCGAAGGCGACCCGGCTGGCCACCATGATCCGGAACAACCTGGGCCAGGCCATGCAGGGGCTCGCCGTCGTCCCGCTGCTGGCCGGCTACGACCCCGCGGCCCCCGAGGGCGAACGAGGCCGCATCTTCGGCTTCGACGTCGCCGGCGGACGTTACGAGAAGTTCGGCTTCCACGCCGAGGGATCCGGATCGCCGTACGCGCGGGGCGCCCTGAAGAAGTTGTTCCGCCCGGGCATGTCCCGGCGCGAAGCGGCCCTGGCCGCGCTGCAGGCGCTGTACGACGCGGCGGAGGACGACTCCGCCACGGGCGGGCCCGACCTCGGCCGCCGCATCTACCCCGTCGTGTCCGTCATCACCGAGGACGGTTTCGAACGGCTGACCGAGGCAGAGGCTGAGGAGCTCAGCCAAGAGATGGTCGTGCAGCGCCGCAGCCGGCCGGACGGGCCGAACGCGGCGGTGTGACACCCCGCCGCCGGGCGGTCGGCCCGGCGGAGTTTTCGGTTCCGTGGACAAGACCTGTCACGGGCTTTACTGCACATGACTTGCAGATACCAGAGGATGGCACAAGGCTGTTCACCGCAGCCGTCCGCCCGACAGAAAGACCTTCCCCCCGATGACGGCCGCCCCTGAGTCCACTCCGCGCCTCCCCGCCCAGCGCTCGGCCTGGCATCGCGTGCGAACCTCCATGACGCGGCAGGAGTGGACCAGGGTCGGGGGGATGGTCGCGGTCATCGTGGCCCTGCACGTGATCGGCTGGTTCACCCTCGTCGCGATCGTCACCCCCGAGCACCGCACCATCGGCACGCAGACCTTCGGCGTCGGCATCGGCGTCACCGCGTACACGCTGGGCATGCGGCACGCCTTCGACGCCGACCACATCGCCGCCATCGACAACACCACCCGCAAGCTGATGGGCGAGGGGCAGCGGCCGCTGTCGGTCGGCTTCTGGTTCTCCCTCGGCCACTCCAGCGTCGTCTTCGCCCTGGCCTTCCTGCTCACCCTGGGCGTGAAAACCCTGGCCGGGCCGGTCCGCGACGACGGCTCCGCGCTGCACGACGTCACCGGCCTGATCGGCACGACCGTCTCCGGGGCGTTCCTCTACCTCATCGCGGCCGTCAACCTCGTGATCCTCGCGGGCATCTGGAAGGTTTTCCGCGCGATGCGCTCGGGCCGCTACGACGAGGCCGCCCTGGAGGAGCAGCTGAACAACCGCGGCCTCATGAACCGCCTCCTTGGCCGTGTCATGAAGTCGGTCTCCAAGCCCGGGCAGATGTACCCGCTGGGCCTCCTCTTCGGCCTCGGCTTCGACACCGCGACAGAGATCGCCCTGCTGGTCCTGGCCGGCTCCGGCGCCGCCTCCGGCCTGCCCTGGTACGCGATCCTGTGCCTGCCCGTCCTCTTCGCCGCCGGTATGTGCCTCCTCGACACCGTCGACGGCTCGTTCATGAACTTCGCCTACGGCTGGGCCTTCTCCAAGCCGGTCCGCAAGGTGTACTACAACCTCACGATCACCGGCCTGTCCGTCGCCGTGGCCCTCCTCATCGGAACCGTCGAACTCCTCGGCCTCCTCGCCGAGAAGTTCGACCTGCACGGCCCCTTCTGGAACTGGATCTCCGGCCTCGACCTCAACATCCTCGGCTACGTCGTCGTCGCCCTGTTCTTCGCGACCTGGGTGGTGGCGCTGCTGGTGTGGAAGCTCGGACGCATCGAGGAGAAGTGGGCGGGCGGTCTGGCGCCGGCCGGCCGGGCCGCTGAGTGAACGGCCGGTTGCCCGCCGGTGGTTCGCCGCTCAGCGGGAAAGAGCCCCCACCTCACACCCTCATCCGCAGCTCCTTGCGCCACTTGACGATCTGCTTCTCCGCATCGCCCGTGTACGACCACGGCGTGCGGGTCGCGCGGGAGCCCAGCATGCCCAGGATGACGCCGGCGATGTCCGTCGCACCGGCCGAACAGGCCGCGTGGGCAAGGTAGTTGAAATCGCGGAGTTCACCCGGCGCGATCCCGCTCTCCGTCCGGCTCATGACCCAGCGCTGCCAGGTCCGCCGTACGTCGCTCACCGCGCCGTCGTGGTTCCAGTGCTGCGCGAGCCGCACGGCGGAATGCCTGCCCTGGGCCGCGTCCAGGGCGAAACGGTACTCCTCGACCCGGGCGTACTGCACCAGCACCGGTAGTGCGCAGCCGAGCGGTGCCACCCCGGCCGCGTCCCGGGCGAAGTCGTACATCAGACCGTGCGTGCCGTGCCAGCGCGCCGAGTAGTAGTGCAGCACCTGCAGATGCCCTTCGACGCTGTACGGGTCCCGCCCGTGCAACTCGTCCCACCAGCGCCCCAGTTCCTGCCGGCGCACCCCCGACGGGTACAGTCGCGCGACCGAGATCAGCGACACCCACGGCGTGGGATCCTCCGGGCAGGCCTCGGCCGCCGTCAGGCAGGCCATCACCGCGGTGTCCACACGGTGCTGGTCGATCGGCACCCCCCGCCCCGATGCGATCGCCACGTTGAACGCCCGGGCCGTCTCCGTCGCCGCCCGCAGCACCAGCGCGTCGGCGCTGCGGGCGTCCGCCGACAGCCAGGACTCCACCGTCGAACTGCCCGCGCAGGCCTGCGCCAGCATCCGGATCCGGTGCCCCCGGGCCGGCCAGTCGGGGCCGGTGGCATCCAGCAGGTCCCGCAACCCCTGCCAGCGGCCGATCACGACGTCCTGCCGGGCCGAGGTGAGGCCGGTGTCGCCGCAGTCGGGGTCGAAGTCGGGAGTGAAGCCGCGTCTGAGACTGCCTCGCACCATGGCCGGTTCCCCTCAGAAGTCGGTGGACAGACCCTCGTGGACGCGGGCGTGCGCGGCCCGTTCGTCGGGGACGTAGTCCGTCTCGACCGCGCGTGAGGCGTCCAGTCTGGCGGGCCGGTAGTAGTCGCTGCCCCGCCGCCAGTACCAGAGCATCGGGACCAGCCCGACGGCGAGCCCGCCGATGCCGATGGCGATCGCGGCGCTGCTCAACTCGCCCAGCGACTCCACGAAGACCCAGAACATGAACAGGGCTCCGAACAGCGGCCACAGGCCGCCGAAGACGAGGTTGGCGGCGGACTTCAGCAGCGTCTTCCGGTACGCGACGACCACCGCGAGCCCCGCGAGACCGTAGTAGACCGCGATCTGCAGGCCGATCGCCGAGATGGCGTCGGAGAGGATGTCGCCGACCGTGCCGAGGGCGTTGGAGGCGATGAACATCACCAGCGCCACCGCCCCGACCACCACGATCGCCACCCAGGGGGTGTTCCACCTGCGGTGCACCCGGCCCAGCGCGGACGGCATCGTACGGTCCCGGCCCATCGCGAACAGCGAGCGCGTGACCTGGATGAGCGTCGTCTCCAACGTGGCGATGGTCGACAGCATCACGGCCACGATCAGCAGCTTTCCGCCCCACCCCGGCCAGACCTCCTCACCGAGCACCGCCAGCACGTTCGCGTCGTTCTCCTCGATCTGCCGCGAGGACAGGATCACGTTCACCGCGATGGTGAACACCTCGAACAGCAGGAAGACGATGCCCACCCCGATCAGGCCCGCGAGGCCGGTCGTACGGCGGCTGTTGCGGGTCTCCTCGCTGAGGTTGCTGGTGACGTCCCAGCCCCAGTAGTAGAACGCCGCGATGAGCGCGCCCGACGCGAAGCCCGCCATGCCGTCGAAGTGGCCGAAGCCGAGCCAGGACCAGTCGAAGGCGCGGGCGTTGCCGGTGTGGAAGAAGGCGAGCACCGCGAACAGGGCCAGGATGGCGAGCTCGACCCCGGACATGATCAGCTGGGCCCGGACCGTGAGCCGGGCGCCGCCGAGCACCACGCACAGCATGACCAGGAACCAGGCCGCGCCGACCACCGTGGACAGCGCGGTGTTCTCGGCGAGCTTGTCGTCGAAGAGCGCGAGCGTCATCGAACCGGCGGGCAGCGAACCGGCCACCATGAAGATCGTCGCCGAGATCACCAGCGCCCAGCCGCTGATGAAGCCCAGGAAGGGATGGAGCGTGCGTCCCACCCACGAGTAGCTGGCGCCCGCGTTGACGTCGATCCGGCTGAGGTAGCTGAACGCCAGCGCGATGCCCAGCATGGGTATCGCGCAGTACAGCAGGGCGGCCGGACTGGCCAGTCCCACCGCGCCGACCAGGACGGCGGTCGTCGCGGCCAGCGAGTACGCCGGTGCGCTGCCCGCGACCGCCATCACCACGGTGTCGAACGTGCCGAGGACATTGGCCTGCAGCCCTCTGCCCCTGCTGATGCTCATGGATGCGCTGCTTTCACTTGTGCACGACGGGGGAGCGGGCGTGCCGCCCCTGTGGCGTGGGGGAGCGGGGGGTGGAGCGCGCCCCCGGGGCCGAGAAGGGGGTGGCCTCGGGCCGAGGGCGGTGAAAAAAGGGACGGCGGATACCGTGCTGCCGTCGCGTCGGCAGTCGGTCACACCGTGTGTGCGAGTGATGATAGTCCCACTCGTTGATGTTTCAAGATTAACTGGTGGGTAACGTCCGTGGCCGCGCCGGGTTTCGACTCCTGTCGTTCCCCGGGACGTTCGGGCGACCTCCCGACCAGGGCGTATCCGCCGAGGTTAGAGCCCGCGTAACGGGAAACGCGGGAACGGACAGGAGAGATCGACGAGTCGACGCAGCGCGACAGGGAGGCAGGAGTGATGGGCACGGAACCGATGCGCCCCGAACCGATGGCGGACGACGTGTACCAGCCCACCGGGACCAACGAGGAGCAGGAGGACGCCGCGCCGCTGGACCTGCAGGACGCCGTCGACGAACGGACCTACGACGACACCCTCGACGAGGGCTACTCCCCGCCGGAGAAGCCGCTCGGCGTCACCAAGCGTGGCACCACCGCCGCGGAGCAGCACGAGGGTGAGAGTCTCGACGAACGGCTGTCCCAGGAGGTCCCGGACGTGTCCGCCGAGCCCGTCGGGGACGGCGTCGGCGACAGCCCCGACAGCGACGGCGAGCCGGTGGACCCCGAGGCGGGCACCGTGCGCGCCGGCCGCCTGGTCGCCCCGGACGAGGGCGCCCACCCCGACACCACGAAGGACGCCGTCGCGACCGACCTCGGCATCGACGGCGGAGCGGCCGGCGCGGAAGAGGCCGCCGTGCACGTGGTGGAGGACGACAGCACGCTGCCGGAGGACGACGGCAGGGCGTGAGCCGCCCGCCCACGTCCACGCCGGCACAGGCGAGGCCGCCGCACCCGAGCACATCCGCGCCGGGCCGGTGGCCTCGCGTGTGCAGCGGGGCGGCTAGGGCAGCAGCTTCTCCAGGGCGGCCGGCCCCTCCTTCGCCAGCTTGCGCTTGGCCCATTCGATGTTGTGCGGGGTGAGGTCCTTGCCCGAGGCGAGGACGAGGTCCTCCGGTGACACATCGGTGCCGGTGCGGGCGTGGAGCAGGCGGTCCGGGGTGGTGCGGTCCTCGGGCGGCCGGGACGCGGCAGGCTGTGAGGTCGACATGTTCTCTGCTCCTAGGGTCCGGATCACTGGTGCGGCCCCGGTGCTGAAAAGAGGGTCCGATATCACCATTCCCCCCGGGAGCGCGGCGTGCATCCGGAGAGGGCGGGACAGGCGCCGGCAGACGCGTGCCCCCGGTCCGGACGCCCAGGTGTCACGTCGGCCTCCTCCGGGTGAAGGTGGAGTCACACGTACGGTTCGCCGGCGGTGGCCCGCGAAAGATCGCGGGTCGCCGCCGGCCGCTGTATCAGGGCCCGCTCGGCAGGCGAGGCGCGAGCACCAGCATCGTGACGTCGTCCCGTACGTCCGGGCAGTACCGGACGAGGTCGGACCACACCCGCTCGGCCAGGGCGGCCGGGTCCTCCTCGGCGAGGCCCGGCAGCCGCTCGGCCAGCGGGTAGAAGTCCCCGACGCCGTCCCTGGCCTCGGTCACGCCGTCGGACGCCAGGAAGAGCCGGTCACCGGCGCGCAGCCGCACCGAGACGACCCGGGGCGGAGCGGCCCCGGCCAGGCCGAGACCGAGGGGCGTGCAGGGCTCGACGTCCAGTTCCACGGCCTTGCCGTCCCGCAGCAGCAGCGGGCCCGGCTGCCCACATGCCACGATCCGCAGCACCCGGGCGTCGGCGGAGAAGTCCAGCAGCACCGCCGTCGCGAACAGCTCGGCGTGCAGATCGTCCGCCGAGTCCACCGCCAGCCTCCGGTCGAGCCGGGCCGCGACCGCCTCCGGGTCCGGCTGGTCCAGCACGGCCTCCCGGAAGGCGCCCAGCAGCGAGGCGACCGTGGCCACGGCCGACAGTCCGTGCCCCTGCACATCGCCCATGACGGCCCGCACGCCGTAGGGGCCCGCCCGTACGTCGAAGAAGTCGCCCCCGACCAGCGTCCCGCTCTGGGCGGCCCGGTACAGGCCCGCGCACCGCACCGGACCGACCTGCTCCGGCAGCGGCGGCACGACGGCTCGCTGCGCGGCTTCGGCGACGGCCCGCTCGGTGACGAGCTGCGCGTCCCGCCTGCTGCGGACGTAGGACAACAGCACGCTCAGCACCGAGACGAAGCCCACCGTCAGTACGTCGGTGCTGCCGGGGTCGTTGAGGTTGAAGACCGGGACGGTCAGCACGAGTACCGCCAGCGCCCCGAGCGCCGCCGTTGCCAGCGGCCCGTGCGCCAGCACGGCCAGCGGCGGGATGGCGCCCAGCAGGAAGCCGATATCGAGCGGATCCGGGCTGAGCAGCTCCACCGCACACACGCCCGCCAGCAGCGCGGACGGCAGAACCCGGGCCCAGCCCGGCGGCGCGCCGTACAGCCAGCCCGGCCGGTCCCGGCCACGGGCCCGGCGGGACCGGCCGCGCGCACTGCTCACACCACCACGCTGCTACGCCCGTCCGCCCACCGCACGCCGGGCCCGCCGCGAGCGGCCGTCGGCGCCGGCCGGAAGGGCGTGAGCGTCCGGATGCCGGCCATGGTGGTGTCGCAGAACATCGCCGAGTCCTTGACCGGCTCTCGAGGGCCACTTGAGCTCAGCCGGGAATGCGATGGACGGGCCCGGGGTGATCCCGTAACGTGTGGCGGGCCACGCCCCAGACCAGCGGAAGGAGGGCAGAGCCGTGCAGTTCACACCGTTCCCGCGCTCCCTCCCCGCTGTCCCGGCGTGCCTTGACTGACCGACCGGGAGCGCTCTCCGCAGCATGCGTCCCGGAGGACACCCATGACCGATCCGGTCATCCGCGCGCTCGACACGAGCGACGCCGCACTCTTCGACAGCCTGCCCGACCCGCTGCGCGCCCGTGAGGGCCATCGGCTGACCCGGCACCGCCCCGACTGGAAGCGGGTGGCGCTGCGCGACGGCCGCGTCGTCGCGCGCGGTGCCTGGTGGGGTGGTCCCGACGACAGCGAGCCCCTCAGCCTCAACTGGTTCGACGTGGCCGAAGGAGAGGAGGAAGCGGGCGCCGAACTCCTGCGCACCGCCCCCTGGCAGGTCGAACTGGAGCTGAATCTGCCCGTCGGCTGGCGCGACGACCCGGCGCTGCGCACCGCCGCCGAGACCCGTGTCACCGCCGCCCGGAAGGCCGGCTTCGCCCTCCTGGTCGAACGCCTCCTGTACCGCTGGACCCCCGACCGGGGCCTGCCCGAGCGGCCCGGGCGCCTCGAGTTCCGCCCCGAACCGGACGACGCCGTGTTCTTCGACGCGCTGCGCCGCATCCACTCCGCCACCCTCGACGCCCACGCGCTGAAGGCCATCGAGCAGGGCGGCCTCGACCAGGCGGCCCAGGAGGAACTCGACTTCTTCCACTGGTGCCCCTCGCCCCGCGAGTGGTGGCAGGTCGCGTACACCCCGCAGGGCGAGACGGCCGGCATCCACATCCCGGCCCACAACCCCTCGGGCCCGTGCATCGGCTTCATCGGCGTCCTGCCGGACCAGCGCGGCCACGGCTACGCCTATGACCTCCTCGCCGAGTGCACCCACTTCCTGGCCGGCCAGGGGGCGGAGTTCATCGCCGCCGCGACGGACCAGGACAACTTCCCGATGGCCGCGAACTTCACCAAGGCCGGTTACCCGGTGGTGAAGGAGCGGCTCAACTTCGACCCACCGCGGGACGGCCGTACGGCCTGACGCGACCGGCCGCTGTCAGTGCCGGGTGGCAAACCGGCGGTCACAGTGGTCCATCCGGGGCGACGGAGGCGGGCGTGGGCTTCAAGGGCCAGGTGTGGCGGGTGCACAGTGCCGGGCGGGAACCGGATGGAGCGGTCGGGGAGATCGTGGTCGAGGAGGCCGCCTTTCCCTGGCTCTCCGGCCGCTTCACCCCCGGCCCGTCCTTCGACTCCGTCCGCGACCTCTCCGCACAGGAACTCGCTCTGGCCAGACAGGACTACGACCTGATCTAGGAGGAGTGGGAGCGCGTCTACGCCGAGATCACCCGACGCGTCTCCCTCTCTTCCCCGGACGGCCCGGTCCCCGCGTTCCTCCTGCACATCGAGGGCGACGCGGCATGGTTCCGCTGGAGTGACGAGCCCGACGAACCCGACGAGGACTAGCGCGCGCCGCCGTTCAGCAGGCCCTGGGCCGCCGTGAGGACCTCGGTGACCCGGAGGCCGAACGCCGCGTCACAGGCGTGCGGGTGGCCGGTCCGGGCGGCGGTGAGCAGGGCGCTCGCGGCCCGCATCAGGGCGGGGACCGCTCCGTCGGAGCTCTCCGGGAAGAACGCGACACCGGCCTCACCGCGCAGCTCCACGGCGGCACCGGCCGCGGCGGGCGGCGCCGTCAGGCTCAGGGTGAGGGTGCTCGACGCGCCACCGGCGTGGTCGAGGACGACATGCGCCGTGTCCCCGGGTCCGTACGCGGCCGCCGCCACACGCCGCACGTCGCCCAGCACCGGCAGCAGCACGGAGAGGGCGTGCGGACCGACGTCCCACAGGGCGCCCTTCTCCCGCCGCCACGGCGTCGCGAAGGGACTCTCGCTGGTGAACACCGCCCCGAGCCACTGCGCCCGTCCCGTGAACCAGCCCGGCACCGCCGCCTGTTCGGCGATCCACGCCTGAGGCTCGGGCTGGAAGCGGGCCGTGAAGAACACGACCGAGGCGACCCCGGCCTCCTCGGCGGCCTCGACCACGGCCCGTCCCTGCTCCACCGTCGGCGCGAGGGGCTTGTCGAGCAGCAGATGACACCCGGCCCGCGCCGCCCGCGCGGCGAGCCCGGCCTGCACCTCGGGAGGCAGCGCCACGGCGACCGCGTCCACGTCTGCGAACAGCTCGTCCACGTCGTCGTACGCCCGGACGCCGTGCCGTTCGGCCAGCTCCTTCGCCGCCTCGGGGCGGCGCCCCCACACACCGGCGAAGTCGAGTTCGTCGTGCCCACTCAGTGCGGGTGCGTGGGCCATCCGCGCCCACGGGCCGGTGCCGAGCAGTCCTATCCGCATGCCGCCGCCTCTCCACGGTGCCTGAACGAAGAGCCTGTCATACAACAGCGCGGCGAGGCCCCCCTGCGGCACGAACGTCCTGCGGGACGGGAAGGGCCGGTTCGCGGAGGCCTTCGACATCGAGAAGAGGACAAGCTCAGGAGAAGCGCGTCCGCAGCTCGGCCTCGAGGGTCTCCAGGGTGCGGCCCTTGGTCTCGGGGACGTACAGCTTCACGAAGGTGAGGGACAGCACGCCCGCGACCACGAACAGGAAGAAGGTGTCGGAGATTCCGATGCCGGAGACCAGGGACGGGAAGACCAGCCCGATCACGAAGTTGGTCAGCCACAGCACCACGGCCGCCACACCCATGCCGAAGCCGCGCATCCGCATCGGGAAGATCTCCGACAGCATCAGCCAGGTCACCGGCGAGATCGCCCCCTGCTGGAAGGCGAGGAACGTGACCGTCATGGCGAGCACGGCGTAGGCCCGCGGATCACCGGAGGGCAGCACCATCGAGAAGACGCCGATCAGCAGCAGGGCGACGGTCGTGCCGGCCTGACCGGTCATCAGCATCGGGCGGCGTGGCACACGGCCCAGGAGCCAGATGCCGACGAAGGTGGCCAGCACCGAGATCACCCCGTTGGCGATGTTGGCCGTCAGGGCGCTGTCGGCGGCGAATCCGGCGTCGGTGAGGATCTGGGTCCCGTAGTACATGATCGTGTTGACGCCGGTGATCTGTTGCACGATCGCGATGCCGAACCCGACGAACACCAGCTTCCGCACCCACGGCGTGCTCTTGATGTCCTGCCAGCCGCCGAGCCTGCCCTGCTCGTCCTTGACGGCGAGCGCGGTGACCTCCTTCAGTTCGGCCTCGGCCCGGGCCTGCGAGCGCACCTGCCTCAGGACTTCGAGAGCCTCGCCGGAGCGGCTCCCGGAGGCCAGCCAGCGCGGGCTCTCCGGCATCACCAGCATGCCGAACCACAGCACCACGGTCGGCAGCGTGGCGATGACCAGCATCCAGCGCCACACCCCGCCGGATTCGCCGCCGACCCGGGCGATGATCGCGTTCGAGGTGAACGCCAGCAGCTGCCCTGTGACGATCATCAGTTCGTTTCGGGTGACGAGGGCGCCGCGCCGTTCGGCGGGCGACACTTCCGCGAGGTAGACCGGGACGGTCACCGAGGCACCGCCGACCGCGAGACCGAGCACGAACCGCGCCACGATCATCACCGCGGTCGTCGGCGCGAGCGTGCAGCCGAGCGCGCCGACGAAGAACAGCACGGCCAGCAGCAGGATGGTGCGCCGCCTGCCGCGCGCGTCCGACAACCGTCCGCCGGTCACGGCGCCGAGCGCGGCACCGAGCAGCAGCGAGCTGGTGACCATGCCCTCGGTGACGGGGGTCAGACCGAGGTCGTCGGTCATGTAGGGCAGGGCGCCGTTGATGACGCCCGTGTCGTATCCGAAGAGCAGACCACCGAACGTGGCGATGATCGTGATCAGCCGCAGGCGCCGCTTGACCGCCGGGGGGCCGTCGTCCGTGACGGCGGTGGCAGGGGCCGGGGCGGGGGCCGGTGTCGTGTCGTCCCTGACGTCCATGGCCGCTCCTCACCTGTCGATGTTCGGGCGCCGGGTACCCGACAGGCCGCAGCCGGCCAGGTTCTCACAGGTGCCGACCGCGATGGGCAGCGGCACCTCGGGAGCGTGCCGAACCCGGCCGACGTGGTGGGTGACTCAAGAAGCCCGACGCCGAGTTGTTCATGATCGTCGAGCGGGACCTGTACCCGCGACCGGCCCGACGGCGCGGCCCGGCTGCCGGCCGGGGTGGCTTCGCACGCTCGGCGTCATGTTCACCGTGCACCAGACCTTCCACACCGATCTCATCCAGGGACATCTACCCGACGCCGAACGGCACGGCTATGACGTCCCGCTCTCCGGGCCACCCGCGGCCGCAGCGAGGCCGAGGCGGTCGAGGCGCTGCTCAGCCACCGCTGCGAGGCGGTGATCCTGCTCGGTACGGACGCCGAGCCCGCCCGCGACACATCGTGATGCGGCGAAGTCGATGGCCGCGGGAGCGGGTCGCAGGCGCGCCGAGGGCCACCCGCACCCGCCGTTCGCGGCCGGCGGGCACGAGCGGCCCCGGTCGGTGATCAGCTCTCCGACCCGCTGATGTTGACCATCCACGGGACGCCGAAGCGGTCGGTGCACATGCCGAACACGTCGCCCCACATCTGCTTCTCCAGCGGTACCGACACCGAGCCGCCCTCGGACAGCTTCTCCCAGTAGCCGCGCAGCTCGGTCTCGTCGTCGCCGCTCAGACTCACGGAGAACGGGCTCCCCTGCTCGGACTCCATGCCCGGCGGGTTGTCGGCGCCCATCAGGGTGAAGCCGCCCGGGGTCTGGAGCATTCCGTGCATGATCTTGTCGGCGTTGGGAGCGTCCGCCTGACCGAAGTCTCCGTAGCTGTTGAGGTCGAGAGTGCCGCCGAAGACCTCCTGGTAGAACTCCATCGCCTGACGGGCTTCGCCGTTGAAGGTGAGGTACGGGTTGAGACGCGAGACCATGAGAACCTCCCGGAAGGGGGCAAAGGGTCATTTTCGCGCAGCGTAACGCCGGGCACGGGCAACGGCTCGTCGAGCGTGCCGCACCCTGGGCGGGGCGGTCCTGTCGCCGGGGCCGGTGAAGTCGCCGACTGTGCTGTCAGCGTTGCCTCTTGAGTACAGGCGGAAGGCGGCGGTTCATGACGACGACGTTCCGCGTCGGCGGGGACCTGGACGTGGGCCGGCTCGGTTTCGGAGCCATGCGTCTGCCCACCGAGCCCGGCCCGGACCGGGAGAACGCCCTCGCGGTCGCCCGGCGGGCCGTGGAGCTGGCGTCACACTGATCGACACGGCGCACCTGTACGGCGGGGGACCAACGAGGAACTCCTCGCCGAGGCCCCGCACCCCTGCCTGGAGGGGCTGCTGATCACCACCGAGGTGGGTGACACGCGCACCGGCCCCGGCGGCGACCGGAAGCTCGACGGACGGTCCCGAGATCCGGTGCGACCATGTCGAGCAGGCCCTGCGCCGGCTGCGGATCGAGCGGATCGAGCTGCTGCAGCTGCGTCGCATCGACCCGGAGCCCCCGCTCGCCGAGCAGCTCGGCACGCTGCGGGAGCTCCAGGCGAAGGGCCTGGTCGGCCGGATCGGGCTGTCGGAGGTCACCGTAGGCGAGCTGGAGCAGGCCCGGGAGATCGTCGAGGTGGTGTGCGTGGAGAACCGCTGCAACCTGCTCGACCGCGAGCACGAGCCGGTGCCGGACGCCTGCGCGGCGGCCGGGATCGCCTTCCTGCCGTGGCGGCCCGTCGACTGGGGGGAGGCGGGGGCCCAGGCTGTCATCGCCGCCGTGGCGGCCGACCTCGACGCCGCACCGACGCAGGTCGCGCTCGCCTGGCTCCTCGCCCGCTCGCCGGTGGTCCTGCCGATCCCGGGTACGGCCCGGATCGAGCATCCGGAGGAGAACCTGGCGGCGGCGGACCTGAAGCTGACGCCCGCCCACCGGGCCCGGCTCGACCGGTCGGCCGGAGCGGCGGGGGCCGCATCAGGGGCGGGCTGCGGCGAAGTCCCGGAAGGTGGTCTGCCGCGGGGTGGCGTTACGCCTCGTCGGCATGCCCGAGGTCAGGGGCGGCGGGGCCGGAGCGGCGTAGGGCCCGCCCACGCCGCGGAGCCGACGGACAGGACCGGGGTCTCGTACGGAGGCTCACGCCTCCGCCCCGTTGTTCCAGTCGTAGGGGCCTCCGCCCTGCCACTCGATGAGCTCGGTGTCGTCGACGGCCGTGTCGGTGGTGGGCAGGCCCTCGCGGTGCAGCAGGTCGAGCACGTCGAACAGGCTGTAGGCGACGCCCATGTCCTCGCCGTGGATGGTCACCAGCCGTCCGCCGTCCGACGCGGGCGGCTGTACGACCACAGGTGGTTGACCGTCCATAGCCCCACCATGCCCCCGAAACGGCCGGTGCGCAGCTCGGTGGCGTCCAGAAGCGGGACGGGCGGGGCTCGCCCCCGGGCTCCGGGTGCTTCGTACGCCGGTGACAAGGCGCGATCCGGAAGCTGAGTTCTCATCAGCACTCCCTGAGAACCCCCGTGCCGCAGCCCTAGCGTCCGTGGCATGGACATGAACCTCAGGAGCAGCAGGAGCAGAGGGAAGTGGCGCGGCGCCGCACTGGCGGTGCTGCTGACCGCGGGGACACTCACGGCCACCGCCCCGGGCGCCCGGGCCGAGGGTGCGCGGACCGAGACGCCGGTGCAGTCGACGTCACCGGTGACCGGGGTGACGGAATCGGTGGTGCGGGTGAAGGTGCCGCTGCCCCGGGCGGCCGGGCCCCGTCCGGTCGCCTGCGACTGGCTGTCGTACCTGCGTTACCGCTCGGCCGCCGGGCCGGCCGCCTCGGCCGACGCGGACCGGATCCTCATCGCCCAGCCCGGCATCCTGGAAGGGGCCGGGGCGTTCGACAGCGTCGCCCGCAACACCGTGGCGCGCGCCGCCGAGCAGGGCCTGCACATCGAGTTCTGGGCGCTCGACCGGCGCTCCAACTGCCTGGAGGACCGCACCGGCATCGCCTCCGGCGACCAGCACACCGCCGTCGACTACTACTACCGCGGCAAGCAGGTCGGCGGCCGCACCTTCGACGGCTATGCCCGCAACGCGCAACTGGGCTGGATGGCGAAGCTCGGCATCGAGCAGACCGTGCGGGACCAGTACGACCTGCTCACCGCCGAGTTGCCCAACCCGGAGCAGCGCAAACGGAAGGTGCTGTGCGGCGGGCACTCGCTCGGGGGTGTGATCACCGGCTACTTCGCCGCTGCCGACTTCGACGGCGACCGCACCACCACCGCGGACGCCGGTTACCAGCAGTGCGCCGGCTACTTCGCCCTCGACACGACCGTCTCCACCTCGCTGGCCGACCTCAACGGAAGCCTGCCGGACGACACCAACCTGCCCGACGTCGGCCTCGGTTACGGTGTCGTGCAGGCCGGACTGGACAGCGGGGTGCTGCCGCGCACCCTGAACGCGCCGGTGCTGCTCAACCCCGAGACCATGACCCTGCTCGGCATCGCCGGCCTGGGCGCCCTCAACGACCTGGACGGCGAGGCCGACCTGCCCCGCTACCTGCCGGCCAACCTCAACATCGAGGCCACCAACCGCTTCCTGTTCTCCAAGGACACCGCCGCCTTCCTCACCGGCACCCCCTCGGTCAAGGACTTCCGGCTCACCAACGGGGCGGTGCTCGGCGCGCTGCTCGACGACAACTCCGTACCGCTGGCCTTCCTGCAGACCAGCGTCGGCTTCTTCGACGGCGGGCCGATCGCCGACAAGAGCTTCCCCGTGGCCAACGGCGGTACGCAGCGGCCCGGGCTGTACGGCACCGCGTACAAGGCCATCCCGGACCGGCCGCAGGGCCCCCTCTACACCTGGCGCAACTACGACCGCGTGGGCGATCCCGACGACCCCGGCCACCGGTCGGCCGACGGCACGCCGTTCACCGGCCCCGGCGAGGAGGTCACCGATGTGCGGCAGCTGGCACGCAGTCTGGCCGAGCAGCCGCTGGACTTCACCGAGCAGTACTTCCCGACCAAGCTGGTGACGGACATCCAGCTGGCCACCTCGCCGCAGGTGAAGCAGCTCGTCGTCCACCCCGGCGGCCTCAAGGCCAACCCCGTGCTCACCGTCCTCGCCGGTGAGGGACTGCTCGCCGGCCGGGTCCCGCCCGAGCTGCACCCCGTCGTCGCCGACGGCTACCAGCACCTCGACGTGCTCACGGCCGCGGCCGAGCAGAACAACGGCAGGCCCGAACCCGTCTCCACCAGCCTCGCCGGCTTCGCGAAGTCGCCGCGATAGACCCGTTGGAACCGTCCACACGCCCGGGGCCCGGGAGGATCTCCTGGATCTCCTCCCGGGCCCCTTCGTGTGCCGCCTTCGGCTAGAGCCTGCCCGCGGCGAACGCGGCCGCCGTGTCGGCGTCGTCCCGGTAGCCGAGGTGGGCGCCGACATCGCCGCCGCCGCTCTCGCAGACGGGGTCGCCCTTCGCGCAGATGTCCAGGGTGCGGCTCTGGTAGGTGCCGGTGACGCTCTTGCCGAGGGCCCGGATCGGATTGCCGAACAGAAGCACCGCGGCGACCTTCGGCTCCACCGCGGCGGGCAGCGTGGCCACGATGGGGCTGCCGACCACCGCGCCCGCGCTGCTGATGCCGATCGAGTTGTCGACGACGTTCGCGCCCTGCGAATAGCCGACGAGAACGAACTTCTGGTTCGGGCATGCCGCGGCCTGGCTCTTCACATGGTTCACCAGGTCCAGGTTGCCCTGCGCCGCGGACGTCGGGGAGAGATCGGCGGGGTAGTTCACCTTGTAGCTGGACAGGCTTTTGCCCGCCAGTTTCTTCTGCAGCGCGGAATGCACCGGGTCGCCGACGATGAAGCCGAGCGTGCCCGGCTCGAAGGTGCCGCGCGCCGAGACGAGTTCCACGTCCGAGCAGGCCGCGGCGGTGGCCGGGGGAGCCGAGAGGGTGGCAATTCCGGCCCCGCCGGCCAGCGAGAGCGCGGCGAGACACAAACGGATACGCATGGGGGATCCTCCGCGTGTGGGGCGCGTGGAGCGCCTGCGAAAAAGCAGGTCCCGAACGTATTCGTTTGATGATGCCGAGTGTTATGGATGGGATTATGGAATCCTCGCCGATTTTTGTCGGCGATTGAGTACGGGGAAATCAGTCCTGTCGTGCCCGCACTGATTCAGCGCGAAGCGCGACAATGAGGTCGAGGCGGGTGTCCGGATCGTGCAGGGCGTCGCCGAACAGCTTCTCCAGCTGACGCAGGCGGTAGCGGACCGTCTGCGGGTGGATGTGCAGCCGTGCGGCGACGTCCGGCACGTTGCTGCCGCTGAGCAGCCAGGCCAGCAGTGTCTCGGCGAGCCGGTCGCGCTGCCCCGCCGAGACCGCATCGAGCGGCGCGAGCACCCGGGCCCGGAGCCGTTCGAGCAGGGGCTCGTCGCCGTACAGCAGGAGCGTCGACAGATGCTCCGAGCAGTGCACCACGCCCTGGCGGGGCAGGATCTCACGCCCCATCAGCCCGAGCGCCCGGGTGGCGAGGCGCAGGGACTGCGCCGCCTCCGTGACCGCCACCGTGGGGCCGATCGCGGCGGGCCGGCCGCGCAGCGCCAGCGTGAACGCCCGGCCGAGGCGACCGGATCCGTCCGGGTCCGGCACCAGCATGCGGGGCGGACGGGACTCCATGTCCACCAGCGCGCCCGCCGCCGCCAGCGGCCGGTCCTCCTCCCGCCGGTCCGGCGCCGCCGCGAGCGCCACCACGGCGACCGTCCGGGGTACCGGCCAGCGCGCGTTGTGCGCCAGATCCTGCACAGCCTCCAGCGCCACCGGCCCGTCTTCCAGGAGCAGGTCCAGCAACCGCCTGCGGCGCCGCTCCAGCTCGTCCGAGCTGCGCAGCTGGGCCTCGGCATAGCCGGCCGCGGCCGCCTGGGCGACCTCGTGCACGGTCCGGAACGCCAGCTCGCCCAGCGCGGCCACGGCCGTGGAGTCCAGGCCGAGCTCCTCCGCCGTCCGGCCCATCTGCCGCCAGGCGTGCAGTCCGCCGATCCGCAGCGCGGACTGCAGCGCGTCCAGGCTGCGGCCCTCCAGCGCCTCACCTCGACCGAGTTCGTAGTACGTCGCGGCGATCGCGGCCCCGTCGTCGCGCTGGTCGGCGATGTGGTCGACGAACAGGGTCAGCGCCTGCACCACCCCCGACCGCAGGTGTTGGCGATAGGTGCCGTCGGCGGCCCGCGCGTACTCGGGGACCTGGCGGCGGACCTCCGCCTCCACCTCGTCGGCGACCGCGGCCAGCTGGGCGCGCAGCAGCTCCGCCAGCCCGGGCGGGACCTGCGGCAGGGCCGGGCGGTCCGGCACGCTGTGCGGAGTCGGCACAGCCATCACGGACACTCCTTTCGACCGGAAGCGACTCACCCGCGGGCTGTTGCCAGTGGGACGAGTGGGTAGTCCGCTGTTGGACGGACGACCCCTCCGCTCCGTTCCGTGCCCCGACGGCACCCCGGTCACTCGGGCACGCCCAGCGCACGGGCGAGGACAGGCCACGAGGCTCTGAACTCCGGCTTCCAGTGGGCCCAGTCGTGTCCTCCTCCCCGGTAGAAGTGCGTGGTCGCCGGGACACTCATGAGGGACAGCGTGCGGGCGAAGCCCTGGGACGAGGGCCACAGCGCGCTCTCCAGCACCCCGGGCAGTGGATCGCCGTTGCCACCGCCCACTCCGCTGCCCTGCGAGACGTACAGCGCGGTGCCGCGCAGCCCGGCGGCGCGAGCCCGCGGGTTGAAGTCCCGCCAGGTCAGGAGGTTCAGCAGCGGATTGCCCCACAGGGACGCGGCGGGCAGGTTCTCGCGGGCCACGATGGCGTCCATGATGGCCGGAACACCCGGGGCGGTGGTGTCGAGGATGCCGCTGTAGGAGGCCGCGGCCTTGAACGCCCCGGGATGACGGGCGGCGTGGGCCATCGCCCCGTAACCGCCGGTGGAGACACCGGCGACCGCCCGCACACCGGACGCCCGGTAGTCCCGGGCAAGCAGCGCCGGCACCTCCGTCACCTGGAACGTCTCGTAGTCCGGGCCGTCGCGCCAGACGCTGGGGATGCCGGTGGGACCGGCGTCCGGCATGGCCACGATCAGGTCGCGGCCCTCGGTGAAGGCCTCGATGTCCGTCTCACGGGTCCAGGACGTGTAGTCGTCGTGGGCACCGTGCAGCAGGTACAGCACGGGGTACTTCTTGTCCGGCCGCGTGCGGAAGTCCGAGGGCAGGATCAGCCGGACCGGCGCGCTGCGGCCGAGCGCGGCGGAAGGCACGGACACATCCAGCGTGCGCGGACCGAGCCGGGTGGCCGCCCGGGCGCGGGCCGTTCCGCTCGCGGCCCCGAACAGGAGGGCGAGACCGGCGGCGGCCGCCGCTCCGGTGACGGCGCGGCGGGACACTCCGGCAGCGGGCTTCGGTGGCAGGTCGGGCATGGCGGCTCCTCGGGTTGCGTGTCAGGGGGCCCGCTCGGCGAGCACCCGGCTCAGGTGGGCGGCGATCGCGTCGACGTGCGGCGGATCGAGCAGCGACAGATGGTGACCGGGCACGGGTACGACCTCCAGGCGCGGGCACACCTCGTCCCAGCCCAGCGCCTCGTCGTCCCGCTCGTACGCCGGGTCGCGCACGGTGTGCGGTGCGGGCTCCGAGGCCCGGTAGAGGACCACCGGCCCGTCGTGACGGCCGGGCCGGTGCGCCTCTCCGATGCTCATGTCCAGGTAGGAGGCCCGCTGGTGCTCCAGCACGGCGGGTGGCACGTCGGCGGCCTCGCGCAGCGCCCGCAGCACGGCGTCGATGCGGGTCCGGTCGTCGTCCATGGCCGCGAGTTCCTCGTACGGCAATTCCAGCTCCACGCCGTAGGTGCCGGCGACGTGGCGGGCGAAGCCCTCGAAATGCGCCCGGATCCGGTCGGAACGCGTCAGCCCGGGCCGGGGGAGGGGCCGTACGGAGTCGATGAGCGCGACCAGCCGCACCTCCCGCCCGGCGGCGGCCAGTTGCCGCGCCGTCTCCTGGGCGACGAAGCCGCCGAACGACCAACCTCCCAGCAGGCAGGGACCGTCGGGGTGGGCGGCGTCGATCGCTTCGGCGTAGCGCCGGGCCTTCTCCGGCACGCTCCCGGCTTCCTCGATCCGCTCAAGTCCGAACACCGGCTGCTCCTCCTCGAGCCGTTCGGTGAGCGTCCGGTAGACGGAGGCCGGGCCGCCGGCGGCGTGCACGAGGAACAGCGGGGGCCGGGAGCCGGTGGCGCGCAGGGGGCGCAGCGGGGTGTCGTCGCGCGGGAGCGCGTGGCGGACGCGTGTGGCGGCGTCGTCGACGGTGGCTGCGGCGAACAGGTCGCGCAGGGGCAGTTCGATGCCGAAGTCCCGCTCCACGGCCGTGCGGATGCGGACGGCCATCAGAGAGTCCAGCCCGAGGTCGGCCAGGGCGGTGTCCGGGGTGATCCGGGCGGGGGAGTGGCCGGTGACGGTGGCGATGTGCCGGGTCAGCCGGGCCAGGACCGAGGAGTCCGCGGGCGGGCCGGGATGTTCCTCCGGCACCGGCCGCGTGTGGGCGCGAGCGCCGGTCGGCGTCTGCCCGGTGTGCGACCGGGCGCCGGGCAGCGGTTCCGTACGCGAACGGCCGTCCGTCCACCAGTGCCGCACGTGCCGCCACCGGGGCAGGGGCAGGTCGACGACTCGGCCGGGCGGCACGGGCAGCCGCTGCCCCGCCGCGTACAGGGCGCCCAACTGCCCGGCGAACGCCTCCGACCCGTCGGCGTCCCGGCGCAGGGTGGCCAGGGCCAGGGCGCCGGGCACGGTGTCGGCGACGGCCCCCGTCAGCACCGGATGGGGCGAGATCTCGACGAACGCCGGGTGCCCCTCGGCGGCGGCCGCCGCGAGAGCCCGGTCCAGCCGCACGGGCCGCCGCAGGTTGGCCGCCCAGTGGTCGGCGTCGAACAGGCAGTCGCCGCGCGGATCGTCCAGGACGGTGGAGTACACCGGGACCCGCGGCCGCCCGCCCCGGATGCCCGACAGCGCGTCGACGAGGTCGGGCAGCAGCCCGTCCACCTGAGGTGAGTGCCCGGCTCCGACGACCCGCATGGCCCGGGCCGCCCGGCCTTCCCCCTCCAATCGGCGCACCAGGCCGGCGACCGCCGCCTCCTCTCCGGTGACGACCTTCTGCCGCGGGGAGGAGTGCACGGCGACACACACGCCGGGGAAGTCCCGCTCCAGGGAGCCGAGTTCCGTGTCGTCCAGGTCCACGACGGCCATCGCGCCGCCCCGCAGTCCGCTCAGCAGCCGGGCCCGTACGGCGATGACCCGCGCCCCGTCCGCCACGTCCAGCGCACCCGCGCACACGGCCGCCGCAACCTCGCCCATGGAGTGACCGATCACGGCGGCAGGCTCGACCCCGTAAGAACGCCACAACTCGGCCAAAGCCAACTGCAGCCCGAACAGCACCGGTTGGGCGATCTCCAGACGGTCGAGGCCGGACCCGGAGGACAGATGGTCACGGAGGGACAGGCCGCACTCCGGTGCGAGCTGCGGGTCGAGCTTCTCGACGGCGGTGGCGAACGCGGGTTCCTCGGCCAGCAGCCGGCGCCCCATGCCGGGCCACTGGCTGCCGTAGCCGGAGAAGACCCACACCGGCCCGCGCCCCACGCGGTCGCGGTCACCGGTCAGCACCCGTGGGTCCGGGCGCCCTGCCGCCAAGGCGCCCAGCGCGTCTGTCAGTTCCGCTCGGTCGCGGGCGACGACGGCGGCGCGGACGCGGCCCCGGCCGGTCCGCCCGGCAAGCGTACGGGCCACGTCGGCCGGGTGCGCCGGGCTGTCACGCAGCCGGTCGGCGAGCCTGCCCGCCGTGTCGCGGACGCGTTCGGCGTCGATGTCGGAGAGCAGGTGCAGCCGGGCGGCGGGCTCCTCGGCGGGCCGTACGGGGACCCGACCGGGCGGTCCCTCCTCCAGGACCACATGGGCGTTGGTGCCGCCGAAGCCGAACCCGGAGACCCCCGCGAGGGCGGTGCCGCCGTACCGCGGCCAGGGCTCCGGTTCGGTCACCACCCGCAGCCGGGCATCGGTGAGTGAACTGCCCCGCTCGCAGTGGAGCGACGGCGGGATGCTGTCGTGCCGCAGGGCCAGCACGGTCTTCACCAGCCCGGCGAGGCCCGCGGCCGACTCCAGGTGGCCGAGGTTGCCCTTGACGGATCCCAGCAGCAGCGGCTGGTCCGGGTCACGGCCCGCGCCGAGCACCGCACCCAGCGCGCCCGCCTCGATCGGGTCGCCCAGCGGGGTGCCGGTGCCGTGTGCCTCCACGTAGTCGACATGCGCCGCGGTCAGTCCCGCCCGTGCGTACGCGCTCTCCAACAGGGCCTGCTGGGCGGCCGGGTGGGGCGCCATCAGGCCGTTCGAGCGGCCGTCGGAGTTGACGGCGGTGGCGCGGATGACGGCCAGGACGCGGTCTCCGTCCCGTTCCGCGTCGGAGAGCCGCTTGAGGATCACGGCCGCGCAGCCCTCGCCGCGCCCGATGCCGTCGGCCGCCGCCGAGAACGGCTTGCACCGCCCGTCGGGGGCGAGCGCGCCCGCCCTGCGGAAGGCGACCGTGACGGTCGGTGACAGCAGCAGGTTGACCCCGGCGGCGATCGCCGTGTCACTCTCGCCCGTGCGCAGACTGACACAGGCGTGGTGGACCGCGACCAGCGAGGACGAGCAGGCCGTGTCGACGGCCAGGCTCGGCCCCCGGGTGTCCAGGACGTAGGCGAGCCGTCCGGCCGCGACGCTCAGAGCCCCTCCGGCCGGCGCCCAGGGATCGACCGCGGCCGGATCGGCGCCCGTGAGCTGCCCGTACTCCGGAGCGGAGATGCCGACGAACACCCCTGTGGCGGTGCCCGCCAGGGAGCCGGCCGGAACGGCGGCGTGGTCGAGCGCCTCGTGGACGACCTCCAGCAGGATCCGCTGCTGGGGATCCATCACCGCGGCCTCGCGGGGGGTGACGCGGAAGAAGTCGGCGTCGAACCCCGCGATGTCGTCGAGGTAGCCGCCGTACGGGTGGGCGTCGGCGGGCGGGAAGGCGGTGAAGTCGCGCCAGCGGTCCTCCGGGACACGCCGGATCGCGTCGACGCCCTCGGTGAGCAACCGCCAGTAGTCGTCCGGGCCGTGCACCCCGCCGGGCAGCCGGCAGCCCACACCGACGACCGCGACCGGTTCGGCCGTCCCGCCGTGCACCCCGCTCCGCACCGGCCGGGCCGTGGCTTCCGGTGCCGCTCCGGTCCGCGGCGACGACGCCGCCTCGGCGCCCGCGCGGCACAGCCGTGCCACCAGCGCCTCCCCGGTGGGCGTCTCCCACAGCAGTGTCGCCGGCAGCTCGCGGCCCGTGGCCCGGGACAGCTCACCGGCCAGCGCCACCGCGTCCCGCGAGGACATGCCGAGGTCCGCGAGCGGCCGGTCCATCGGGGCGTCCTCGGGGGACGTGCCGTTCCAGGCGCCCACCCGCTCGGCGATCAGCCGGCGCAGCGCCGCCTCGTCGACGGGGCTCATCCCGCTGCACCCGCCGCCCGGGCCTGCCCGCCGAACGCGCCCTCCAGGTACCGGGTCCGGGTCAGGGCCCGCGACACCTTGCCGCTGGAGGTCCGCGGCACCGTGCCCGGCGGCACCAGGACCACGTCCGCGAGCCGCAGCCCGTGCCGGGCGGAGACGGCGCCGCGCACCGCACGCAGCACGGCCGGCACGTCCAGCTCGGCCAGCCGCGCGGTCCGCGCGTGCTCCGCCACGACGACCACCCCTTCACCGGCGTCACCCGGCACGGCGAACGCCGCGAGCCGGTCCCGGCGCACCGCCTCGTGTGCCTCCTGGGCGGTCGCCTCGACGTCCTGGGGGTAGTGGTTGCGGCCGTCGACGATGATGAGGTCCTTCAGCCGTCCCGTGACGACGAGTTGTCCCTCCAGCACCGTCCCGAGATCGCCCGTGCGCAGCCAGCGGCCCGGACCGGCGGCCCCCTCCGCGAACCCGGCGCCGAACACGTCGTCCGACTCCCGGTTCCAGTAGCCGCGGCCCACGTTCGGCCCCTGCACCCAGATCTCGCCGACCTCGCCCTCCGACAGCAGGACCCGCGTCACCGGATCGGCGATCCGGACCCGCTGGCCCGCCGGAGTGCCGCAGCCCGCCAGCAGCACGGCCCGGGGATCCTCCGGCCGCGCGGGCAGGGCCTTCCCGGTCGCCAGGGCGTCACGGTCCAGCGCGAACCGGCTGAGCGGCTCACCCGGCCGGGCCGCGCACACGAACACGGTGGCCTCGGCCAGCCCGTACGAGGGGCAGTGGGTCCCGGGCGCCAGGCCCTGGCTCGCGAAGGCGGTGTGGAAGCGGTCGGCCGTGCCCGGGCGGACCGGCTCACTGCCGTTGATCAGCGCGGTCACCCCGTCCAGCCGCAGTCCCTCCTTCTGCTCGGTGGTGACGGTCGCGACGCAGTAGTCGTAGGCGAAGTTCGGTGCGGCGCTCAGCGCGTTCGGATGGGCGGCGAGCAGCCGCAGCCAGCGCGCCGGCTCGTGCAGGAACGCCGCCGGGTCCATCAGCACCGACAGCAGCCCGCGCACCACCGGGGCGGCGACGCTGAGCACCAGTCCCATGTCGTGGTAGAGCGGCAGCCAGCCCACGCAGGTCACCGGGCGGGTGTCGACGCCGTAGGCGGTGAGGGCCTGGCGGGCGTTGGCGACGACGTTGTCGTGACTGATCTCCACGCCGGCCGGGGCGCGGGTCGAACCGGAGGTGTACTGGAGGTAGGCGGTCGCCTCGGCGTCGGGGGCGGCCGGTTGCCAGGTCCGGCCGGCGTCGTCGGGTACTTCGTCCGCCACGACGATCCGCGGTCCGTCGGGACCGAGGAAGTCCCGCACCTCGTCCCGGACGCGGCTCGTGGTCACGACGGCCGAGGGACGCGCGTCGGCCAGCACGCCCGCCAGCCGGTCCGCGTGTCCGGGCAGGCCCGGCGGATACAGCGGCACGGCGACCAGCCCCGCGGCCAGGGCCGCGAGGAAGGCGGTCACGTACTCCGTGCCCTGCGGGCACAGCAGTGCGACCCGGTCGCCCGGCCCGGCCTCGTCGGCCAGGCGCGCGGCGAGCGCCCGTATCCGCACGTCCAGGCGGCGCCAGGTCAGGGTGCGGTGGACTCCGCGCGAATGCGGCGCCGGGTGCTCGACGAAGGTGAAGGCCCTGCGGTCCGGGGAGGCCTCGGCCCAGTGCCGCACGTACTCCGGCAGCGTGGGGCACACGGGTGCGAGCGGGGGGCGGCGGCTGTCCATCAGGCGGGGCTCCTCACGGCGCGGGTCGGGCTGACGAGTCGTGATAAGGGGAACGGTCAGAGGGGGATGTTGCCGTGCCGGCGTTCCGGCATGGGGGCGCGTTTGCCGCGCAGGGCGCGCAGGGCGCGGCAGACCTGCTCCCTGGTCTCGCGCGGGGCGATGACGGCGTCGACATAGCCGCGTTCGGCGGCGAGGTACGGGGTGCCGTGGGTGCGTTCGTACGCGGCGAGCAGACGGGCGCGCAGTGCCTCGGGGTCGTCGGAGGCGGCGAGTTCGCGCCGGTGCAGCACGCCCACGGCACCCTCGGCGCCCATGACGGCGATACGGGCGGTGGGCCAGGCGAGGTTGACGTCGGCGCCGAGGTGCTTGGAGCCCATCACGGCGTATCCGCCGCCGTAGGCCTTGCGCACCACGATCGTGACCTTGGGCACGGTCGCCTCGGCGTAGGCGTACAGCAGTTTCGCCCCGCGCCGGATGATCCCGGCCTGCTCCTGCCGTACCCCGGACAGGTAGCCGGGCACGTCGGCGAAGGTCAGCAGAGGGATGCCGAACGCGTCGCAGAACCGCACGAACCGTGCCGCCTTCTCGGACGCGTCGATGTCGAGCACCCCGGCGGCGTGCAGCGGCTGGTTGGCGACGACGCCCACCGAGCGGCCCTCGACGCGGGCCAGGGCGCAGATGATGTTCGGCGCGAACAGCTCCTGCACCGGCAGCAGTTCGCCGTCGTCGACGACCGCGCGGAGGATGTCCCGCATGTCGTAGGCCTCACCCGGCCGGTCCGGGACGATCTCGTCGAGCCCGGCTCCCGGCGGGGCGTGCCCGGGGGCGTACTCCGGGGGCCGCTCCAGGTTGTTGGCCGGGAGGTACGACAGCAGGTCGCGGACGGTGTCGAGGGCGTCCTCCTCGTCGGCGGCCAGGAAGTGGGCGTTGCCGTTGACGGTGTTGCTGGTGCGGGCGCCGCCCAGTTCCTCGGCCGTGGTGCGCTCGCCGGTGACCGTCTCGATGACGTCGGGGCCGGTGACGAACATGTGCGAGGCGCCGTCCACCATCACCGTGAAGTCGGTGATCGCCGGAGAGTACGCGGCACCACCCGCGCACGGGCCCAGGACGACCGAGATCTGCGGGATCACCCCGGACGCCTTGACGTTGCGGCGTACCAGCTCGGCGTAGAGGGCGAGCGAGGCGACACCCTCCTGGATGCGGGCCCCGCCGGAGTCGTTCAGGCCGATCACCGGGCAGCCGGTCTTCAGGGCCAGCTCCATCAGGGCGACGGTCTTCTCGCCGAAGGCCTCGCCCATGCTGCCGCCGAACACCGTGGAGTCCTGGGCGAAGACGCACACCGGGCGGCCGTCGACCGTGCCGTACCCGGTGACCACCCCGTCGCCGTACGGCCGGCGGGCATCGGACCCGGCGGGCCGGGCCCGCACGAACAGGCCGGTCTCGGTGAAGGAGCCCTTGTCCACGAGCCGTTCGATCCGCTCCCGGGCCGAGAACTCCCCCCGTCTGCGCGGCCCGCCCGGGGCCAGCGCCTGCGCGCGGCGGCCCTCCAGACCGGCGACGCGTTCCCCGGTGCTCCCGGGTGCGTGCGTGGTCGTCTCCCCCGGACCGGATGCTGTCACCTCTGTGCTCACAACCACCTCCGAAGCGGTTCTCGAATATGGCAGCGAGGTGGGCGCACGCCGAACCGATCGCCGGTCTGTGTGGGGGAGATGAGTCCTCGGGCGCGGGGTTTCATCCCCGCGTGACAAGGGGTGACCGGAGCGGCCGCCGAGGCGGCGACGCGATTGAGTTGTCCGAGTGCTGAATGCGTTCTCCTTCTTCTATTGGACCCCCGCCCCCGCGACGACCACGCTGGAGTGCACCACCGCCCGACATCCGGAAGAGGTCACGAACCCATGCACACCCGCCGCATCGGTCACGTCGAGGTCAGCGCCATCGGCCTGGGTGCCATGCCCATGTCGATCGAGGGACGGCCGGACGAGGAGCGCTCCCTCGCCACCCTCCACGCCGCGCTCGACGCCGGTGTGACCCTGATCGACACCGCGGACGCCTACCACCGGGGCGCCGACGAGGTCGGTCACAACGAGACACTGATAGCCAAGGCCCTCGCCTCCCACGACCGCGGCGGCGACGTCCTGGTCGCCACCAAGGGCGGCCACCTGCGCCCAGGCGACGGCAGCTGGACCCTCGACGGCAGCCCCCGCCACCTCAAGGAGGCCTGTGAGGACTCCCTGCGCCGACTGGGCGTGGAGGCCATCGACCTCTACCAGTTCCACCGCCCCGACCCGCGCGTCCCCTACGCCGAGTCCATCGGCGCGATCCGGGACCTGCTGGACGAGGGCAAGATCCGCATGGCCGGCATCTCGAACGCGAACCCCGAGCAGATCCGGCAGGCGAACGAGATCCTCGGCGGCCGTCTGGTCTCCGTCCAGAACCAGTTCTCCCCGGCCTTTCGCTCCAGCGAGCCGGAGCTGCGCCTGTGCGACGAACTCGGCATCGCGTTCCTGCCCTGGAGCCCCCTCGGCGGCATCACCAAGGCCGGCGAACTGGGCTCGGCACACGCCGCGTTCGCCCGTGTCGCCGAGACGCGCGGCGTGAGCCCGCAGCGGGTGTGCCTGGCGTGGATGCTCGCCAAGTCACCCGTGGTCGTGCCGATCCCCGGCGCGAGCCGCCCCGAGACCATCCGCGACTCTCTCGCCGCCACAGACCTCGTCCTGACGACCGGGGAGCTGGCGGAGCTGGATGCCGCCTGAGCGGGCCACGGGACCCGGGGGCGGACACGTGCCGCCCCCGGGTCCCATGCTGCGGACCCCCCGACCCTCTGCCGCACAGCGGTCGGTCGCGTGACGGCGCCAAAGCCGTCGGCCGTTCGATGGACATTTCGAGCAGACGATTGGTCAAGAAGCGAAGAAAACACGTCAATCATGAACGGGTGAGAGAAGGGTGTGAATGTTTCCGTGCGGTGCGGGCATGCGCAGCGAAAACCTAGAGAGGGGCGCTTCGTGCTCGTACCGGACCCGAAGGTCGTCAGGACGTTGCTGACGCGGTATGCGTCGCTGCAGATCGCGCAGGCGGAGAGGAGCCTGCCGGCGAGGGCACGTGAGTTGGAGGACGTCAGCTACACGCTGTGCGTGATGATGGGGACCTCCGTCATCCGTGACGCCATCGCCAAGGCGGACGCCCTGCTGCTCGCCAAGGGGCAGCCCGTGGACGTGCGGCCCACCGATCCGGAAGAGGAGAGCGGCCTGTCGCTGGCCGTCTGACCCTCGCCGGGCCCGGTCGGACGGACCGGCCGACGACCGACGCACGCCCCGACGGCCCTAGTGGGTCGCCGGGGCGGCGGTCTTTCCGTGGAACGCCGTGCGGTACGCGTACGGCGTGGTGCCCACCACCTTGCGGAAGCGCTCCCGGAACGCCGTCGGTGAGCCGAAGCCCGCCTGGCGGGCGACCCGTTCCACGGAGTGGTCCGTGTTCTCCAGCAGGTACTGGGCCCGGCGCACCCGCGCCCGCAGCAGCCACTGCAGGGGCGTGGTACCGGTCTGCTCGCGGAAACGGCGGCTGAAGGTCCGCTCGCTCATTCCCGCCCGTGCCGCCAGCGCGCCCAGCGTCACCTCGTGCGCCAGGTTGTCCTCGATCCACTCCAGCACCGGTTCGAGCGCCGACCCCCGGGGCACCGGCGGATGCTCGTGCACGATGAACTGCGCCTGCCCGCCCTCCCGTTCCAGCGGCATGACCGACATCCGGGCGATGTTCGCCGCGACGGCCGACCCCAGGTCCCGGCGGATCATGTGCAGGCACAGGTCCAGCGCGGCGGCGGCCCCGGCCGAGGTGAGGATCTGCCCGTTGTCGACGTACAGCACGTCCGGCTCCACTTCGACCTGCGGGAACCGGCGGGCCAGCTCGCCCGCGGCCACCCAGTGCGTGGTGGCGCGCAACCCGTCCAGCAGCCCGGCCTCCGCCAGCACGAAGGCGCCCACGCACACCGACGCGATCCGGGTACCGGCCTCGGCCGCCTGCCGCAGTGCCGCCAGCACCCGGGCGGACGGCGGATCGGCCTGCGGCGAGCAGCCCGGCACGATGACGGTGTCGGCCTCCGCCAGCGCCTCGAGCCCCCGGTCGACGCGCAGGGTGAAACCGCCGTCCGCGCGCACCTCCGGTGTCTCGGCGCAGAGCCGTACCCGGTAGGCGGGCCGCCCGTCCGGCATTTGGGTCCAGGCGAAGGTCTGTTGAGGTGCCGCCATGTCGAACGGCACCACCAGGTCGAGAACCAGGATCGCCACGGAGTGCATGGCCGCCACCCTAGGCGCGTTCCCGCCGGCCGCAGAGGGCCGGGGGGCAGGGCGGTCTTCGATACGGGAACGCAGGTCGGGCGAGTTGGCGAGAACCCGTCGGAACCTGTCGTTTCAGCCCATGGGTGATCACGTCCCCGCTCCCTAACGTGGGCCCGGCACCGTTGATCGCATTCATGGAAAGAGTCCCGGTGACCAAGATCCTGCTGTCCCTCCACGTCCTGGCCGCCATCATCGCCATCGGTCCCGTGACCGTCGCGGCCAGCATGTTCCCGCCCGCAGCGCGCCGCGCCGGCACCGCGGGCGACGCCCCGGACCCGACGGCGGTCGGCACCGTCGCGCTGCTGCACCGCATCTGCCGCGTCTACGCCGGGATCGGACTGACCGTCCCGCTGCTCGGCTTCGCCACCGGTGCCGCGATGGGCGTCCTGGGCAGCGGATGGCTCGTCACCTCCATCGCGCTGACCGCCGCGGCCGCCGGTGTCCTGATCGCCTTCGTCCTGCCCCGCCAGGAGGAACTCCTCGGTCAACTCGAGGAGGAGCAGGCCGTCGGCCACGGCAGCACCGTGCAACTCGCCATGTTCACCGGCATGTTCAACCTCCTCTGGGCGACGGTCACCGTCCTGATGATCGTCCGGCCCGGATCCACGACCGGCGCCTGAGGTTCGCCCGGGAACCATGCGTTCGCCTGTCATGGATGTCCGTTCTGCGTCAAGTCATCCCACGGAATTCACACTCCGGGACACCGCGCCGCCTACACTCGCAGTCTCGCCCCCGAACGGGGCCGACGAGCAGAAAGGCACGTTGACGGGTGTTCCAGGATTCCCCCATCTACGACCGACTCATCGCGGAGCGCGGCGATGTACCCGCACAGGTGCGCCGCGAGGCCGAACGTGTGAGCAGGGAACTGGAGCTGGTCATGCGGCCCTCACAGTCCCTCGGCTACGACCGCCAGCACTCCCCGGGCACGGGCTGGCAGCGCGCGGGAATGCTCCCTGGCCCGCGACCGCAGTGACCCCGGCGGCCGACCCGGGCCCGATGACGCCGGGCCCGACGATGCCGGGGCCCGGTACTCAACGGATCGTGGTGTTCGAGCCGTTGAACTGCGACGGCACGACCGGAAGGGGGCGGGACAGCCACTCGGCGATCGTGCGGGCGATCGGCTGCCCCGTCTCCACCTCGACGAATCCGAACTGGCCCGACTGGTTGCACTCCAGGAACCACCAGGTCCCGTCCGCGTCCTCGACGAAGTCGAAGGCCCCGTAGGCCAGTTCGGCCTCACATAAGTAGGACCGGATGCCCGGCGCGATACACGGCGGCACGTCCACCGGGTGCCACGGCGAGCCGGGCGCGGCGAACCGCACGTCCACCTCGTCCGCGTCCTGTGAGGCCGCCTTGCGGGCGGCCAGCATCCGCTCGCCGATCACCGTGAGACGGATGTCGGCCCGCTTGCCGATCCGCCGCTGCAGCAGCGTCGGCCCGAATGCCACGGCGGCGAAGTCCGTGTCCGGCGCCACCCGGCTGGTCGGCACGGCCCGGGGCGGATCCTGCGGATGCGCGCCCGACACCGGCTTGACCACCAGATCCGGGTAGCGCTCGGCGAACTCGCGGGCGGCACGCGGGAAAGTCGTGATCAGCGTCGCCGGAACGGGCAGGCCGCACCGCTGGGCCAGCCGCAGCTGCCAGGGCTTGTGGCGGGCCCTGCGGGCCGCGTCCGGGTGGTTCATCCAGCGCGTGTCCGAGCCCCGCAGCATGCCGTAGAGGGCCTGGGAGGCCTCCTCGGTCAGCCACGCGGACGGCTGGGCGGCGCGCCCGGCCGGGGCGCCGGGCCGGCGCACCCAGACCGACCGCAGCCCCGCGATGCTCACCAGCCGCCCCCCGGCGGACAGATGGCCGCGGAACCGGCCGTGGACGTACTCCCCGGACAGCGCGACCCCGCCGGGCAGGTCGGCGGGGTCGACGCGGACCACCGGAACCCCCGTCGCGTTCAGGTGTACGACCACCATGTCCGCGGTGACGTCCTCCTCGCAGGTGAGGATCAGTACGGTCATCTTCGGCGGCCCGCGGTCAGTCGTCGAAGTGCGTCTTGGAACCGGCGGTGGACGTCGTGGTGCCGAACTCCCTCAACAGGGCGAAGTCGCAGGCGGCGACCCGGCCGTCGTGGAGCACGTTCAACTGCAGTCCGGCGTCGTACACGTACGGAACGGCAGCGTCCGACTCCACTGCCGGGCGCGCGTAGTTGAGCGCGAACGGTTGCATCGTCTCTCCCTCGTCGGTACTGCGCCGACCAGACGGCGGACCGGGGGGCACGAACGCCCGGTCCGCCGACGGGAATCGGCTTCCAGAGACTTATACGAATCGAACGGGTGGTTGGTTTCCTTACTTTCCGTAGTCATCGGGCCGGTTGCCGGTCCGGGTCCGGCCGACGTGGCGTGCTGCGCTCCCGTTCGCCGAGGGAGCCGCGGACGGTGCGCATGGCAAGGAGCAGGACGCCGATGTCGTCCAGGTACACCGGATCGGGCAGCACGTCGACCGGCAGCACGAAATAGAGCACCGCGCCCCAGAACACCCAGCGCGGGCCCGTGGGCAGTCCCGCGCGTCGCAGATCGCGCCGCGTCCGCACCAGCCGCACGAGGATGCCGACGGTGAGGACGAGGACGACGGCCGCGAGGACCGCGACCAGAGTGATCACCGTTGTGGTCGTATCCACGGGTTGCCCTCCTCCTGGCGTGCCGCGACACGGGGTGTCCCTTCCTGGATTCCCGTTTCCGCCGGCTGTATTGCGGCCCGAGCCCGACATGTCGGCGAGTCGGCGGATTTTCCCGTCGGGTGGTCGTCCCGGTGGCTCATCCGAGTGGCACGGGGTGACGGGCGCCCCTAGTAATGGTCAGCGTAACGGCGCTCGCCGGACGGCGGGGGGCGCAGGAGCGGCCGCACTCTTCCCGTGGAGGTGAGTATGACCACCTGCTCTTCATCACCCCGCTCGAACGAACCTGCCATACCCGACGAGCCGAACGGGTCCGCCCAGCCGTCCGCCGAGACCACCGTCACCACCGGCACGTACCAGGTGGAGCAGACGAGCACGCAGCCGGCCGCCGGCGCGTACGAGCCGTACGGCCCCCCGCAGCCCGGCAGGCCGGGCACCGAGCCTGCCGCCGCCCCCGGCTCGCGCCCGGCCGCGGGCACGGAACCGGCAGTGACCGCCCAGGCGCATGCGCGGGCCTCCACGCCCGGCCCGGACCAGCCGGACCGGCGGAACGCACGGGCTGCCGCCCCTGGCCCACACGAGGCGGACCGGGCGCACGCGCACGCCGCCGGCGCCGGCCCGATCCAGGCGGACCAGGCGTCCGCGCGGGCCGTTGCCCCCGCCCCGGACCAGTCGAGCGCGCAGTCCGCTGCCCGCCGACCGGGCCCGGCGACCGACTACTCCGCGCCCCCCGGCCAGGACTGGCTCGATCCGGAGGATGCGCGCCCGGCCCCGCCCGGTCAGGACGGGAGGGACCCCGCAAAGGCACGGCCTGCCGCCCCTGCCCTGGACCGGACGGACCGGCCGCCGGCAGGGCCCGCCCGACCCCCTTCCTCCGGCCCCGACGAGGCCGCGCGTCCCGCGGCGCGCGGCTTGGAGGAGCCGGCCCAGCCCGCGGCGCCCGGCCGGAACGAGGCCGCTGAGCACGCAGGCCCCGGCCCGCAGGAGACGGAACAGCCGAACGCCCGGCCGTTCGTCATCCGCTCACTCGACGACAACCCGGTGGAACTCCGGCCCGAGACCGGGCCGGCCGGTGGCGCGCCGTACGGAGACGCGGTCAGTGACCTCGTGCACACCGCCGTGGTCGACCGGCCGCTGGAGGAGGTCGTCGACCTCATCACCTCGCTGGAGGAGTCGCCCGACCACACCCGGGCCAGGGCCGCCGCGCTCCGCACGGCCGGGCTCGCCCGGCCCGTGGAGGACGTCTCCCGCCTGATCGCCCTGCTCACGAAGCCCCCGCGCGACGCCGACTGCGCGGACGAGGCCATCCGGGCCGCCGCCCACCGCCCGGTGGAGGAGGTGACCCGGCTGGTCACCTTGCTCCACGAGGAGCCGCAGGAGCCCCACGTCCGCGAGGAGGCACTCCGGGCCGCCGCCACCGGCCGGTCCGTCGGGGAACTGGTCGAGTTGATCGACCGCCTCGGCCTGGAACGTCTGGACCGCAACGGCCGACCGGCGGGCGGGACTTCCAGCACCGACAACGAGTCGGGGAAGCCCGAGGTGTCCAAGGGCCGCGCGGCGCACACCACTTCGGCCGCCGGGACCCACCGTACGCTCGACGCCCCGTCCGCGGAGCGTGCGACGGACCGGCTCGCCAGGTCGGTGTCGTGGTCGGGCCGGCTCGCCGCGCTGGCCCTGGCCGTGTGCGCCCTGGCCCACTACCCGCTGGACCGCGGCGACGCGTCCCTGCGGATGCACGCGCTCGCGCTCGGCCTGTCGGTGCTGTGCACGGTGCTGGCGCTGCTGCTGGCCCTGCGCCCCGTGGCGCTGGTGCTGGCCGGAGCGGTCCTGGTGCCCACGGTGCTGGCCGGGGCTCAGGCCTACGGGAGTTCCTTCCCGTCGGCGTCGCTGGCCCGGGCCGTAAACCTCGCGCTAGCCCCGCCGTGGCTGGCCGCCGCGGTCGCCGTGTGCGCGGCGCTGTTGTCCCTCGTCGCCTTGGCCTTCCGCGTACTGGCCCCCATCGCCGCCCGGCAGTGGGCGGCCGTGCCGACCGAGGCGGGCAGGACGGCGGAGTGACCTCTACGGGTTCGGCGCGGGACCGGATCCGCCTGCCGCTGGCCCGGTCCCGCCCGCGTCCCGTGCCCGGCGGTCGAGCAGCCCGGCCGGCACCCGGTCCATGAGCGGCTGTTCACCAGGCGGACGCCGTGGCGCACCCCTGTGCCGACCGCGGCGGCCGTCCCGACGATGCCGATCCCCCCGAGCCCCTTGCTGCCCGTGGGGTTCAGCCGCAAGTCGTCCCCGACGAGCCAGTCGCCCTGGAGGGCCCCACCATGACCGGGTACGTCGCCGCCACCCCGCCCCGGCAGCAGGGGCTCCTCCCGGCGCAGCCTGGCCGGGGACCGCGTCCGGGCCACGTGGAGCGCCGGGCACCCTCGCGCAGGCACTCGGCCAGGACCCCTGAACGGGCTTGCCGCTGCCGGGCTCGACGTCCGGCTCGTCGCGGACGCGCAGCTCGACCGGGTCCACGCCGAGGTCGGACGCGAGCCGTACTGCCGTACGGGAGCGCGCATCCACCGGGAGACGACTGACACGCGCGGCCCACGAAGAGGCCCTACGGTTCCGAGTTCACCCGCTGCGCTTCGACGCTCTCCCCCTCCCGGGACGCGGCCGCGGGACGCCTGGGCTTGAAGCGCTCCAACGTCCGTGTGAGCTGCTGCAGCGGCGACGCGGCGGGCGCGCCGGGCGGCTCCTGCCGTGGCGGAGCGACCTCGGCGGTCTCCTGGTAGGCCGCCAGGGCCTCGTGGGCGCGCTCGGCCGCTTCCCGGTACAGGTCACGCGACTTCGTCATGGCCTCGAGCGCCTCGGCGTACATGGCCACCAGACCGCGCTGGCGGTCCAGCTCCTCTTGGAGCGTCAGCAGGTGCCAGTCCTCCCGCAGCGCGGTGAGGGCGTCCTCGGCGCCGTCGGGCAGGGGTGCCGGCAGCGCGGCGAACCGCTTCACCGCGTCGACGAGGTCGACCGGCTCCGAGCCGTCGAGAAAGACCGCGCGCACGGAGAAGTCCTGGGCGTCGTAGCCCTCCGGCGGCGGGCTGCCGGGCAGCACCACGGCACCGCCGCGCGGCACTTGGACACCGAGGTCGCGCAGGGCCCAGTTGAGGCCCCGATGCTGCTGGGGCGCGGCGCGGTGCTCCACCACACGGTGCCGCAGCCCCGGCGGGAGCCACCGCACCACCGGCACCCGGCCGCGCTCGTCGGTGGTCATCGCCTCGTGCACCACCACGTGGATGTGCCAGCCGCCGCGCACCGCGTTCCGCAGCAGGCGACGGGTCTCCTGGTCGTCCTGCGGCAGCGGGTTGATCTCCCTCAGGGACAGTCGCGTGGCGGCGTCCTGGTCCCAGGCGGCGTCCGGCTCCTGCGGCCAGAACAGGGCTGCCGGGGACGGCCACGCGTGGTCCCACGGCCGCTCCGCCTCGGCGACCAGCATCCACTCCTGCCCGGGCCCGTCGCCCGGTCCGGGCCGCACGCTCAGCCGGGCCCGCACGGTCACGTCGTCGCCGGCCCGCCAGCGGGCTTCGAAGACCCGCTCCGCCGGTGCGGTCTCGTCCTCGGGCAGCTCGAGGAAGTCGTCGATGGCCTGACTGTCCATGCGCTGCTGCAGCGAGCGCCGGAGAACGTCTACCGCGTCGCCCGAGGCGTGGCGGCCGCGCGCCGGCCACACCGTGGCGGGAGTCAGGGGACGGGCGGTGGTGGAGGTCGGCATGAGTCCATCTGGGAGCGAGGGTACGTGCGCCTGCCAGTATCGTCGCCGCGGGCCGACGGGTGCTACCCGGGGTCGCACGGGACTCCGGGCGCCGGTGACATACGTAGCTACGACCCTTCACCTCCCCGGTGGGCACGCGGCCGGCGCGCGGGGACGATGTCGCTCACGCCCGGCCCCTCGGCGCTCTCCACCTCATGGGTCCGCTCGTTCCGTTCCGGAGCGTCTCTCTCGGTCATGCGGACCGCGTACCCGTGCTGAGCTGTGCCATGTGAGGCGAGGACGGCGCCTTGTGCCGGCCGGGCAGCGCATTGCCCCGAGTGCCGGCGCCTTGCCGACCGGGGGTGCGCGGGATGTGCGCCGTGCGCGCGGGGTGTGCGCGCCGCGCGCACATCGAGCGATCTCACGCGTGGCAAGCCCACCCCCCCGGTGCCGACACTGGTCCGCACGAGCAGGGCCCGCCCACCATCCGCACCGGGGCGTGCCCTGCTCGCCGGATGCCGGAGAACCGCCGGCACGGGAGGTTCACACCGGCCGTACCGGGCCAGGCGACAGGGGAGGTGAGGCGCGCACGAGGCAAGGCTCTCGTTCCCACACCCCGCCGTCGTGGAGCAGGCCGGGCAACCGCTGGGGACCGCGGTCGTACGGGCCGATGCTCTGCCTGAGCATCGGCCCGCTGGTATGGCGGGTGATCGACGGCGGCGGCGCGGGCCGCATCCTGGTGGCGGCCGGTCTGGTGCTCGTACGGGCCTGCCTGCCGGCCGCGCACCGGGCGGCTCGGCGCAGGCGGACCGGGCCTTGAGCGGCGCACCGGGCTGCCGCTGAAGCTGCCGCGTTCCGCGGACGCCGCGGAACGCGGTGTCAGCTCCAGCCGAACCGGCGGTCCACCACGGCGGTGAACTCCTCGAGGGTCAGCACCGAGTCCCCGTTCTGGTCGGCGGTGTCGAACAACGCGGAGGAGGCGTCGGCGTCCTGCACGCCCCAGAGCGGCAGCACACCCGAGGCCGCCAGGGACGGTCCTTTCGTCCGCAGAGCGACGATCACCTCTTCCCGGGTGAGCACCCCGTCCTGGTCGAGGTCGAGCGCCTCGAACAATCTGCGGCCCTTGTCACTCATCCTGGTCCCCGTCGCGAGTCCGGCGGGCGGGCGGATCCATCCCGCTCTCCAGGAAGGACGCCCTGCGCGCCGACCCGGTTGCCTCGCGCGTCCCCCGGCAGACGAGGGCAGTCGACCGCCGGGGCGCCGAGGCACTCCCGTAGATCACGGCGGTGGGGAATCCCGCCCGCTCAGCGCCGCCGGATGCGAAGGTGTGAGCGCGAAGCGGAGTCAAGGGAAGGAACCTCTCGGTATGGCCGTCATCCACCAGACCGTCCTCAAACCGACCAAGCTGGAACTGCTGACCTCCTGGCTGCCCTCTCGTCCGTGGTACCGCGGCGGCACGGCCGAACCGCAGCTCGCCAAGGCGGGCGGCTTTCGGCTGGACGACCCGCAGGGCCAGGTCGGGATCGAGTTCATGGTGGTCACCGACGCCTCCGGCTCTCACCCGACCACATACCTGGTACCCCTCACCTACCGCGGTGCTCCGCTCGACGGCGCGGAGCACGCTCTCGTCGGCACCATGGACCACGGTGTGCTGGGGCGGCGCTGGGCCTACGACGGCTGCCACGACCCCGTGCTGGTCGCTCAGTTGTCGGCCCTGATCGAGGGACGTGCGCGGGCCCAGGACCAGAACACCAGCGATATCCCGGACCGCGAGGTCAGCGCCTCCTTCACCGGTGAAGGCCCTCTCTCCACCGATCGCACCGCCACCGACGATCACGAGGGCACCGCACTGACCACGCCGCACGGCACGACCCTCCGCCTGCACCGCGTCCTCCAGCCCGCCGACGGTGCGTCCCTCCCTCCGCAGGGAGCGACCGGCCATGTCACCGGCTCCTGGCAGACGCCGGACGGGGGCCGCGCCCGAGGGGTCTTCGCCGTCCTGTGATCAACCGCTTCAAGAGCCGGCCACCCGTGGGACCGGCAGCGGCGTGGCTGCTTCACTGACGTTCAGGCTCGTACCCTTCTGCCCCGCAGGAGGGTACGAGCCGCAGGTTCAGGGCGTGTAGACCGTCGGCCGGGGAGCCGTCGGCATGTTGTCGCCTATGAAGAAGCTCGGGTGCGGCGGCTGGTTGTAGGCGGTGTTCTGCCAGGCCAGGGCCGTTCGGTACTGCGTGTCGTGAAGCAGGGTCGTGATCTTCGTGTTGGTCTGGTGCGGGGTGGAGTAGATGCGCAACGCCGTGTTGTTGCCGGTGCGCCAGATGACCTCCTCGCGCCAGTCGCCGAGGATGTCGCCCGACAGGACCGGCGTGGACTTGGTGCCGTTGTTGGAGGAGACGCCGGAGCCGGTCAGCAGACGGGTGTCGCCCGACGTGCCGTACTTGTCGATGCGGGTACCGTCGAGGAGTTCGCGGACGGGGTCCGCGTCCCACCAGGACAGGAAGTTGACGCTGGAGGGCTCCCGGCCCAGGGCGGCGCCGGTGGCCGAACGCAGGGTGTTGTCGGTGGCGGACCAGGCCTCCGCGCCCGCGCTGCCGGCGTAGACGTCGGCGGCGACGCCGCGGCCGTTGTCGGAGCCGGAGGAGGTCCGCCACAGGATCTGGCCGGTGCGGGCATCGGCCATCCAGGAACCGGGCTTGCTGGAGTCCTCCGAGACCTTGAAGTACTCCAGGCCCGCGCGGGCGGGGTTGAGATCCCCGACGTGGCCCGCGTCGCCGTGACCGAGCCTGGTCGTCCACAGGCCGCTGCCGTTGTCGTCCACGGTCATCGCGCCGTAGACGATCTCGTCCTTGCCGTCGGCGTCGACGTCGGCGATGGACAGGCTGTGGTTGCCCTGGCCGTCGTAGCCCTTGCCGCTGTTGCTCGAGGAGTTGGTGTCGAAGGTCCAGCGGCGGGTGAAGGCCCCGTTGCGCCAGTCCCAGGCGGCGATGACGGTGCGGGTGTAGTAGCCGCGCGCCATGATCAGGGACGGGCGGGCGCCGTCCAGGTAGGCGGTACCGGCCAGGAAGCGGTCGACGCGGTTGCCGTAGTTGTCGCCCCAGGAGGAGACGGTGCCGCGGGCCGGGACGTAGTCGACGCTCTGCATCGCCTTGCCGGTCTGCCCGTTGAACATGGTCAGGTACTCGGGGCCGGACAGGATGTAACCGCTGGAGTTGCGATGGTCGGCCGTGGAACTTCCGATGACCGCGCCGGTGCCGTCGCGCGTGCCGTCGGCGGTCTTCATGGCGACCTCGGCCTTGCCGTCACCGTCGTAGTCGTATACCTGGAACTGCGTGTAGTGCGCGCCGGAGCGGATGTTGCGGCCCAGGTCGATGCGCCACAGCCGGGTGCCGTCCAGCTTGATGCCGTCGACGATGGTGCTGCCGGTGTAGCCGGACTGGGCGTTGTCCTTGGCGTTGGTGGGCTGCCACTTCAGCACCAGGTCCAGCGCGCCGTCGCCGTCGAGGTCGCCGACGGAGGCGTCGTTGGCCTCGTAGGTGTAGGCCGAGTTCCCCGGGGCGGTGCCGCCCGGGGGTGGGGAGATCGGCACGTCCTTGTAGCCGGTGCGGAACTGCACCGCTCGCTCGGACGCGGCCTGCTCCGTGCCGTTCACCACCGCCCGGACCGTGTAGTCGGCCGAGGCCGCGCCGCCCGCGTCGAAGTAGTTCGTCGAGGCGGTGAGGGGCGACGCGTTGAGTCTGGTGCTGCCGCGGTAGACGTTGAACGAGACGTTGTTCGGGTCGGTGGCCAGCCACCGCCATGACACCAGGTTGCCGCTGCCGGTGTGGACGCTGGTCAGCCCTCGGTCGAGCTTCTCGACCTGGCGGGCGGTCGCCGCCTGCGCGGTCTGGGGCAGTGCGACGAGTGCGGAGACGGCCAGTACGGCGGCGGAGACGCCACCGACGAGCCGGCCGCCCGGCTGTCGGGGCGACCGCCGGGGTCGAGGCGCGATGCGGGGACGCCGAATTGAGCCGGTCACGGTGACCTCCGGGGCGTGGGGGGTATGGGAACGCTCCCATCACCGGGAGCGTAAGAAGGTGCTGATGCCTCGTCAAGGATTCTGTCCAGTCTGCTGTTTGGGCCTGTTCGGATCCGTGAGTTTCTTGCTGCTCATGGATTGACAGCCGGGCGGCGGCCCCAGAACACTGCGGGATACGCCGCACACTGAACTGGGATCCTCATCGTCGAATGAGTTCGACTGGGCGGGAAGTTCACATGCAGAGCAGGGCGATTGGCGGATCCCGCACTCGCGACACCTTCGATTCGACGATGGAGTGCCCCGTGCCGACCTAGCAGAGTTGTGAACGCTCCCAGCACCCCGCAGGCCGGCAACACCGCCAGTCCCGGAACCTCCACCCCCACACCACTGTCCGCCGACCGCGCCGCCTCACGCGCCGCCGACGGGCGAGGAGGAGCGACCATGCCCCCCACCGCCGCGCCCGCATCGGCTCGGATCAGCCGCCGAACGCTGCTCAAGGCCACCACCGCGACCGCTGGAGCGATCGCCACCGCCGCCACGCTCGCCGAACTGGAGACCCCGGCCACCGCTGCCGCCGCCTTCGTCAAGGGCGTCGACATCAGCTGGGTACCCCAGATGGAGGCGCGCGGCTTCTCCTGGCGGAACGCCAACGGGCAGCCCCAGGACCTGCTGACCATCCTCAAGGGTTACGGCATCACGGCAGTGCGGCTGCGCACGTTCGTCAACCCGTCCAGCCATCCGGCGAACGGGCACTGCGGCATCGACGAGGTCGCGGCCTTCGCCAAGAGGGTCAAGGCCGCGGGCATGTCGATCATGCTGGACTACATGTTCGGCGACACCTGGAACTCCGTCGGTGTGCAGAACCCGCCGGCCGCCTGGCGGAGCATGAGCTACAGCCAGATGGTCACCGCGATGAGCGCGTACGTGAACCGGACGATGACCGTGATGAGGAACAACGACGTGCTCCCCGCCTGGGTGCAGATCGGCAACGAGATCAACAGCGGGATCTGCCGCCCCGTCGGCAGCGTCTCCAACCCGGCACAGATGACCGGGCTTCTCAATGCGGCGTACACCCAGGTCAAGGCCGTGTCGCCGAACTCGGCGGTGTGCATCCACCTGGCCCAGCCGCAGAAGTACGAGGTGATGACGACGTTCTTCAGCCGTTTCGCCGCGGCCGGCGGCAAGTGGGACATGTCGGTGTTCTCCTCCTACGGCAGTGCCGACGTCGCCCCCGGGATCGTGGCGAACATGCGGAGGATCTCCGAGGCCTACGGAAAACCGTTCCTGCAGAGCGAGTTCGGAGGCCGGGTCGACCGGGTCTCCTCCACCCGGGCCGCGCTGGTCGCCTACACCAAGGCGCTCAAGGCCAACGGAGGGCAGGGCATCTTCTACTGGGAGCCGGAGTGCATGTCCCCGTTCACCGGTTACGACATGGGCGCCTGGGACTCCGCCACCAAGCGGCCCACCGCCATCATGAACGGCTTCACCCAGGCTTGAGCGACGGGCGCCGGCGACCGCGACCCGAAGGTATCTCCGCAGTCAGTCGAGAAGGGACCGTGATTGTAATGAGCATGGCAAAAGAGTCTCGTGGTGGACGTGGTGCCCGGCTGGGGGCCGCGGGCCTGCTGACCCTCGCGGCGCTGGCCGGAACCGGTGCGGCGCAATCCGCCGCCGCCGCGCCGCAGGCGCTGCCGGCCGGCTGCTCCGGCACCTCGCCCATCACCTGCCGCTACGCGGTCGCGCCGGGCAACTACGACGTGACGGTCTCCATCGGCGGTGCCTCCGCCGGGCAGACCGAGATGTGGGTCGAGGCCCGGCGTCTGATGCTGCCCGCCACGCGGACGGCGGCCGGAGCCGTCGCCACGTACTCGTTCTCGGTCAACGTGCGCCAGCCGGAGGGGCAGCCGACCGGCCAGGGCGGCACGGGGAACCCCGGCCTGGACATCCGCTTCACGGGCACCGCCCCGCAGGTGTCGGCCGTCTCGGTGAAGCCGGCGGCCCAGCCGCTCGTCGCCTACCTGGCCGGGGACTCGACCGTGTGCGACCAGCCGGCCGCCCCGTACACCGGCTGGGGGCAGATGATCACGACCGCGATCCGTCCCGGCGCCGTCATCGCCAACTATGCGGACTCCGGGGAGAGTTCAGGCAGCTTCTTGAGCAACTCGGCGCTCTTCCCCGCGCTGCTGGCGAAGGTCAAGGCGAACGACCCGGTCTTCCTCCAGTTCGGCCACAACGACAAGCAGACCAGCGCGTCCGCCTACCGGAACAACCTCACCACCATGATCACGCGGGTCCGCGCCAAGGGCGGTGTCCCGGTCCTGGTGACGCCTCCGGTCCGCCGGCTGTTCGACGGCAACCGGCTCACGCCCACGGCACTGCACGTCAACGGCGTCGGCGTGAACCTGGCCGCCGAGATGCGCGCGGTCGGGGCGGCGCAGCGGGTGCCTGTGATCGACCTGACCGCCAAGAGCAAGGCGCTGGTCGAGTCCCTCGGTCCGTCCGCCTCCGCACAACTCTTCCTCCGCTCCTCCGTCGACGGCGTCACGGACAACACCCACTTCTCGCAGTACGGCGCGACCCGGATGGGCGGGCTGCTGCTGCAGAGCATCCGGGAACAGAACCTGCCCCTCGCCGCCCACCTGCGCTGACCGACGTACGGCGGCGCCCGCCCCCGGGAGACTCCCCATGAAGAACTTACGGACCGTCATCACCACCGCTCTGGTGGTCGCCCTGTCGAGCCTCGGCCTCAGCGCCGCCTCGGCGGCCGGCGGCACCACGGCGGACTGCGCCGGCGCATCCGGGGCCGCTGCCCCCGCCGCTCGGGCCGCCGCCCAACCGGTCACCGTGTGGCTGGCCGGCGACTCCACCATGGCCAACCCTGGCTCCGCCCCCTGCCCGGTCGGCTGGGGCAGCCGGTTCGACGCCCTGTTCAACGCCGACGTGACCGTCAGGAACCAGGCCGTGGGAGGCCGCAGCATCCAGACCTGGCTGTACGAGGGAAACGTGAGCGGCACCAAGGGCTCGGACGGTGAGTGCCGCCTCACGTCCAACACGTACTCGTCACGCTGGCAGGCGATGCTGAACGCGAGCACCGGGATGAAGGCGGGTGACTACCTGTTCATCCAGTTCGGCATCAACGACTCCTCCTCGACCTGCCCCCGGCACGTCGGCCCCGCCCGCTACCGGCAGTTGATGACCACGATGGTCCAGGCCGCGCAGGCCCGGGGAGCGCACCCGGTGCTGCTCACCCCGGTGGCCGCCCTCACCTGTTCGGGCAGTACGGCGACGAAGAACCGCGGCTTCGTCAACGAGACCTTCGCCGTCGGATCCGCCACCAGGGCGCCGGTCGTCGACCTGCAGTCGCTGAGCGTCTCGCTCTACAACAACCTGCGCTTCTGCCCGCACAACGGCGACTTCGGATCGGGTCCCGTGGGCGCCTTCTTCTGCAAGGACCGCACCCACTTCGAGACCTACGGCGCGCAGCGGATCGCCGGACTCGTCGCGGGTGACGTGCGCAGGCAGAACCTCCCGCTCGCCGCCTACCTCCAGTAGCGCCGGGTCCCGCGGTCGGAGCACCTTTCCGGGAGGAGGCGATACCGCGCGGAAACCGGCTCATCGCTCCGGCCGTGTCACCGACCCCTGGTGCGCGGCCATGAGGCCTGGCCCCCGCCCTGCCGTGTCGAGCGGCTGACTACGATGGTGCCGGGCATCCGCCGGCACCGTCCGGGTTCGACCGGCTTACCAGCGCAGGGGAGACGCAGCACGATGATGGGGCCTGGCGACGCCGTCGCACTCGACGACCCGGTGGGTGAGTCGCTCCGCGGTCACCACGCGCATCTCGCTCGCCGGCTCGGCGGCGCCGTCAGCTATGTACCCGGGGTGGCGACGTTCTCCGCGGTGTCCGCCGAGGCGGATTCGGCCGCTTGGGCCGACCTCGCCAAGCTGCTGGGGCGAGGCGAGTTCGCCGACATGTTCAGCTGCCCCGCGATGCCGCCGTCGGACTGGGAGCCAATCTTCGTACTCGAAGGCCGCCAGATGATCTGGGCGGGCGACAGTCACCTGGACCCCTCTGCTGCCGAGCCCGACGTGGGCATCGTCGAACTGGGCGCGGAGAGCGTGCCCGACATGCTCGGCCTCATCGAGCGGACCCGGCCGGGACCGTTCTGGCCGCGTACTCATGAACTCGGCACCTACCTCGGCATCCGCGACGGCGGCAGGCTGGTGGCGATGGCGGGGGAGCGGCTCAGGCCCCCGGGGTGGACCGAGATCAGCGCTGTCTGCACGGCCCCCGAGGCACGCGGACGAGGCTACGCGGCCCGACTGCTGCGCGCGCTCGTGTCGCGGATCCTGGCCCGGGACGAGAGCCCCTGCCTGCATGTGGCGGAGGAGAACGCCGGCGCGATCGCGCTCTACGAACGGGTCGGCTTCCAGACCCGGAAGCAGGTGACGTTCCGCGGGTTCCGCACCCCGTGACGCGCCGGCCTCCGGTGCCGGCTCCGTGAGGCAGCGGTGTCGAACGGCTGTCGCGCAAAGTGACCACGCTGCCCGCGGGGGCGCCGTCGAAGGCACGATCCACGTCCAGCGTGTGGAGCCCGTCGAGCGGCACGCCGTCGGCGAGCAGGGCGAGCGCCGGCTCCGGCCGTCCACCGAGCCCAGCGTCGCGCGACTGCCCGGGATGGCTCCGAGGCCGGGCCCCGGGAGTACGCCCACGGCTCGGGCCGTTCCCCGCGAAGGGGCCGCAGCGGGGGCCGGGGCACTGGCCCAGTGGCTTTCGCCGGCGTCGTGGGAGGCGAGCGGGATTCGGCGATTCCCGCGTTCCTCGTGCTCTTCAGCCGGTCGTCGTCGCGTCCTCCAAGAGGGCCTCCTGCTCGATGGGGGACCGCGCTTTGTTCCGGGCTTGAAACCTGGGTTAACCTGCGGCGTATTTCCACATCACATGCACGTTCGTGACCGTGGGATGGCAGCACGGCAGCCGGGCCGCCGGTTCGGCCCGGGGTTGTTCCGAGTCCTCGGCGTCGAGGGCTCCTGGGGAGCGGAACGAGGGTGCGCATGACCAGCGACAGCACTGGGGTCGTCGATGCGGTGCCGGGCGATCAGGAGTTGCGGCGGCTCCTGGCCGGCCTGACAGCCGTACGGGACGGGGACTTCGGTACTCGGCTGCCGGACGACGCCGACGGCCTGATGGGTGACATCGCCAAGGTCTTCAACGGCATGGTGGACCAGCTGTCCGTTTTCACGTCCGAAGTCACCCGGGTCGCCCGCGAGGTCGGCACCGAGGGGACGCTCGGCGGGCAGGCGGAGGTGCCGGGCGTCTCGGGCACCTGGGCCGACCTGACCGACTCGGTCAACGCCATGGCGGGCAACCTGACCACCCAGGTCCGCGACATCGCCCAGGTGGCCACCGCGGTGGCCAAGGGCGACCTCTCCCAGAAGATCGACGTACCCGCGCGCGGCGAGATCCTTCAGCTGAAGGAGACCGTCAACACGATGGTCGACCAGTTGTCGGCCTTCGCCGACGAGGTCACCCGTGTGGCCCGTGAGGTCGGCAGCGAAGGACGGCTCGGCGGACAGGCGCAGGTGCCGGGCGTGGCCGGCGTCTGGCGCGACCTGACCGACTCCGTGAACCACATGGCGGGCAACCTCACGAGCCAGGTCCGCTCCATCGCCCAGGTCACCACGGCGGTGGCGGAGGGTGACCTCTCGCAGAAGATCACCGTGGACGCGCGCGGCGAGATCCTGGAGCTGAAGAGCACGATCAACACGATGGTCGACCAGTTGTCCGCTTTCGCGGACGAGGTCACCCGGGTCGCCCGCGAGGTCGGCACCGAGGGACGCCTCGGCGGCCAGGCGGACGTCAAGGGCGTCAAGGGCACCTGGCGCGACCTGACCGACTCCGTGAACTTCATGGCGGGCAACCTCACCGGCCAGGTCCGCAACATCGCGCTGGTCGCGACGGCCGTCGCCAAGGGTGACCTCTCGCAGAAGATCACCGTGGACGCGCGCGGCGAGATCCTGGAGCTGAAGAGCACGATCAACACGATGGTCGACCAGTTGTCCGCTTTCGCGGACGAGGTCACCCGGGTCGCCCGTGAGGTCGGCACCGAGGGACGCCTCGGCGGCCAGGCCCAGGTGCGCGGCGTGTCGGGCACCTGGAAGGACCTCACCGACAACGTCAACGTGATGGCCTCCAACCTGACCGGCCAGGTCCGCTCGATCGCCCAGGTCGCCACCGCCGTCGCACGCGGCGATCTGTCGCAGCGGATCACGGTCGAGGCCAAGGGCGAGGTCGCGGCCCTGGCCGAGGTCATCAACACGATGGTCGACACGCTGTCGGCCTTCGCGGACGAGGTCACCCGGGTCGCCCGCGAGGTCGGCACCGAGGGACGCCTCGGGGGGCAGGCGCACGTGCCGAACGTCGCCGGCACCTGGAAGGACCTCACCGACAACGTCAACTCGATGGCCAACAACCTCACCGGCCAGGTCCGCAACATCGCCCTGGTGACGACCGCGGTGGCCAAGGGCGACCTGTCGAAGAAGATCGACGTCGACGCCCGCGGTGAGATCCTCGAACTCAAGACCACGATCAACACGATGGTCGACCAGCTGTCCGCTTTCGCGGACGAGGTCACCCGGGTCGCCCGCGAGGTCGGCACCGAGGGACGCCTCGGCGGCCAGGCCGAGGTCGAGGGCGTCTCGGGCACCTGGAAGCGCCTCACGGAGAACGTCAACGAGCTGGCCGGCAACCTGACCCGGCAGGTGCGCGCGATCGCCGAGGTCGCGAGCGCCGTCGCCGAGGGCGACCTGACGCGCTCCATCACCGTGGAGGCGTCCGGCGAGGTCGCCGAGCTCAAGGACAACATCAACTCCATGGTGGAGTCCCTGCGCGAGACCACCCGGGCCAACCAGGAGCAGGACTGGCTCAAGACGAACCTCGCCCGGATCTCCGGTCTCATGCAGGGCCACCGCGACCTGCCCGTGGTCGCCGAGCTGATCATGGACGAGCTGGTCCCCCTGGTGTCGGCCCAATACGGCGCCTTCTACCTCGCCGAGGACGGCGACGACGGCCCCGAACTGCGGCTCGTCGGCTCCTACGGCTACCCGGAGGACAGCAGCCGGCCCACCCGCATCGCCTTCGGCCGCACCCTGGTCGGCCAGGCCGCGCGCAGCCGGCGCACCATCGTCGTGGACGAGCTGCCGCCCGGCTACGTCACCATCTCCTCGGGACTCGGCCAGGCCGTGCCGACCGCGCTGGTCCTGCTGCCCATCGTGGTCGAGGGCCAGGTCCTCGGCGTCATCGAACTGGCGTCGGTCAGCCCCTTCACCCAGATCCACCGGGACTTCCTCGCGCAGCTGATGGAGACCCTCGGCGTCAACCTCAACACCATCGTGGCCAACGCCCGCACCGACGAACTGCTCGTGGAGTCGCAGCGCCTCACGGTCGAACTCCAGGCCCGCTCCACCGAGCTGCAGGTGCAGCAGGAGGAACTCCAGCGCTCCAACGCGGAACTGGAGGAGAAGGCCTCGCTGCTCGTGGCGCAGAACCGCGACATCGAGGCGAAGAACCTGCAGATCGAGCAGGCCCGGCAGGAACTGGAGACCCGCGCCCAGCAGCTGTCGCTGGCTTCGAAGTACAAGTCGGAGTTCCTGGCCAACATGAGCCACGAGCTGCGCACCCCGCTCAACAGCCTGCTCATCCTCGCCCAGTTGCTCGCGCAGAACCCGTCCCGCAACCTCACGCCCAAGCAGGTCGAGTACGCGCAGATCATCCACTCCGCCGGCTCGGACCTGCTCCAGCTGATCAACGACATCCTCGACCTGTCGAAGGTCGAGGCCGGCAAGATGGACGTCGCGCCCGAGCGAGTGGCGCTGCGCCAGCTCATCGAGTACGTCGAGGCCACCTTCCGGCCGATGACGACCCAGAAGAGCCTGGAGTTCACCGTGACGACCGCGGCCGGCGCGCCCGCGGACCTTCTCACGGACGACTCCCGGCTGCGCCAGGTGCTGCGCAACCTCCTGTCGAACGCCGTGAAGTTCACCGAGCAGGGCGGCGTGGAACTGCGCATCGAGCCCGCGGCGGACGGCGAGGTGCCCGAGGGCGTGCTCCGGGGCGGCGCCGTGGTGGCCTTCCGCGTGAAGGACACCGGCATCGGCATCCCGGAGCAGAACCTGGAGACCATCTTCGGCGCCTTCCAGCAGGCGGACGGCACGACGAGCCGCAAGTACGGCGGCACCGGCCTGGGCCTGTCCATCACGCGGGAGATCGCCCAGCTGCTCGGGGGCGCCGTGACCGTGGACAGCACGCCCGGCCAGGGCAGCACGTTCACGCTCTTCCTGCCGGTGGCCCGACCCGACTTCGAGGAACTGCTCAACCACGGCAGAACCCCGGAGCGTGCCTCGGCCGAGCCCCTGCCGCAGGGATCGCCCCACCCGGCGCCGGTGCCCCAGATCGGGCCCGGACCGCGGCCCCGGCGCCTGCTCGTCGTGGAGGAGCGGCCGCGCGGTCTGCTCACGCTCGTCGCGGAGAGCGTGGTCGCCGACCTGACGCACAGCCGCACCGACGGCGCGCAGCGGCCCGCGGTCGACATCATCACCGCCGTCGGCGCGCAGGAGGCGGCAGGCGCTCTCGCCGCCGATCCGTGCCACTGCGTCGTCCTGGAGCTGGGCATGGGGGGCGGCGAGGCGTCCCGCTTCCTCCAGGCCCTGGAGGGGGACTCGGCGCTGACGAGCGTTCCGGTACTGGTGCACAGCAGCCACTCCACGGATGCCGCCATGGACGAGACGCTGCGGTCCCGCTCGGCGGGCGGGGCCCTGGAGTTGCTGTCCAGTCTCGACGAGCTGCGCGAGCGCATCGCGCTGCACCTGTCCGCTGAGGAACCCGGGGACGTGCTGTCCCTGGTCCGGCCCGAGGAACCGCAGCCTCTGTCGCCGCCCCTCGTCGACGACGCGTCGGCGGGCCCCACCGTCCTCGTCGTCGACGACGACGCGCGCAACCTCTTCGCGCTCAGCGGGATTCTGGAGCTGCACGGCTTCCGTGTCCTGCACGCGGAGAACGGGCGCAGGGGCATCGAGACGCTGGTGAACAACCCGGACGTCGCCATCGTGCTGATGGACGTGATGATGCCGGAGATGGACGGCTACACGGCGACGGCGGAGATCCGCAAGATGCCGCAGTACGCCGAGCTGCCGATCATCGCCGTCACGGCCAAGGCGATGCCCGGTGACCGGGACAAGAGCCTCGCCTCGGGCGCGAGTGACTACGTCACCAAGCCCGTGGACACGCGCGACCTCATCGCCTGCGTCCGCCGCTGGCTGCCCGCATGAGCACGCCGGCGCCCGTCCCGCACACCGGCGGGCCGGGCGCCCCGCAGGGCCAGCCTTTCCGCGCCGCAGAGCGCTGAAGCCGAGGAGCATCCACACTGTGAGCATGTCCGAGCAGCCGCGCGAACCGGGTCAGGGCGATGAGCCGCAGCGCGACTCCGCCGCCGGCCCGGCGTCTTCCCGCCCTTCGGTGACGTCTGACGGGTCGTCGATGACCTCCGACCCGTTGTCGGGGACCACTCACGGGGAGTCGACCGCTCCCGACGGGGAGCCGGCAGCTCCCGACGGACAGCCGGAGGTCTCCGGCGGGGAGCCGGTGACTCCCGGCGGGCCATGGGAGTTCTCCGAGGGACGGCCGGGTATCTCCGGCGGGGACCCGGTGACTCCCGGTGGGAAGTGGGGCATCTCCGACGGGCAGCCGGTGTCCGCCGAGGGGCCACTCGCGGAACTCGGCGGTGTGTCGCCCGCCTCTCCGGTGGGCCGGCTGGCGGCCACCGTGGAACGGCTCAGCAGGGAGGTGCGGGCCGCCCAGGCTGAGGCCGAGGGACGCGCCCTGATCGAGCTGGCCAAGGGCGTCCTCGTCGAACGCCTGAAGTGCGGCCCGTCCCAGGCCGCCCGGCAGCTCGCCGAGCTGGCCGAGCAGGCCCAGGTCAGCCCCCTGGAACTCGCCGTCGACGTCATCAACCAGGCCGCCCGGGACCGGATGTCCGAGGTGACGGACGCCTTCCTCGCCGCCACGAAGGCCGCCGACGAGGCGGAGGCCGAGTCGGCCGCCGTGCGCCTGCGCGCGGCCGAGAGCGGCGTGCTGGCGGCGGACGACGCCCAGGCCGTCGCCGACGCCCTCCTGGAGCAGGCGCTGCGCCCCCTCGGCGCGGCCGCCGTGGCCGTATGGGCCGCGGGGGCCGACGGTTCACTCACCCTGGCGGGCAGCGCGGGCTTCTCACCGGCCGAGGCCACCCGGTGGCGCTACGTCCCACCGGACGTGGTGACGGTGGCGCGGCGGGGCCTCATCGAGCGCGAAGGGCAGTGGATCACCAGCCTCGGCGAGACCGGCCTGCCCAGCATCGGCCTGCACCACCATCCGGACGGCGGCCGGGTCGCTCTGCCCGCCGGCACCGGAGGGCGTGTCCACGGCGTGCTGGAGATCGCCTGGCCGAACCCGTTGGAGCGGCAGCCTCCGCAGATCGTGCGCCAGGTGGAGGCGCTGGCCGAACTGTGCGCCCACACGCTGGAGATGTACACGCCGGTGCCCGCGGGGGCCCGGGAGCCGCGCGTCCTGCCGGACGCCGCCGAGCTCATGGACCTGGCCGACGGGCTGCACGACCCCACCCTCGTCCTGGTGCCGCACCTGGACGGCGACGGCCACCTGGTGGACTTCCGCATCCAGCACGTGAACAACCGCTTCCTGGACCCGGCCGGCCGGCCGCGGGCCGTCGTCAGCGGCGCCTTGCTCCTCGAGGCCTACCCCATGGCCGTCGGCGAGAGCGAGCTGTTCCAGCGCGTCGAACGCGTCTACGCCACCGGCGAGCCCTTCCGGGCCCGCCGGATGAACCTCACCGCCCTCGTCGACCAGGTCCCCCTCTCGGCGATCGCGGACATCAGCATCAGCCGGCACGGCACCTCCGTACTCCTCATCTGGCGCATCGAGGACGAGACGGCGCGGCTTGCGAGCCTGCTCCAGCACGCCCAACGCCTCGGCCGCATCGGTGGATTCGAGGAGAACGTGCTGACCGGTGAGATCACCTGGAACGGGCAGCTGTTCGACCTCTACGGACGCCCGCAGTCCAGCACGCCGGTGCCCCTGGAGGAACTGCCGGCCCATGCGCACCCGGACGACGGCGTCTCCCTCCGCCGTTTCCTGCGCACGCTGCTGCACCACCGACGGCCGGCGGCCGCGGCCTTCCGGCTGCAGCGGCCGGACGGAGTGACCCGCCACATCCGGATCGTCGCCGAACCCGTGCTCGACACCGACGACCGGCTGCTCCTGGTCCGCGGCGCCTGCCAGGACATCTCGGCCCAGCACTGGACCGAGGTCGCGCTGGCCGCCACCCGCGACCAGCTGGCCCACACCGAGCAGCAGGCCACCGAACGCAACCGGCTGACCCTGCAGTTGCAGCACGCCATCATGCCCCCCACCCAGGCACCGTTGCAGGTGTCCGGGCTTCAGGTGGCCGTCCGCTACCGGCCCGCGGAGACCGAGCAGCTGGTCGGCGGCGACTGGTACGACACCGTCGTCCTGCCGTCCCGGCAGGTGCTGCTGTGCGTGGGGGACGTGGCCGGCCACGGCATCGAGGCGGCCACCAGCATGGTCGTCCTGCGCAACGCGTTGCGCGGCCTGGCGGTGACCGGCGCCGGGCCGGGCCAGCTGCTGTCCTGGCTCAACATCGTGGCCCACCACCTGACGGGCGCCGTCACCGCGACAGCGGTCTGCGGCCTGTACGACCCGGTCCGGCGGACACTGCGCTGGGCCAGGGCCGGCCATCTGCCGCCCGTGCTCGTCCGGGACACCGAGGCGGCACCCCTGCCCCTGGTCAAGGGCCTGCTGCTCGGTGCCGTCCCCGAGGCCACGTACGAGGAGACGGAAATCCAACTGGCGCCCGAAGATACCCTGTTGATGTACACGGACGGTCTGATCGAACGTCGCGACCGGCCGGTGGAGGAGTCCCTGACCCACCTCCTGACCACGGCCCGCTCGGCCCCCACCACACTCGACCAGCAACTGGACCGGCTGCTGACCTACAGCAAGTCGGACACCGACGACGACACGTGCATCGTGGGCCTCCGGGTCGGTTGAGGAGCCGTCACGGCCTCATCGAAGCGCCCGCCAGAGCCTCGACGAGGGACTGAACCGCCCGCGCAGCACGCCGCCGCCCTCGCCCACCGCCCCCTCGCCCACCGCCCCCTCGCCTCCTTCACCGACCAGCTGCTCCGTCACGTCCGCCCGACCGACAGCGACGACGTCGCCCTGCTCGGGCTGCGCGTCCCGAAGGACTCGGACGCGCCGGTGGCGGAACGGGCAGACGTCGCCGTCGCCGTCACTGTCGTCAGGCTGCGGCTGCGGCTGCGACGGAGAGGCCGATGGCGATGAACAGCCAGCCCGTGGTCAGCTCCCAGCGGTGGCGGATCCCCGGCCTGGCGAGCAGGGCGCGCAGCCGCGCGGCGACGATCACGAGGGCGAACCAGTACACGACACCGATGAGGACGTCCAGGATGCCCAGGAAGAAGATTTGCCGGGCCATGGAACCACCGCCGTCGACGAACTGCGGAAGGATGCTGAGGAAGAACAGTGCCGCCTTGGGATTGAGCACATTGGTGAGGAGTCCCTGGGTGAACCCGGACCGCCGAAGTCCGCGGGCGGGTTCAGTCTCCCGAGGCGCATCGAACGCGTCCTCGTCCGGCCGCCGCCGCTCCCGGGCGGCCCGCCGGGCGGCGCGGACTGCCCGCACACCGAGATGGACGAGGTAGGCCGCTCCCAGCAGTTTGATCGCGTCGTACACCATGGGGGAGCGCGTGGCGATCACCGACAGACCGGCGGCGGCAGCCAGCATGTGCACACACAGCCCCGTCTGCGCGCCCAGCGCCGCGGCCCTCCCCTTCGCGGGGTCCTCGGCCGCCGATCTGAGCACTACGAGGAAATCCGGGCCGGGCACCACGTAGGCCACCAGCACCACCCCGAGGAAACCGACCAAGTCGACCGTCATCCGCCGTCCGCCCGTCCACCCGTCGAAACCGCCGCCGGGGCTCGTCGGTACGTCCGTGCTCCGGCCACCGAGGCGAGGGCCACGTCGAGTACCCGTGACTCGCCCCGCGTCACTCCCCGGCCTCACTCCGCAGTCCGAGGTGTCCGAGGAGCCAGCGGCCCAGCAGCGCTCCGCCGTACACGACGTACCCGACGCCGATGAGCCAGGACTCCACGACGAGGACGACGCCGACCGCTCCGTAGCTGATCGCGTTGGTGACGATGAGCGGGGTGAAGACGAAGTAGGAGAACATGCGCAGGCCGACCAGGCCCGCCATGGTGGCGATCGCTCCGGGGAGGAGACTGACCCAGCGGACCTCTCCGCCGAGGAGGAACCGCTGGCCCCACCAGAAGAACAGCACACCGGTCGCCGAGCTCAGCGCGATCCGCTCCGGTCCCGTGACAAGGCTCCGCGTCTGGACCTCCTGGTACAGGTACGCGGTCATGGCGACCATCCACACCGCTTGGCGCCAGACGCGATGCCATGGTCCGGCCGTCAGATCCCAGATCCGCTCGTATCCGTTCTGCACGCTTCTCGCGAGCGCCACGCCGAAGACGGCGAGTGTGACGCCGCCGAGCACGCTGGTGGTGCCGATGACCTTCCGCGGCGGGCTGATGATCTCCGTGAGCACGCGCGCGGAACGCCCGGACAGTCCCATACCGTCGACCAGCCATGATGCGAAACCGCCGCGTCTCAGTGGGTCGGCGGCGGCGACCACGATCAGCAGCGGTGCCAGCGTGACGAGCGCGAGCGTGGCGAATCCCATGGCCCGATGCAGCAGCTCCAGGTCGCGGCCCTGCTGGATGAGGCCGTGGGCGCCCAACCGCTGCCATCCGTTGTGCACGGCGCGGCCGACCCGGTTCACGGCATGCCGGCTCACACCCGGAGGACGGGCCTGACCGGCCGTCCCTGCGCGAGGACGCCTGGCGTCGTCGGTGGTGTGGTGACGGTCATCCTTGGTCCGCCTCCCGCATACGGTCGGTCGCCGTGCACTCGCGAGATCGTTGACCGTTTCGGCCGTGACGCAAACGCGACGAACGGGGGCGCAGGTCGTCTCAGGCGTGTGCTTCGCCGGGTCCTAGGGCTGGTGGACGTGGCGTTCCGTGCCGTGCGGTTCCCCCGTGCGGACCAGGCCGGTCCCGTACGCGATGACGGACGAGCCGGGCCGCTTCGTCACCGGCCCGGCCCCGGTCCCGCCAACGGCTTGGGCGGGCGGTGAGGCCCTGCACACCCGTGTGCTCCGACGACAGCGACGACCGGCGGGTGCCACGTGCGGCGATCGCCCGCTCGGGGCCCGTCGTCCTCGGACGTCGCTCTTCGAAGTGGTGGACGGACCGCACGGCCGGGACGGCACGACCGTCTACGGCGCCGCGTCCCATGACGTCTGGTGACGACGCCGTTGCGGGACCTCGGGTCACGGCTGTTGCTGTGATCCGCCGGAGAGCGACGTGGACAGAATGGTCCTGTCGATGGAGCCGGTGCCGTCGCTCGGCGTGAGGCCCATGCAGGCGATGATCTGCTTGCCCGTTTCCTTGACGGTGACGGTGACCGCGCTGCTGACGCTGTGCACCACGCGCATTCCGTGGCCCCCGAAGCGGCGCCCGTCTCTTTCCCTCACCACCGGCGCCTCGACGGAGCAGTCCCACACCGTGACGACCAGCTCGTCGTCGGAGAACCGCAGGGTCATCCCGCAGGGGCCGGGCGCGTGCCGGACGGCGTTGGTGACCAGCTCGCTGACGACGAGCTCGGCGTCCAGGAGCAGCGGGCCCGGCACGGGAGTGCAGCCGGTGTGCGGGACATGAGCGAGGAAGGCACGCAGGGCCCGGCGCGCCTCGACGGCGCGGGCAGCGCCTTCGGCCCACGCCGCGCTGAAGTGCAGCGTGGCGCTTCCGTTCCTGCCCTGCTCATCCGCCTGCTTCATAAGCGGGATGACCATGTGGGTTCTTTCGTTGTCGTTGACTGAATCGAGCGACTGTTTGCGCCGTACGCCTACCCGGACACCGACCGCGCATACAGCGTCTGCTGGTGCCCACTGTCACACAGCCGCGGTCGGCCGGGGGCGCCTTCGCCGACGGCCGTGACGCGGGGTGGCCGACGGCCGTGACCCGAGGGTGGTCCGCCGGGGACCGCCGCCTCCCTCTCGACGAGGGCAACGGGTGATCAGCCCGTCTCGTCGGTCCGCTTGTCCCGGACGCGCTGGGCGACGTCGCGGAGCTTGACGTTGTGGTGCTGGGAGATGCGGCGCAGCACGTTGAAGGCGTCCTCCTCGTTCATGCCGTGGCGCTCCATGAGGATGCCCATGGCCTCACCGATCGCGTGCCGGGTCTCCATGGCGTGCTGGAGCTGGTCGATGGTGCGGGCGTCGGCCAGGGCGACGGCGGCGTGCGAGGCCAGCAGCCAGCCCGCGGTCTCGACGTCCTTGGTGAAGGTTCCCGGGCGGCGGGCGTACAGGTTCAGCGCGCCGAAGTCCTCGTCGTGGGTGTAGAGCAGGAGGCCGGTCATGCTGCCGATGCCCAGGTCGCGGGCCGCCGCCGCGTAGCGCGGCCAGTCCGGCTGGGGCCGGGTCATGTCCGGGACCCGCAGGACGCGGTCGTCGTCCGCGCGGCGGGCGAGGTCGAAGCACGGTCCCTCGCCCAGCTCGCCCTGGAGCCGGTCGGATTCCTCGACCATGTCCCCGTGGGAGGACAGCGTGATGGCCCGGCCCTTGCGCACCGCCAGGATCCCGGCCGCGTCACAGCCGTCCACCAGTTTCACCGCCGACGCCGCGATCTCGTCCAGCGTCCCCTGCACCGAGTCCTGCTTCAGCAGGGTCCGGGAGAGCAGGGCCATCTCCTTGGCGAACTCCCGCCACTCCATCCGCCACCACCCGCGTCGATCACCAGTGCGGCCACCCTACTCACAGCCCGGCCGCCCTCTGCCCCACGCCACCACACCGATCTCGTCGGCGCTACCGGGGCCCCGCCGGGGCGCGGGCCGTTCAGCGCAGCACGGCCGTGAGGAGGTCGGTGCCCAGCGCTGTCGGATCGGGCGGTTCGAGAGTGTTACGGACGTACCGGCCTGCCGCGGCGTCGTGAGCGGGCCCGCGCGGCGCAGGACGGCGAGGTGGCGGGAGCCCTCCGGGAGTGACCGGTCCCAGACGGTGGGCCGGCTCCCCGGTGGCGCGCGGGCCGCGGGCCGGAGTGGCGCGGCAGCCGCAGGGTGACCGTCTCCAGTGCAGGGCAGCCTCGCCGCGGCGACGCTCCTGGCCGTCTCCGTCGTCGACCGGTGATCCGGGTGCGGCGTGTGAGGCCGGCGGAACACTGCTCCCGGCGCGAAGACATCAGGGGATGCGGCTCACCCGTTGCCGCCGTCGGACGTGAGTTGCTCTTCGCGCCCTTGCCGAACGTCCAGCCGAACCGTTGCCGAGCCCGCCGGGCCGGCCTCCCAGGGCCGGGGGCCGGTGCCGTCCGTCCATGCCCCGAGGGTCTCCCGGTCCACGCACACGATCCCGCACTGCTCGGCGTACTCCACCGCCGGCGCGGTGAAGTCGCTGGTGGTGACCAGCACGGCGACATCGGCCTCGTGGACGGTGAAGCACGTGCCGCCGAAGCGCTGAAGATCCTGGGAGCCGACCCGGTGGGATTCGCCGTAGTGCTTGCACTGGACGACGATCCGGCGCCCGTCGGGGGTCACGGCCAGCACATCGGCGCCCAAGTCCCCCGCCCCTCCCACGACATCGACGGCAGAACAGCCGTCGCGTTCGCAGAGGGCGGCGATCGCCTCCTCGAACTCCTCGGGTGTCAGGGCGTCGTAATCGACGACGACCTCATCGACCGGACGCTGCCGGGGAATCGGCGGAGCTTCCAGCGCGTCGGCCGCCTCCCTGGCCGCCTCGTCGAGCGCTGCCGCCGCCCGACGCGCCGCTCTCCTCAGATGCAACCGGCGCCTCAGGCCCAGCAAGCCCGCGACACCCACGGCTATCAGGACGAACATCCAAGCGGGACGCCGCTCGACTGCGTCCGTCAGGGTGCGCGCCGCGAGCCCCAGGACGATCACGACCACGGCGAGAAAGACGAAGAACAGGGCGGTGGAACGCAGGTCGAACCTGTGCCGGCGGTGCGCGGACCGGGTAGGACGCGCAGGTGCGGTCACGACATGCCCCCTCTCACGGGACGGATGGAAGATCACCTCCACCGTCTGCCCGAGATCGGGATCTTCATCGTGTCACGGCGGGGTGTCAGGGTGTTCCGGGGAGCACTGGTGCACTCCGTAAAGGTGGGGCGGGGGCCGGCGTCGCACGCTCGGTGGCGGTGGCGGTGGCGGTGGCGCCGTGGGCGGGCAAAGTCGGTGGTGACGCTGTTCCCGGCCGGAGCCGTCGGCGAAGGCGTCTCTGCTCCTGGACGATAGGGCTGAGCGCGAGCCGGGCATCACGTCACCGGCAACGGCTGACCGGTGACGGAATTGGCACTGCATTCCGTCACCTGCCAAGATGGTGACGAGCGATGCGGGGTTACCTGGCCGGTGTGCGAGGCTGGTCCTGAGTGGACGGATGTCCGACAGAAAGGTGATGCGCCATGAGTGACGTCGAGGAGAGGGCGCTGCTGGCGGGTGGTTGCTTCTGGGGTATGCAGGAGCTGATCCGGTCGCTTCCCGGTGTTCTGCGCACCCGGGTCGGCTACAGCGGCGACGACGACAAGCCCCGTCCCACCTACCGTGACCACGGAAAGCACGCGGAGTCGATCGAGATCGTCTTCGATCCCACGGCCACCGACTACCGCACGATCCTGGAGTACTTCTTCCAGATCCACGACCCGACCACGAGGAACCGCCAGGGCAACGACGTGGGCCTGAGCTACCGCTCCGCCATCTTCTACCTCGACGACGAGCAGCGGCGCATCGCGCAGGACACCATCGCCGACGTCGAGGCGTCCGGGCTGTGGCCGGGGCCGGCGGTGACCGAGGTCGTGCCGGCCGGCGACTTCTGGGAAGCCGAGCCGGAGCACCAGGACTACCTGCAGCGCTACCCGGACGGCTACACCTGCCACTTCCCTCGCCCGAACTGGCGGTTGCCCAGGCGCGGCCGGTCCTGACCGACTGCATGACATCAGGAGAAGGCTTTGGCCCACCCCGGTGTGCACGCTACGTGGCGTCGGCGGCACTCTGCGTGCTGGAGTCACCTGCCGAAACGGTGATGATCGCAGATTTGCGTTGTCCCCGGAGAACGCTGGGCCGGCGCCCGACGCGGTGTCGCCTTCCGGTGCGTCGACCGGCGACGCCACCCCGCGGCTGAAGGTCGGAACGGAGCCGCTGGCGGGGGAGCCTGATGAGTGGTCGTGGCCATGTACGCCGTACACCGACTGCGGAGCCTCCGCCTCCCCGGGCGGTTTCAACGCCGTCTCACCTGCCTCGGCCGGCCTCCAGCGGGCGCCCTTGTCGGTGGTCCGGCCGGGGCGCGGGCCATCCATGACGCTGATACGGCCGCCCTCGGCCTCGAAGACCCGTCGGCATGCGGTCGCACAGGAAGCCGGCGTGGTAGACGAGTCTGCGCAGCGGCCGTGCGCGTCAGGGCGATGTGTGCGAGGGAGGCGGCGCCCCCGGCTGTGGTGATGTCGCCGTTGGGGGCGAACTGCGCCGCCCAGTGCCCGGGTGTCGGGCGGCGGCCCGCTGCGCGGGACCGGTGGCACCTCCGGTGCCGTCGAGCCCGACGCCCAGGTCACCGACGACGACCTCGGCGCCCGCGGCGGCGAGCCGGCCAGTTTCGTTCGACCTGTCGGACGTTGTTCGATACCTCTTGACGCTGCCCTGGGCGCCGACTGACACTCTCGCAACACACTTTGGACTCCGTGTCACGACAAGTCCACGGCAGGAGTGTGCCGTTGCCTCGTCGGCCATCGTGTTCCGTCCCGCCTCGCCCGTCACAGCCATGCCTCAGCAGGGATCCTCGACATGACGCACGTCGCACGACTTCGCAGCCGCGCGAGACGTTGGGCGGGCCATCTCGCCGGACTGACCGCCGCGTCGATGCTGCTCACCCTCGCCGCACCCGCCGCTACGGCGCAGGCGGCACCGGCGGCCGAAGCCTCGGACATCACCGACGGCCTGGCCCTGTGGTACAAGCTCGACGCAGGCTCCGGCGGTACCGTGACCGACGCCTCCGGCAACGGCCGGAACGGAACGGTCAGAGGCACCGCCGACTGGTCGGCAGCCGGTCAGGGGCTCGCCTTCAACGGGTCCGACACCTACATCAAGGTGCCGGACGACATCATGAAGGGCATGGGCTCGATCACCGTCTCCATGGACGTGATGATCGACTCCGCCCAGAGCACGCCCTACTTCCTCTACGGCTTCGGCAACACCAGCGCGGGCAGCGGCAACGGCTACCTGTTCACCACCGGCAACTCCCTCCGCACCTCCGTCGCGACAGGCAACTGGTCGACCGAGCAGACCACCAAGCCGTCCGACTCCCACAACCTGACCCGCGGGGTGTGGAAGCACCTCACCTACGCCCAGACCGGCTCCACTGGCGTCCTCTACGAGGACGGCGTCGAGGTCGGCCGCAACACCTCGGTCACCATCACGCCCGGCGCCATCGGCTCCGGCACCACCACGGCCAACTACATCGGCAAGTCCGTCTACGACGGCGACAAGCTCTTCAAGGGCCGGATACGCGACTTCCGTGTATACGACAGGGCCCTGGCCGGCTCGGAGGTCGAGCAACTCTCCCTCCCCGTCGCCACGCAGGGCGTCGCCGACGACCAGGAGGCCCTCAGCCTCGGTGACACCAGCGGCGTCACCTCCGACCTGGAGCTGCCCAGGACCGGACCGGCCGGCGGCTCCTCCATCAGCTGGGACAGCGACAACCCGTCGGTGGTGTCGGACACCGGCAAGGTGACCCGCCCCGAGGCCGGTTCACCGGACGGCCGGGCCACGCTCACGGCGTCCCTGAAGAAGGGCACCGTGACCGGCACCAAGACCTTCGACGTCACGGTCCGGCCCGCGCTCGACGACGCCGCCGCCACCCGGCAGGCCGCCGAGGCGCTCGCGGTCCACAACCTCGACGACGTACGCGGCAACCTCACCCTGCCCAAGAGCGGCGACTACGGCACGGCCGTCACCTGGTCCTCCGCGAAGCCGGACGTCGTCTCCGCCGACGGCGAGGTCCACCGCCCCGCGCACGGCGACGGCGCCACCACCGTCGACCTGACCGCCACCGTCACCAAGGGCGACGCCAAGGCGACGCGCGTCATGACGGCCAAGGTGCCCGAACTGCCCGCGAAGCAGGCCCTCAAGGGCTACATGTTCAGCTACTTCACCGGCGAGGGCACCTCCGACGGCGAACAGCTCTACGCCGCCCTCAGCAAGGGCAACGACCCGCTGCACTGGCGCGAGCTGAACGACGGCAAGCCGGTTCTCACCTCGACCCTCGGCGAGAAGGGCCTGCGCGACCCGTTCATCATCCGCTCGCCGGAGGGCGACAAGTTCTACCAGATCGCCACCGACCTCAGGATCTACGGCAACGGCGACTGGGACGCCTCCCAGCGCACCGGCAGCAAGTCCATCATGGTCTGGGAATCCACCGACCTGGTTCACTGGACGAACCAGCGCCTGGTCAAGGTCTCACCCGACAGCGCGGGCAACACCTGGGCGCCGGAGGCGTTCTACGACGCCGAGCGCGGCGAGTACGTGGTCTTCTGGGCGTCGAAGCTGTACGACAACGCCGACCACTCCGGCGACACGTACAACCGCATGATGTACGCCACCACCCGCGACTTCTACACCTTCAGCGAGCCCAAGGTCTGGATCGACCGCGGCTACTCGGTCATCGACTCCACGATGATCCGCCACGACGGGACGTACTACCGCCTGTCCAAGGACGAGCGGAACAACACCTCCTCCACCCCCGACAGCAAGTTCATCTTCCAGGAGAAGAGCGACTCGATCCTGAACCCGTCCTGGACCGCGGTCGCCGAGGGCATCGGCAAGGGCGCGATGAACGCCGCCGAGGGACCGCTGGTGTTCAAGTCCAACACCGAGGAGAAGTGGTACGCGTTCCTCGACGAGTTCGGCGGGCGCGGCTACATCCCGTTCGAGACGACGGACCTCGACTCCGGAAAGTGGACCCCGTCCACCGGCTATGACCTGCCCGCCAAGCCCCGCCACGGCACCGTGCTGCCGGTCACCCAGGCCGAGTACGACCGGCTGCTGCGCGCCTACCAGCCCGACCAGCTCGTCAGGAGCGTCGAGGAGGTGTCGGTGAAGACGCGGGTCGGCGTCGCCCCGGTCCTGCCGGCCACGGTCGTCGCCGAGTACGCCGACGGCGTCAAGCGGCCGGTCTCCGTCGACTGGGCGGACGTACCGGCGTCGTCGTACGCCCAGCCGGGCACCTTCACCGTCACCGGAAGCCTGCCCAACGGCGCCGCCCTTGCGGTCCGGGCTGAGGTCACCGTGTCGCAGGAGGGCTCGGACGTTCCGGCCGACCTGCTCCTGCACTACGACTTCGACGAGACGAGCGGCAGCATCGCCCGGGACTCCAGCGGGCACGGCTACCACGGCACCTACGTCCGCACGCCCGGCTTCGGCAGCGGCGTGCACGGCGGCTCGTTCAAGATGTCCGGCGGTTCCAGCAGTTCCACCACATCTCCGTACGTGAAGATCCCGAACGGCGTGCTGAAGGACGCCGACAGCGTGACCGTGTCGACGTACGCCAAGTGGAAGGGCGGCAACAGCTTCCAGTGGCTGTTCGGGCTGGGCCCCGACAGCGACAAGTACCTCTTCGCCACCCCGTCCAACGGCGGATCCAAGCTGTACTCGGCCATCACCAAGGCCAGTTGGTCGGCGGAGTCCAAGCTGACGGCCGGCTCGCAGCTCACGGCGGGGCAGTGGCGGCACGTCACCGTGACCCTCGACGGCCCGACCGGCACGATGGTCCTGTACGTCGAAGGGTTCGAGGCGGCCCGCGCGAGCGGTGTCGGCATCAAGCCGTCCGAGCTGTACGACGCGAACAAGGACTACAGCGGCTACATCGGCCGGTCGATGTACGGGGCGGACCCGTACTTCGGCGGTGAGGTCGACGACTTCCGCGTCTACGACCGGGCCCTGTCCGCCGCGGAGGTCCAGGAGCTCAGCGGAAACACCACGGGCATCGCCAAGGTGGCCCACCCGGCGCTGAAGGTCGACGCACTGATCGACGACGCGGACGGCAGGATCACGCTGCCGCTGAAGGCGGGCACGGACATCAGCGCCCTGGCACCGGAGTTCACCCTCGCCAAGGGTGCCTCGATCAGCCCGGCCTCCGGCAGCGTGCGGGACTTCACCCAGCCCGTGACGTACGAGGTGACCGGCTCCGACGGTGCGAAGCGCACCTGGACCGTGTCGGCACTGATCATGAAGACACCGGTCCTGCCGGGTCTGAACGCCGACCCGGACATCGTGCGCTTCGGCGACACCTTCTACATCTACCCGACGACCGACGGCTTCGAGGGCTGGAGCGGTACGCAGTTCAAGGCCTACTCCTCCACCGACCTGGTCCACTGGAAGGACCACGGCGTCATCCTCGACCTGGGGCCGGATGTCAGCTGGGCGGACAGCCGGGCCTGGGCGCCGGCGATGACCGAGAAGGACGGCAAGTACTACTTCTACTTCTGCGCCGACGCCAACATCGGCGTCGCGGTCTCCGACTCGCCCACCGGACCGTTCAAGGACGCCCTGGGCAAGCCGCTTCTGAAGGCCGGTGACTTCCGCGGCCAGATGATCGACCCGGCGGTCTTCACCGACGACGACGGCAAGAAGTACCTCTACTGGGGCAACGGTCGTGCCTACGTCGTCCCGCTGGGCGACGACATGACCTCCGTCGACACCTCGAAGGTCACGGACATCACCCCGAGCGGCTACAACGAGGGCACCTTCGTCATCAAGCGCAAGGGCACCTACTACTTCATGTGGTCGGAGAACGACACCCGGGACGAGAACTACCGCGTCGCCTACGCCACCGGTCCCTCACCCACCGGCCCGTGGACCAAGCAGGGCGTGATCCTGGAGAAGGACCTCTCCCTCGGCATCAAGGGTCCGGGCCACCACTCCGTCGTCCACGTCCCGAACACCGACGACTGGTACATCGCCTACCACCGCTTCGCCGTCCCCGGCGGTGACGGCACCCACCGCGAAACGACCATCGACAAGCTGGAGTTCGACTCCGACGGCCTGATCAAGAAGGTCGTCCCGACCCTCGGCGGCATCGATCCGGTCACCGTCGTCCACGCCGGGCCGGACGCCACCGGCACCGAGGGCGAGGCGATCACGCTCGCCGGCACCGTCTCCGGAGCCGGCACCCCCAAGTGGGCCGTCCATGACGGCGCCCCGTGCGCCGTCAAGGACCCCGCGGCGGCTCGGACGACCCTCACCTGCACCGACGACGGCACCTTCGAGGTCACCCTGACCGGCGGGCGCGGTACCGACACCGCGACCGTCGAGGTCTCCAACGCCGCCCCGTCGATCACATCCGCCAAGGGCCCCGGCTCGCCCGTCCCGGTGGGCGAGGCCGCGGTCGTCACCGCGTCCTTCGACGACCCGGGCTCGGCCGACAGCCACACCTGCGAGGTCGACTGGAAGGACGGCAGCCCGCCGGCCACCGGCACGGTCACCGACTCCGGCTGCCGCGCCACACACGTCTACGAGGACGCGGGCATCCACCGCCCGGTCGTCACGGTCAGCGACGATGACGAGGGCACGGACAGCACCACGCTCGCGGAGCTGATCGTCTACGACCGTGGCGCCGGTCCCGCTGCCGGCGCCGGCACGATCACCTCGCCGGCCGGTGCCTACCCGGCCGAGCCGGGGCTGACCGGCAAGGCGGCGTTCACCCTGGGTGCCCAGTACCGGAAGGGAGCCACCGTCCCCACCGGCAAGGCCACGTTCGTCTTCGGCTCCGCCCGGCTCATCTTCCGCTCGACCGGCTCCGACTGGCTCGTCGTCAACGGCTCCCAGGCCGTCTACCAGGGCACCGGCACGGTGGGCGGCAAGGGCGGCTACGCCTTCAGGGTCACCGCCACCGACGGCCCGGACACCTTCCGTGTCAAGATCTGGAAGAAGTCCACCGGCGAGGTCCTCTACGACAACAAGACCGGCGCCAGGACGAAGGGCACCGTCATCATCGGAAGCCACCGGCACTGAATGTATGGACCTGGCGTACCGGTTCGCTTCCGTTCGGGAAGCCGTACCGGTACGCCGGGTCCACGGTTTCGTGCCGTTGCCGCCAATCGCGTGGTCGGCGTGTCTGGTCGGAACGGACGGTCGGATGTGCGTCGACGTCCGCTCCGAACCCTGAAAGCGCGGCAGCTGTGCTGTTCTCGCGCCTCGGCGCTCCTTCGAGACGGGGACACTACTCGAGCATCGAACCGGACCCGTTCTGTTCGCTTCGGTTCGATTTCATCGCACCCCTGCCCGGTCCGCTGCACATTCCCTTGGAAAATGCCAAAGCGTTCCCCTGGGCCAAGCACCGTGCGTAGTGTCGTGCTCACGTTCGCGGGAACGGCCGTGCAGGGGGAGGGGATTCGGCGTGCCCGGAATCGACGAGAGTCTGCTGGAAGCCATGCGGCTGCCCGGTGCTCGAGGGGCGTCGGTGGTCGACTGGATCAGTGGTCTCGCCCTGGGCGCGGTGGGTGACGCACCGGGCGGTGACGTGGAGGCGACGGCGGCGGAGACCGCCGAACTCGCCCGGCTCGCCACCGAGAGCGGCGCCCTGGCCGGGGCCGACACCGGCAGCGAACCACCGGTTCAGGACCTGCTCATCACGAACGCCGACTCGTACCACCTGATCAGGTTCGTCACCACGCCCTTCGACAGCACCGTCTTCGTGCACTTATGGCTCGACCGCACGGACGGCAACCTGGCCCTTGCCCGCATCCGGCTGGCCGAGACGGCGGACAGACTGGTGCTCGGGTGATCGCGCCGCTCCTGACCTCGCGCACGGACGAACCCGCCTCGGTCCAGCTCGCCACCCTCGCCGCGGAGCGCGCGAGCGGCGCCCTGTCCACCGAGTCCGGCATCGTCTACCTCGCCGAGGGACACGTCGTCCACGTCGAATCCGCCGTCTCACCCGACCTCGGCGACCTGCTCACCCACAGTGGCGCGCTCGCCCCGGACGGCTGGTGGGAGGCGATCGACCAGGCCGGACGCCGCTGCCGTGTCGGCAGGCAACTGGTGGACAGCGGTCAACTCGCCGCAGGAGCACTGGAGCTGTGCCACCTCGGTGCCTTGTTCGACGCGGCGTACTTCGTCCTCGCTCACGATGGACCGGCCCTCCGCTTCCGCCCCGGCGTCGCACACTGGCTCGGCCCGGTCCGCCCCGTGCCGGTGGACACCGTCCTGCGCGAGTCCGGACGACGCCGCGAACTGCTGCAGCGCATATGGCCCGAGCCCGGCATCGACCTCGCCCCGCTGGCCCGGGTGCCAGGAGCCGGGGTGGACCTGCCGGCCCGCCGCAGCCGGATACTCGCCCAGGTCGACGGCGTCCGTACCGCCGCCCAGATCGCCACGGCCCTCGCCTGCCGCACGTTCCACACCCTCGTCGAGCTGCGCCGCCTGGCCGCCGCCGGGCTGGTCGCCCCCGCAGCCGCAGCCCCCGCGACCCCCGTCCGCGCCACCGCGCCGGTCCCCGCCCCCCTCTGCGCGGTACCGGACGAGCCCGACACCGCGCTGCTGCGAAGGCTCCTGCACGCCTTGGAGGCACTGTGATCCGCGCGCGTCGACAGCGTGCCGAAAGGAGACTGCTCATGGCAGTCGAGACCGACGTCCTGGACGAACTGCGTCGGCTCCGCACCCGCATACCCCGGCTGACCGGCTCCCTCGCGGCCACCGTCGACGGACTCGTCCTCGCCCACGACGTGCCGGAGACCGAACCCGAGGGGCTCGCGGCGCTCACCGCCGCCGCCCTCGGTGTCGCCTACCGCATGACCGACGCCGCCGCCCGCGGCGACTTCCGCGAACTGCTGGTGCGCGGCTCCGGGGGCTATGTCGCGACCTACGCGGCCGGAACGACCGCCGTCCTCACCCTTCTCGCCGAGGACCGTGTCAACGTCGGCCGCCTCCACATGGAGGGCCGTCGCAGCGGCGCCCGGATCGCCGACCTGGTGGCCACACGCGTCGGCCCGGGCCCCGGCCGCCACGCCGACCGGCCCGCTCCGGCACCACGAGCCGCGCCCACCCCCGCGCCCGAAGAGCACCTCACCCCGGCGCCCCCGGTCACGGCCCGCCCCATCGGCACCCTCCCGGTACGCACCCCACAGCGGCCCACTCATCGGCCGGGCCGGCAGACCGGCAGCTGAGCCACCCGAACCTCCCGACCGACCGAAGCGGAAGACCGAAGAAAGGAACGAGCGCATGGCCAACACGGAGACCGCGCTGAAGGAATGCCTGAGCTCCATCGACGGAGCGACGGCCGCCGCACTCGTCGACTACACCAGCGGCATGGCCCTCGGCACCCTCGGCGGCACCAAGGACTTCGATCTCGAAGTCGCCGCCGCCGGCAACACCGACGTCGTACGGGCCAAGCTGCGCACCATGGAGCATCTGGGCCTGCAGGAGGAGATCGAGGACATCCTGATCACCCTGAACACCCAGTACCACCTGATCCGCCTGCTCAAGGGACGCGGAGGCAGCGGGCTGTTCCTCTACCTCGTCCTCGACGGCAGCCGCGCCAACCTGGCGATGGCCCGCCACCAACTGCGCCGCATCGAAGCCGACCTGGAGGTCTGAACCGGCACCACGCTGCGGGAGCCCTCCGCCACGGGCACCTCGCGGAGGACCCCGGCACGCCGACCGGCGCCTGACGGACCTGCTTGTGAGAAGCGGTCAGGCCGGGCCGCGTGGTCGTACGGGCCTCGATCGCGTCGGCCCGGCCAGGTCGTGGACGCGTCCAGGCTGCCGCCCGTGAAGAGCGACGGCTGGGTGACCGGGGCGTCGGCGTGGCCGGCCAGGTCCCGCCAGTCCCGGTCCTGTTCCGGTAGCGGTCCAGGGCGCAGGTCATCCCGGCACCTTCGAACCCCCCGGCGCAGACGTCGAGATCGGCCTCGCTCAGCCAGCCGGGCAGCCGGCCGACCGGGAAGCGATCACGCAGTGCCGGTTCGGCAGAGGGCTCAGCCGTGGTACGTGATGTACCCGTTGCGGTCCGGGTCCGATCCGCTCTTGGTGTACGAGTGCACGTCGGCCGGGCTGCCGGACGGCTTGTACACGTAGATCGTGTCCTTGTCGTTGTTCCACATGAAGTTGCAGTTGTCGCGGTACACGACGTTGTTCGCGTCGGAGTCGGCCCCGTTGCCGCCGCGCAGCTTCACGTAGTCACCCGGCTGAAGGGTGTGGCTCGCCGTGAAGGTGAACCTGTTCCCCGCGGCGTCCTTCACGACGTACCCCTTGAGGTTGACCGTCGTGGACCGCGAGTAGTTCTTGATGGTCAGGTACTCCTCGTGCGTGTTCCCTCCCGAGCAGCGGTTGGAGTCGCTTCCGGGAGCGTCGTACTGGATCCCGCGGATCTTCAGCGCGGAGTTGTACTCGGCGGCCTGGGCCGGAGCCGCCGCCAGGGCGGTCAGGACTCCGGCAGCCGCGGCCGTGGTGGTGACAAGGCGTATACGCATGGACGTTCGTCCCCCCTGCATGGCCCTCTGGTGAAGGCGATGTGATGGTTCGGTGAAGCATCCGGATCGTACACGCTTCAAGCAAGCAGAGGGGCGGGTCCGGTGGCATTGCCACCGGACCCGCCCCACGGGTGCGGACGACGTCAGGCGCCGCTGGCCCGCAGCATGTCCTCACGCTCGACGATCTTCACGCGCTCGCGGCCCTCGGGCTCGCCCAGCGCCTTCTCCGCGGCGTCCAGCCGGTACCAGCCGTCCCAGGTGGTGAAGCGGACGTTCCGCTCGGCCAGGAACGCGTCCACGGCCTCGAGGCCGGGCGAGGCGGGCGTGTGCAGCCGGCCGTTGGCGTAGTCGTCCAGCAGGTTCGCCACCGTCTCGTTCGCGTCGCCCTTGGTGTGCCCGATCAGGCCCACCGGGCCGCGCCGGATCCAGCCGGTGACGTACGTCGACTGCAGGTGCTCGCCGGACTCCTGCATCACTCGGCCGCCCTTGTCCGGGACGGTGCCGGAGTCGAGGTCCCAGGGCAGCTTGGGGAGCTTGTCGGAGAGGTAGCCGACGGCACGGTAGACCGCGCTGACGTCCCAGGTCTTGAACGTGCTGGTGCCCTTGACGTTGCCGGTGCCGTCAAGCTCGGTGCGCTCGGTGCGCAGGCCGACGACCTTGCCGTCCTCACCGAGGATCTCCACCGGCGACTCGAAGAAGTGCAGGAAGAGCTTGTGGGGCCGGTCGCCGACGTCTCGGATCGCCCAGTTCTCCAGGGTCTTGGCGACCATGTCGGCCTGCTTGTTGCCGCGCCGGGTCGCGATCGAGCCCTCGTCGTAGTCGATGTCCTCGGGGTCGACGATGACCTCGATGGTGGGGGAGTGGTCCAGCTCCCGCAGCTCCATCGGGCTGAACTTCGCCTGCGCCGGGCCACGGCGGCCGAACACGTGGATCTCCTTGGCCCGGTTGGCCTTCAGGCCCTCGTAGACGTTCGCCGGGATCTCCGTCGGCAGCAGTTCGTCCGCCGTCTTGGCCAGGACACGAGCGATGTCCAGCGCGACGTTGCCTACGCCGAGCACGGCGACCTTCTCCGCCTCCAGCGGCCAGGTGCGCGGCACGTCCGGGTGGCCGTCGTACCAGGAGACGAAGTCCGCCGCCCCGTACGAGCCGTCGAGGTCGATGCCCGGCAGGGACAGCGCCCGGTCGGCCGTCGCGCCCGTGGCGAAGATCACGCCGTCGTAGAACGCGCGCAGGTCGTCCAGGCCGATGTCGGTGCCGTAGTCGACGTTGCCGAAGAGTCGGATCTGCGGTTTGTCGAGCACCTGGTGGAGGGCCGTGATGATGCCCTTGATCCGCGGGTGGTCGGGCGCGACGCCGTAGCGGATCAGCCCGAACGGCGCCGGCATGCGCTCGAAGATGTCGATGGACACGCCGGGTTCGGCAGCCACCTCGGACTTGAGCAGGGCGTCGGCGGCGTAGATCCCGGCGGGGCCGGATCCGACGATGGCTACCCGCAGGGGGCGGGGCATGGTCAGGTTCCCTTCGAGCGGCGACAAGCGATCTCATCGGGAAGCCTAAACTGAGGCAAGCCTAAGTCGGTATGCGGGTCCGCTCTATGAGCTCATAAGGCGACTTTATGAGCAAGGGCCGGCCTGTCGCGGCACTCCCGCAAGGGAGCCGTCGCGGTGGGGTGGCGGAGCGGATCGGCCGGCCGGCCCGGGCGGTCACGGCCCGATGACCGCTCACGGCAGCGGCTGCTCCGCCCAGATCACCTTCCCCGCAGGCAGATAGCGCGTCCCCCAGCGTTCCGCGAGCTGCGCGACGAGGAACAGGCCCCGCCCGCCCTCGTCCGTCATGGTCGCGTAGCGCAGGTGCGGCGAGGTGCTGCTGCCGTCGAACACCTCGCAGATCAGGTTGCGGTCACGCAGCACACGCACGCGGATGGGTTCCTCGCCGTACCGGAGCGCGTTGGTGACCAGCTCGCTCAGGATCAGCTCGGTGGTGAAGGCCAGCTCGTCCAGCCCCCACGCATCCAGCTGCCGGGTGACCGCGGCCCGCACCTCGCCCACGGCCGCCGGGCGGGCCGGCACCGGCCACTCGGCGACCCGGTCGGCGGCGAGCGCCCGGGTACGCGCGACGATCAGCGCGATGTCGTCGCTGGAGCGGGCCGTCAGCCGCGAGTCGAGCACGGTCCGGCAGGTGTCCTCGGGGGACTGGCCGGCCCGGCCCAGCGCCTCGCGCAGCATCTCAAGACCGACGTCGATGTCCCGCTCCCGGTCCTCGACCAGCCCGTCGGTGTAGAGGACGAGACGGCTGCCCTCGGCCAGCTCCAGCTCCGCCGTCTCGAACGGCAGACCGCCGAGCCCGAGCGGGGGGCCGGCGGGCACCTCGGGGAACTCCACACCGCCGTCCGGGTGGATCAGGGCGGGTGGCGGATGCCCGGCCCGGGCCACGGTGCAGCGCCGGGAGACCGGGTCGTACACGGCGTACAGGCAGGTCGCGCCGGTGACCGGGGCGCTGCCCTCCTCCTCCGTCTCGTCCTGGTCGATACGGCCCACCAACTCGTCCAGCAGCGCGATGAGTTCCTCGGGCGGGAGATCGAGGGCGGAGAAATTGTGCACGGCCGTGCGCAGCCGCCCCATCGTGGCCGCGGCATGCAGCCCGTGCCCGACGACGTCCCCGACGACGAGCGCGACCCGGGCCCCCGACAGCGGCAGCACATCGAACCAGTCGCCGCCCACCCCCGCCTGCGCGGGGAGGTAGCGGTAGGCGATCTCCAGGGCGCCCTGCTCGGGCAGGTTCCTCGGCAGCAGGCTGCGCTGGAGCGTCACCGCCATGCTGTGCTCGCGGGTGTAGCGGCGCGCGTTGTCGATGGAGACGGCGGCCCGCGCGACCAGCTCCTCCGCCAGCGCCGACTCGTCCTCGTCGAAGGGCTCCGGCTTCTCGCAGCGCCAGAAACTGACGACGCCCAGCACCAGGGTGCCCGCGCGCAACGGCACGGTGATCAAGGAGTGGATGCCGTACTCCATGATCTGCGCCGAGCGCTCGCGGTCCTGTGCCTGCCAGCCGGGGGCCTCGCCCAGCCGGGGTTCCAGGACGGGCCGGCCGGTGGCGAGGCTGCGGCCCTGCGGCGAGGTCTCGACGAACCTGATCCGTTCGCCGACGGGGTAGAGCGGGGCGTCCTTGCGGATCCCGCCGAGCGCCGTACGGCTGAGCACGGCCGCCGCGTCCGGCTGCCCGCCGCTCAGCACCGCGTCGAACAGGTCCACCGTGACGAAGTCGGCGAACCGGGGCACGGCCAGCTCGGTCAGCTCCTCGGCCGTACGGGTCACGTCCAGGCTCGTCCCGATGCCCACCCCGGCGTCGTACAGCATGTTCAGCCGTTCCCGCGCGGTCTCGGCCCGGCCGGACAGTGCCCGCAGTTCCGTGGAGTCGCGCAGCGTGGCGACACTGCCGGTCGGGACGCCCGCACGGTCCGTGGTGCGCTGGTTGACGGCCAGGAGCCGGTCCCCGACGAGATGCACCTCGTCCGTGGCGACCCGCCCGGAGGCCAGCAGGTCGGCGGTGCCCGGGTCGAGACCCAGGCTGAGCACGTGCCGGCCCTCGGCGTCCGCGGGGAGTTCGAGCAGGCGGTGCGCCTCGTCGTTGGCGAGTACCAGGGTGCCGCCCTCGTCGACGATGAGAACACCCTCCCGGACGGCGTGCAGCACGGCGTCGTGATGCTCGTACATCCGGGTCATCTCGTGCGGTCCGAGACCGTGCGTCTGGTGCCGCAGCCGCCGGCTCACCAGCGCGGCACCCGCCGTCGCCAGGGCGAGCGCGGCTGCCGCGGCGGACAGCAACAGCGGCAGGTGACGGTCGGCGGTCCCGCCGACGTTCTTGGTCGTGATCCCCGCCGACACCAGGCCGACCACCCGGCCGTCCGGGTCCATCACCGGCACCACGGCCTGTACCAGGGGGCCGATGGTGCCCTCGATCTCCTCGGTCACCGCCTCCCCGGCCAGCGCGGGCGCGATCGTCCCCACGAACTGCTTGCCGATACGGTCCGTCTTGGGGTGGGTGTAGCGGACCCCGTCCGTGTTCATGACGACGATGAAGTCGACCTTCGACCGTTCACGGGCGGCCTCGGCGCGCGGCTGGAGCGCTGCCGTGGGATCGGGACCCTCCAGCGCCTCGACCGTGCCCGGCGCGTTGGCGAAGGTCTCCGCGACGGCGAGCGAGCGGTTACGCGCCTCCTGCGTCGTGTCGTGCCGCACCTGCAGGACCAGCGCCACCACGGCCGCCACGACCAGCAGCAGTACGATCACCACGACCAGCAGGAACACCTGTCCGGCGACGCTGCGGCCGCCCAGCACCGACCGCAGCCCCGCCACCGGATGCCACCGCGGCGGGCCCGCCTCCCGCCGCTGCCGTGCGGACGGCGCAGCGCCGGGCCGCAGGGGCGATCGAGTCCCGGATCGACCCAAGAGTCGGACCATGTGCCATGTCTACACTGCCCGACTCCGGGAGGCGAGGGGCACCACCCAGGGTGACAAGGGGCCTCACCGTTTCCTCACGTCACCGGGCTCGCGCGGGCTCCCTGCCCGCCGCACACCCCACGACGGCCTCAGGCACCCAGCGACCGGGCCAGCTCCGTCGTCGCCCGGGCGATCTCACCGTCCTCGTCCGCCATCAGCCGCCCGAGCTCCCCGCGGCGCGCCCGCACCGCCTGGCGCGCCGCACGCTCCCACACCACCGGGTTCTCCCGATGGTTCAGCAACTTCGGATAGACGGCGGCCGTGCTCTCCCACTGCCGGGCGTCGGCGATGCTCTTGAGCAGCTGGATGATCTGGGCGCGGACAGTCACCTGCGGCAGCTTCGCCAGCTCCCACAGGAACGGAACCGTGGCCGCCGTCGCCTGCTCCACGACGAAACCGAACTGGCAGATCCGTTTCCGCAGGTCGTCGAGGGCGGACCGGGCGGTGTTCGCGTCGCCCGAGGCGATGCCGTCGAGCAGGAGGGGAATGGCCGCCGCCGAGCCGGTGGAGTCCTGTATGTCGCCCCACGGCACGCGGTCCAGTGCCGTGAGCGGCGTGGTCCGGGCCACCCCCGTCGGGGCGTCGGGGCGCTGTGGGCGCTCGCTGCTCGGGTGTTCCGTCGAAGCGCTGCGCATGGCGAGGGGCCTTTCCGCGGCAGTCGTGTCAGAGGGGTGGGTGGCTCGTCAGGGGACAGGTCGGGAGGAGAAGGGTCGACAACCTGGCCCAGACCGTTTTGCCCGCCGGGGGAGTGGGGGTCCAGCCCCACTCCTCGGACAGGGCGTCGACTATGCACAGGCCCCGGCCGTGTTCCTCCAGGGCGACGCCGGCCGGTGCGCACACCGGCGGCCGGTCCTGGCTGTCGGACACAGTGACCAGCAGGTGGGTCGGGTTCAGGACCAATCCGAGCCCGATCCGCGGCGCCTCCGTCGCGCCCGAGGGCTCCGGCGCCCCGTGCGTCGCGGCGTTGGCGGCGAGCTCGGTGACGACGAGCGTGGTGTCGTCGCAGCGGTGGTCGAGCGACCAGATGTGCAGGGTGTCCCGGGTGAAGGACCGGGCTCGCGCGAACCCCTCCCGGCTGCACTCGATGCGCAGGGTGGCCGAGGCGGACCGGGCACCCGAGAACTGCGGAAGCGTCTCCGGCACCGAGGGCGGGGTTCCGTACGGCGTCGCCGTGCCCGGGGCAGTCGGCGGGCCGGGGCTCGTCACGGGTGCGCCTAAGCGTGCCGCAGCCTCGCTCGGCGGCCGGAGCACTGGCTGCGCAGGTGATGACACGACATCTCCCCGATGCGACATCAGGACGGGGCGTCAGCACGGGGGTTGACGCCGCAGCTATTATCCACGCCGACAGCCCTCGCGTGCAATTGCACGAGAAATTGCGTGAAAATCAAGCCGGGATGGGTACGCAAGCCGGGACGGGGTGCGGCCGAAGGGACGCGGCCGCGCTCGGCCTGGACGGCCGGGCACTTCGTGCGCGGCGGGAAACGCGAACAGCAAGGAGACTGCGGTGCCACCAGTTCAGAACGGAGTGCGGGCCAGCGCGTTGGACGCCAGCTGGATCAAGAGCCGGCACAGCAACGCCGAGGGCAACTGCGTCGAGGTCGCCCCTCTCGTCGACGGGGGGATCGCCGTGCGCAACTCCCGTGACCCCGACGGGCCCGCCCTCGTCTACACGTCGGCGGAGGTGGCGGCGTTCCTGGCCGGGGCGAAGGACGGGGAGTTCGACCACCTGGTGTGAGGAGCGGTGCCGCCGTGTTCGCGGCGGGCGGCCCTGGTGGTGAAGCGGAGCCCAACTCTCTACTTCTGTGGGTCCGCTGCGGGCGGATGCGTGGAAGCCCTGCGAGGTGCGATAGTGTAAGTCGCCCTTGTGCCGGTCTTGCTGGGAGTCAGGATGTCCGCCGCGTCGCATCGCGTCTCCCGTCTGGAACCCTACCTGGACAGGCCCGAGCCGGCGCCGACTCTTCTGAAGATGCTGGTCGGTGTGCAGCTGGCCGGTTTCCGTGAGGACGCCGGGCTCGCCCAGGACCAGGCGGCGCGCGCTGTCGGATTCAGTGCCGCGAAGCTGTCCCGCATCGAGTCGGGCAAGGGTCGACGCCCGCCGACGGAGAACGACGTCCGCGCGCTGCTGCAGCTGTACAACACCGACGACTACGAGGCCTCGGTACTGCTCAAGCTGCTGAAGCGCGCCGGCGAGCCGGGCTGGTGGCAGCGGTACGACAAGCGCCTGATGCCCGAGTGGTTCGACCGGCTGGTCGGGCTGCAGGAGGCCGCCGCGACCATCCGTACCTTCGAGATCCAGTACGTGCCGGGTCTGCTGCAGACGCCCGCCTACACGCGGGCCGTGGTGGAGCGCGGTCTGCCGAACGCCTCGGCGGGTGAGGTGGAGCGGCGCGTCGAACTCCGCAGGCGCCGGGCGCGATTGCTGCTGCGGCCGGAGGCGCCGCAGCTGTGGGCGATCATCGACGAGTCCGTGCTGCTCCGCGTCCTGGGGAGCACCGAGGTGATGCGGGAGCAGCTCGCACACCTCGTCGAGATGGCCGAACGCTCCAACGTGACGGTGCAGATCGTGCCGCTGAGCGTCACGAACGCCTCGGCGCCGGCCATCCCGGTCACGTATCTGCGCTTCGGCGGCCTCGACCTGCCGGACGTGGTCTACCTGGAGCACATCAAAAGCGCGAACTTCCTCGAGGACCGCGACGAGACGGAGGAGTACCGGATCGCGCTGGACCGGCTCGCGGACGAGGCGCTCAAACCCCGTGAGTCCCTGGAACTGCTGCGTCAGACGATGGAGCAGCGCTACCCCTGACGCCCGACTGCCTCTTGCGGGACGCCGTTCGTCCCGCAAGAGGCAGCTCGCTCAGCTCTCCAGGCCGCTCAGTTCTCCAGGGGGAGGCGTCCCACGCCGCCGAACTCGATCCACTCGTGGGTGAGCTGACGGGGCGCCACCTCAGTGTCCGGGCGCCAGGTGGACACCTCCACGAGTCCCGGTTCGAGGATCTCCAGGCCCTCGAAGTACGTGGCCACGTCCTTCGCCTCACGCACCCGGCCCCAGTTCCCCTGGGTCGCCTGGTCCATGAAGTCCGTGACGAACGCGCGGACTTCGGGGTCGTCGCTGACCAGCTGGCACATCACCATGAAGCTGCCGGGCGCGAGCCGTTCCCGGACGCGGCGGGCCACCGCGAGCGGCCCGTCGGTGTCGCTGTCCGGGATGCAGTGGAACACCGAGTTGAAGAGCACGCAGACCGGCTCGTCGAAGTCGATCAGCCGCTTGGTGTCGGTGTGGCCGAAGATCAGGTCGGTCTCGCGCATGTCCGCGTGTATGACGGTCGTACGCTCGTCCTGCTCCAGCAGCGCACGGCCGTGGACCAGCACCATCGGGTCGTTGTCGACGTACACCACATGGGTCGTGGGGTCGATCCGCTGGGCGACCTGGTGCACGTTCTCCTGCGTCGGCAGGCCCGAGCCGTGGTCGAGGTACTGCCGGATGCCGTACTCCTGGGACAGGGTCCTGACGACCCGCTGGAGGAAGCGGCGGTTGTTCAGGGCCAGGCGGCGTGTGCTGGGCACGACCTTGTCGAGTTGCTCGCACGCGGCGCGGTCGGCCGCGTAGTTGTCTTTGCCGCCCAGGTAGTAGTCGTACATGCGCGCTGCCGTCGGCACGGTCGCGTCGATCTCGGTGGACAGCTGCTTCTCGGAGTGCATCGTTCCCCCTGCAAGGGTGCCGCGCCAACGGACTGGCTGGACAGGAAGTACATCCTATGGAGCGGGAGTTGGGCCGTGCCAGCCCACTGGCGAAGGTGCTCGGGATCGAACGGCAAGATGACCGCCTCCCCGGTCGCCTGCACCCGCACCCGTAGCCTTTCGCATACTCCGAGTCACCATTGCTCGGCGCGTACATGCCGATGACGACGTTCCGCCGGCCGGCGCCGCACCGCCTGGCCGGCTTCTGCCCCGGGCTGTCACCGCCGCTGCGCGGCGATCATGGCCCGGTACCAGTGGTAGCTGTCCTTGGGTGTCCGCTGCTGTGTCGCGTAGTCGACGCGCACGATCCCGAAACGCTTGTCGTAGCCGAACGCCCACTCGAAGTTGTCGAGCAGGGACCACACGTAGTAGCCGCGCACGTCCACACCGGCGTCGATCGCGGCCCGCAGCGCGGCGAGATGGTCGCGCAGGTAGGCGACCCGGTCGCTGTCGTGGACGGCACCGTCGGGACTCACCTCGTCGTCCTCCGCCGAGCCGTTCTCGGTGATGTGGACGGGCGGCAGGGCGTCTCCGTACCGCTCCTTGAGGCGCACGAGCAGATCGGTGAAGGTCCGGGGCGCCACGGCCCAGCCCATGGCGGTGCGCCGGACATCCGGCATGGGCACCTCCGCATACCGGTTGTCCGTCGCCACACGCCGCGCCGGGTCGCTCTCGCGGTACGGGGCGTCGGCCACGACGATCGGCCGGTAGTAGTTGACGCCGAGGAAGTCCAGCGGCTGCGAGATCACCTCCAGGTCACCGTCCCGCCTGAAGTCCTGACCGGTGATCAGCCGGGCCCAGGTCTCCTCCTCCGTCTCCGGGTAGCGGCCCGCGAGGATGGGCTCGGTCCACACGAGGTTGTGCAGCGTGTCCGCGCGGGTGACGGCCGCGAGGTCGGCGGGGGAGTCGGTGACGGGCAGATGGTGATCGAGGTTGAGCGTGATGCCGGCCTCGCGCACTCCGGCCGCCCGCAACGCCCGTACGGCCAGGCCGTGCCCGACCAGCAGATGGTGGGCGGCGGCCAGCGCGCCGCGGCCCTCGCGGGCGCCCGGGGCGTGCCGGCCGACGGAGTAGCCGAGGAAGGCACTGCACCACGGCTCGTTCAAGGTGATCCAGCGCGGCACCCGGTCGCCCAGGTGTGCCGCCACGACGGCCGCGTACTCAGCGAACCGCTCGGCGGTCTCCCGCACCCGCCAGCCGCCACCGTCCTCCAGGGCTTGCGGCAGGTCCCAGTGGTAGAGCGTTACAGCGGGCTCGATCCCGGCCCCGAGCAGCTCGTCGACCAGCCGCGAGTAGAAGTCCAGCCCCTTGGGGTTCACCGGCCCGGACCCGTCCGGGACGATCCGCGGCCAGGCGATCGAGAACCGGTAGGAGTCCACGCCCAGCTCGCGCAGCAGCGCCACGTCCTGCGGATACCGGTGGTAGTGATCGCAGGTGACATCACCGGTGTCGCCGTTCGCGACCAGTCCCGGCGTATGGCTGTAGGTGTCCCAGATGGACGGCCCACGCCCGTCCTCCAGCACCGCCCCCTCGATCTGGTACGAGGCGGTGGCGGCCCCGAAGACGAAACCGGGCGGAAAACTCGGGAAGTCAGTCATGCCCACAACCATGCCCGGTGCCAGGCCCCACGTCTGCGGAGCGATCGAGACGACAGGCCCTCAGCCCTCGGTCCTCACCCCCGGGTGACGCCCACGGTCGGACCGCGTGGAAGATCGGCCAGATCCCGTCCGTGGCCGCGAAGACCGCACGGCGGTCGCTGAAGTCGAGCGAGTCGGCGGGCCGGCGCGGTTCGAAGCGCCGGATGTCCGGATCGAGGGCCTCGGTGTCCACTAGGCGGGAAGGGGCATCGGTGCACTTTACCGTTATCCCGACCGCTAATCTGGAAACAAGAGAATTGATCGAAAGTCGAGGGCGTGTCCGCAACCGCTATTCTCACGGCCCCGGCCGCTTTTCCAGGAGAAACTCATGGGTGACTATTACGACCTCGGCACGCACAGCCGTCCCGTCACCACGTCCTCCATCGAGGCCCAACTCTGGTTCGACCGCGGCCTGGTGTGGACGTACGCCTTCCACCACGAGGAAGCCGTCGCCTGCTTCGAGAGGGCGGTGGAGGCGGATCCGGAGTGTGCGATGGCCTATTGGGGTATCGCCTACGCGCTCGGCCCCAACTACAACAAGCCCTGGGAATTCTTCGAGGGCGACGAACTCGTGCGGACCGTCGAACGCACGCACACCGCCGTGGAGCGGGCGCATGAAAAGGCCGTCCACGCCACCCCGGTCGAACAGGCCCTCATCGGCGCGCTCCGGGCCCGCTATCCGCAGGCGGAGGCCGTCGAGGACTGCTCGGTGTGGAACGAGCCCTACGCGGACGCGATGCGAGCGGTGTACGAACTGGCGCCCGACGACCCGGACATCGCCACCCTCCACGCCGACGCCCTGATGAACCTCACCCCGTGGCAGCTGTGGGACCTCAGGACCGGCCGGCCGACCGAGGGGGCCCGGACCAGGGAGGCCAAGGCGGTACTGGAGGGCGCTCTCGCCACGGACGCCGGCGCGGGGCATCCCGGGGTCCTGCACCTCTACATCCACCTGATGGAGATGTCCCCGACGCCGGAACAGGCCCTCACCGTCGCCGACCGGCTGCGCGGCATCGTGCCCGACGCCGGGCACCTGCTGCACATGCCCTCACACCTCGACGTCCTGTGCGGCGACTACCGCCGCGTCGTCGCCGCCAACACCGACGCGATCGCCGCCGACGAGAAGTACCACCGGCGGGCCGGCGCGATGAACTTCTACACCCTCTACCGGGCGCACAACCACCACTTCAAGATCTACGGCGCCATGTTCCTCGGCCAGGCTCGGGTCGCCCTCGACACCGCAGCCCAGCTGGAAGCCGCCATCCCCGAAGAACTGCTCCGCGTGCAGAGCCCCCCGATGGCCGACTGGCTCGAAAGCTTCCTGGCCATGCGCGTCCACGTCCTGATCCGCTTCGGCCGCTGGAACGACATCCTGGGCCTGCCCGCCCCCTCCGACGCGGAGCTCTACGCGGTGACGACCGCCATGCGCCACTACGCCCGAGGCGTCGCCCTCTCGGCCACCGGTGAGGTCGCCCGGGCCGAGGCCGAACGCGAGCTCTTCCGTGCGGCGGCGAGCCGGGTGCCTGAGACGCGGATGCTGTTCAACAACACCTGCCGCGACATCCTCGCCGTCGCCGCGGCCATGCTGGACGGAGAGCTCGAATACCGCAAGGGCCATCACGACCTCGCCTTCGCCGCCCTGGAACGCTCCATCGAGCTGGACGACAACCTCCCCTACGACGAGCCCTGGGGCTGGATGCAGCCCACCCGCCACGCCTACGGCGCACTGCTGCTGGAGCAGGGCCGGGTGGCGGAGGCCGAGGCCGTCTACCGCGCCGACCTCGGCCTCGACGACACCCTGCCCCGCGCCCTCCAGCACCCCGGCAACGTCTGGTCCCTGCACGGCTTCCACGAGTGCCTGCTGCGCACCGGCAAGACCGGTGAGGCGGCCCTCGTCGCACACCAGCTCAAACTGGCGACCGCGCTGGCCGACGTACCGATCCAGGCCTCCTGCTTCTGCCGCCTGGACACCGCGCCAGGCCCCCGGGCAGCCGACGGGTGCTGTCACTGACCCCAGGGGGCACGGCCGGTTCAGACCGCCCGCAGCAGCGCCCTGGTCATGGCCGGCGTCCGGCCGCCGCCCCGTCCACCTCCCCGATCCCGGCGCCGGTGCGCGGTAGGCCGGCCGGGACCAGGACCACGTTCCCGGCGACGATCAGAAAGGCGAAACCGGGGGCGGCGAGGCCGCTGATCCGGGCGAAACCGACGGAGACCGGGACACCTCCCCGACTGTCGTTGACGTTACATATATTGATTATAGGTGGCGTAAATCCAATCAGAAAGGAGCGGGGACATGGGTGAGGAGCCGGGGCGGCGGCGGTACGACTCGCTGCGCCGGACGGCGCAGGCGCAGCAGACCCGCGCCGACATCGCCCGGGCCGCGCTGCGGCTGTTCGTCTCCCAGGGGTGGGCGGCGACGACGGTGCGGGACGTGGCGCGCGAGGCCGGGGTGTCCGTGCCCACCGTCTACGCGGCGTACGGCAGCAAGTCGGGCCTGGCCCGGGCCCTGGCCGACGCCGCCGACCTCTCGGCCGATGTACCGCAGCTGCTCGCCGAGCTGGAATCACCCACGACGGACCCCGCGCGGCAGCTCGCCGCGATGGCCCGCCACGACCGGCGCCTGTACGAGCGCGCCTGCGGCGTCATCACGCTGGTCCGGGAGGCGGGCCGCTTCGAACCGGAGCTGGCCACGCTCTACGACGACAGCCGCCGCCGGGGCGACCTGACCCGGGTGCAGGTCATCTCCTCCTGGCCACCCGGCGTCCTGCGCCCCGGTCTCGACGTGCCGTCCGCGGTCGACGTCTACGCGGCGCTGTGCAACATCGACGTCTACACCGTGCTGACCGGTGAACGCGGATGGTCGCCCGACCGGGTGGAGGAGTGGTGGTGCGGGGCGCTGGTCCGTGAGCTCTTGAGCTGACCGTTGGCGGCGGCCCCCGCCACCTGTCAGGCCTGCGCCCCGGACAGCCGGAGCGGCTGCCCGCGCATTAGGGGTCCTTACCGGCCTGAGACACGTTTGAGGTGCTGCTTCAGGGTCACTCGTCCGCCGACCCCGCAGTCGGACACGACTTGGAGTGAGCGAACCGTGGCTGGAGAGCAGAAGGGCAAGGCCAAGGCCGAGCAGGCCAAGGGCAAGGCCAAGGAGACGATCGGCCGCGCGGTGGGCAACGAGCGGCTGACGGCCGAGGGTCGCGCGGAGCAGTCGAAGGGTGACGCCCGGCAGGCCAAGGAGAAGACGAAGGACGTCTTCAAGCACTGAGATCACACGGCAAACACTGAGATCACACGTCCGGGTGCCGCGTCCCTGTGGGGGACGCGGCACCCGGACGTGTGCCGGCCCGCGGCAGCTCCGAGGCCGGCAGACCTTAGGCGACCGCCGCCGCGCAGGCATTACCCACCAACTCGTCCCACCTCTTGACGTGTTGATTGCCGTCCTAAAACATTCGGGAAGCTCGATTGGTTCTGCGCGGTTCTGTTCGCTCCCGAAGGGAATCCATGTCCAGCAGACATCGCCTGGCCCGGACGGCACTGGCGGTCACCGTCCCCCTGGCACTCGGCGCCGGTCTCGTGGCCGCACCTCCCGCCGCTGCCGCCGACCCGCCGGGCAGCGCGGTCACGGTTCGGATCGACCCGTCCTACCGGCAGCAGGAGTTCGAGGGGTGGGGGACGAGCCTCGTCTGGTTCGCCAACATCACCGGCCACTACCCGGAACCCGTCCGGCAGAAGCTCGCCGACATGCTCTTCGGCGAGGACGGTCTCCGCCTCAACATCGCGCGCTACAACATCGGCGGCGGCAACGCCCCCGACGTCCGCAAGGACTACATGAAGGTCGGCGCCACGATGGAGGGCTTCTGGAAGGCTCCCGAGGGCACCACCCGGGAGGACACCGACTGGTGGAACCCCGACGACCCCGAGCACTGGGACTGGTCCGCCGACGCCGGCCAGCGCTGGTGGGTGGACCGCGTCAAGAACAAGGTGACCCGCTGGGAGGCGTTCAGCAACTCACCGCCCTGGTTCCAGACCGTCAGCGGCTACGTCTCCGGGGGCTTCGACGCCAACACCGACCAGATACGGGCCGACCGCGTCGACGACTTCGCCACCTACCTGGTCAAGGTGACCGAGCAACTGGAGAAGACACACCGCATCAAGTTCGACACCATCGCCCCGCTCAACGAACCCAACACCAACTACTGGGGCACCCGGATCGGCCCCGACGGACAGCCCACCGGCGGTCGCCAGGAGGGCGCCCACGCCGGCCCGGAACTCCAGCAGAAGGTCGTCCTGGCCCTGCACCGCGCACTGGAGAAGGCCAGAACCCGCGCGACCATCTCCGCGATGGACGAGACCAACCCCAGCACGTTCGTCCGCAACTGGAACGCCTATGACAGCTCCGCCCGTGCCGCCGTCGACCAGCTGAACGTGCACACGTACGGCACCGGCATGCGCACCAGCGCCCGGGACAGCGCCAAGGCCGCGGACAAGCCGTTCTGGATGAGCGAGGTCGAGGGCACCTGGGGGACCGGCACCGACTTCACCGGCATGGAGCCGGGCCTCGGCATCGCCACCCGGGTCGTCGACGACATCCGTGAACTGGAGCCGTCCGCCTGGGTGTTGTGGCAGCCGGTCGAGGACTCCATCCCCCAGGCGCAGGCGGGCAAGAACTGGGGCAGCATCCACATCCCGTTCAACTGCACGGCGAAGGACACCCTGGAGACCTGCCCGATCAAGGCCAACACCAAGTTCCACACCCTGCGCAACTTCACCCACCACATCCGGCCCGGCGACCACTTCGTGAAGGCCGACGACCCCTCCAGCGTCGCCGCCGTACGCAAGGCCGGCCGCGGAGCGACCGTGGTGCACGTCAACAACGGCACGGCACCGCGCGCGGTGACCCTGGACCTCTCGCGCTTCCGGCGCGTCGCCCCAGGCGCCACCGTGACGCCCGTGGTGACCAGCGCCGACGGCGCGCTCGTCCGCGGCACACCCGTGAAGGTCAAGCAGGGCTCCGCCACCGTGACCGTCCCGGCCAAGTCGGTCACGACCCTCCTCGTCGACGGCGTGTCCGGCACCGCCGAGGGCGCCGCGCTCGTCCAGCCGGGTCACGTCTACCGCCTCCAGGGGGCCCAGAGCGGCAAGTCCCTGGCCCCGTCCGACGAGGGCAACGGCGTCGTCGTCCGCACCGCCGACCCGGCCGCCAAGTCCCAGCTGTGGTCGGTGAAGCGGCTCACCAGGGGCGACAGCAACCGTGAGCGCTACGCCCTCGTCAACGCCTCCCACGGCGGGCGCCTCGCCGTGCGCGACGACGAGGCGGTACTCGAAGAGGCGGGCACTCCGGCGACGACGGCCGCACAGTGGATCATGTCGACCACCGGGGACGGCACCTGGACCTTCGTCAACGCCGCCACGGGCCGACTGCTGGACGTCGTCGGGCAGTCGACGGCGGACGGCGCCCGGGTCTCGGCCCATCTGCCGATGTCCAACGCCAACCAGCGGTGGGGCGTCACCGACGAGACGGTGCTCCGTACGCAGCCGGCCGAGGCGTTCACCGTCCCCGGCCGCGCACCCGAACTGCCCGCGACCGTCACGCCCGTCTTCCGTGACGGCGCCCGGGGCGCGCTCCCCGTCGAGTGGACCCTGCCCTCCGACTCACGCTGGCAAAAGCCCGCAACGGTACGGGTCAAGGGCCGGGCGACCGACGCGCTGGGCCGGACCGTCCCCGCCGAAGCGGTCGTCACGGTGGACACCATCGCCTCCACGCTCCCGGCCCGCGCCAAGACCTACACAGGCGGGCGGCCCGACCTGCCCGCCACGGTCACCGGCGTGGGGCGGCACGGAGGAAAGGCCGAGCTCCCGGTCACCTGGGACCCCGCCCCCGTCGGCGCCTTCGACGACGCGGGCGTGGTGGCCCTGCGCGGCACCGCCCGAGTCCCCGGCGGCGACACGGCAGCGGCGACCGTGCGCGTACAGGTCACCGCGCCCCGGGAGACCAACACCGCGCTCGACGAGGGGGTGAGGGCCGACGCGACGTACACCGAGAGCGGCTACTCCGCCGCGGCCCTGCGCAACGGAACCACCTCCGAGAAGGCATGGTCGAACTGGAGGTCCGGCACGAAGAACCCGTCGGACACCATCACCTTCACCCTGCCCGAGGCGCGTGACCTGACCAGGGTCGTGACCCACTTCCACCGCGACGGCACCAACGTCAGCTTCGCGGAGTCCCTCAAGGTGCAGGTGCGCGGGGCGGACGGCACCTGGACCGATGCGAGCGAGCAGGTCGCCGTGGGCACCGAGGGCGCACCCGTGGCCGACGTCCCGGTCCGTGCGACCGGCCCGGCGACCGCGGTGCGTGTGGTCATGACGGCCCGCCCGGGCGGCTACATCACCCTCGGTGAGATCGAGGTGTACGCCAAGGCGCCCGGCTCCTCCTCGGACGCCGCGGCCGTGTCGATCGAGGTGAACGGCAAACCGCTCACCGGCTTCGACCCGGAGCGGACCAGCTACCGCGTGGCGGTGGATCGCCCGGACCGGGTGAAGGTCACGGCCACCCCGCGCGACCCCTACGCGACCGTGACCGTCCGCGAGGACACGACCGGGGACAGGAGGGCCCGGGTCGTCTCGGTGCGCGGTGAGGACGGTGCGCAGACTCGCGAGTACAGGATCGAGCCGACCCGCTCCTGACACACGAAAGCGCGGGGCCCGCACGCCCCGCGCTTTCGTCCCCCGGGTCAGACCGCCGGAGCCGGGTACGTCGGGTACTCCACGCCGGACACGTGCTGCACCACACGGATGACCTGGCACGAGTAGCCGAACTCGTTGTCGTACCACAGGTAGAGGATGGCGTTGTCGCCCTCGACCTTGGTGGCGCCGGCGTCGACGATCGAGGCGTGGCGCGAGCCGATGAAGTCGCTGGAGACCGCGTCGGGGGCGCTGATGAAGTCGATCTGGCGCTTCAGCGGCGAGGTCAGCGACACCTCGCGCAGGTAGTCGAGGACCTCCTGGCGGGTGGTCTCGCGCGCGAGCTGGAGGTTGAGGATCGCGATGGAGACGTCCGGCACCGGGACCCGGATGGAGCTGCCGGTGATCTTCGCCTTCAGAGCGGGCAGCGCCTTGGCGACGGCGGAGGCGGCACCGGTCTCGGTGATGACCATGTTGAGCGGCGCGGACCTGCCCCGGCGCTCGGACTTGTGGTAGTTGTCCAGCAGGTTCTGGTCGTTGGTGAACGAGTGGACGGTCTCCACGTGCCCGCGCTGCACGCCGAACTCGTCGTCCATCGCCTTCAGCGGCGGCACGATCGCGTTCGTGGTGCAGGACGCGCAGGACAGGATCCGCTCGTCCGGCTTGATGGTGTCGTGGTTGACGCCGTGCACGATGTTCGGGACGTCGCCCTTGCCGGGAGCGGTCAGCACGACCTTGTCGATGCCGGGGCGCAGGTGCTCGGACAGGCCCTCGCGGTCGCGCCACTTGCCGGTGTTGTCGATGAGGATGGCGTCCTTGATGCCGTACGCCGTGTAGTCGACCTCGGACGGGTCGTTCGCGTAGATCACCTTGATCGTGTTGCCGTTGGCGACGATCGTGCTGGTCGCCTCGTCGACGGTGATCGTGCCCTGGAACTGGCCGTGGATGGAGTCGCGGCGCAGCAGTGAGGCGCGCTTGACGATGTCGTGCTCGCCACCACCGCGCACGACGATGGCCCGCAGGCGCAGACCGTTGCCCGAGCCGGCCTTCTCGATCAGCAGCCGGGCCACGAGCCGGCCGATACGGCCGAAGCCGTACAGGACGACATCGCGTCCCTCGCGGCGCTCGATCTTGTCGGCGCCGGTGGCACCGGCGACGGCCTCGGCGGTGAACTCGGCGACCGACAGGCCGCGGTCGTCCTCGCGGTACGTCGCGGCGAGCATGCCGATGTCGATCTGGGAGGGCCCGAGGTCGAGCTCGGCGAGGGTCTTCAAGAAGGGCAGCGTATCGGTGACCGAGAGCTCGGCACCGGCGATCTGCCGGGCGAACCGGTGGGTCTTGAGGATGCTGACCACCGACTTGTTCACCAGGGAGCGGCTGTGCAGCAGGACCGTCACGTCCCGCTCCCGGTGCAGCTTCCCGATGATCGGGATCATCGACTCCGCGATCTCCTCGCGGTTCTTCCAGTTGGTGAACGAGTCGTCGTTGACAGTCACGAATCCATCTTTCGAGCTAGGCGGCGCTCATATGTTAAACCGTCGATATCCGGGCCATGAACGGGGTCCCTCCGGAGCGGGCCGCAGCCTCCTCGGCAGGCTCTCCGCGAGCCCCTGACGGCGCGGCCTGAGACGATCGAGGCGGAGCCTCCACGGAAAGGGACGCTCATGGACTTCGACGCCGTCGCCGACGAGCTGTATGCCCTGCGGCCGGAGGAGTTCACCGCCGCCCGCTCCTCGGCCGTGGCCTCCGCCCGCACCGCCGGTGACCGGGAGCTCGCCGAGAGGATCGGCGCGCTGCGCAAGCCCAGTCTCGCGGCCTGGGCCGGTAACCTCCTGGTCCGCAGCAGTCCCGGCGAGGTCGAACCCCTGCTCCGCCTGGGGGAGGCGCTGCGCCGGGCGCACCAGGACCTGGACGGCACACAGCTGCGCGAGCTGAGCCGCCGGCAGCACGCCCTCGTCCGCGCCCTGTCCGCCCAGGCCCGGCAGCTCGCGAAGGAGGCCGGTCACCCGATCGGCGAGAGTGCCCAGCGCGAGGTCGAGAACACGCTGCATGCCGTCCTGGCCGACCCGGCGGCCGCCGAGGCGTGGGCGAGCGGGCGGCTGGCCAAGCCGCTCACCGCCGCCGTCGGCTTCCCGGCCGTCGCCGAGGGCGCCGAGCCCCGGCCCCGCACACCCCCCGCGGCACCCTCCCGCCCGGACGAGAAGACCGGCCGGCAGCAGCGGCGACGGCTGGGCAGGGCCCGGGAGGAAGCCGAGGAGGCGGAACGCGAGCTGCGGGCCCGGAAGGACGAGGCCGCTGCCGCCGGGCAGGAGGCGGAGGGGGCGAAGCAGGAGGTGGAGCGCATCGAGCGACGGGTCGCCGAGCTCACCGAGGAACTGGAACGCATCAGGGGCGAACACCAGCAGGCACGCTTCGCCGAGCGGTCGGCACGCGAACGGGCCCGCGCCGCCGACCGCCGCCTCCGCGAGGCCGACCGCCGGGCCGCGACGACGGCAGCCCAGCTCGAACGTCTGACCGTGTCGGACTCCTGACCGCACCTGATCCGGACGTCGCCCGGCGACCCCGGCGCGCCGCGCCCCCACCGGAGATCGCCCGAACGCCACCCTTGCGCCTGTGGCGGAGATCACGCCTCGAGGTGGGCCTGCCCGCGCGCGTTACTGGCACGACATCAAAATTGAACCGTTCGTTTTCTTGAACCATTCGTGTTTGTGCCGCTAGGTTGTCCTGCATGACCGCATCCGGGAACCCGACCACCGCCGAGGAGCTGCGCGGTGCCGGCCTGCGGGTGACGGCCGCCCGCGTCGCGCTGCTCGAGACCGTGCGGGACGGTGACCACCTCGGCGCCGACGCCATCGCCACCGAGGTGCGCGGACGCGTCGGCCACATCTCCGTCCAAGCCGTCTACGAGGGGCTCCACGCACTCACCGCGGCGGGACTCATACGCCGCCTCGAACCACCCGGCAGCCCGGCCCTCTACGAGGGACGGGTCGGCGACAACCACCACCACCTCGTGTGCCGGTCGTGCGGCTCCGTCGCCGACGTCGACTGCGCGGTCGGCCACGCCCCCTGCCTGACCGCGTCCGACGACCGCGGCTTCGCCGTCGACGAGGCCGAGGTCATCTACTGGGGCCTGTGCCCCGACTGTTCCACCGCCCGCAGTTCCTGAGCACGTGATCCACCCGAGCACCGTGATCCACCCCGTCCGGAAGGATTTCCATGACTGAGAACCACGACGCGATCGTCACCGACCCGAAGTCGGAGGAAGCGGGAGGCGGCTGCCCGGTCGCTCACGACCGTGCTCTGCACCCGACCCAGGGCGGCGGCAACCGCCAGTGGTGGCCCGAGCGGCTCAACCTGAAGATCCTCGCCAAGAACCCCGAGGTGGCCAACCCCCTCGGTGAGGACTTCGACTACGCCGAGGCGTTCCAGGCCCTCGACCTCGCGGCCGTGAAAAGCGACATCGCCGAGGTCCTCACCACCTCGCAGGACTGGTGGCCGGCCGACTTCGGCAACTACGGCCCGCTGATGGTCCGTATGGCCTGGCACAGCGCGGGCACCTACCGCATCAGCGACGGCCGCGGCGGCGCCGGCGCCGGCCAGCAGCGCTTCGCCCCCCTCAACAGCTGGCCGGACAACGGCAACCTCGACAAGGCCCGGCGCCTGCTGTGGCCCGTGAAGAAGAAGTACGGCCAGAGCATCTCCTGGGCCGACCTCATGATCCTCACCGGCAACGTCGCGCTGGAGCAGATGGGCTTTACGACCTTCGGCTTCGCCGGCGGCCGCGAGGACGTCTGGGAGTCCGAGGAGGACGTCTACTGGGGCCCCGAGACCACCTGGCTCGACGACAAGCGCTACTCCGGCGACCGCGAGCTGGAGAACCCGCTCGGCGCGGTCCAGATGGGCCTCATCTACGTCAACCCCGAAGGCCCGAACGGCAACCCGGACCCGATCGCCGCGGCCCGCGACATCCGTGAGACGTTCCGCCGCATGGCGATGAACGACGAGGAGACCGTCGCCCTGATCGCCGGCGGCCACACCTTCGGCAAGACCCACGGTGCCGGCCCGGCCGACCACGTCGGCGCCGACCCCGAGGCCGCCTCCATGGAGGAGCAGGGCCTGGGCTGGCGGAGCACCTACGGCACGGGCAAGGGCGGCGACGCCATCACTTCCGGCCTCGAGGTCACCTGGACCAGCACGCCCACCCAGTGGAGCAACGGCTTCTTCAAGAACCTCTTCGAGTTCGAGTACGAGCTCGAGCAGAGCCCGGCCGGCGCCCACCAGTGGGTGGCGAAGGACGCCCCGGAGATCGTCCCGGACGCGCACGACTCGTCCAAGAAGCACCGCCCGAAGATGCTCACCACCGACCTGGCGCTGCGCTTCGACCCGATCTACGAGCCGATCTCCCGCCGGTTCTACGAGAACCCGCAGGAGTTCGCGGACGCCTTCGCCCGCGCCTGGTTCAAGCTGACCCACCGTGACATGGGCCCGAAGTCCCTGTACCTCGGCCCGGAGGTCCCGCAGGAGACCCTGCTGTGGCAGGACCCGCTGCCCGAGGCCGAGGGCGAGGTCATCGACGCCGAGGACATCGCCGTCCTCAAGACCAAGCTCCTCGAGTCGGGTCTGTCCGTCTCCCAGCTGGTGTCCACCGCTTGGGCCTCGGCGTCCACCTTCCGCGGCAGCGACAAGCGCGGCGGTGCCAACGGCGCCCGTATCCGCCTGGAGCCGCAGCGCGGCTGGGAGGTCAACGAGCCCGACGAGCTGGCCCAGGTCCTGCGGGTCCTGGAGGGCATCCAGCAGGACTTCAACTCCGGTGCCGGCGCCAAGAAGGTCTCCCTGGCCGACCTGATCGTCCTCGGTGGCTCAGCCGCCGTCGAGAAGGCCGCCAAGGAAGCCGGCTTCCAGGTGGAGGTCCCCTTCGCCGCGGGCCGTGTGGACGCCACGCAGGAGCACACCGACGCCGAGTCGTTCGAGGCGCTCGAGCCGACCGCCGACGGGTTCCGCAACTACCTCGGCAAGGGCAACCGCCTGCCGGCCGAGTACCTGCTGCTCGACAAGGCGAACCTGCTCACCCTGAGCGCCCCCGAGATGACCGTCCTGGTCGGCGGCCTGCGGGTGCTGGGCGCCAACTACCGGCAGACGCAACTCGGTGCCCTCACCACGACGCCCGGCTCGCTGACGAACGACTTCTTCGTCAACCTGCTCGACCTGGGCATCACGTGGAAGTCGACCTCCGAGGACCAGACCACGTTCGAGGGGCGCGACGCCGCCACGGGCGAGGTCAAGTGGGCCGGCTCCCGCGCCGACCTGGTCTTCGGCTCGAACTCCGAGCTGCGCGCGCTCGCCGAGGTCTACGCGAGCGACGACGCGAAGGAGAAGTTCGTCAACGACTTCGTCGCCGCGTGGGTCAAGGTCATGAACCTGGACCGGTTCGACCTGGTCTGATCACTCCCGCCTGACAGGATGCCCCGGGCCGGCCGGCCCGGGGCATCCCGCGTCGCTCCTGAGGGATCGTCAAGAACCGTTCAAGGTAAGAACATCCCTTACCAAGCTCTCACCATGAAACGGCAAGGACCGCGTCGGCGCCTGGCTCTCGGCATACGTTCACACCGTGAACACAGATTCCGCTGCCCACAGAGGTGCCGGCCGTGCACCGCACCCCTTCGCCGGTCCACGGCCGACCACCGGCGGCCCTGTCCGCCGCACACTTCTGCGCACCGCGCTGACCGGGGCCGCGGCCCTCGGCGCGGGCCTCGGCGCCGCCCGGCCGGCCACCGCCGCCCCCGGTCGCGGCACACCCCCTCGGCCCAGTACCCCGGACGAGGCTCTCAGGGAACTGGCCGCGGGCAACCGCCGCTGGCGCGCCTTCCGGGAACGCCACCCGCACGAAACCCCGGAGATCCGGCGGGAGTTGGCCACCGGCCAGCACCCCTTCGCGGTCGTGCTCGGCTGCATCGACTCGCGCGTGCCCCCGGAACTCGTCTTCGACCAGGGCCTGGGTGACCTGATGACGGTCCGTACCGCCGGCGAGGTCCTGGACGAGGCTGTCCTCGGCAGCGTCGCCTACGGCGTCCTGGAACTCGGCATACCGCTGGTCGTCGTACTCGGCCATCAGTCGTGTGGCGCGGTGCGTGCCGCCGTCGAGGCGGAGCAGTCGGGGAAGCGGCTGCCCGCCCACATGCAGTACCTGGTCGACCGGATCAGCCCGGTCATCGACCACGGCGAGGAAGGTGACGCGCGCATCGACGCGACCGTCGACGCCAACGTCCGGCTCGTCCGCTCCGCGCTCGCCGCCGAGCCCGACCTCGCCGCCAGGGTCGACAGCGGCCGGCTGGCGATCGTCGGCGCCCGTTACGAACTGACCAGCCAGGCGGTCCACCGCCTCGCCTGAGAGACCGCCCGGTCCGCCGCACACGCCCGCGGACCGGGCCGCCCCCTCACGCCTGCAGGGGATTGAATCGCGTCGCCGCCATCACGTACCAGGCGGTCGCCCCCGTGTGCCGGTACGGGTAGTAGCCGAAGCCGAACCCCGTGTCCAGCGGACTGCTCGCGGACACCACCCCGCACCGCTCGGGCAGCGTCTTCCCGCCGACGGTCTGACCGCCGCCCAGCAGATCCTGGGCCTGCTCGGTGGACGCGATCAGGCGCCGGGCGCGCGCCTCGTCGCCACGCGCCCCTCGCTTGCGCAGGGCGAGCGCGAGGTGAGCCGTCCCCTCGAACCACACGCCGTTGCGGTCGGGCTTGGGCTGGCCCGCGGCGATCGGGGCGTCCTCGTTGGCGAGGAGGCTCGCCGAGCTGAAGGTGACGCCCTCGTACGACTGCCCCTCGGGCACGCTGCTGTTGGGGCGGCCGGAGTGGTCCAGGACCGCCAGCTCGGCTGCGGCCCAGTCCAGCGACCGGGAGTAGCCCCGGGCACGGGAGCCGAACGCGAGATACGTCCAGGTCTGGGTGTCCTCCGGAATCGGTGACTTGTTGACCGTCACACCGTCGTTCGTCCCGGTGTGGAAGAAGCCCCCGGCCGGCTCCCACATGCGCTTCACGAACTCCTCGGCCCGCCCGCGCCGCTCCAGCCACACCCGGTCGCCGGTGAGCCGGGCGAGTCGGCCGAAGAGGCAGATCAGGTCGGTGTTGTGCTCGGTGGAGGTGAACGGCAGCTTCTGATTCGCCCCGTCGACGCCGAACTTGTAGCCGCCCAGCGGTTCGTCGGTGCGGCCGGTCCGCTCGATCCACTCGCCGATGCGTACGGCACCGGTGAGGAAGCGGCGCGCCCCGGTGCGCCGGGCGAGGGCGCTGAGCGCGATCCCCGCCCAGGCCATGTCGCCGACCGCGGTGCCGGTGAAGCCGAACTGCGTCCCGACGTTGGCGGTGCCGTCCGCCCGCACGAACCCGTCGGGCTGCGGCGAGCCGTCGTAGAAGGTGTACGGCCCGACGTTGTAGGCCTGCCGGAGCCTGCCGTCGTCGTGGCCCGGGTCGTGGAGCTGGGCGTAGAGCAGGGCGTCGCCCAGCGCCCTGGCCCTGCTCAGGCCGTCATGGGTGCGGGTGGCGAGGTGGGCCAGGATCGCCAGGGCGTTGTCGTAGGTGAACGCGGTGCTGAACAGGCCCGCCTGGTCGGTGTAGCTCTGGGTCAGGCGGACGCTGCCGTGGTCGGGGTAGGCGTCCATGGCGGAGGCGAGGAAGGCGTGTCCCCGGGCCGGGGCCGATGCGGGGCGGGCGCCGGCCGAACCGGCCGCCACCGCCTGCGCCGGACCCACGGCCGTGAGCCCCGTGGCGCTGATGCCGAGTCCGGCACCGATGAGTGAACGCCGGCTGAGGGCCGGGCCTTGTCCGCCAGTCATGGATCTCCTTTGAGAGCGCTCTCATGCGGTGGGCGCCATTGTGCTGGCGCCCGGGAGGCGGGTCAACGCTCAGTGTGAAAAGGAGGGTTCCAGGAGAGGGCGAACCGCGAGGGGATCACTCGCACACGATCTCGTCGCGCGGCGTGTAGTGGGTGCGGAACGGCTCCCGCCGCACTTCCCGGCCGTCGTCGAGGAAGACACGCTCCACGGTGACGTCGAACCCTTCGAGCGGCGACTGCGGCACGCACTCCTTGTCGTCGCTCTCCTTCCGCTCCGGCTTCTTCACCGCCGTGCGCGGGCCCTTGACCGACTTGACCTCGTCGTACTTCCGGGTGCCGAGGAAGGAGACGGTCACGGACATGTCCGTGGACTCGGCCTGGATGTAGAGCGCCTTGCCGGAGTCGTTGGTGAAACGCAGGTCCAGGCTGCCCCAGGCGACCGTCGCCTCGCGGCCCTCCGGGTAGCGCTCGATGTAGAAGGAGTGGGCGCCGTGCTCCACGGGCTTGACCCCTGCGAAGAACAGCGCGTTGTACACGGTGGTCGCCACGGCCGAGACGCCGCCGCCGGGGGCCTTCGTGAACTTGTCGTCGAGGATGATGACGCCTTCGACGAAACCGTTGGCCTCGGTGCGCTCGCCGACGGTGCGGTTGAAGCTCCAGGTCTCGTTCGGCTTGACCAGGGAGCCGTTGATGAGTTCCACGGCCCGGCCGATGTTCTTCGTGCGGTACTCGGCCGGCTCGAAGTGGACGGTGAAGGAGGACATCTTCTCCGTCAGCCCCAGCTCCGCGGCGTTCTCCCGGGTCAGCTCGGGCTGGATCGTCCGCACGTCCACCTCACCGTCGCGGGCGCCGCCCGCCTTGGTGAGCAGCGGCAGCACCGCCTTGCCCAGCGCCCTGTCGGTGACCTCCCGGCCGGGCCTGGCGTCCTCGGCGACCACGGCCTTGTCGCCGTCCGGTCGCAGCTCGGCGTTCTTCGCGGTGGTGGTGACGTCGTCCAGGGGTCCGGCCACCTCGGGCTCGGCGCGCAGCCCCTTCACGTCGAGCCGCGGTGCGAGCCTGCCGCTGCCGTCCGGCCGCATCGTCAGGTGCTCGCCCAGCACGTCCGGCCCGACGGTGAACCGCTTGCCGCCCGCGGTGAGCGTGACGGGCGCCGACACGGCGGGCGCCGCGAAGGCGCGCACCGCCCGCCGTACCTCGTCGGCCGTGACCTTCGGCCGGGTCTCACGGGCGGGCAGCACAGTGACCGCGTCGGCGTCGCCGCGCAGGAAGGAGGCCCGCAGGGTACCGATCGCGGCGTCCACGTCCAGCGCGTAGCCCGTGCGTGGCGCGACTTGCTTCACCCGTCCGTCCTCGAACGCGACGGTGCCGTCACGGACCTTCTGGTCGAGCCCCTTCGCGAGCTGCCCGAGAGCGGCTCGGGCCTTGCCCTCGTCGAGGCGTACGACCGGCTCGACGGCACCGCCCGAGCGGAAGAACCCCTCGAACACGCTGAACGGATCATTGCCGGTGCGCGACGCCCGGTCGACGGTCTCCCGGACGTCGTAGGAGAGCCCCGCGCGCTCCGGATCGACCGTGCCCGTGCGGTCACCGACCTGCACGGGCAGCTCCCGCGCACCGGTCCCGCCCAGGTGCCGCTCCAGCTTCCGCACCGCCTCCGCGCGGCTCAGCCCCCCGATCTCCACGCCGCGCACGGTCGTACCGGAGTCGATCTCCCCGCCCGTGAGCAGCAGCCCGGCGAGATACAGACCGCCGGCCCCCACGGCCAGCGCGCCACCGGCGAGGGCCAGGGGCGGGAGGGAGGAGCTGCGCGGAACGGAGGCTATTCGGGGGCGCATGAATCTCCTGAAGATCGAACGCGGGTGCACCCGATGACGCGACGCTGCTGCGGGCAAACACCTCAACCTATCCACAGGGGCGGCATAACGGTATGGCTCAGGCCACTCAGGGGTCCGTTGCACTGTGCCCGCCCGGGTCGCGCGGCCTGGCCTCGCGCCCTCGCCGCGTTGCCGAAACGCCCAGGTAGCTTCGCTACCAGGGCACTCCGGCCGACGGCCGCCTCGTACCGGTCGGGGACCGTGACGCCTTCGCCGCGGCCGTGCGGGAACTCGTCGGCGACGACGAGCGGCGCCGCCGCATGAGCCGCGCCGCCCTGGAAGACGCGCGCCGCTTCGCCCCGAGCCCCGGCGTGGCCCAGGCCGAACGCATCCTGGAGACCGCAGCCGCTGCCGGGCGCACCGGCCCGCGGGCCACCGCGCAGGAGCGCCCTGGCGGGCCGCGGCCACGCCGCGTGGGCCGGCCGGCTGCTCGACGACGTGGCCGACCGCAAGCACGTGTACGTCTACCCGGCGATCGCCGCGGACGGGTCCACCCTGCGGCCGTACTGCACCGTCGACAACCACCTTTCGACCGAGGGGACCTGAGAACGATTCACCGAAATGCCCGAAATGAAAAACCATGGGGTTTCGGGTGGTTGTTTCGGTGGTGCGCCGCAACAGCGATGTGCGGGTTTCGTGTAAAGCGGCGGTGAAAAAGCTCAGGCGCGCGTTCTCAACAACCGCGAACCGGGAGGGGACTTGCGGCCAAAACCAAACTCAAGTACCTAGATGAATCATGAACTTGTTCAACCGCGTCGTGTCGTCCCGCCGTCAGGCGCCGACCGTCCCCCCACAGCGCCTCGGCGGCGCGGCATCCCCCACTGCCGTGCTGCCGGACCCCCACCTGGCGAATCTCACCGGTGAATGGGTCGTCGACCCCGCGCACAGCAGGATCGGCTTCTCCGTCCGGCACGCCATGGTGACCACCGTGCGCGGCTGTTTCCTGGAGTACGAAAGCCGGCTCTACTTCGACGCGGACGACCCCGCTCGGTCACGGGCCGACATCACTCTGTTCACCTCCAGTGTCGACACCGGAGTGGAACAGCGCGATGCCCACTTGGTGGGTCGTGACTTCCTCGATGCCGCGACGTATCCGCGTATGCGCTTCACCAGCACCGCGGTGGAACAGGCGGGCAGCGATCTCTTCCGCATGTCGGGCGAATTGACCATCAAAGGCGTCTCCCGGCCCGTCGTGCTGGACATGACCTACATCGGGAAAGTCACCGACCCCTTCGGCTACGACCGGGTCGGCTTCGACGGCACCACCACCATCAACCGCGCGGACTGGGGCCTGACCTACAACAGCAGGCTCGCCGAGGGCGGCGCGATGGTGAGTGAGAAGGTGCGCCTGCAACTCGACATCGCGGCCATCCGCATGGCACCGGCGGCCGGCTGACCGCCCCGAGAGGCTTACGGGGCGCCGTCGGCCCCGGCCACGACCCGGAACGTGGCCGGGCCGACCGTGAGCACCCCGTCGCTCAGCGGCGTGCACCGCACACCGCCGCGGCCCCGCAGGGCGCGTTGCGCGCCGGGTCCGATGGTCACGTCCATCCAGGCGCAGGGGCGGGCGGGACGCCTCACGGCGAACAGCACCGGCCCGGTGCCGCAGTCGAGGGAGATCGTCGCACCGATGTACGCGTCGATGTCGACGCCTGTGAGCAGGACGTTCCGGCGGGTGTGCCGGAGGTCGGCGTCCGCCGGGAGGCTCTCCGCGGCCATGAGGGTCACCGCCGCGTTCCTGTGGGCGGGCCGGGCGTAGTAGCGGTCGCCGACCAGTCCCAGCTCGCGGCGTACCTCCACCCGGGTGACGCGTTCGTCGGCGGGCCCGGGGGAGGGGCCGTCCGACGGCCGCCCGGCCAGCCGGTGCGCCGGCGACACCAGCAGCTGCAGCACCTCCACCTCGGTCATGCCGCCCAGCCTACGTTCGGTGACCACCGCCGACGCGTGCCCGGTGGCGCGGCCCGTCACTCGTCCTGCCTCCGCCCCGGACGGCCGTCCCCCACCGGCGTGCGGCCGTCCGCCGACTCGCCCGCGGTGAGGTGCTCCAGGACTTCGACCAGCTCCTGGCACGCGCGCTCCACGGAACGCCGCGTGTGGATCTGCTCGGTGATCACCGCGGAAAGGATCAGGGCCGTCAGTGCCATCGCCCCGTTGAAGGCCTGCAGCTTGATCAACACCTCCACCCGGGTCAGCCGGTCGAACGGCCCGACCCGGTCGGTCGCCGCCACCGTGGCCAGGACCGAGGCGAAGAGCGCGCACGACATGCTGCCCGCCAGCTGGAAACGCAGAGCCGCCCAGATCAGCAGGGGATACACGAGGAACATCAGGCTGACCGGGCTGCGCGTGGCCAGCGGCACGAGGCAGCAGGCGATGACCGCAAGCCCCGTGGCCTCCTTCCAGCGCGACAGCGGCGGCGGCCGGCGCACGCGGGACAGCAGGAGCAGCACCGGCGTGACGATCAGTACGCCCATCGCGTCCCCCACCCACCAGGCCAGCCACACCGCCCAGAAGTCCTGCCATTCGAGCTTGCCGGTGGCGATCAGCATGCCGGCGCCGGTGGTCGAACTGATCAGCATGGCGGTGAACGCGCCCAGGAACACCAGGGCGAGACCGTCCCGGAGCCGTGCGAGATCGGGACGGAAACCCGTCCGGCGCAGCAGCAGGTACCCGACGACGGGGGCGGTCGTGTTGCCCGCGAGGACGCCGAGCACCGAGGGGGTCAGTGAGGTGAGGGACAGGATGACGAGGAAGGCGCCCAGGGCGATCCCCGGCCAGACGCGCAACCCGAAGAGGAGCAGGCAGGCGACCGAAACGCCGGTGGGCGGCCAGATGGGGGTGACCACCGCGCCCTCGACGACCAGCTCCCGCAGGAGGCCCAGCTGTCCCGACGCGTAGTAGCAGGCGGCCACGGCCAGCGTCTGCAGAGCGACGACGACCGGCGTACGCAGATCCTGGCTACCCACCACAGCAGCCATGAGACACCGGGGCCGCCGCGTCGGCGAGGTGGGAGGGGGCGTCTTGCGGCCCTATGGCTGAGCGTCCGGCCCGTCCATGCCGACCACGAGGACGGCGGCGTCGTCGTCGTGGCCCACCCGCTCGGCACCCTTGATCACCGCGGCCGCGAGCGCGTCCACGTCCGTGCCCGCGACCGCCGCGGCGCCCACGAGTCGCCTCACCTGGTCGAGGCCCTCCTCGAGTCGCAACGACGGCCCCTCCACGACCCCGTCCGTCAGCAGCACGAACACACCGCCGGTGGTCAGCTCGTACCGGGTCACCGGATACGGCATCCCCGCCTGGATCCCGAGCGGCGGCCCGCCCTCGTCGTCGGCGACACCGGACTTCCCGTCCGCCGTGGCCCAGACGCACGGCAGGTGCCCCGCCCGTGCGCTCTCCAGTACCCCGGCGCACGGATCGAGTCGCATGAACGTGCAGGTGGCGAACAGGTCGGAACCCAGTGACAGCAGCAGATCATTGGTCCGGGCCAGAACCTCACCGGGCTCGCTGGTGACGGAGGCCAGAGCTCGCAGTCCCGCCCGCACCTGCCCCATGAAGGCGGCCGCCTCGATGTTGTGGCCCTGGACGTCACCGATGCACAGTCCGACCCGGCCGTCGCCCAGCGTGAACGCGTCGTACCAGTCGCCGCCCACATTGAGCCCCTGGCACGCGGGCGTGTACCGCACCGCCAGGTGCAGCCGCCGGGCCACGGGCAGATCCCGGGGGAGCATGCCCCGCTGCAAGGCGATCGCCAGTTCGACCCGGGAGCGCTGCATCTCGGCCTGGGCACGTGCCTGAGCCGTCAGGGCCCCGAGCCTGGTCAGCAGCTCGTCGCCGTCGTCCGTCGTGCCGGTGCGGGACATGGATCACTCCGGCGAGGGATGGCCACGGTCGGTGACGACCCTCGAAGGCAAAATCACCCGATTTATGTCCATAGGATGATACTCATCCGAACGTACCCATGACGACTCCGCGCTCCCCGCGGCCGTCACCGCGTTCCCGCTCCGCCTCGGACCCGGTACGCCGCCCCACCGCAGCCAGCACGAAGGTCACACTGATCAGCAACGCCCAGGCCCCGAACTTCTCCACCCCCACCGGCTCCCAGCCGTGCTCCTGGTAGGGGTAGCGCCACGCGCCGGCGAAGGTCGCCACATTCTCCGCCACCCACAAGAAGAACCCGATCAGCACGAACGACAGCGCCAGTGGCATCCGCCGCCGCACACCCCGCACCGTGTACCGCACCGACGTGCCGAGGGTGACGGTGACCAGCAGCCCGGCCAGCACCCAGCGGGCATCGGGCAGCCAGTGATGGGTGAAGAAGTTGACGTAGATGCCCCCGGCCACCACAGCCGTCGCACGCGGCCGGTAGCGCGCGAGTCCCAGGTCGAACAGATGCCAGGCCCGGCACACATAGCTGCCGACGGCCGCGTACAGAAACCCGCCGTACAACGGCACTCCGGCGAACTTCAGCACGGCCGGCTCCGGATAGCTCCAGGACCCGAGGGACACCTTCACCAGTTCGAAGGCCAGCCCGATGACGTGACAGGCCGCGATCACGGCGATGTCCCGCCCGCTCTCCCAGCCGCGCACCCAGAACACCAGCGTGAGCAGCACGCCGTAGACGACCAGCAAGTCGTAGCGCGCCATGGGCGGTTCGGGAAGCAGAGCGGATACGGCCACGCCGGACAGCAGGGCGATGGCGAACGCGCAGGCCCGCGTCTGCGCCCAGGCGAACGCGAGCAATTGGCGAACGGGTGCGGCAAACGGGCCGGCGAGGCTTGTGGGAATCATGGCGCCTGGTAGGACGGCCCTTCGCGTCTACAGGTTGCAGCGCACCTCCCCGGCCGGCGCACGGCCGCCCCCGTGGTCCCGCGCCTGCGTCACGGCCTGCCGCAACAACCGGGACAGCCGCTCGTCCGCGTCGGGTGCGGCGCGCAGCACCCGGAGCGCACGTTCCATGCACCGACGCCCAGGCCCACGCCACCACAGCAGATCGACGACACGACCCGGCAGCCCAGCGGCACGGGCACGAGCGAGCCTCTTCGCCCTCCGGCGACACGCACGGCCACCCCGAGCCAGCCCCCTGGGGGCGGTCCGCAGTTCCCTGGCCGCGTCCACGGCCATGCCGACGAGCAGGGGAGCGTAGGCCCGGTTCTCGGGCCGGGCGTCGGCGAGGTCGGCGGCCAGCGGCCACAACGCCTGCCGGGTGCTGGGGCCGACACTGTCGTTGACCACGCGGGCCAGGGCGGCGAGCACCGGATGCGTCCCGGCCGGGCTGTCGGTGAAACGGCCGGAGCCCAGCAGCGCGGCGGCCTCCATCAGGCAGGCACCGTCGTCGGGATGCAGATGGGCGAAACGCCCGGGCATCGGAAGGCTTCCCGGGACCCCTGGAGGGGGGTCCGCGGAGGGTCGGCGGACGGGAACAGCGACCATGGGCGGCCTCCGGCTGGTTCACAGACCGGTGACGGTGTGCAGGAACAGGTACAGGGCGGCGGCCGGAATCCCGGCGCCGGGAAACGTGAGGATCCAGGCGGTACCGATGGAACGGGCCACCTGCCAGCGTACGGCCGAGGCGCGCCGGGTTGCACCGGCACCCAGAATGGCCGCCGTGATCGTCTGCGTGGTCGAGATCGGCGCCTTCATCAGGAACGCGGTGGTGTAGAGGACCGCTGCGGCAGCGGTCTCCGCGGCGAACCCGCGCGGCGGATCGAGATGCACGATGCGCCGCCCCAGCGTGGTGATGATGCGCCGCCCACCGCTGTACGTCCCGGCGGCCATCGCGGCCGCCACGGCGGCGATCACCCACACCGGCACGGAGAAGTCGTCCTGCCAACCCGCCGTGACCAGCGCCAGCACGATGACGCCCATGGTCTTCTGCGCGTCCTGCAGCCCGTGCCCCAGTCCCATCGCCGCGGCCGAGACGGTCTGCGCCATGCGGAACCGCCGGGTGATGCGCCGGGGCGTCGAACGACGGAACACCCAAAGGATCGCCGTGTGCAGCCCGTAGCCCAGAACGACACCGACCAGCGGCGACAACAGCATCGGCAGGACGACCTTCTCCAGGATGCCGGACCAGTGCACCGTGGCGGACGCGGCGAGCGCGGCGCCGACCAGCCCGCCGATCAGAGCGTGCGACGACGAGGTCGGCAGCCCCCGCCACCAGGTGAAGACGTTCCACCCGATGGCTCCGAGGAGCGCGCACATCACCAGCAGCAGCCCCGAGATCTCCTTGGGCGCGCCGATGATGCCGCTCCCGACGGTCTGGGCGACCTCGGTCCCGAGGAAGGCACCGCAGAAGTTCATGACCGCGGCCATCGCCAGCGCCACACGCGGTGTCAGGGCCCTGGTGGAGATCGAGGTGGCGATCGCGTTCGCGGCGTCGTGGAAGCCGTTGGTGAAGTCGAACGTCAGCCCCACGATGATGATCAGCACCACGAGAGTGAGCTCCATGCCCGATCACCTTCCGCCGCGAGGCCACACGCTCCCATCGTGCGCCCCCGCGGGCAGAGCGGACCGTGCGACTAGGCCACGCGGGGTGGCCCCGCCTCGCGGGAGCCCGGAAGACCGGGGTGTTCCGCTTTACGGTGTCCTGATGCGATCTGTTCCTGCCTGGGCCCTGGTGTCATCGGCTTGCGCGCCGGTCGTCCTGATCCTGGGCTGGCTGGTGGCGGCGTCGCTGCACGAGGCGACCTACGACCCCGCAGCCCAGACCATCAGTGTCCTGGCGGCGCCCGGAACCTCGGGCTCCTGGGTCATGACAGCCGCGTTCATCGCCCTGGGCATCTGCCACCTGCTGACCGCATGGGGGCTGCGGCCCGCGGCCGTCGCCGGGCGGATCGCCCTGGCGGGCGGCGGCGTCTCGGCACTGGCGGTGGCCCTGTTCCCGGCGCCGAGCAGTGGTGGTTCCCTGCGCCACGGGTCGGTGGCCGCCGTCGCATTCATCCTCCTGGCGGCCTGGCCCGTTCTGGCCGCCCGGGCCGGGCGAGCCGCCCCGTGGGCCCTGCGGCCGGTCCCCTCCGTCGGGGCGACCGCGGTGATGGCGGTGGGTGCGGCCTGGTTCCTCTTCGAACTGCACCACCAAGGCGTCACCGGCGTGGCCGAACGCGCGGTCACCACGCTCCAGTCCGTCTGGCCCTTCGTGGTCGTCCTCTCCTGCCTCCGCCCGGCAACCCGCGTGCCCCCACCAGCGCGGAAACCGGTCTGACCGGTGACCACCCCGGTCGGGGCGGGCCGCAGCGGCAGCCGATATCCACTGGACGCCGCACGGGCAGGTCGGAACAGGTCAGGCAATGCGGAAGCCCGGCACCACCAGCGGCGGGCGGGCGGGCCGGGCGCAGCCGCACTCGCCACCCGGATCCGGTCAACCGACTCCGTTCACCTCATTGACAGGTACGTACCAACGCGGGACGCGCTGAGAGCGCTCTCAGAACTTCCGGATGCAGCCACCTGTCGAACGGAGGCAGCCATGTTACGCACGCTCAGGCGCCGGGCCACGGCCCTGGCGCTGTCCCTCACCACCGCCCTCGCCGGCTCACTGCTCACGACCGGAGCGACCACCCCGGCTCACGCGGCCGTCCCGGCGACGATCCCCTTGAAGATCACCAACAACTCGGCGCGCGGCGAGCAGGTGTACATCTACAACCTCGGCACGGAGCTGTCGACCGGACGGCAGGGCTGGGCCGACGCCAACGGCACCTTCCACCCCTGGCCCGCAAGCGGGAACCCGCCCACACCCGCACCGGACGCCTCGATCCCGGGCCCCGCGGCAGGCCGGTCGGCGACGATCCGCATGCCGAAGCTCTCCGGCCGCGTGTACTTCTCCTACGGTCAGAAGCTCGCCTTCAAGCTCACCACCGGAGGCCTGGTCCAGCCCGCCGTGCAGAACCCGACCGACCCCAACCGCGACATCCTGTTCAACTGGTCTGAGTACACACTCAACGACGCGGGCCTGTGGATCAACAGCACACAGGTCGACATGTTCTCCGCCCCGTACACGGTGGGAGTACAGCGAGCCGACGGCAGTACCGCCAGCACCGGCCGGCTCAAACCCGGCGGCTACAACGGCTTCTTCAACGCCCTCAGGGGTCAGCCCGGGGGCTGGTCGAACCTGATCCAGACCAGCCCCGACGGCACCGTGCTGCGCGCCCTCTCCCCGCTCTACGGCCTCGAAACCGGCGCCCTGCCGACCTCGGTCATGGACGACTACATCAACCGCGTCTGGCAGAAGTACTCCACTTCGACCCTGGCGGTCACCCCGTTCGCGGACCAGCCGGGCACCAAGTACTACGGCCGCGTATCGGGCGGCGTCATGGACTTCACCGACAGCGCCGGGGCGGTCGTCACCAGCTTCCAGAAGCCGGACGCCTCCTCGGTCTTCGGCTGCCACAGGAGGCTCGACGCGCCGAACGACCAGGTACGCGGCCCGCTCTCACGCACCCTGTGCGCCGGGTTCAACCGCTCCACCCTGCTGGTGAACCCCCACCAGCCCGACTCCAGCGCTGTGAACTTCTACCAGGACGGCGTGACCAACCACTACGCCCGCAAGATCCACGCGCAGATGGCCGACGGAAGGCGTACGCGTTCGCCTTCGACGACGTGGGCCACCACGAGTCCCTCGTTCACGACGGCAATCCGCGCCAGGCGTACCTCACGCTCGATCCCCTCAACTGACCCGGCCGCAGCACGGAGTCGGTAGGGGCCGGTCCGACCACGCACACTCCGCCCGCTGCGCTCGGAAAGATGTGGTCGGCCGGACATGAGCCGCGCGAACGGGGGCACCAGGAAAGCGAAGGGCCCGCCGCTCTCCCCCCTGGCGGCGGGCCCGGCTGCCGCTCAGTGCGCGTCGGCGTCGGCCTCCGCGCAGGCTCCCCACGAGACTTCCGGATCCGCGGCGACAGCATGACCTGGAGTACCACCACGACGCCCCGCCGACCCTGGAGTGGACCTTCCCCGACCCGATGGGCCCCCGCGCGGTGATCGGGAGTTGACACTGGCCGACGTCGTGACGATCCCCAGTCACCTGTCCATCCCCGAGGTGTATACCTACATGACGGTCGAGGCGGCCCGCGACATCGCGGCCCCGGACACCCTGACGCCGGCCGCGGCCGACGAGCACGGACGGTCCGACCAGACCTTCCTCGTCGACGTCGTCGTGCGCTCGGGCGACGCCGAACGGCGCGCCGTGGCCCGCGGCCAGGACATCTACGCCGTCACCGCGCCCCTCGTGGCGGAAGCGCTCGACCGCGTCCTCACGGGGACGGACCGGTGCGGTCGGCGTCGCCTCCGCGGGAGAGATCTCCGACGCGCCCGACTTCCTGCGCGCGCTGTCCCCGCACATCACGCTGGAGCTGCACGCCCAGGCCGTCGTCACCTTCCCGTTCGTCGCACGGAGGGCGGCCCCGCGGCGCCGACTCCGCGAGGCCCGGGAAACCGAGACCATGCCTGCCCAGCCGGGCCCGCACCGACAGCCCGGGCCCCCGTCGCCGCCGGCCCGACCACGCACCTTGTCCCACGCGGCATCCTGAACGGCACCGAACACCGACCGGCTCGGCTCCCGTACATCCCGGTTCCACCGGATGCCGGACCGCCTCGTGTGAGCGCGCGGGCAATGTGGCACCGATGCTGCATGCGCATCATCGTCACCAGGGCGACCGGAGACATCGGCTCCGTCGTAGGCACCTTGCGGCCCGAGGGCATGCAGCACAGGGCCGGCTGTCCCCGGCGACTGCCCGACGGCCCCGGGCTCGGCACGGCACCCGTGCCCGCGGTGACGGACACGCCGCGCGCACGCACAGGGCCCGGCACGGCCGACGACCCGATCTGGCGGATGGCCGGCGACGAGGCCTCCCGGATGGCCGGCGACCCGATCTGCCGGGTGCCGGCCGCGGCGGGGCGACGCCCGTGACCGCCGGCACGGCCCCTGCGCGCCCCGTACCGCCGCGTGCGCTCGCGCTGCTCGCCGCCGCCCACGGCGGGCCGGCTCTGGCTGTCACCGCCGTCACGGGCCTGCTGGCACTGGGCGGCGGCCTGCAGCCGTGGGACGCTGCCGCGGTCACCGCGGCGGTGTTCACCGGCCAGCTCACCATCGGCTGGGGCAACGACCTGCTCGACCTCTCCCGCGACCGCGCCGTGGGGCGTCCCGACAAGCCGCTGGCCGTCGGCTCCCTCCCGGCCGGCTGGGTGGCGCGCGCCCTGGCCGTGGCCGCAGTGTCATCACTCGTACTGTCCGCGCTCGTCGGCTGGCGCAGCGCGCTGGTCAATATCGTCCTCGCCACCGGCGCGGGCCACGCCTACAACCTCGGACTGAAGGCGACCAAGTGGTCCTGGGTACCGTACGCGTGCGGCTTCGGGACGTTGCCCTCGGTCGTCACCCTCGCCGGACCGGACCCGGGCTGGGCGCCGTGGTGGATGACCGGTGCCGGCGCCGCGCTAGGCGTCGGAGCGCATCTGCTCAACGTGCTGCCCGACCTCGCCGACGACGAACTCACCGGTGTCCGCGGCCTGCCGCACCGGATGGGCGAAAGCCTCTCGCGCGTCCTGGCCGCCGTGCTGCTCACCGCGGCCTCGGTGCTCGCCGTGGCCGGTCCCGCCGGGTCCCCTCCGGCGTGGACCTGGACGGTCCTGGCACTGGTGGTCGCCCTCGCGGTGCTCACGTGGTTCGCCAGGGGGCGCGCTCCTTTCCGTGCCGCGGTGAGCATCGCCCTGCTCGACGTCCTGCTGCTGGTGGCCCGCTGATGGCGCCGGCAGGCGTTGCGCCGGCCCGAGCCGGCCTGTCTCCCCACCGTCCGATCCCAGGAGCCAGCATGACCATGCGCGTCCTCAGCGTCCGCGGCGCTCTGCCCGAACACTGCCACCGGCAGGAAGAGATCAGCGAGTTCCTCACCACCGCGCTGGTCGGACACTCGGTCGATCGCGGCGTCGTCGAGCGGCTCCACCGCAACGTGTGCGTCGAGACCCGGCACACCGTGCTGCCGCTGGAGGAGTACGGCCGGATCGAGGACTTCGGCCAGTCGAACGACGTCTTCATCCGGGCCGGTGTCGAACTCGGCGGGCGCGCGGTCGTCGACGCGCTCAAGAGCGTCGACCTCACACCGGCCGACGTCGACTACATCGTCTCGTGCACGGTGACCGGCCTGGCCGTGCCCTCCCTCGAGGCCCGTGTCGCGGCGGAGATCGGACTGCGCCCCGACGTGGTGCGCCTGCCCCTGGTCGGCCTCGGCTGCGTCGCCGGCGCGGCCGGCATCGCCCGCCTGCACGACCTGCTGCGCGGCCGTCCCGACGCCGTCGCGGTGCTGATGTCGGTCGAGTTGTGCTCGCTCACGCTCCAGCGCGACGACACATCGGTCGCCAACGTCGTGGCCGGCGGCCTGTTCGGGGACGGTGCCGCGGCGGTGGTCGCCGTCGGGTGCGAGCACCCGCTCGCCCGGACCGAGGACCCTGCCGGGCCCGAAGTCCTCGCCTCGCGCAGCCGCCTCTACCCCGACTCGGAACGCATGATGGGCTGGGACATCGGCTCCGGCGGGTTCAGAGTCGTACTCGACTCCGCGGTCCCCGACCTGGTGCGCCGGTACGTCGGCGACGACGTGCGCGGCTTCCTCGCCGACCACGGGCTGACGTCCGGCGACATCGACTGGTACGTCGCCCACCCCGGCGGGCCCAAGGTCCTCGATGCGTTGCAGGACGCCCTCGGCGTCGAGCGGGACGCGCTGAGCGTGACCTGGGACTCGCTGCGCCGGATCGGCAATCTGTCCTCCGCCTCGGTGCTGCATGTCCTGGCGGACACGCTCGCCGACCGCCCGCCCCCGCCCGGCTCCTACGGACTCATGCTCGCCATGGGCCCGGGCTTCTGCTCCGAACTCGTCCTCCTTCGCGCTCCGGAGGGTGGCCGGTGAGCAGCGAGGCCCTGTTCACCGTGCTGGTGCTGGCCGTGGGCCTGGAGCGGGTCGCCGAACTGGCCGTCTCCCGGCGCAACGCCGCCTGGAGCCTCGCACGGGGCGGTGTGGAGTCCGGTCGGGGGCACTACCCGTTCATGGTGGTGCTGCACACCGGCCTGCTCGTCGGCGCTCTCGTGGAGGTGTGGATGCGCCGGCCCGATGTCGTACCGGTCCTGGCCTGGGCCATGCTCGCCCTCGTCGCGCTCGCGCAGGGGCTGCGCTGGTGGTGCATCGCCACCCTGGGCCGGCAGTGGAACACCCGGGTGATCGTCGTTCCCGGGGCCGCGCGAGTGACCGGCGGACCTTACCGCTGGATCCCGCACCCGAACTACGTCGCCGTCGTCGTCGAGGGGCTGGCGCTTCCCCTCGTGCACTCCGCCTGGACCACGGCGCTCCTCTTCACCGCGCTCAACGGGCTCCTGCTCGCCACCCGCGTCCGTGCCGAGGACGCCGCCCTGACCCGCCTGGCCTGAGGAGGTGCACATGGACCTTCTCGTCGTCGGCGGCGGACCCGCCGGCCTGGCCACGGCCCTGCACGCGGCCCGGGCGGGTCTCGACGTCACCGTCTGGGAGCAGCGGGCCGGTACCGTCGACAAAGCGTGCGGCGAGGGCCTGATGCCGGGCGCCGTCGCCGCGTTGGCGGCACTGGGCGTGCATCCGCCGGGGCACGACCTGCGGGGCATCCGCTACGTCGCCGGGCGGCGCCGGGTCGACGCCCACTTCACAGCGGGCACGGGGCGCGGAGTGCGGCGTACGACCCTGCACGCGCTGCTGCGCGAGGTGGTGCTGGCAGCAGGCGTACGCATCGACCGGCGCACCGCGCGGCACGTCGCGCAGGACCAGGACGGGGTGGTGGTCGACGGCATCCGCGCCGGCCACCTCGTAGCGGCGGACGGCCTGCACTCGCCGATCCGCCGCGGCCTCGGGCTGGACCGGCGGCGCCGGTACCGTCCGCGGCACGGGTTGCGGCGCCACTACACGCTCACCCCCTGGAGCGACCACGTCGAGGTGCACTGGGCCCGCGAAGCGGAGGCCTATGTGACCCCGGTGGCCGACGACCTCGTGGGCGTCGCGGTGCTCACCACCGCCCGCCGGCCGTTCGACGACCACCTCGCCGCCTTCCCCGAGTTGCGGGAGCGGCTGGCCGGGGCCGGTCTCGCCGGACCGGTACGGGGAGCAGGCCCGCTCCGCCAGGTCGCGAGCGCGCGCACAGCCGGCCGGGTGCTGCTCGTGGGCGACGCCGCCGGGTACGTCGACGCCCTGACCGGCGAGGGCATCGCGCTGGCGCTCGCCCAGGCGCCTGCCGCGGTACACGCCGTCATCAGCGGTGACCTGGCGGCCTACGAGCGGGAGTGGCGGCAGCTCACCCGGCGCTACCGCTGGCTGACGCACGCGCTCCTCGGCGCGACGCGGACGCTCCCGGCCCGGGCGGCGCTGGTGCCCGTCGCGCAACGGCTGCCGTGGTTGTTCTCCACGACCGTCGGCATGCTGGCCCGCCCGGTGGGCGAGCCGGCCGAGTCGGATCGACCGACCCAGTAGCGGGGACCGTCGGCCCGGGAACGAACCAGGCAGCCGTACGCCCAGAGCGGGGTCGATGATGAGCCGTGGGTGCCACGCGTGGGACCGGTCAGGCCGGCGGCTGCCCTGCGCCGCCGACTCGGTTGCCGCCGCCGCACCCGCAACCCTTGCCGCCGACTGGGCTGCCGCTTGCGGCGCCCGCAGCCGCCACCCCCATGACACACACGGGCGCGGCACGGCACCTCGACTCGCCACACCGAGGGTGGCACCGTAAACCGTCATGAAGCGGAGCGAATCAGGGCAAACAGCGGGATCGGTGCGCTGGAGGCTCGTCCTGGCCAGCACCACCATGCTGTTCGTCGAGCTGGCGCTGATCAGATGGGCGGGCGCCAACGTCGTCCACCTCAGCTACTTCTCGAACTTCATCCTGCTGGGGTCGTTCCTAGGCATCGGCATCGGGTTCCTGATCCCCGCGGCACGCGGACAGTGGCTCAAACGCTGGACACCGCTTCCGCTCGCGCTCCTGGTCATCCTGGTGCGCGAGTACCCCGTGCAGGTGCGCCAGAGCAGCAGCGAGGTCCTCTACTTCACCGCCGTGAAGACCACCGGCCTTCCCGAGTGGGTGACGCTGCCGGCCATCTTCCTGCTGACGGCGGTGATCATGGCGGGGATCGGGAAGATCACCGCGGATTTCTTCCGCCTGCTTCCCTCGCTCGACGCCTACCGCTACGACCTGCTCGGCAGCATCACCGGCTCACTCTCCTTCGCCGCGCTGTCCTGGCTGCGCGCCCCCTCGGTCGTATGGGGCGTACTCGCCGCCGCGGCCCTGCTGGTCCTCGGTGGACGCCGCAACACCCTGCTGTACGGCATTCCCCTCACGGCGATGGTCGCCGCGCTGTTCCTGGAGACGACGACGAGCGGCATCTCCTGGTCGCCGTACTACAAGATCGAGCTCAGACCCTCGCCGACCACCACCCGGACCTGGTACATCTCCGCCAACGGCGTCCCCCACCAGAGCACAGCCCCGCGCCCGGTGCTGATGCGGGAGGACTCGCCCTACCGTGAGGCGTACGACCAGACGCCACGCAACCCGCACAAGCGCGTGCTGATCATCGGGGCGGGCAACGGCAACGACGTCACGGTCGCACTCGCGTACGGAGCGGAGCGCGTGGACGCGGTCGAGATCGATCCACGGCTGCAGGAGATCGGCGCGCACCTGCATCCCGCGAGGCCGTACGACGACCCGAGGGTGCACGTGCACATCGACGACGGGCGCGCCTTCCTGGAGCGGACCAAGACCAAGTACGACCTGATCGTCCTGGCCCTGCCGGACTCGCTGACACTGGTCTCCGGTGCGAGCAACCTGCGTCTGGAGAGCTACCTCTTCACCCGGCAGGCCTTCGAGGCCGCGCGCGACCACCTGGCGCCGGACGGCGCGTTCGCCATGTACAACTACTACCGCGAGAGCTGGCTGGTCGACCGCTTCGCCGGAACCCTCGACGACGTCTTCGGCCACGCCCCCTGCATGACGACGTTCAAGAGGAACGCGGCCGTGCTGGTGGCCGGGATGACGCCCGCCGACCAGTCCTGCGCGACGACCTGGCAGCCCAGCGGCGCGGTCCCGGCGGCCGCGAGCGACGACCACCCCTTCCCGTACCTGCTGCACCGCAGCATCCCCACGCTCTACCTGGGTGCTTTGGGCGCGATCCTTCTGGTGACGCTCCTGTCGGTGCGCCTGACCGGGGTACGCGTCCGCAGCACGCTCCGCTACACCGACATGTTCCTGCTCGGTGCGGCCTTCATGCTGCTCGAAACGAAGAACGTGATCGGCTTCGCCCTCTACTTCGGTACGACCTGGCTGGTCAACGCCCTCGTCTTCTTCGGGGTCCTGGTCGCCGTCCTCGCGGCGGTCGAGGTCCGGCGCAGGCTGCGGAGGGTCAAACAACTGCTGTTGCAACTGATGCTGTTCGGTTCCCTCGCGGTGGTCTGGCTCGTCCCCGCGGGCGCCGTGCTGTCGCTGCCCTACCCCGCGCGGCTCGCCGCCGCCATCGCCCTGGCCTTCACGCCCATCTTCTGCGCCAACCTCGTCTTCTCGGACCGCCTCGCTCTCGCCCCGGACCCGACCTCCGCGTTCGGCGCGAACCTGCTGGGCGCGATGACAGGGGGCGCGATCGAGTACCTGGCCCTGGTGACGGGCTATCAGACACTGCTCCTGGTCGTCGCCGCCCTGTACCTCGGGGCATACGTCGCCATGCGCCTCGCGGGGCGGGAACGGGCGGTGACCTGACGGAAAAGCGCACGGGTGGCGGCTGTGCGAGGGCTGGTACGACCACCCCCCACGCGTGCCGCCGCAGCCGCGGGTGCGGGCGGTGAACCGGACCGGTCCGGTCGGAGTCTTCGCTCCTCACATGGGCGGGGCAGGGCGGGGCACCCGTGTAGCCGTCCACCAGCGAAAGGAATCGATCATGGTAATCGCCGCCGTCATTGCTGTCTGTGTGGTCCTGGCCGTCCTGGCCTTCCTCGTCCCCCGTCTCTCCCGCCACCCGGAGCGCGGCACGCAACGCACGCTCGGTGCCGGGGCGCGGGCCGGTGGCAAGGCGCCCGGCGTATTGGGCCGGCTCTTCAGCAAGCCCTTCCACACCAGTTCGCGCGCGGTGAGCCGCAGCGGTTCGGCAGGTCGCCGCTCGCGCGGCCGCATGCCCTTCTGACCGGCTGTGCGAGCGAGCGGGGAGCCTGGTGATGAACGCCGAAGACGCGGACAAGCTGCTCGACGGGCTGACCGTGGATGCCAGTCGACAAGAGCAGCCGATCGTCCTGGACGCAGACGGACGTCCCATCCGGACCTGGCGGGAGAACCATCCGTACGACCGCAAGGTGAGGCGCAAGGAATACGAGCGGACCAAGCGCATCCTGCAGATCGAACTGCTGAAGCTCCAGCGGTGGGTCAAGGACACCGGCGCACGCCTGGTCGTCGTGTGCGAGGGACGTGACGCGGCGGGCAAGGGCGGCACCATCCAGCGGCTCATGGAGCGGCTCAACCCCCGCGGCGCCCGCGTGGTCGCCCTGGACAAGCCCACCGAACGCGAGGTGGGGCAGTGGTACTTCCAGCGGTACATCGCGCATCTGCCGACGGCCGGGGAGATCGTCTTCTTCGACCGCTCCTGGTACAACCGGGCCGGCGTGGAGCGCGTGATGGGGTACTGCTCCAAAGACCAGTACGAGCTGTTCCTCGACCAGTGCCCGGCCTTCGAGCGGATGCTGGTCGACGACGGCATCCTGCTGGTGAAGTTCTGGTTCTCCGTCTCCCGCTCCGAGCAGCGCACGCGCTTCGCGATCCGGCAGGTCGACCCCGTGCGCCAGTGGAAGCTCTCGCCCACCGACCTGGCCTCGCTGGACCTCTGGGACGACTACACCGAGGCGAAGGTCGACATGTTCCGTGCCACGGACACCGCCCATGCCCCCTGGACCGTCGTCAAGAGCAACGACAAGCGGCGCGCCCGGCTGGAGACCATGCGCAGTCTGCTGTCACGTATCGACTACGCCAGCAAGGACCACGAGGCGGTCGGCAGACCCGACCCCCTCATCGTCGGCGCGGCCGACACCCTGTTGGAGCCCGGTGAGGAGGACACCACACTGTCGCCCACTCCGTTGTCCCCCGTGGCCGAGGGGCCCGGCACGCACCCGGGGACCGACTGACGGTGTCCCGAGCAGGCCCCGCCCATCCGATGACCCGAGCAGGCCCCGCCCATCCGATCCGATGAGGCGGGGCCTGCGTCGTCACTGAGCGGAGGACCGAGCGGGCGCGCGCCGTTCCGTGCGGTGGTCGTAGTACGCCCAAACGGTCACCGCCACCACGGCAGTCACTCCGACCGCCAGAACCCGCACGGCGCCACTCGTCAGGAAGGCGACCAGACCGGTGAGCCCCCCTCCGCACAGCATGATCACGCGGCTGACGAAGCGGTTCTCGGGCGGCTGGGGATCCTCGCGGTCCTTGAGGTCACGCAGGGCGTCACGAGCAGGATGTGCGGAACCCCGCCGGGCGCGGGCGCGGTAGGTCAGCCCGTAGCTGATCAGCGCGTACAGCGTGAGTGCGCCCAGGACCCAGAGCCAGACGTAGGGGTCGTCATTCGATCCTCGCGCCAGGTGCATGACACTTCGTCCCCTCCAGAGGGCTGCATCGGTGAGTTTTCACCGGTGAGCAGAAGTCAACCGCTGCTGCGGCCGTGCCCGTCGCTGCCGGCATCGGGATCGCTGTCGGTCCCGGGATCGGCGGGACGGAAGCACGCCATCACCGTCTTGCCGTGCCGCTGGCACCTCATCCCCCACTCGTCGGCGAGCTTGCGAACGATCGCCACTCCGCGGCCGGAGACTTCCTCCGGCTTCGGTTCGCGCTGGCGCGGCAGCGACGGGTCCTCGTCGTGGACGCTCACGTGAAGGCAGTCGCCGTCCCACGTGAGGACCAGGTGCGCGTCGCTGTGCGCGTGGATGTGCGCGTTGGTGATCAGTTCGGACACCGCCAGCACGATGGTGTCCACCGTGTCCGGCTCGGCGGCGGCCCAGGGCAGGGTCCTCAAGCGCCCGCGAGTCCACTCCCGCCCGGCGCGCACTCCCTCGGACATGGGAAACGAGTGCGCCCACCCCATCGCCTTCACCGCCACCCCGGCCACCTCTCCTTAGGTCTCACACGCACGCTCGCGCACGAATCGTGTACCCGGCGCCCGTCCTGACAGACATGGGCGTCTGCGGCGTTGCGGCGCGGCGGAGCCGATTGCGGTGCTTTCGCCGCGCGACGATGCTGACCGAGTGGTTCGAGTTCGCTCGCTTCTCTGTCGCCGCGCCCTTCGTACGGGTTATGTACGTGGGAATTACGCGATCCGTGCGGTCAACCAATAGAATCCGGGGCGGAGGTGCTTCGTGTCCGAGTTGTTCGACGCGGTCGACGCGCTGGTCGCGTCCCGCGCTCCGCTGCCGCCGGTGGAAGAGCGCAAGCGGCTGCGCCAGGCCCACGGTCTGACGCTGGAACAAGTGGCCGCCGCACTGAAGGTGCGGCGGGCGACGGTGTCCGGCTGGGAGTCGGTCAGGAAGCCGACCGAGCCGCGCGGCCCGGAACGCGAGGCATACGCGCGGCTGCTGAACAAGCTCGCGGAGCTCTACCCGGCGCCCGCCGTCGCCCAGCCGCCCGAGCCCTCCGCCTACACCGGCCACCCCGTCCCGGCGGAACCTGACCCGTCCGCGGGGCCGCCCCCGGACGCCGCGGACGTGACGGCACAGGAGAACGCCCAGACCACCCCGGCCCCTGACGCCCGGACCACCCCGGCCCTTGCCCCTGCCCCTGCCCCTGCCCCCGCCGTCCCGGCCGAGCCACCCCCGGCCCGTACCGCCAGGAGCACGTCGCCAGCGACATCGCGCCGCCCCGGCGCGCGGAAGGCGCCACCGGCCGCCACCCCCGCGACCGGCGCCGACCCGCGCTTCGAGAACGGCCCGCTCGCGGTCGTCGACATCGACGCCGATGGGCAGGTGCTGGCGTACTGCACCGGCGGCCTGGTCCTGGACGTGCCCGCCAAAAGCATTCCAACCCTGGTGGACTGGACGCTGAAGGAGGCGAAGCTCGGCCAGCCGAAGCTGTCCGGCCCGGGCAAGGACGCCGACCCGCTGCTCGTGCTCACCGAGTCCGCGCTGGCGCGCTACGGCCTGCCGGTCACCCTGAGCGAGGAGGAGCGGCACGCCGGTCGCATCCCGGAGGACCACAAGGTCATCAAGCAGCTCGCGCGGGCCGACTGGAAGCTCACCAAGCGCGGGTTCGGGCCGTGGGCTCGGATCTACCGCCCCGCCACCGGCTCGGAGCGGGCATGCGTGCAGCTGTGCATCCCCTCCTGGCACGCGCTCGACGCCCGTCACTGGGGTCAGGCCGCTCAGCTCCCGCCGGCGGAACTGGCCCGGATCCTGGGCGTGTACGCGGCCCGGGTGATGACGCCCCGCGGCTCCACGGCCGTCACCGGCCTGGAGCTGATGACCGCGCTGCACCCGCCGACCCGCGCCTCCGAGCCCGACGCCGACGGCAGGCGGCACTCCGAGCACAACCCCGGCTCGCTGGGCCGGGACCCGGTCGACTGCGCTCCGTGCGAGGCCCCGGACGGCCACCCGCTGCTCACGGACCTGCCGCGCTTCCACGTGCGCGGCCCCGGCGAGAAGTTGTTCGAGGAGGCGTACGACTGGGCGCGGTCGATGACCGACGACGAATGCATGCGCCGCAGCCTGGTCGGCATCGACGTGAACATGGCCTTCGCCGCCGGCGCCAACGGCCTGGTCGTCGGCCTCGGTGAGCCGACGCACGTCAAGGCGCCGGAGTTCGATGCGAAGCTGCCCGGCTCGTGGCTGGTGGATTTGTCCCACGTCGACCTGTCCCGGGTGAAGGTCGGCAAGGACACGTGGGCGGACCTGGACGGCGACCTGCTGCCCAGCCCGTTCACGCCGAAGGGCGAGCGGCCCGAGGGCCCGGCCTGGTACGCCACGCCCACCGTCGCCTACGCGGTGGAACTCGGGTACGACGTCCGGCCGATCGAGGCGTGGGTGCGCTACGACAACGGCCGCTACCTGGACGGTTGGTACAACCGCCTCCGGGACGCCTACCTAGCCACGATGGCCGACCTCGGCGTGCACGCGGACATGACGCCGGCCGACTTCCTGGCGGCCATGGACGGTTACCGGGAGCGTGACCCCCAGTTGGCGATCGTCGTCTCGGCGATCAAGGCGACGGTCAAGGGCGGTCTCGGCAAACTGCGCGAGCGGCCCCGGGGGGAGGGCTGGCGGCCCGGCCGGCCGTGGCGGGCGCTGTCCCGCCCCACGTGGCGGCCGGACATCCGCGCGGCGGTCATCTCCCGCACGCGGATCAACCTCCACCGGAAAATCGTCAAGCATGCGGCGTTCACCGGGCAGTACCCGGTGGCGATCCTCTCCGACTGCGTCGTGTACGCGGCCGACGGCGCCGGCCCGCTCGACTTCCTGCCCTACCGGGACGGCAAGCCCCTGCCCGGAGGCTTCAAGCTCGGTGTCAACCCGGGCCTGGTCAAGCACGAGGGCACCCAGAGCGTCCTGTGGGGCGAAGAGGTCCGCGAGCGGTTCGACGCCCCCGAGCTCAACCTCGCCCGGTACATCAAGGACGGCACCGTCACCGACATCGACAACGGGGAGTAGCAGGCGATGAGCACGTTCGAGGACGGCCTGGACGCCGCGGTGGAGAAGGCGTTCACCCGCCCGGCGCCCAAGAGCGCGCCCGCGCAGATGCGGTACCTCGTCAGGCAGCTCAAGGGCACCCGACCCGTCGCCCAGATGCTGCGCATCTCCCAGCGCACCGTCGAACGGTACGTGAAGGACCAGATCAAGAGACCGCGCCCTGACCTCGCCGCGCGCCTGGAGCGCGAGGTGAAGAAGCGGTGGCAGCCGCAGATCCGCGCCAAGGCCCGGCAGAAGGCGGCGACCACGGGTGGCATCGTCATCGACACCCGTGCCCGGATCGGCTACACCGCGCCGATCGGCACGACCGACGAGGACCGGCTCCGGCATCTCACCGTGGCGCTGCCGCCGCAGTACGCCGCTCGTCTCTTCGAAGCTCAGGAGCAGGGCGTCGGCGAACAGCGTCTGAGGGAGATCGCGGCCGAGGGGCTCAAGGAGGTCTACTTCCAGGACAGCGGCCGCCGCGCCGGCCAACTGGAGGAGGTGCGCTTCACCGACATCCAGCACCTCGAGTTCGACCTGTAGGCCACGCGGATCGCGCTCACGGGCTCCGAAGCCCGAGTCCTTGGCCGTGTACGGTTGCTGCCTCCCGCACCCTAAGTCTTCTGGCGTTCCGGGCGGAGGTCAGAACCCCGGCGTAGCGGTCAGGCGGTGCGGCAGAGAGCCGCTGGGCCCACTGCCGTCGAGATGCGGGCCACGGACGGGCAGGGCGGGGCGGGGCGGGCGGTGGCCGCGGCCTGCGAGTGGTTCCGGGTGAAGACGAGGAGGCGCAGTACCGCGAACCGCCCGACACCGATGAGTGCGGAGGCGGTCAGGTAGACGGCCTGCTCGAGCATCGCACCGGGTGCCGCCACCAGTTGGTGCAGGACGAGCATCGCCGCGCAGGTCATCGCGTACGCGGCCACTGCGGACCCGGCCGACTGCGCATGCTGGCGCCACGTCGCGTGCCGGCCTGCGCCGAACGTGAAGCGGGCGTGCAGCTCCGTGGCGAGGAGCGTGGAAACCGCGGTGATCAGGGCGTTTGCGGCGGCCCAGGGAATCCAGGAGGCGACGGCCGCCACGGCGAAGCTGGAGGCGAGCCCCACTCCGCCACCGCAGAGCACGAAGCGGGCGAAGGCCGTGAAGGCGCCGGGTGCCGCCTGCTGCCGTCTCTGCGCTGTCTCCATGATTCGCTCCCCCTGTTCGCTCACTCCGCGAAACGCGCACCTGTCGACCCGTGAGGCCTTCAGTTCGCGTTTCCTCTATTAGAAACGCTACGTTGCATTCATGGATGTGGCAATGTATTTGTTGCATGGGAGAGACGTAAGTGCAGGTGGGTTCGCTAAAATCATTGCAATGACTTCACTGTAAAGCAACAGGTGTTGCTCCTGCTGGTTGCAATGAGTTGACGTGAAGGCTATGCCTGAGGTGCTGCTCGGCCCGTCAGCGGATCATGAGTTGGCAAGCTCACCCTCCTCCGTCTCACCCCACCCGCCCGCCCGCGAAGCGAAGCATCCCGGACCGGCGTCGCCTCAGGGCACAGCGACCAGCACGCGCCCCCGGTCGCCGGAATCCACGTGGTTGTGGGCCCGGGCGATGTCCTGGAGGGAGTAGCGGGCGACGGCGGGAGCGGTGAGGGCGCCGACGGCGGCGGCAGCGGTGAGGTCGCGGGCGGCCTGCCGTTTCGCCTCGGCCGGAAAGTCGTCGCTGCCGATCAGGCGGAGCGTGACGTTGTTGAACAGCAGCGGCCAGAAGGGGATGCCGGTGCGGTCGGCGCGGGTGGCGTACGCGGAGATGACTGCCTCGTTGGCGGCGACGGCGTTGTCCAGGTCGGCGTTGTCGGACAGGGAAACCTCGACGATGCGGTCGACGCCCCGGGGCGCGTGGGCGCGGATCGCAGCTGCCGGATCATCCTGGTCCAAGGCGACGGTGTGGGACACCACGGCCGGGTCCACACGGCCGAGGTCGGCGCCGTGACGGACGGTGGCGAGCACTGTCGCTCCGCCCCAGCGGGCGAGTTGGGCGGCCAATGAGCCGACGCCGCCGAGGACGCCGTGCACCAGGACGGTCCTGCCGTCGACGGGGCCGTCGGCGAAGACCGCGCGGTGGGCGGTGATGCCGGGGATGCCGAGGCAGGCGCCGACGTCGTCCCCGAGGTGGTCGGGCAGGGGGACGGCCTGGTGGTCGGGGACCACGGTGTACTGGGCGGCCGTGCCGAAGGGACGGTAGGACTGGGCGCCGTACACCCACACCCGCTGTCCGAGGCGGCCGGCGTCGACCCCGTCCCCGACCGCGTCGACGACACCGGCGGCGTCGCTGTGCGGGACGACCCGGGGGTAGGGCATGGTCGAGCCGAGCCAGCCACGTCGCTTCTTGGTGTCTCCGGGGTTCACGCCCGAGACGGTGACGCGGATGCGGACCTCGCCGGGGCCGGGGACGGGGTCGGGCAGTTCGCCGACGTGGAGGACGTCTGCTGCGGGGCCTTGTTCGTCGTACCAGGACGCAAGCATCGGGATCTCCGTTACCGGTCGGCTCGAGGGGGTTTTCGATCGTAGAAGCGCCCTCGGCAGCCGCCCCGGCGCCGTGCCTCAGAAGCCGGTTCCGCAGCCACTCGAAGGCCGGCCGATCCGAGGCGTCCCGTGCGACCGGCTCGCCCTCCAGGGATGTCGCGTCCGGCAACGGCACGCGCCCGGCCTCGATCCCCGAAACCCGCGCCGAAACCCGAACCTGCCTGGGGCGGCCGGCGGGGCCACGGGCCTCGCCCGGGAAGGGGCCGGCCGAGGGCGGTGTGTCTGCTTGCGATGGCGGGGCGACCGGCTGTTTCTCGCCGGTGACTCGGCCAGGCGGCGGGGAGAGGGCGCCGGGAGGTGGGCGTCAGGGGCTCAACCCGCCGGCCTCGGGGGCGCTGTAGTGCCGCCGACAGGGATGCCGAGCCGGTCTGCCACGGTGGTGAGGGCGGGCCCCAGCGGGAGCGATACCCGGGTGACGGCGTGCCGGTCGCCCCGGGTCGCGTCCCGGTTGACGATCAGTACGGGCTTCCCGGCCCGGGCCGCCTGGCGGACGAAGCGGAGCCCGGACATCACCGTCAGCGAGGAGCCCAGGACCAGCAGCGAGGTCGCCTCACGGACCCGCTCGCGGCAGTGCTCGACCCTCCGCGGCGGAACGGCTTCGCCGAAGAACACCACGTCCGGTTTGAGGATGCCGCCGCAGACCCCGCAGGGCACGACGCGGAAGTCCCCGACCTGGTCGTCGGTGAGGTCGGCGTCACCGTCCGGGTTGATACCGGCAGCCACCGGCGCGAAGCCCGGATTGGCCTCCGCCAGCCGCTGCGCGAGTTCGCGGCGCGGGCTGAGCGCGCCGCAGGAAAGGCAGACGACCCGCGCCAGGCTGCCGTGCAGTTCCACGACGTCCTCGCTGCCCGCCGCCTGGTGCAGGCCGTCGACGTTCTGGGTGATGACACCCGCGAGCAGGCCGTGCTGTCCGAACGCCGCCACCGCCAGGTGCCCGGCGTTGGGACGGGCGCGGCCGAAGGTGCGCCAGCCGAGGTGGCTGCGCGCCCAGTACCGGCGCCGGGCATGCGCGCCGGCGGTGAAGTCCTGGTAGGTCATCGGGGTGTGCCGGCTCAGACTCCCGCCCTCGCCCCGGTAGTCGGGGATGCCCGACTCCGTGGAGATGCCCGCCCCGCTGAGCACCAGCACACCGCCGCTGCTCAGCGCATCGGCGACCGGCTCCAGATCAGTGGTGCCCGGCGGCAGGTCCGCGGTCGGGGTCCAGCTCACAGTGGGGCGCATGCGCATGCCGTCAGGGTACGGAACGGTCGCCCCGATGCGGCTGCGCCGTCGACCGGACCGGCACTACCCCGCATCAGAAGGGCGACCGTACCGCGGGCGGGGCGGATGAGCGCGGCCGGGCCGCTCGTCCGCCCTGGTGTGGCCGACCAGGGATTGCTCGAGGTCGTGTACGAGAGGCGCAGCGGGCTCAGCGGCCCGGGTGCTGGACGGCCCGCCAAGCTGTACCGGCGCTCGGACCGGCAGGTCAGCGTCGGTCTGCCGGAGCGGCACTACAAGCTGTCCGGGCGGTTGCCGGCCCGCGCGGTGGAGGAGGCCGACGCGACGGGGGAACCGGTCCGCACCGTGCTGCACCGCGAGGCGACGGAACTGGGCGAGGAACTGGGCGCACGGGAAGCGGCCGACGTGCTGGACCTGCTGGAGCGGCACGGTTTCGAGCCGCGTCGGGAGGCGGGCCGGTGCCTGAAACCCTGGGAGCGGGACAGACGGTCAGGCAGCGGCGGGTGGCCATCGCACGCCGCTGCCTGACGAGAGCGACGGAGGTGGGCGATGCGTGCATTGACGGTGCGGCCGGACGCCAAGGACTCCCTGGAGGTGAGGGATGTGCCTGACCCCGTCCCGGCCGCGGACGAGCTGGTGGTGGAGGGCCTGGCGGTGGGAGTGTGCGGAACGGACAAGGAGATCGTCCGAGGCGAGTACGGCTGGGCCCCGCCAGGCCGTGAGTGGCTGGTTCTGGGGCACGAGTCCCTCGGGCGGGTACGGCAGGCGCCACGCGGAAGCGACTTCTCGGCCGGTGACCTCGTCGCCGGGGTGGTGCGCCGCCCGGACCCCGAGCCGTGCGGGGCCTGTGCCCGCGGGGAGTTCGACATGTGCCGCAACGGCCGTTACACCGAACGCGGCATCAAGGAGATCGACGGATACGGCGCCGAGGCGTGGTGCGTGGAGGCCGGCTACGCGGTGAAGCTGGAGCCGCATCTGGACCGGGCCGGTGTGCTCATGGAACCGACCACCGTGGTGGCCAAGGCATGGGAGCAGGTCGAGCGTGTCGGTGCCCGTTCGTGGTTCGAGCCACAGCGTGTCCTGGTGACCGGTGCGGGGCCCATCGGTCTGCTGGCCGCCCTCCTGGGCACCCAGCGCGGACTGGACGTGCACGTGCTCGACCGGGTGACCGAGGGGTCCAAGCCCACCCTGGTACGGGACTTGGGCGCCACCTACCACGCGAAGGACGTCGAGCAGGTCGTCTCCGCCCTGTGCCCGGACGTCATCATCGAAGCCACCGGCGCGAACGAGCCGGTGCTCGCTTCTCTGACCGGCACCGCGCCCTACGGAGTGGTGTGCCTGACCGGGGTCTCACCCGTCGGCCGCAAAATGACCGTGGACACGGGCGCCGTCAACAGGGAGATCGTGCTGCAGAACGACGCGGTGGTGGGCTCGGTCAACGCCAACCTGCGTCACTACCGACAGGCTGCCGACGCGCTGGCCAAGGCCGACCTGTCGTGGCTCGAGCGCGTGATCACCCGGCGGGTGCCGCTGGAGCGCGCAACGGAGGCGTTCACGCCGCAACCGGACGACGTCAAGGTAGTCATCGAGCTCTAGACGGCGAGATGCGAAGGGAAGGTACAGGATGTCTCACGACACTGCTCCCTTGGTGGTGGTCATGGGCGTGTCAGGCTCAGGGAAGACCACGGTGGGCCGGTTGCTGGCACAGCGTCTCGGTGTTCCTTACGCCGAGGGGGACGACTTCCACCCCGCAGCCAACGTGGAGAAGATGCGGGCCGGTCATCCTCTGGATGACGACGACCGCCGCCCCTGGCTGGAAGAGATCGCACGGTGGCTGACCGGCCATGCGGACAGCGGAGGGGTGGTGACATGCTCCGCGCTGAAGCGGCGCTATCGTGACCGGCTGGCTTCCGCCGTGCCCCATGTGTTCTTTCTTCACCTCGACGGCTCGCCCGAGTTGATCGCCGCACGCATCACCGCCAGGCAGGGCCACTTCATGCCGCCCGCCCTGCTCCGCACCCAGTTCGCCGACCTCGAACCCATGGGCGAGGACGAACCGGGCGCGGCCATCCCGATCGACGGTACGCCGGAGGAGACAGCCGCTCTCGCTCATGCCGCCGTCATCTCCCCCTGAGCCGCCTCGGCACCGGCATCTCTTCCGCACGCCGACCGCCCTGCCGGAGCTCGGCGCGATCACGGAGCTGATCCTGGTCAGCGCCCTCTCCGACCGGCCCGCGGACGTCTGTGTCCGCCCCGGTGCGCCGCCGGCCATCGGAATCGGGCTGTGGGCACTCGACAAGGCGGTGCTGAAAGTGCGCGGCGAGGGGTGAGCCGCAGAGATCGCCCAACGGGCCCTGCAAGCCACCCCTCGGCCGCCGCGCCGGCGTCTTGAGCTCGAAGTCTCGGACGTTGGTGACATTGCCCGGCCTCTCGCAATCCCTGTGTTCTGCAGACCCGTTGGGCCCTTGACCATTTGACTTTGCTTTCTCTTTGCGATTGGCTGCGGACCTGACCTTCATGATCCGGGGGATCCGCATGAACCGCGCAGTCCGCGCCGCCGTCTGCTCCGTCGCCGTCACCGGCCTCGCACTCGGCCTCAGTTCCTGTACCGAGGCGGTCGACCAGGTCGACAAGGCAGTGAACGAGACGTACGAAGTCACCTACGAGGTCACCGGGAAGAACGTCGACTCGATCGAGTTCCACGGGGGCGGTGGCAAGGCCACGGAGCCGAAGATCGAGTCGGTGTCCAAGCCCGAGCTGCCCTGGACGAAGACGGTCACGCTGCGCGGCATCATGCCCGCCGCGGTCATGCCGGTCGCCGCGGACCCCGAAGGCGCCCAGATCACTTGCAAGATCACCTACAAGGGCAAGGTGCTCGAGGAACAGAGCGCCGAGGGCTTGGTGACTGCCGGTGGCTGCACCGCGGAGTCGCCGATCACGGGGTAATCACTGCCCGCAAGCTGTTGGCGCAGCCCGGAGGCTGCGCCGGCCAGCCGGTAAGACAGCTGACGGTGATGTCACCTGCCGAGCGCCACGCCGCTTTCCACCAGCGGACTTCGCGGCAGCCGCCCACGTCCCCAGAAGCTGCCCGCCCTGTCATCGGGTCCGCGCCTTGTCTCCCGCCGAGCCCTGCGCCCGCTCGTGGAGTGCGGGCCGGAAGCCCTGCGACCCGGGATGCAGGCCGCAGACTGTGTACTGCCCGTCGTCGAGCACCGAGGTCTTTCAGCCTGGTCGCACGACAACAGCCTGTAGTACTTCCATGCAGGCGAAACAGTGTTTGTCCGTCGCATTCTGACCGTGGGACTTCTCGCGTTTCTGTGCCCCACAGAGAGTGCTGCTTTTGTCGGTGGTCAGGACGTGCCACATGGGTTGTCCTGACGCGTCTGGGCCGCACCACATCTCGTGCACTATCGGCTCCCGCCTGTTCGGCAACAGAGAACACTGCCATTCGAGCACGGTGGAGTGCGGGCGGCGTGTCCTGTCGGCCAGGTGAGTGAGCATGCCGAAGGCGGATTCCAGGGCGTTGCCCTGTCGGCGCGGCTGTGGGGGACCGCGTGCGTTCTGTCAGGGGAGCGGAGGCCAAGGGTGGGTGCGGGGGTGCCGGAGACGGTGTGATCGAAGGCGGTGCCGGGGACGACCTCCTCGTAGAGTTCGATGAGCTGCCGGGCCGGTCGCCGTCTTCGTCCACCTTCATGGCGACCTCTCACCTCACCATGATTCATCACCGGTGATCCCTGAGGACGGGCCCTGGCATGCAGGGTCCTCTTGCGGCCCGACTTCCACGATCCGGACGTCCTGGGCGATCGGGTCTTCCGCCACCCTGGCCCGGTAGCGCTCGGCGCCGGCCAGGTCGAAGGTGTTGTACGTCGCCAAGGGGCTGCCCTCGTAGGTCCACTCCACGCGGTACTGCTCCGCCATCCTGCCCCCGCCCGCTCGCTTTGCCCGTCGGAACGCTGTCCGACCCAGACCGTACGCTGGCCGTCGTTCACACGACTCAGGAGGCACTCGCGTGGATCCCACGACCGCCCGCTTCATCTCGTCCGCCACGGCCCTGCCGGCCGCCGCGCTCGCGGCGCTGTACGAGGCGTTCCTGGAGCGGTGGCCCCAGGGCGGCCGCGAGGGCAGCCGGGCGGCGCGGGTGTCCGCCTCGGAGCACTCCTGGATCGACCACGCCGTCAGATCGGCGCTGCTCCTCCGTGCCGTCGAGCTGAAGCAGTTCCGCGCAAGCCTTCACTCGGACAGCTTGTCTGCTTGCGTCATTGCCGCACGAGCCGTGCACAAGCGCAAGAAACTGACCGAGGCTCAGTACCGCGCGCTCCTCGACCCCTTCACCGCGGCCGGTGTCCCGGTGCCCGACCGGGACAACCTCCAGGCGCAGGGCGGCACCTCGTGATGACCCCGACGGGGTCCGCGACGGCGTGCCGCAAGGATGATCCGATGATGCTCGCATGCCTCGAGCAGGTCAGTGGACCGGAGGGCAGGCCGTGAGCGGCGCGTCCGAGGTGCGCAGCTACCGGCTGCTGCGGGACGGGCGGGTGGCGCTGGAGATCCGCGGAGAGCCGGGGCTCCTGGTCAGCACCTCCGTTCCGCCGCCGCCTGCGGGAAATCCCCCGGTGACGCATTCGTTCGCGACTGCCCGCTTCCAGCTGGCTGAAGCCGAGGGGGAGCTCGGTGCGCTTCTGCGCGAGTCACCCGACCTCGATGCTTTCCTTGAGGCGGCCGACCGCGCGGGCTACCTGATCGAATTGATCGAGCCGGCAGGTGCCCAGGTGCGCCGGCCCTTGCCGGCCGCTGCCGCCGACGGCGCGACCGCGGTCACCGGCGGTACCGATCGGCTCGTCGCGGTGGGGCTCAGCCTGTTCGCGCAGTTCACAGCCGATCCGGTGGTGAACATCGTGGAACTGCCGGACGGATTGGGTGTCTGCCTCGTCCACGCCGTGCGCGGCGGCGGCAAAATCTACGTGGCACCCGACGAGTCGACGTTGTTCGTCGGTTCGGCGGTCGAATTCGATGCCGGGCTCGGCGCGTTCCGCGACGGCGTGCGTAACCCCATCAAGAAGGTGGACTCCTCGAGTATGGGCGCGGGGGAGTGATCCGGTGGCACGCGTGCGACCGACTCCGCCCGGCCACGGTCGCCTCGAGGGGAAGGGAACCGACGTCGGACAGATGCTTTCCGGCCCACCACGCGGCCGGGCTGACACCGACCGGGCCGTCGCCGCTGCAACGACCACACCCTCGCCGGCGCCCGCGCCCACTCCCGGCGCCGGGAGTGGGCGCGGGGCCGAGTAAGGAAACCAAGCGGCCCCTTGAGCGAACGACAGAAGAGCGACCGGCACGGACGGGGCCCTGGGCCGCCCATCTCTTCGGGAGAGAAGCCACGGACCTTTCCGCTGAAAGACGTCGCCCGGCGAGACCGTTCCTGACGACGCCATGCCGGCCACCCCACGGCGGTGCGGAAGTGGAGTACGAACTCCTGCGAGTGGTGCGCCCACTTTCATGTCGAGCGCGTGGCGCCGTGGTTCTGATGGGGAGACAGGTGACACCTGAGCCGGCCAGTGTGGAAATCGGCTTGTGACTTTCGGCTGCATGACCAAGGCTTACCCGCGATGATGCCGTTGACCGAGATCGATCGACTGAAGCAGACCGTGTCCGAAACGTGGGACAGCCCGGTAGCCGACCAGGTCGCCGCCCAGTGGGGTTACCCGGCCGGCACTGCCAGGTGGTGGCGCTCCAGCGCCTCCCATGTTTTTGTGCTCCCCGACCACGGCCGACGGCGCTATCTGCGGTTCGTGCCCGGCTCGTATCGCGGCGCCAAGCCCCTGACTGCGGTGGCTGAGCTGATGGCACGGCTCAACGACGGCGGCTCGGCGGTGGTGCGGCCGGTCCCCGCCGAGTCCGGAGCCCTGACCGTGACCGTGGCAACCGGGCTCGGTGTCATGCACGCCATGGTGGTCGAACCGGCTCCCGGCGAGGAAGTCGACGTCACCGAACTCACCGAATCGCAAGCCCGGCACTGGGGGCAGACACTGGCGCAGCTGCACCGCGATGCCGCCGGGCTCGGTGCCGGGCTGCCCGAATCCTTCAGCGAGCTTCCGGACATAGGCGAACTGTTGGCGGACGACACAACCTTGGCCGAGGCGACGGCGAGGCTGGCCGACTTGACGAGCGACCTGCCACGCACCCAGGACTGCTGGGGTGTGGTGCACGGTGACTTCGAGCTGGACAACATGGCCTGGGAAGACGGCCGGCCGATCGCCTACGACTTCGACGAGGTCGCCGTCTCCTGGTACGCCGCCGATATCGCCTACGCCGTGCGCGACTTGACCGACCACACCGGCCGGCCCGCAACCGGGCACCGGGCGCGGTTCGACGCGTTCCTCGACGGATACCGCAGCGTGCGCCGGTTCGACGACGAGGACTTTGCGCGCCTGCCGCTGTTTGCCGGCCTGCAGGCTGCGGCTTCTCTCGTGCGCATCACACGCGCGCTGGGCGAACCATCTGAGGACCAACCAGAATGGCTGGCCGAGCTGCGCAACGATCTGACAGACATGGCCCGCACCCACCGGCAACTCGTGATCGACATCGCCAGGGAAGTGGGCCGGGGGACCCGGTAAGGGCATCGCGGCAGTCAGGCGGTCAGCGAGCAACGAAGCCCTTCCGCCCGGAGGCCATCCTCTGCTCGAAATGCTCCGCGCGCTCCCCAGCCGCCGGCCCACCGTCAGTGGAACCGCCACCGGGGCGAGGCGCCTCGCCGGCCGGCGGCAGCTGCCCACGCCCTGACGGGCTTTCCTGCAGAGTCGTGATGGGATCTTGGTGTCGGACCGCGACGACCAGAAGCAGGACCCCGGGAAGATACGAAGGACACTCACGCCGACGGCGGCACTGGTTGCCGCTGTGCTTCCGACGGGGTGCGGCAGCAGCGAGGACACAGCAGACGATGCCAACTCCAGCGGCGGTAAGGCGACGGCGTCCCAGAGCGAGTCGCCGGCGGCCGGGGGACGGGCGAGGCACACAGTAACGCTTCAGGTCACCGGCTCAGGCACGACGAGGATCGGCTACGACATCTCCAGTAACGACTTCTCGAAGCAGAAGCTGCCCTGGACGAAAACCGAGACCGTTGAATGGTTCCACTCGGCCGAACCGTCTCCGGCTCGCCCGTAGGCCGGGCACCGGGGGTGACGGCCATACGCGCGGCGCCGCGGCACAGCCAGGGCGCCGCGCCCTTTGTCGATCACGAAGCCCGGAAATGTCGGTGAGACGTAACACCGCTGCGGGGTGGGCGGAGTGCGGCTACTCCGCGGGTTCGGCGATCAGCGCCGTACCGATCTTGCGAAAGCCGAGTCGGGCGTAGATCTGCGCGATGTCGTCGTCACCTGCCGACAGGAAGACGGTTTCCGCTCCCCGCGATCGGGCGTCGACTACCAGTGCCGCGGTGACCGCGAGCGCGAGACCGCGACGGCGAGCTGTGGGGAGCGTTCCGACGCCGACGATCTCGCTGATTCCCGCGAGCGGTTGGTGCTGGCCCGCGGACAGTACCGAGCCGTGCTCGACAGCTGCGGCGACCACCGTCAGACCTGCCCGGATACGCACGATCGCGCGTTTCAGTTGGGCAGTGGTCAGGGCCTCAGTGCCTGTTCGGTCGTGGCGTGGCACGGGATCAGGGTGTCGATGCCGACCAGTTGCAGGACGCGCAGGACGGAGTGCTGAGCACCGGCGATGCGCACCCACCCTTGTGCGCCGCTCACCTGCTGGTGGGCGGCGACGAAGACGTTGATGCCGCTGGAGTCCATGAAGGTCACACCGCTGAGATCCGCGACGATCCGAGGCGGCACTGCCCCGTCTTCGACCAGCAGGGCTTCGCTGAGTACGTCCTGGACGTCGTGGTCGATCTCGCCTCGCAGGGTCACGACGCGGATGCCCTCGACCACACGGTGCTCGGCGAAGAGCCGGTCCGGCCGGTCCGCTTGTTCGATGTGGGCCACTGTCTCCTCAGCTGCGATCTAGGCTTGCTCGGTCAGGACGTGTGAAGGGGATTCTGCCCCACTGTTCCGGCCGGATGCACCCACGGGGCGGTTTCGAGCACCGTCCGTGCGGCATGCAGGGCGGCATAGGGGGTATGTGCGCGCGTGTACGGGGGAGTGAGGGTGAGGTCAGTGGAATCTGATGCCGGCGGTGACGCCTGCGCGCTACCGGGTGAGGACCTGGTGCGCACCGGGTATGCCCTGCACGGAGACGACGGCTGCATCGCCGACGCCCGCCATCACGCTGCCGCCTTCCTCGACCAGGCCGGCAACGATCATCACCTGCCCGTTTCCGCTCGTGTGAAGGACCTCACACAGCTGGTTGTCAGCGAGCTGGTCACCAACGCCCGCAAGTACGCCTCCGGCCCGGTTCTGATGGAGCTGCGCCTCACCGCCCGTGTCGTGGAGATCGTCGTGTGGGACAGCGATCCCACGCTCCCCGCGGCCCGGCCCGCCGATCCCGGCAGGATCGGCCAGCACGGCCTGGAGATCGTCAAGGCCGTCACCGAGGACTTGTTCATGGAACAGGAGCCGGTCGGGAAGCGCATCACGGCCCGCATCGCTGTGTGCGACACACCCAGCGACACCGCTGCCGGCAGCCGCCGGACCTGACGGCCGCCGACTGTTCCGGTGCAGTTCTCATGCGCAGAGAAGAGTCGCGTAGAAAAGTGAAGTGGGCGGGTGAGGAAGGCCCGGTTGTGGGCGAGGGATCGAGCGCCGGCGCCGGTGATGCTCGCACGCGAGGCCGGGCGGTCTCGGAACCTCCCCCCACCGACCCGGTGCCCTTGCCGTGACCAGGCAAGAAAGCCACAAGAGGTGATGTCCCGGAAACTCGGGGAAAAAGGTGCGGCAACCGATGGGAGGTTGTCGTGGAGCGTGGGGATCTGGAACTGGGCCGTCTGCTGGCCGCTGCGGAGGCGGCGCCGCCTGGTGACTCCGCCAACGTGGTAGCACACGACCTGCACAAGCGATTCGGTGCGGAGCGTGTGTCCTTCCTGTTCGCCGACCTCATCGGTCAGCGGCTGGTACGGCTGGCCGCGGCCGGGGACGAACTCGCGGGCCATGCTGGGCCGATCGACCTGCGGGGCAGCGTCTACGACAGCGTCCTGCAGAGCCAGCGCCAGCATGTGGAACCCGACGGCCAGGGCGGACGGCGCGTCATCACACCGGTCACCAACCGCGGCGACTGCATCGGCCTCCTGGAGGCGACCCTGCAGTCCGCCGACGACACCGTGCTTCGACAGGTCCGCGAAGCCGCACACGCGCTGGCCTACATCATCGTCACGGACCGCCGCTTCACCGATCTGTACCACCTCGGCCGGCGCACCACCGAGACCAGTCTGGCCGCGGAGATCCAGCATCAGTTGCTTCCCTCGGCCCCCTGCTGCGAGGCGCCCCAGTTCACCCTCGCAGCCGGGCTGATCCCGGCCGACGACATCGGGGGCGACACCTACGACTACACCCTCGATCGCGACACCCTGCACCTGTCCATCACCGACGCCATGGGCCACGACACGAACTCCGCCCTGCTGGCCACATTGCTGGTCGGCGCACTGCGGCGGGCGCGCCGCAGTGGCTGTGACGCCCTCAAGCAAGCCCACCACGCCCACCAGGCCCTGCTGAGTCAAAGCCGCGGCCTGGCCACCGGACAGTTGCTGTGCGTCGACCTCGAAACAGGCCTGTGCGAATTGGTCAACGCCGGCCACCCCTGGCCACTGCGGCTGCGGGACGGCACCGTCGAAGAGGTCAAACTCGCCGTCAACCTGCCGTTCGGCGTGGCGGCGCCCACCTCCTACCGCGTACAGGAACTGCAACTGCGCCCGGGTGACCGCCTGATCCTGCTCACCGACGGGATGCAGGAGCGCGGTGCCGCAGCGGCCGACCTGGCCTCGGTCGTTCACGACACCCGCGCGCTGCATCCAAGAGAAGCCGTACGAAGCCTGACCGCCGCGGTCCTTGACGCCTGCCACGGCAACCTCAAGGACGACGCCACGGTCCTGATACTGGACTGGCACGGCAGTCATCGCCGACCCGCCCCGTTCAGACCGGGCCCGCAATGATGATGACCGCGGTGACCGCACCGCACCGAGGCACGCACGGGACTCACAGAGCAGAGCCCGAGCGAGGTCGAGGTCAAACCGCAGGAGCCTCGAAGCTGACCATTGCCATGGCGTGGCGTCGTACATATGCCTTATGAATCCGGCGTGCCGCGTGACCAGTGGCTCAAGCGGGTCCCGGCGGGTGTGCGTGGTGGCGGACGACCGTGATGTGCCGGTCGGTGCCGGGGTTCTCGAGTTCGTCGACCACGGCGACAGCCAGGTCCTCGGCACTGATCCACGACCTGCCGTCGGCGGCGGTGAGCAAGGTGTCGGCGCCGCGGCGGTAGCGGCCGGTGCGTTCGCCGGGTTCGAGCAGGGCCGGCGGGCTCAGGTACACCCAGTCCGCGTCGGCGTGGGCATGACAGGCCCGCAGTTGGGCGACACCGGCGATGGCGACGGCCCGGTACTCGGAGGGCACATAGGTGGGGTTGTCGGCGACCAGCACATCCCGGTCGCCGGGGCTGCGCAGGGCACCGGCGCCACCGACCACGAGGACGCGCAACCCGTGCTGGGCGGCGACGTCGAGTACGGTACGGGTCGCGCCGACCAGGAACTCCTCGTTGGCCGGAAAGGTCCGGACCGTGACCACGACGGCGTCCGGGGCGGCGCCCTGAGCAGCCGAGCCGGCAAACGCCTCGCGCAGGGCGTGCGGGTCGCTCGCGTCGACCGCGACCGGCGTCACGTTCGGCGCCTCGCTGGCGGGCGTTCGGGACAGGGCGAGCACCCGGTGCCCGCGCGCACCAGCCTCGTCGATCACCCGACTGCCCACCATGCCGGTCGCACCGAGCACCGCGATCGTCCTGAGGGTCGTCATCGAAGAACCCATCTCCATCGAACCTGTCGTCATCGGACCCGCTCCCGACGGCTGTGGTCTCGCGCGGTCCTGCCGCGTCCGACGCGCTCGCGCAGGCTCCGGGAGCTGAACTGTGCGGCCAGCAAAGCGGCCAGGGCGAGAAGGAAGCCGACGGTCTGCGGCAGGCTCAGCGACTCGCCCAGGCCGATCCCGACGCCGGTCGCGACCAGCGGAGACAGCAGTACCAGCGGTGCGGACGCGCCGACCGGCAGCTTCCCGATCCCGCGGAACCACAGGGTGTGCGCGATGAGCCCGCCCACACTGCCGAGCCACAGGTACCCGCCGACCGCTCCGGCATCGATCCGCTGAGGCACCCCTTCGACAGCGAGGGAGATCGGGAGCAACAGCAGGCCACCGGCCGTCAGTTGCCAGCCCGCCAGGGTCAGCGCACCGGTTCCCGAGGGGCGGCCCCAGCGCTTCATGAGGACGATCCCGCCGGCCATGGCGGCCGTACCGCCGAGGCCGGCGAGCACCCCCACGGCATCCAGCCGGGCGTTCGGCCCGAGCACGACGAGACCCACTCCGGCCACGCCGATCACTCCCCAGGACCATCGCCAGGCCGAAGACCGGTCGCGGAGCACCGCGATGGCAAGCCCGGCGACCAGCAGCGGCTGGGCAGCGCCGAGGGTGGCGGCGACACCCCCCGGGAGTCGCTCGGCCGCCAGGAACAACAGTGGGTACAGGGCGCCGATGTTGAGCACGCCCAGAACGGCGGCCTTCCACCACCACTCTCCGCGCGGGAGCACCCGCGTGATCGCCAGCCCGGCCAGCCCGGCGGGCAGGGCACGCATCAGCCCCGAGAACAACGGATGCCCGGCCGGCAGCAGTTCGGTGGTCACGGCGTACGTGGTGCCCCAGGACACGGGGGCCAGGGCGGTCAGTGCGACGGTGGCCGCCTGCTGTGCGTGAGTGGTCCGTAACGAGCCCGGTGGAGCCCCGGTCAAGGTCTGCATGTCAGGAAGTCTCAGCCAGACCGGCCATGAATCCAACGCATGCTTGTCATGGCAGCTATGAAGAAGAACGATGGCCATGTGGATCTCCAGCAGATGCGATACGTGGTCGCCCTCGCCGAAACCCGAAATTTCACCCGCGCCGCGGAGCGCTGCTCCGTGGTGCAGTCGTCGCTGAGTCACCGGATCGCCGGTCTTGAACGGGAGTTGGGGATCAAGCTGTTCGCCCGATCCAGCCGCCGCGTCGAGCTGACCAGCGCTGGAGCCGCCTTTGTCGCCGCTGCGGGCGAGTGCCTGGCCGCTGCCGACCGCGCGGTCGCCGACGCCGCCGCCGCGACCGGCGTGGTACGCGGTCGGCTTGCCGTCGGCGTGATCGTGACCACCGCTGCCGTCGACGTACCCGAGTTGCTCCAGCGGTACCGAGCCAGGCACCCGGACGTCCGCGTCTCCCTCCGTTCGGGACGCAGCGACGAACTGGCCGCGGCCATCCGCAACGGCGACCTGGACATCGCCTTCCTCGGCTTGCCGGAAGACGAACGGCCTTCCGGGGTGGAGACGCTCGTCCTCGATCACGACCGGCACGTACTGGTGGTGCCGACCGGTCACCGGCTCGCGGGCGCGTCCCGGGTCACGTTGCAGGAGATCGCCGAGGAGACGTTCGTGGACTTCGTGGCCGGGACACCTGCCCGGGCCCAGTCCGACCGGGCGTTCACCGCCGCCGGCCTGGTCCGCGACGTCGCGTACGAGGCCGGCGTCGTGGAGCTGATGACTCGCCTCGTCGCCCGGGGACTGGGCATCGCGTTGATGCCGTCGGCGTTCATCCGCCCGCTGGCCGCCCGAGATCCGGAACTGGCGCTGGTCCCGGTGGCCGACGGCCCGCGTCGAGTCGAGTGCCTGGTGTGGAGCCGGTTCAACCCCAGCCCGGCGACCCGGGCCATGCTCGGCGTCCTCGGAGTCGGAGCACCGGCATAGCGCAGGCACCCGGCGTCGGCCTCGACGAAGGCGGCCCGGGCGGCACCAGGAGGACATCGAGGGCGCGTCGGCCGGTCCGTGGGGGAGGCGAGGCCCGGTAGGTGTCACGAGCTGGGGGCACGTTCATCCTGTGCAGGATTGACGGCACGATGAGGGGGTATCCGCGCGGCGACGTCGGCTGCACTCGGCCGGCAGTGACGGTTGGCTTCGGTGGGAGGGGTATGCCATGGCGCTCATGAGCATGACGGTGACGGATACGCGGGCGCGCGAGTTGCCGGAGGTCGCCGATCCCTCTCGCATGGCGCCGAAGGACGCCCGTGAGCTGTCCAGGCTGTTCTTCGACCAGCTCGCGGTGCTGGAGGAGGGCACGCCCGAGTACCAGTACGCGCGGAACACGCTGATCGAGATGAACATGTCCCTGGTCCGCTTCGCGGCCGGCCGGTTCCGCAGCCGGGGGCCGGAGGAGATGGAGGACATCGTCCAGGTCGGCATGATCGGCCTGATCAAGGCGATAGACCGGTTCGACCTCTCCCGGGAGGTGGAGTTCACCTCCTTCGCCGTCCCTTACATCGTGGGTGAGATCAAGCGGTTCTTCCGCGACACCACCTGGGCCGTGCACGTGCCCCGCCGCCTGCAGGAAGCCCGTGTCCAGCTCGCGCGCGCCACGGAGGAGCTGCGCAGCCGTCTGGGGCGCACCCCGACAGTGAAGGAGCTGTCGGAGCTGATGAGCCTTCCCGAGGAAGAGGTACGCGAGGCTCGCGTCGCCGCGAACGGCTACAACTCCTCTTCTCTGGACGCCACCATCAGCGGCAGCGAGGACGGCGAAGCGGCGCTGCAGGACTTCATCGGAGCCGAGGATTAGAGTCTGGAGCTGGTGGAGGACTTCCACGCCCTGGCTCCGCTGATCGCCGAACTCGGCGACCGGGACCGGCAGATCATCCACATGCGGTTCGTCGAGGAACTCACCCAGGCCCAGATCGGCGAACGTCTGGGCGTCTCGCAGATGCAAGTCTCCCGACTCCTGTCGCGCACCCTGGCCCGGTTGCGGGAAGGCATGCTCACCGAACGCTGAGGGGGCGCCCCGAGCGGGGTGGGCGCGGGGGACGCACGTCCCGCGCCGGGCACGGATTTCGAGCGCCGCGGTGAGCAGGTGGCATCGGAGGTGTGCAAGTGCCGACGCGGCATCCGCCGGTGGTGGTGAGCCTGTGCCACCAGCGCCCGCGCGACCGCACCCCTCGAAGCGACGGCGCTCGCGCTGTCGTCCATCGGCGGTCGAGGGGTACGGCGTTCAGCAGCGGACCTCCGCAGGGCCGATCCGTCACCACCGTCCCTCGCGCCGGAGGTCGCGACGCCAGGCGTCGCCGCGGGCTGCCCGGATAGCCCACCGGCGGTCAGCCGTCAGCCGTCAGCCGTGGCCCACACCCGCACTCATGCCGGCGATCGTGTGGGCCCTGATGTCGAAGTGCGGTCCTTCAGCGAAGCGAGTCACTGTGGCGCGGACGTGATCCTGGGCCGGCTGGACCAGGCCGTCGTACACCCCGACGCAGACTTCCCGCGCCTGTGACCGGGGCCAGTCGTGCGGCAGCAGCCCGATGGGAAGCAACGGGTCCAGAATGGGGAAGTGCCGGTAGGCGTGCATGATCTCGGTCCGGGCCCGTACGGCGTCAGCACCGGTGACGCCGCCGGCGCCGATACGAGGAAGCAAGGTGCTCCAACGGCTGATGAAAGCCTGGTACTGCTCGGCGATGCCGGGCAGGTCCCATGCTTCGACCGGGTTGCGGTTGGCCTCCGTTTCGAGATCCTCCTGCCGCGCGCGGAACACACTCACCGCTCCCCGCGCCAGGTCGGCCAGCTCGATCCGCCCCTTGGGGGTCAGGGGGTGCGGCGACACCCAGACTGCGTCGTACAGCGGTGCGAATCCGCGCCAGCGCAGCGCGGTGCGCAGCGCGCGCCGCCGCGTGCTTTCCGCTTCCGGGACGGAGAAGGCGATCAGTGTCCACCATCCGTCCCATGAGTCGGGTTGCGTGGTGAACGTGGCGATCGAGCTGCCGCCGCTCCACAGGTCGGCAGCGGCCTCCGGTGTCAGCCGGTAGGAGCTGTGCCGCCCGTGGCGGCTGCCCTCCAGCACCCCTCGACGCGCCAGCCTGCTGATCGTCGTACGGGCGGCGCCCGCGGCCACTTGGAACTCGCCGAGCAGCGCCACGATCGCCGCCGACGGCAACCACGCCCGGACGGGGAATGTGTAGTCGGCGATCAAGGTCACCGCGAGTCCCGGCGGTGACACGGTGCTCTGCCAGGCGGGTGACCGCACGGGGCCTGCGCCGTCACCTTCTTCGGAGAAGATCTCCTCGAGGTTGGACAGGTTCGGCAAGGTCGGCTCCGACGCGGTCGACAACGGCGGCACCACTGTAACGGCTGCGAGATCGCCGGGCCGGAGCTTCTACGGGGGCTCCCTTCCCCTCGGCTGGCCACCACCCCAACAGGGCCGGAACCGGGATGACCAGCCCGGGGGCGAGCGATGGGTGGCTGCCCGGCCCGACTTCTGCGAGCGTGCCACCCACGCCCTGCAGGTCCGTGACACCCGTCGGTCCGCCGCCCTGTTCCCAGGGCGGCGTGCGTCTGATCAGCTCACGCTCGTGGAAGACCTGGACTCACTCTCGGACCTCACTCCCGGGTGGGCGCTCATTGGCCGGCGACCGCACATCCTGCCGAGCGAGGGCCGACCGGTTTTCACGGTGCGTCCTCGGGAGCTGTCGGCTATGGCGGCCATGTACTGGGCGATGCGCGCGCCGCCCTCGACCGGGCGCAGGACGGTGCCGACCATGCCGCCGCCGTCGGCGGTCGTCACGGCGGCCGGGTCGAGAAGGCCGACGAGGCCTGCGATGTCCTTGGTCTCCCATGCCTCTTTGACGTGCCTCACCACGTCGGGTCTGAGTGTGCTGGCGCCGGCCCGGCGTCCCTGGCGTTCCGCACCACCCGTTCCCCACGGAACTCGGCGAAGGTGCCGTCCGCTTCTTGACCTGGCCCCGGTGTCCATTCTCTGGTCAAGCCCGCTTACCTCGTGGCCAGGTCGCCCGCTGGTAGTGGAGGAACGAGGTGGGCGACGCACGGTCGTCCGCCGCCTTTACCGGAGGACGGGGGCTGTCCAGGGCGGCTCCGGCTCCGGTGCACAGCAGCCGCAGTGTGATCATTTCACCGCGGTTGCCCCCTCCGGCCGGGCGAAGGCGAGGATGTCGGGGACCGCTTCGCGCAGGCTCGCGAAGTGACGATGCACTCCGGCCACCGGAGCCACGGTGTTGACTCCCCACACCGTCATGCCGGCCCGCAGCCCTGCCGCGACTCCGGACGGGGCATCCTCGATGACCAGGCAGTCCTCGGGCCGGGCACCGAGCTGCTCGGCGGCCAGCAGGTAGGGCACGGGGGAGGGCTTCCCTTCGTCCACTGCGGCGGCGTCCACGACGACGCGCGGTACCGGCAGGCCCGTCCGAGCAAATCGTCCGCGCACCCGGTGCTCGTAGTTGGAGGTCACGAGCGCCCAGGCCTCCGGCGGCAGGGTGCCCAGCAGCTGCGACGCGCCGTCAAAGGCCGCGTAGACGCCGGACCGTACGTCCTCGTCCTCCAGTTCGTGCAGCGCCGCCAGGCACTGGCTCGGATCCTGGTCCGGAGCCACTTTCGCGAAGGTCTCCAACGGTCGCGTCCGCAGGGCCACCCGATAGACCTCAGCCGAGTCCAGCCCGTATCGACCTGCCCATGTCGCCCAGACCCGGCGCTGGTTGTTCACGGCATCGATCAACGTGCCGTCGACATCGAAGAGAACGCGCTTCCTGGGGCCGGGCTGCACGAGCTCACTGGTCACGCCGTGATCATGTCACGAGGCCCTGAAGGTCACGCGGGACGGCGCTCGAGAGCGTGGCTCTTCGACCCACACCGCCCTCTCCGGACCAGAGCCGACAGAGCTGATACCAGAAGGAGACGTTTGTTCGGGCGGGATCGGCGCACCCGATGAACTGACACATCCCTTATACGACGAAGCGGAGACGCACCATGGGCATCATTGCTTGGATCATCATCGGGCTGCTCGCCGGCGCCATCGCCAAGGCCCTGATGCCGGGCAAGGACCCCGGCGGCATCGTGATCACCATGCTCATCGGTATCGCCGGCGGTCTGCTCGGCGGCTGGCTCGGCAAGGTCATCTTCGGCGTCGACTCCATCGACGGGTTCTTCCACCTCTCCACCTGGATCGCCGCGATCATCGGCTCCCTCATTCTGCTCGGCCTCTACCGCCTCGTCACCGGCAACCGGCACTCGCACCGTCACGCATGACCCGTTGAAGGCACACGCCTCCGGACGCACTGGACGGCTCCCTCTCCTGATCGCAGGAGAGGGAGCCGTCAGCATGTACGGGCAGCGCGGTCCGGGGCGCCGCCCGGGACGTCCCCCGCCGGTGCCTTACTCAGCGCCTTAGGCGCGATACTCCCGCGCTACTCCGAGATCATCGCCAGCGCGAGCAAGAAGCGGCCCGAGGCCGCGCCGGCCCCTCATACGGGACAGCGTCGCCCTTGACGGTGACGGACACGTCATTGCCGAGGCGCGCCACCGGGCGGCGGATTTCCTCACCCGCGTCCGGGCCGAGCACGGCCTGCCGGTGTCCGCTCGAGCGGTGGACCTGACTCAGCTGGTGGTCAGCGAGCTGGTCACCAACGCCCCTAAGTACGCTCCCGGGCCGGTGCTGATGGAGCTGCGCATCTCCGGCGACGTGGTGGAAGTGATCGTGTGGGACAGTGATCCGGTCCTGCCGGTGGCCCTGGCAGCCGACGCGGGCAGAGTCGGGCAGCACGGTCTGGAGATCGTCATGGCCGTCGCCCAGGGCTTCGAGGTCCATCGGGAGCCGGTCGGTAAGCGCATCACCGTACGCCTCGCCCTGCCCGACGATCCCGGCGGGGACGTCGCCGGACTCCGCCCCCGGTAGCAGCCGGCGCTCCGGCCGAGAGGCTCGTGCTCGGCCGGAGTCAGTGCAGCAGGGAGAACTTCTCGGTGATCGGGTCCAGCGCATCGCGCTGCGCGAGGGCGATCCGCATCCCGATGCGGGCCAGTTGCCGGCCCAGGCACAGGCGGATGCCGTGGCCGAAGGCCAGGTGCCCGCCCTCCTGCCGGTGGAGGCCGAGCACGTCGGGATCGGTGAAGCGCTCGGGGTCGCGGTCGGCGGTGTTGTACGACAGGACGACCGTCGTGCCGGCCTCGATGGCCTGGCCGCCCACCTCGGCGTCCACGTGTGTGCCTCGCCTGTCGTGCGGGCTTCACGGTGGCGGAAGCCGGCGGAGGAGGAAGACCCCCGCATCCGTCGGCTCCCGCTCCTTCGGCCTTCCGCGTCGTCAGCCCTCGGCCACGAGGGCCTGGAGCGCGATGTTGAGTTCGAGCACGTTGACCCGGGGCTCGCCGATGAAGCCGAGTGTGCGGCCCGCGGTGTGCTCGTCGACGAGCTTCTGGACCTGGGCAACGGTCAGGCCGTTGCGCTCGGCGACTCGGTGGACCTGAAGGTCGGCGTAGGCAGGGGAGATGTCCGGGTCGAGGCCGGAGCCCGAGGACGTCACGGCGTCGGCCGGGACCTGGGACGGCTCGACCCTGTGGTCGGGGGTGGAGTCGTCCTTGACGACCTTCGCCTTGGCCTCGTCCACCGACTGGACGAGCTTGTCGTTGTCGGCGGACAGGTTGGTGGCGCCTGAAAGGATCAGTTTGTACTGGGTGTTGACCGAGTTCTCGCCGAGCCCGTTCGCCGGGCGCGGCTGGAAGTAGTCCAGGCTGTAGCCCTGTTGCCCGATCAAGGACGAGCCGACGACCTTGCCGTCCGCCCTGATCTCGGAGCCGTTCGCCTTGTTGTCGAAGAACGCCTGCGCCACGCCCGTCACCACGAGCGGGTAGATCACGCCGGTGACCAGGGTCAGCACGAGGAGGGCGCGCAGCCCCGCACCGACCAACCGGGCCGTGTTCACAACGGAGTTGTTCATGGTCCTTCACCCGATCCCGGGGATCAGAGAGATGAGCAGGTCAACAAGCTTGATGCCGATGAACGGCGCGATCAGCCCGCCGATGCCGTAGATGGTCAGGTTGCGCCGCAGCATCCTGTCGGCGCTGACGGGCCGGTACCGCACGCCCTTCAGGGACAGCGGCACCAGGGCGATGATGATCAGCGCGTTGAAGACCACGGCCGACAGGATCGCGGAGTGGGGCGAGGACAGGCCCATGATGTTGAGCTTGTCCAGGCCCGGGTAGACCGCCGCGAACAGCGCGGGGATGATGGCGAAGTACTTGGCGACGTCGTTGGCGATGGAGAACGTCGTGAGCGCGCCCCGGGTGATGAGGAGTTGTTTGCCGATCTCGACGATCGCGATGAGCTTGGTCGGGTCGGAGTCGAGATCGACCATGTTGCCGGCTTCCTTGGCGGCCGACGTGCCCGTGTTCATCGCGACACCGACGTCGGCCTGGGCGAGGGCCGGGGCGTCGTTGGTGCCGTCGCCGGTCATCGCGACCAGCTTGCCGCCGGCCTGCTCGCGTTTGATGAGGGCCATCTTGTCCTCCGGGGTGGCCTCGGCGAGGAAGTCGTCGACGCCCGCCTCCTCGGCGATCGCCTTCGCGGTCAGCGGGTTGTCACCCGTGATCATGACGGTCTTGATGCCCATGCGGCGCAGTTCCTCGAACCGTTCCCGCATGCCGTCCTTGACGACGTCCTTGAGGTGGATGACTCCCAGGACGCGGGCTCCCTCCTCGTCGTCCACCGCGACGAGCAGCGGAGTGCCGCCCGCCTCGGAGATCCGGTCGGCGATCTCGTCCGCGTCCTCGGCGACTTCGCCGCCCTGCTCCTTCACCCAGGCGACGATCGAGGCCGTGGCGCCCTTGCGGACCTTACGGCCATCGACGTCGACACCGGACATCCGGGTCTGCGCGGTGAACTCGATCCATTCAGCGTGCACCAACTCGCCCTGGTGGCGTTCACGCTGCCCGTACTTCTCCCTCGCCAGGACGACGACGGAGCGCCCCTCGGGCGTCTCGTCGGCCAGCGACGACAGCTGGGCCGCATTCGCGACCTCCGCCTCCGTCGTGCCGCCCACCGGTACGAACTCGGCGGCCTGCCGGTTGCCGAGGGTGATGGTGCCGGTCTTGTCGAGCAGCAGCGTGGAGACGTCACCGGCGGCCTCGACCGCCCGGCCCGACATCGCCAGCACGTTGCGCTGGACCAGCCGGTCCATGCCGGCGATGCCGATCGCGGACAGCAGCGCGCCGATGGTGGTCGGTATCAGGCAGACCAGCAGGGCCACCAGTACGACCATCGTCAGGTGCGTACCGGCGTAGTCCGCGAACGGCGGGAGGGTGGCGCACGCGAGGAGGAAGACGATCGTCAGCGAGGCCAGCAGGATGTTCAGCGCGATCTCGTTGGGCGTCTTCTGCCGTGCGGCCCCCTCGACCAGATTGATCATCCGGTCGATGAAGGTCTCGCCCGGCCTCGTCGTGATCTTGATGACGATCCGGTCCGAGAGGACCTTCGTGCCGCCCGTGACGGCCGAACGGTCGCCGCCCGACTCACGGATGACCGGGGCCGATTCACCGGTGATCGCCGACTCGTCGACGGACGCGACGCCCTCGACGACGTCACCGTCACCGGGGATGACATCTCCGGCCTCGCAGACGACGAGGTCGCCGATCGTCAGCTCGGTGCCGGGGATCCGCTCTTCCGAGCCGTCGCTGAGCAGCCGTCGGGCGATCGTGTCGGTCTTGGCCTTTCGCAGGGTGTCGGCCTGGGCCTTGCCGCGGCCCTCGGCGACCGCCTCGGCCAGGTTGGCGAAGATCACGGTCAGCCACAGCCAGGCGCTGATCGTCCAGCCGAACCAATCGCCGGGTTCCTTGAAGGAGAAGACGGTCGTCAGAACCGAGCCGATCCACACCACGAACATGACGGGTGACTTGACCATCACCCGAGGGTCGAGCTTGCGGCAGGCCTCCGGCAGGGACTTGATCAGCTGCTTGGGATCGAAGAGGCCCGTGCCGACGCGTCCTTCGGCGGGCTTGTGCGCGGTGGGAGCGTCGCTGTGCGGCGCCCGCGTGGGAGTGGCTGTGGACATGGAGCCCTCTGACTTGTCTGTACGGGTGATCGTCACGCAAGCCCCTCGGCGAGCGGGCCCAGCGCCAGGGCGGGGAAGTACGTGAGGCCGGTGATGATCAGGATCGCGCCCACCAGCAGACCGGTGAACAGCGGCTTCTCGGTCCGCAGGGTGCCTGCCGTCATGGGCACCGGCTTCTGCTCGGCGAGTGAACCGGCCAGCGCCAGCACGAACACCATCGGCAGGAAGCGGCCGAGCAGCATCGCGAGTCCGGTCATGGTGTTGTACCAGTCGGTGTTCGCGTTCAGGCCGGCGAAGGCCGAGCCGTTGTTGTTCGAAGCGGAGGTGAAGGCGTAGAGCACCTCGGAGAAGCCGTGAGCGCCGGAATTCAGCATGGAGTGCGGCGGCGTCGGCAGGGCCATGGAGGCCGCGGTGAGGACGAGCACCAGCGCCGGAGTGATCAGGATGTAGCAGGCGGCGAGCTTGATCTCCCGCGCGCCGATCTTCTTCCCGAGGTACTCGGGCGTACGGCCGACCATCAGGCCGGCGATGAACACCGCGATGATCGCCATGACCAGCATGCCGTACAGCCCGGAGCCGACACCGCCGGGCGCGATCTCGCCCAGCATCATGCCGAGCATCGTGATGCCGCCGCCGAGGCCGGTGAAGGAGGAGTGGAAGGAGTCCACGGCGCCCGTCGAGGTGAGTGTGGTCGACACCGCGAAGATCGAGGACGCGCCGACGCCGAAACGGACCTCCTTGCCCTCGTACGCCCCGCCCGCGGCCTGGAGCGCCGGGCCGTGGTGGGCGAACTCGGTCCACATCATCAGGGCCACGAAGCCCAGCCAGATGGTGGCCATGGTGGCGAGGACGGCGTAGCCCTGCCTGACCGAGCCGACCATGATTCCGAAGGTCCGGGTCAGCGCGAACGGAATCACCAGCATCAGGAAGATCTCGAAGAGGTTGGTGAACGGCGTCGGATTCTCGAAGGGATGCGCGGAGTTGGCGTTGAAATACCCGCCGCCGTTCGTCCCCAGCTCCTTGATGGCCTCCTGCGAGGCGACCGCGCCGCCCTTCCACTGCTGCGGACCGCCCATGAACTGGCCGACCTCGTGGATCCCGGAGAAGTTCTGGATCACACCGCACGCCACCAGCACGATCGCGGCGGCCGCCGCCCCCGGCACCAGGATCCGCAGGGTGCCCCGCACCAGGTCGGACCAGAAGTTGCCGAGCTCACCGGTGCGCGAGCGGGCGAAGCCCCGCACCAGTGCGACGGCGACGGCCATGCCGACGGCGGCCGAGACGAAGTTCTGCACGGCGAGACCGACGGTCTGCACGACGTGCCCCATGGTCTGCTCGCCGTAGTACGACTGCCAGTTGGTGTTGGTCACGAACGACACAGCGGTGTTGAACGACTGCGCCGGATCGATTGAGGAGAACCCGAGCGAGCCGGGCAGAACGCCCTGGAGCCGCTGGAGCAGGTAGAGGAAGAGGACACCCACGGCCGAGAAGGCGAGCACACCGCGCAGGTACGCGGGCCAGGTCATCTCGGTGTCGGGATCGGCACCGATGCTCTTGTAGATCCACTTCTCGGCACGCAGGTGCTTCTTCGAGGAGTAGACCCGGGCCATGTAGGTGCCGACAGGGGCGTAGACGAGCGCCAGGGCGGCGATCAGGGCGAGCAGTTGGAGCACGCCGGCCAGTACCGGACCCATGGCCCCCGCTGCGGTAGCGGCTGATGTCACCGTCAGAACCTCTCCGGGAAGATCAAGGCGAGGACGAGATATCCCAGCAGGGCGACGGCCACGACCAGGCCGACGACGGTCTCGACGGTCACAGCTTCGTCACCCCCTTGGCGACGAGAGCCACCAGTGCGAACACCGCGATCGTGGCGACGACGAAGGCCACATCGGCCATCGCGAACTCCTGGAGTGAGGTTCGGTGGAAACGGACGATTAGAGGAAAGCTCCTCTTCGGCGGGATCAGGTCGCCCGTTGACGGCTTTCTTACGGCGGGGCCTACGGCTTTGACGGGACGTTGACGCCGCCTGCTCCGTACTTGCGAGCGGGCACCGTCCCGGGGGGCGGCTCACAGGAGCCGGAAACGGCGCGGGCAGATCGCCGCGTCCGTCTGCCCACCGCACGGCGTGCGCGACGGCCGCGCCCCCCGCTGGTGCTGGAGCACGCGACGGCGAAGCCGACGAAGACGCCGGTCGCGAAGAGCGGCACGAGGAGTGTGGGTGTCGCCGCCGGAGAAGACGAGCAGCGCGGCCGGGACGATGGCCGGAGCGAGGACGCCGTGCAGGTGGAACTGCCGGTCAGCCTTCAGGGCGAACACGTGCCGCGCCTTGCCGACATGTGTGGTGATGGCTCCGCCACGACGAGCCTTCCGGCCGTCGGTGATGACGGGATGCAGCGAGGGGGGGTAACGCGCACAGAGCGGCCGGGGCGCGTGGTGGACCGGATCTAAGCGGCTTGCACGGCCCTCTCCCTCGGGCGGCCAGGGGCCATGCCATGCCGCCCGCATGGTGCTCGCGGTGGTCGGACGAAATCCGCCCCGCGACGGGTGGTCGTTCCTGCACCTGGCTGCAAGGTGCCTGCTCTCGATCCTCGACCCATGCGCTGCGCGGGACGGTTCGGCGAGGCCGCGACGTGTGCAGACGCTCTACTGAGGGTTCATCGCACGTCCCCGCACCGGGCCGGGAACACAGCCGGGCTTCGTCCCATGACTGTGATCATCGAGACGGCTGTCTATCCGCGATGCGAACTTGGCTCTGCAGCGGCCGCCGAGGTCGCTTCGGGTTTCGTGCGGAGGATCTCGCGGGCCTGTTCCGCGGCGCGGGCGGTGCTCTCGGAGACGAAGTCGAGGAAGCGGGCGATGTTCTCGAGGCGGGTGGCGGCCGGGGTGCCCGGGACGAGGACGCGGACCCCCTGCCGTGCTGTCTCGACGACCTGGGCGATGGCTCGCGCACTGGCCATCATCGACTGGTACCAGACGTCGTCGTCGACGACGTAGCGCTCGCGGCGGCGTTCGCCTTGTTCCCGGCGGACGAGGCTCTGGCCTTCGAGGAACGCGATCGCTTTGGATACGGACGCCGGGCTGACCTGGAGGCGCTGGACGAGTTCGGACGCGGTGAGGCTGCCGGCGTCGGTGAGGGTGAGGCAGGCCAGCACCCGGGCCGTCATCGTGGGCATGCCCGAAGCCATCATGACGGTGGTGAGTGTCTCCTCGTACTCGCGCACGGCTTCGGCGTCACGTCCGTAGGCCTGCTCGGGAGGCTGGGCCCCTCGAGGTGCGGCCTGCCGACGGCGGTGGGCGCGGCGTTCGGTGGCGCGGTGGGCCAGGTCGGCGCGGTAGGTGTTGGGGCCGCCGTTGCGCATGACCTCGCGCGTGATCGTGGAGGTGGGGCGGTCCAGGCGCCTGGCGATCTCCGCGTAGGCGAGGCCGTCGGCCAGTCCCAGTGCGATCTGCTGGCGTTCCTGCTGGGTGAGCCTGCCTCCCGGCATCGCGGTCTCCTTCATGCCCCTTGGTGGTTGGCGCCTCAAATGTAGCGTTCGTATTCATTCATTGCAACGGGCATAAAGTCGACCATTGCTTTAGATGTGAGCTGGTTGCAATGTTTCCTCAGAGCCTACCAGTACAGATGACAGATCTGGGCAACGAAGTTGTTGCGCGGTCTTTTAACGCAACGTAGCTTTTCCCTCGTCGGAAACACCGGGCGGTAGGAGAGCCGGATGCAGAAGTTCGATACCCGCCCCCATCTCCGCGGTCATCGACATCCCGGCCGGGCGGGTGCAGGTCATCGCCGCGGGCCGGGCCGACACCACGGTCGAGGTCCGGCCCGCGGACCCGTCCAGGGGGCACAGGGCGTCTGTTCGAGATGCGTTTGACGACCGGGTGGCAGAGGCCGCACTTCGTCTCTGGAGCGCCGAACGCTTCGGCCACCCTGCTGCCGCGGGCCGGGCAACGGGCCGAACGACAGGAACCAGGTGTCGACCTTTTCGGCCAGTGCCGGGCTGTAATGCCCGCTGTGGCGCAGCGGGTGGTCCCGCGGCGGTCGTCGCCTCCTGGCGGGCGACGGCGCTCGGCAGGATGAGCGCGGCCCATCCGCCACGGCTTTCCCTCACTGTCCGTCTTCACTGGGCATTCGCTGGTGTGGGCGAAGCGGTCGCCGGTGTTATTCAATGAGGTATGCGGTCAGGGATCTCGGGGCCCGTCGCACAGGTTTGCGACCGCCTCGGCGCTGCGCCGGGGATTGCTGAGAGAGCCGGATGGAGGACTCCACACCCTCCCCCTCGTCCTCTTCGGCGTTCGACCTGGTCAGCCGCGCCTTGGGGCGCTATCTCCCGCGCGGTGGCGCGGCAGCGGCCGCTGGTTCTGCTGCGCAGGGCGACCGCGCCACGCGCCAACGCGTACCCGACAACCCGGCAGCCGGCCGCCAGGAGCAGATCCTGGGCGCGGTCAACCTGGACAGGGATCTGAACATCACCCGCTGCAATATGGAGGCCCCCGTGTTCGCGGGCCTGGATGCCGTGGCCGGGCGGCCATTCGTCGATCTCCTGCCCTCCGGGGACGTACCAACGGTCACACGGCGGTTGCGGCAGGTCGTGGAAACCGGTGAGGCGCACGTCGCCCGAATCCAGCGCCTGCGGCGCGGCGACGGGTCGGAGCTGGTGGTCTCGATGAGCATCCTGCCCGCCGCGCCGCCCGATGAGGGCCTGACCGTCTCTGTCATCGCCATGGCGAAGAGGCTGCACCTCTACGCCGCCGAGACCGCGATCGGTACCTCGCTGGACATCGGCGAGACCGCGCAGTCGCTGGCGGATTCCCTGTCGGCCTGGGGAGACGTGGCGGCCGTCGACCTCGACTTCGCGGTGTGGACCGGCGAGGGAGTCACCGGGCGGGCGAGGGGGCGCATCCGACTGCGGCGGGCGGCCCTGGTGCCGGACCGGGCGTGGCCCGAGGGCTACGTGACTCAGGCGACGATCTTCCCGGCGACGCGAGTCGCCTGCTGGCGCAGGCGGTACTGCGTGACGATGCCCCGCAGACCATCGTCATACCCGACCGGGAGGCGGTCGAGCGGGTATTCGCCAGTCCACGAGTGGTGCGTGCCCTGGTACCCGGTGACCGGGCGGCGGGTGTGGCGTGCATACCGCCGGTCTTGGACGGCGCGCCGCCCGTCGTACTGGGCGTGGCGGAGGTCTGGCGGCGGGCGGACCACCCCTTCCGCGACAGTGAGCTGTTCGACCTGCAGGAACTGGTGGCCAGGACCGCTCATCACGTCGACCTGGCTCGTCGGCACCAGCGCGAGCACACGCAGGTGCTGGCGTTGCAGCGTCGGCTCCTGCCCCGGACCGGCGGCGACACCATCCAGATCGCCAGCGTCTACCAGCCTGCCACCCCCGACAGCGCGGGTGTCGGCGGTGACTGGGTGAACAGCTTTCCGCTGCCGGACGGCCGTACCGCGCTGGTGGTCGGTGACGTCGTGGGGCACGGCCTGGGAGCCGCGGCCACCATGGGCCAGCTGAGTATGGAGGCCCGCGCGCTGCTGTCCGCGGGGCTCGCGCCCGACGAGGTGCTGGAGCACCTCGACGAGACCGTGTCGCTGCTGGACGACGCCGAGTCCGGGCTGGCGGCCGGCTACGGCGCCCTCGGTTCGACGTGCTGCATTGCCCTGTACGACCCGGTCAGCCATCGCGTGGCGCTGTCCAGCGCAGGCCACCTCCCCCCGATCCTGGTCTCCCCGGACGGGCACGCGGGCCCGCTCGCGCTCCGCCCTCACCCCGGCCTGGGCGCCGAGTTCGCGCTGCGGGAGCCGTTCGGCGTGCACACCTTCGACGCACCCCCGGGCTCGCTGCTCGCCCTCTACACCGACGGCCTGGTGGAGGATCCGGCCGTGTCGATCGACGAGGGCATCGGCAGGCTGGCGGACACCGTGTCCACGGTGCATCCCTGGGACGCTCTGCAGCAGGCGGCGCGGCACGTCGTCTCCGCGCTGGCGCCCGTGCGCCCGCGCGACGATGTGACCCTGCTGCTCGCCCGGACGATCGGCTACCGCAAGGGGGAGACCGCGACCTGGCGGCTGCCCGCCCGCGACGACGCCCCCGCCCGGGCCCGCGCGCCGGTTTCCGTGCTGCTGAGGCGATGGCGCACCAGGGACGACACCCGGGACGACGTGCTGCTGCTGGTCAGCGAGCTGGTGACGAACGCGGTGCGCTTCGCCGCCGGTCCCATCACGGTACGGCTGATCAGGGCCGGTCACGGCCTGCTGTGCGAGGTGGGCGACACCGGCAACGGCAGGCCACGTCTGGGGCGGGGCGGCCTGCTCGACGACGGCGGTCGTGGCCTGCCCATCGTGCACAGGCTCACCACCCGGTGGGGGGTGCGGTGGACGGACACCGGGAAGGTGGTCTGGGCGGAAGTCGCGAGGTAGTGCGGCCACGCGCCGGGGAAGCGGCCGACGTACGGAAGCGGCGAGAGTATGGGCGGCGTGTGCGTCAGCCACCCCCCGCAGTACGGACGGCACCCCAAGGGCTGGAATCAGAATGAGGTCTCCTCTGAGGCTCGGAAATGACGGCATGTCAGTTCGCGTCGATGCGGCCCGGAGGGGGTGGTTGCGACCGAGGCTCGTGGTGGGCGCAAGCCGTGGGAAATTGACGATGGGCTGTGGGAGCGTATCGAGCCGCTGTTGCCGGTGATTGAGCGGCGCTTCCGGTACCCGGGGCGTCGTCGGCTCGATGACCAACGGGTTTTGTGCGGCATCCTGTTCGTGTTCTACATCGGCATCCCCTGGCGCTACCTCCCGCAGGAACTCGGCTTCGGCTCCGGGATGACCTGCTGGAGGCGACTGCGAGAGTGGAACGAGGCCGGGGTCTGGCAGCCGCCTGCACGAGATGCTGCTGGCCGAACCGCGGGCAATGAAAGGTGGTGCGGCCGCCGGCCCGCCCCCGGTGGACCGGGGCAAGACCGCAGCAAGCATCACGTGATCGTCGAGGCCCACGGCATCCCGCTGGCCGCCACCTGACCGGCGGCAACCGCAACGACGTGACCCAGCTGATCCCACTGGTCCGAGCCGTCCCGCCGATCCGAGGCAAACGCGGCCAACCGCTGCACCGCCCGAAGCACCACTACGCCGACCGCGGCTACGACCACGAGAGCTACCGAGACCAGGTCCGACGGTTCGAAATCACCCCACACATCGCCCGGCGCGGCACCGAACACGGCTCGGACTCGGCGTACACCGCCGGGGCGCGGAAGGCGCCATCGCACTACTGCACTGGTTCCGCCGCCTACGCATCCGCTGGGAGATCCGCGACGACATCCATCAGGCCTTCACCACACTCAATTGTGCCGTCATCTGCTGGCGACGACTGAGGAGCCCGCTCTGATTCCAGTGCAAAATAAGGGGGAATCCCATGTCGCGAACTCGCGCCAAGCACAAGGAGGCGGAATGCTCGCTAACCCGTCGGCGCTGGCGGCCGGAAGGCGTCATTCGGTCGGACGGCGCTGGGATGGGACTGTTCTCGCCGTGGGCAATACCGCAGCCGCTGAATGTCGTGTCGAGGGATGGAAAGACGTCGTCGCGGTGGCAGCTGGCAACGTCCATACCGCGACGAACACGGGCAGGTCTCATACCGTGGGACTCCGGTCGGACGGTACGGTGCTGGCAACGGGGTGGAATGGCGACGGGCAATGTGATGTCGCCGGATGGCGAGGCATCACGGCCGTGGTCGCAGGCTGGCGCCGCACGCTCGGGCTACTCGCGAATGGCCGCGTGCTAGCAGTTGGCCGGAGTTCAGAAGGACAGTGCGACGTGCAGTCCTGGCGCGAGATGGTCGTCCTCTCGTGTGGTGACTGGCACTCGGTCGGCGTCCGGTCAGACGGTTCTGCACTGGCCACGGGGAACAACCGACGACGGCAGTGTGCCGTTGAAGGGTGGCGTGACCTAGCCGCCATTTCGGCCGGGTATCTCCATACCGTCGGCCTCAGAGCTGACGGGCGGGCAGTAGCGACTGGAGACCGGGCAACCGGGGCGTGCGAGGTCGATGAGTGGGAAGACGTGGTGGCGCTCGGCGCGGGCAGCTACCACACCATCGGGGTCACTGCGTCCGGACGGGTCCTCGCAGCAGGAGACAACAGCTACGGACAGTGCGAAGTCGGCGATTGGCGCCACATTGTCGCCGTGGCGGCCGGTTCAACGCACACCCTTGGCCTCCGTGCCAACGGCACTGTCGTGACCACAGGGAACAATACCGACAGACAGTGTGAAGTCGATGCCTGGTCCGGAGTCCAGCTTCCATAGGCCGCTGGGCCGCGCCAACGCGAACTGACACGCCGTCATCGCAAGATGACCCGGTCGCTGAAGCGTCGGCGGTGGCAGCCGAGCGGGTGATCCGGGCGGTACACCGGCCGCTGGGGCAGCAGGGCCGCGAAGTGGCCGGAGCGGTTCGGTCAGCCCCGATGGAAGCGCGGGCACAGGTCTCCCCAGTGATCACAGAGCCTCGCAACTCCATGATCACCACGACCTGTGCCCGTTCTGCTACCGAGCTCCCCACCACGCCTATCCGAGCGACCTCTCAGAAGACGGCGTCCTCGTTGGCCCAGTTCTTCCATTCCCACCAGACCGTGCGGGTGCCAGAGCGGTTCATCTCGCGGTTTCTCTCGAGGGCGCCGGTCTTCTGGTCGACGGTGATCATGTAGCCGCACAGGTGGGGTCGCGGGGTGTTCTTGTCCGTGAAGGGCAGGTTGAGGAAGTAGCCGTGCCAGTGGTTCTGCTGGACGAGCAGCTTGTGCAGCGCTCGTGCGGTGTTGTAGTTCCACCTCGGATCGTCGAGCGCGGACAGGGCGTAGATGCCCTCGTTGACGTCGCCCCAGAACACGACGTGCGTGTGGTTGGGGAACTGGGCCCTGTTTCCGTGCATGTAGTGTTCGAGGTCGGCCAGGCCCATCCTGTCGCGCAGGAACCTGATCTGTACGTCGACCGTCGTCATCGCCGTGTAGCCGACGTTCTCGCGCCAGGCCTCGTTCAGTGTCTCGAGCTTGCAGACGCCGCCTTCCTGGCTGGGCATGTGCTTGTAGAGGAAGGCGAAGCGGCCGGTCTGGGCCTTCATCTGGCTGAGCCATGTGGTGCCGCCGTTGTGGATGCCCTTGAAGTAGGGCCCCATGCCACCGCCGGGGACCATGAGGGTGTGCCTCTTGAGCCAACCCCCGGTCTCATCGTTGATGCCCTTGGCGATGTAGAGGGCGCGCTCACGCACCTGGGCGGTGTTGTCGAGGTTGGTCTCGATGGGCATGACGCCCTGCAGTGCTCCGGCGATCCCTTCGTCCTTGGCACGTTCGATGAGCGCACTCATCTCCGTGATGAACTCGTCTGCTCCCGGGTGATTCGGGTAGGCACCCCAGGCGACGTCGCCTCTCTGGAGCCATTGGCGCTTCCACAGGTAAACCCTCATACCCCGGAGGTGGAGCTCGCGCAGCAGGTCGATGACCTCGTCGTTGCGCTGCGTCAGCGTGGTGCCCTCAGGCAGGTCGGACAGGTTGGCGACCCGCAGGACGGCCGTCTTGAAGTGGTTGTCCTTCAACGCCCCGACGGCGGTGCTGTGGGAGAGGCCGACCGTGTCGAACCTGGTAGTGAGCGTGGTCGCCGTGTCACCCGGCTGCGCCGGCCGGGCCGCTCCTCGCCACTTGATCCCGCGGATGCTGTCGGGGTTCTGCGAGACGGGCGCGGCGAGGGCCCGTTCGGCGCCCAGCGTGCCTCCCGCCATCGCCGCACCGGCCACCGAGATGCCGATCCCCAGGAACTGGCGCCTTGTTGTCGTAACGGCCTCCTAGCGACCGCTGGGGTTAGTGGTCACCGGTATACAGGCGGCAGCAGGCCCGCGCGCTCACTCGTGTGGGGGTACGAGCCACCGCAGGAACGCTTACGGGCCCCTCTGCAGGCTCGGGCTCGAGCAAGCGAGGAGGCACCGATCCAAGGCAGTCGGTGTTGGCAGGTCGAACCCTGGCTAACGGAATAGCCTTCCCGGCGGCGCTCCAGCAGGTCAGCATCCGCCATGACACGCAGGTGCCTGGACAGCACGGCCTCACAGACGCCGACAAGGCGACGCGAAGGCTCGTCAAGGAGGTGTTCGGCGGAGGGCAGGCCGGGTCGGCTGACACGGCCGAGCCATTCCAGTGGACAGGGCAGTGCGGCGTGGGCCCGCACAGGCCAAGTCGGCTCGTGCTGCATCCGCGCTGCCCGGCCCTCGTTCGTCGAGCGTCGAGAACAAGCCGGGCGGAGGCTTGTTGACGGGCCGAGTGCACCCTGGGTGCCCCGGCCCGCACCGCCTCCACCCTGCGGGCCGTCTCCTTGCGGTCTCTCGCGGTTGCCGGGCCAGCGGCCGGCAGTCGGCGACGTCGAGTCGGGTATCAGCGTCGATGACGACCTGATGGTCCGTCGGCACCGGTGGTTCTTGGCCCGTCGCTGCCGCGCCGTCAGGTTGCCGCGCGGGATGTGCTGGTATCAGGGTATGGACAACAAGCGGCGCGTGTTGATTGTCGCCTACGACGATGCGCAGATTCTCGACATCGCATGTCCCAGTGGCGCGTTGGACATCGCCAACCGGTACGGCGCCGAGCCGCCGTACTTCGTCGAGCTGGGGACGCTGGGCCGGCGGGTCGCCCGTAGCTCGTCGGGGATTCTGGTGGGAGCAAGGCAGGGGCTGGAGACGGTCGCCGGGCATGTGGACACTCTGTTCGTGGTCGGTGGCATCGGCTGTGAGGACGCGGCGTCGGACGAGCGATTACTGGGCCAGGTGCGCCGGCTGGCCGGACTCAGTCGACGGGTGGCCTCCGTCTGTACCGGCGCCTATGTGCTCGCCGCCGCCGGACTGCTGGACCACCGGCGGGTGACGACCCATTGGGGGTGGGGGGAACGACTTGCCGAGCGTCATCCCGCCGTGGCCGTGGACGTCGCTCCTCTGTACATACGCGACGGCGACGTCTACACCTCGGCCGGGGTCATCAGCGCAGTCGACCTGACTCTGGCGCTGATCGAGGACGACCACGGGCCGACGCTGGCTCGCGCCGTCGCCCGGGAGCTCGTCACTCATCTGCACCGGCCGGCCGATCAGGCGCAGATCTCCATGTTCCTGGCAGCGCCTCCGCCGGATGACCGGCTGGTGCGGGACCTGATGGGGCATATCACCGCTCATCTGGCCGAGGACCTCACACCCACGGCCCTGGCGGCGCGGGCGGGTGCCAGCCCGCGGCACCTGACACGCCTGTTCACCACACACTTCGGTACGACTCCGGCACGGGCCGTGCGCGTGGCCCGGACCGAAGCGGCGGCGCAACTGGTGCGGTCAAGCGGACTGTCCATGGCGTCGATCGCACGTCGCTGCGGTTTCGGGTCGGCGCAGACGCTGCGGCAGGCGTTCCTGGACCACTATGGGGTCACGGGGGACAGGATTCGAAGGATGCCGGACATGCCGACTGCGCGTGTAGCGCCGAAGCGGAAGACTCCCCGGCCATGAGGCATCCGACGACACGCAGAAACGTACTCCGGGGGACCGTGGCAACCGCCGCCCTCACCGCCACGGCTGCGGCCCCGACCGCGGTGGCGCACGCTGCCCCGCGGGGCGGTGCGGGACCGGACATCGGAATCCTGCTGTACGACGGCTACAGCCTGCTGGACCCGACCGGTCCGGCCGAGGTGCTGTCCCGGCTGCCGGACGCGGCCGTGACGATGATCGCCGAGAAGCGCGGCTTGGTCCGCACGGACACATCCGACGTGGCCGTGGTCGCCGAGCGGTCCATCGACGAGGTGGACCGGCTCGACGTCCTGCTCGTGCCGGGCGCGGGCAACCGCGGCACCGTCGCGGCAATGAACAATGAGGCGCTTCGGCGCTGGATCTGCCATATCCACCGGCGCAGCCGATGGACGACCTCCGTGTGCACCGGCAGCATCATCCTTGCCGCGGCCGGGCTGCTGGACGGAAGGCGGGCGACGACCTACTGGGCTTCCGCCGAGTACCTCCAGTCCACGTTCGACGTCACCTACGTGCCGCAGCGCTACGTACGCTCAGGGAGAATCGTCACTGCGGCCGGGGTGTCGGCGGGAGTGGACATGGCCCTGTATCTCGCCTCCCTCATCGCCGACGACGACACGGCCAAAGCGATCCAACTCGCCGTCGAATACGACCCCCAACCCCCCCTTCGACTCCGGCAACGCCGCGGACGCCAGTCCACGACTGAAGGAGCGGGCCCTGCAGTTGCTCGCCGCCTCGCAGGTGTAGCCGAAGACGGGAGCCGCTGGGCGGACAGCCGTGGCACTCGTCTTCCCCAAGGCCGCGGGCGCGGCCGCCGCACAGATCCGGATGCGCGAGATCGGCGACCTCGCCGCGACCACTGGCGCGGCCACCTGGAACGGACGCGGGCGGGGCCGGCCACTCCTGCGCCGCGCGGGCGGCACCGGCACCGCGCCGGCCAACCGGTTCCGCAACCGCTCGACCCCGCGGGCCGAACCCGGCAGTGGGCACGGGGAAGCAGTCGTGGACGACGCCGTCGTGACTCCCGTCCCGGCCGGAGTCAGCCGGGCAGCAGCGTCATCCCCTTCGGCGCGGTGATGCCGAACGCCTCCTCCAGGAGCTGGCGCGCCTCCCCCTCACCGGCCACCTTGCGCTCGGTGACCGTCCCGTCGGCGCGGGTCTCCGTGAGGAGCCGGCCGTCGAGCAGGAGATGTCGCGCGGCGTCGACGCACTGGACGTAGAGGCGATGGGTGAACGGCGAGCGCGGGTTGGTGGCGACGTGCCAGTTGATGACGTCGAAGTCGGACTTCTCGAAGGGCTCCACAGTGAAGGCGTACTGGCCGATCCAGGCGTCCTTCGTCTGGTCGTGAGCCTGGAGCAGCCACATCTGGAGCGGACCGTCGTGCGGTACGTGCACCAGGCGGTGCCGTCGCCCGGCCCCGGCGAACTCGACGTCCGCGACCAGCGGGACCGGCTCGAGCAGCGCGCCGATCGTCCCGAAACCGACGTCCGCGAGATACGGCCGCGGTTCACCGGGCACCTCGACCAGCAACGCCATGTGCGTGCGCGGCCGGCTGATGATGCTGTCCGCCCCCAGGACGACCCGTGCGGTCAGCCGGGTCACCCGGAAGCCCAGCGTCTCCAGCGCGCAGGCCAACAGCGTGTTGTGCTCATAGCAGCAGCCGCCGCGCCGACTGTGGACCAGCTTGGTCATGAGGGCGGCCGGATCCAGGGAGGGGGCCGTACGACGCAGTGCGTCCAGGTTCTCGAACGGCAGGGCCCGCATGTGCGCCAGGTGCACACCGCGCAGGTTCACCAGGTCGGCCCGCCGTTCCCCCTCCCATCCGATCCGCCGGAGATAGGTGCCGAGGTCGAACTGCATGGAGTGGGAGTCGGACATGACGTCACCGTAATCACGCCCCTTCGGTCCCGTCCGCGGTCCGCAGCCTGAACCACCGCTCCGCCTTTGGCCCTAGTGCTCCACACAGACCCCCGACGGTGTCAGCCTCGGGGTTCTTGCCCCGGGCGTCGGGGCGAACGGTTCGCGGGGGCGCGCTTTGTGCACGGTTTCGACGACAGTGAGACGGACCCGCTGCCGGAGATCGGACTTCGCCCCTGGGAGTCCTGCCCGCAGTCCTGCCGTGAGGCGAAAGGGGCGGCGGTCCCGGCGGTCTTGCCCCGCGTTCGAACCGGGTGCAGACTTCGGAACCGCCTTCGCTGGTATTGGAGTTGGGCTTGTCACCTTCGGGAAGATCGTTACGGTCCCTGACCATCCTCTCGCACCGGAGAGCACGTACGGGCCGACGAACAACTGTGTGGGGATCGCAGATGTCCTGCGCCGCCGGGGGCACCGTGTGGTGTTCGCCGCGGAGAGGTCCTGGAAGGGCCGTCTCACGCCGCTCGGCTTCGAAGAGGACCTGGTCGATCTGACCCCGCCGCCCGAACAGCCCCAGGACGCGGGCCAGTTCTGGAAAGACTTCATACGGGACACCGCGCCCGAGTTCCGCAAGCCGACCATCGAGCAGCTGAGCACCTGGATCAAGCCGGTGTGGGAGGAGCTGGTTTCCGGCGCCCGGTACTGCGAGCCGCAGCTGAAGGAGATCATCGACCGGGTCCGGCCGGACGTGATCGCCGAGGACAACGTCGTCTGCTTCCCGGCGCTGACCACGGCGGGCGTTCCCTTCGTACGGATCGTCTCCTGCAACCCGCTGGAGATGAAGGGGGAGCGAGTTCCGCCGCCGTTCTCCGGGTATCCGACCGGGGACCGGAGCGGGTGGGACGAGTTCCGCGCCGAGTACGACCGCACGCACCGGACCCTGTGGAGCGACTTCAGTACCTGGGTGACCGAGCAGGGCGCGCGTCCGCTGCCCGACCTGGAGTTCGTCCACGAGGGCGATCTGAACCTGTACATCTATCCCGAGTCGGCCGACTACGCGCACGCCCGTCCGCTGGGCCCCACTTGGCACCGGCTGGACTCCTCGGTCCGCGAGACGGAGGAGAGGTTCACGCTGCCGCCCGGCCTGGCCGACGGTGGCGCGCTGATCTACTTCAGCCTCGGTTCGCTCGGCTCGGCCGACGTGGACCTCATGCGCCGGGTCATCGCCTCGCTCGCCCGCACCCCGCACCGCTACATCGTCTCCAAGGGCCCGCTGCACGACGAGATCGAGCTCCCGCCGAACATGTGGGGCAAGGAGTTCCTGCCGCAGACCCGGATCCTCCCCCTGGTCGACCTCGTCATCACGCACGGCGGCAACAACACGACCACCGAGGCCCTCCACTTCGGCAAGCCCGTGATCCTGCTGCCGCTGTTCTGGGACCAGCACGACAACGCCCAGCGCATGGCCGAACTGGGTTACGGCGTCCGGCTCGACCCGTACCGCTTTACCGACGCACAACTCCACGGCGCGATCGGCCGGTTGCTCGGCGATATGACCCTGCGGCGCACCCTCACCGAGGCCGGTGAGACGATTCGGGCGCGCGACGGGCTGCGTACGGCCGCGGATCTGATCGAGCGGGCCGCCACGACCTGACACCGGACTTCGGACGCCTCTCCGCTGGTCCTCGTCAGACCTAGGTCAACGAAGGTCAGGTGCTCGGGCAGCCGTCGAAGTCCCGTCGTTGTCGCGGTAAGGGACGACCGTGGCCTGCTGTTCCTCATCCGCGGGGACCGGACTGCTCGTCGTACGCGATCGACATCGACTCGGTGAGCATGCCGGCCGTGGAACCTCGCGCACGCCCAGGCACTCGCCGACGAGGCCTTCGCGCCGGGCGGCACCTGCGGCACCGCACGACGAACCCGCCACCGCCGCCCGCAGCGCTCAATCCGGCCGGTACGCACCCGCACCCGGCAACAGTGCGATGGCAGCGCCGACCGGGCGCCTTTACCACCCGTCACGCACCGCTGACCAGCCCATCGGTCGCCGCGTTCAGGTTGTGTTCAGGCCCGGACGAGCCTCGGGCAACGCGAGCACCAGAAGCGCCAAAAGTCCGGCAAAGTGGGCTGGGGCTACTGCCGAGCACCATGCGATCGTGCCAGCCATGACGACAGATCACCTCACTCACAACCGGCCTCCGCGTCACGCACGACATGTGGCGAGCAAGGTGCCGGAGGTGACCGTCTATTTCTGGATCATCAAGGTGCTGACGACCGGCATGGGTGAGACGGCCTCCGACTATCTGGCCCATGTGCTCGGTCCGGTCCCTGCCGTCGGCCTCGGCGGCATCGCTGTGGTGGCCGCCTTGGTGGCGCAGTTCGCCGTCCGGCGGTACGTGGCGTGGATCTACTGGACGGCGATCGTCATGGTCAGCGTTTTCGGCACGATGGCCGCAGACGTCCTGCACGTCGGCCTCGGTGTGCCCTACACACTCTCGACCCCGTTCTTCATGGCCGCGCTGGCTGCCGTATTCGCCCTCTGGTACCGCAGCGAGGGCACCCTGGCCATCCACAGCATCCACACCCGGCGCCGCGAGACCTTCTACTGGGCCGCGGTGCTGGCCACGTTCGCGCTGGGCACCGCATCTGGGGATCTCACCGCCACGATCGGCCTCGGCTACCTGGGCTCCGCCGTCCTGTACGCCGCCGCGATCGCCGTTCCGGCCGTCGCACACCGCTGGGGCAGCCTGAACGCGGTGGCCGCGTTCTGGGCGGCGTACGTCATCACCCGCCCGCTCGGCGCCTCCGTCGCCGACTGGATGGCCGTCGGCCACAACCGAGGCGGGCTCGATCTGGGCCTGGGGCCGGTCACGCTGTCCTGGACGGTGGCCATCCTCGGGTTCGTCGGTTACCTGGCCGTCTCTCGCAAGGACATCCAGCGCGACGTCATGGCGTGATACGCCGGTACCGTCGAGCTGGCCGCCCTCACCCGGCAGGCAGGCTGACCACGAACCGTCCCTTCGGCGCGTGCCCGGAGCCGTACCACGTCACCTCGCCGCCGGGGGAGCGGGTCAGGCGCCGCGCCAGCGGCAGTCCCAGCCCCGCTCCGCCGTGTCCGTCGCCGGGATCCGCCCGTCGGCCGGGCTGGAAGAGCTGCTCGGCGAACCGAGGTGGTACGCCGGCCCCGTCGTCGATGACGTCGACGCGTATGTCGTCGGGTGCGCGACAGGAGCGGACGGTGACGCCAGAGTCGGCGTAACCGCAGGCCTTGGTGAGGAGCGGGCTGGCGATGCGTTCGATGAGGGCGGTGCGCTCCGGCGTCCAGGCGGGGACTGTTGAGGGTGATCGCCAAGTGGATTGCCACGTCCGGGAGTCGGGAGAGGCGGGACCGGTCCGGCCCGCAGCCGACAGCGTCCGTCCCGCACCGGACTCGCCAGCTCGGAGCCACTCGCTCTGGACATGGTGATGCCTGGACCTATGGTCCTGACCGGTCGGCCGGGGGACGCGCGCTGCGCCCCGTCCGGGGCCGCGGTCGACGGTGCGGACGGGCGCCGGACGCGGAATCCAAGGGCCCTCCTCTCATGCACCCTCAGCCCGCCGGTCGTCGGCGCCCTCGGCACGTCCGGACGAACGTCACCGCCCGTGCTCACCCGGTGTTCGGCGGCGTACGCATCGACGTCACCGACGGCGGGCCGGATGTACCTTCCGGGAGTGTCGGACAGCTCTTCCCGCCAGGCCGCCGCGCAGTCACGGACGACGGGCACGGCGGAGCGGGCTCGGCCTGCCGCCGGTGCGGCGCCTGAGCCCGCTCCGCCGAGGAGCGAGGTGTCGTACGACGCCGGGCCCGCGCCCGGCGCACGGTTCGCGGTCAGCCTGCCCGCGGGCTACCGTGCCGCCCGCAATGGGCGTGCGGTCATGCTGCCGGCGAGTGCTGCGGCTCCGGCTCAATGACGTCCCTGCGGGTGACCGCCAGGTACACCACCAAGCCGAGGATGACCGTGAGGAACAGCGCGCTGGTGACGACGGTGCCCAAGCCCACGCCGCCGTCGCCGGTGGGCTGGGAGAGGAAGTCGCCGACCGAGGCGCCCAGCGGACGGGTGAGGATGTACGCGATCCAGAAGCTCCACACCGCGTCCAGGCCGAGCGCGAAGTGCGCGACGGCGACCGCGCCGATCGCCAGCGCGAACAGTACGGCGGACAGCCAGTACCCGAGGTTCATGCGCTCGGAGACGAGGTCGCCGGCCGCGGTGCCGAGGGCGAAGGTGAACAGGACCGCGAGCCAGTAGTAGGACTCCCGGCGTGTGGTGTCGACGCTGTGGATGGACAGGGTGCGCTCGCTGCGGTACCAGGCGGCGAACACGACCGCCAGGACAATCGCGAACACCGTGGTGCTGACCTCCAGCGGAACGCCCATGTTGTCGGTGAGGTTGTCGCTGATGAGGGTGCCGACGACGCTGATCAGAGCGACGGCGAGCCAGTACACGCCCGCACGGTAGGCGCTGGTGCGGAACTGCATGACCAGTACCGCCGCCAGCAGCACGCTCATCAGCAGCGACACACCGGTCAGGCCCAGGCCGGCCTTCTCGTTGAGCAGGTCGGCCGCGGTCTCGCCCACCGTCGTGCACAACACCTTGATCACCCAGAAGTACAGGGTGATTTCGGGCACCTTGTTCCAGAGAGGGCGGGAACGGCGGCGGTGGCCGGGCGCGGCAGCGGCGGGGCCGTGGACCAGCGGGATCTCGGAAGTCTCAGATGTCTCGGATGTCATGCAGCCGACCGTGTCACCCGGAACCTGAACACATCCTGACTGCGTCGCGGTGCCCAGGAGGTGGTGGGTGCACCGTCCCGGGGCCGCAGCGGGGCCCGGCCGGGATCGGGCCTTGCCTTCTGCGGTGATTGCATGGTGGCCGCGGGAGACCTGTCCGAGATGTCGGCGAGGTGAACGGGTTCACGGCGCAGCGAGGGACAAGAAGCCTTGGCGGAGGCGTCCTCCCACCTGGAGCTCGATCGCGAGGCCGAGGAGGTCACCATCGCCGTCATGGCGGCTTCCCGGCTGCTGGTGGCGATCTCCGCACGCGCGCTTGCCTCGACCATCGGCGAGCCGCAACGCGAGTCCGCAGGAGTTCGAACGAGGCCCGGCCGCACACCGCTCGTTTGTGTGTTTTCACCCGGTTGACGTGACCGCCGACCACGCCGGAACTCCACGGCGGGGTCAGGCCGGCGGTCACGGCATCGAGGTCCTGACGGAGGAATCCGGCGAAGCCCCGCATCGGCTTCGGCGCATCCTGCTCGGCTTGGCGGATCCACTCCAGCAGCGGGTATCCGTGCTGATGACGGACGCGGTCGCCGGAGGTGGGGCACCACCCCGGCGTCCGGTCAGCTGGCGGCGAGGAACTCGAGCGTGTCGATCACACGGTTCGAGAAGCCCCACTCGTTGTCGTACCACGCGACCACCTTGACGTGGCGGCCGTCGACGCGTGTGAGGGCCGAATCAAAGATCGAGGAGGCGGGATTGCCCGTGATGTCGGACGACACGAGCGGGTCGTCCGAGTACTCGAGGATGCCGGCGAGCGGCCCCTGAGCCGCGGCGCGGTACGCCGCCAGCACGTCGTCGCGCGTCACGTCGCGGGCGACGGTCGTGTTGAGTTCCACGATCGAACCCACCGGCACCGGTACGCGGATCGAGTCCCCCGACAGCTTGCCGTCGAGGTTCGGCAGCACCAGGCCGATCGCCTTGGCGGCGCCGGTCGTGGTCGGCACGATGTTGACGCCGGCGGCCCGGGCGCGACGGGCGTCGCGGTGCGGACCGTCCTGCAGGTTCTGCTCCTGCGTGTAGGCGTGCACCGTCGTCATGAACCCGTGCTCGATCCCGGCGAGTTCATCGAGGACCGCGGCCAGCGGCGCGAGCGCGTTGGTGGTGCAGGAGGCGTTCGAGACGATCGTGTGAGCGGCCGGGTCGTAGGCATCGGTGTTGACCCCGAACGCGAGCGTGACGTCGGCGCCGTCCGACGGCGCGCTGACGAGTACCTTCCTCGCGCCCGCGTCGAGGTGGGCGCGGGCGGCCTTGGCCGAGGTGAAGCGGCCGGTGGCCTCCAGGACGATGTCGACGCCGAGTTCGGCCCACGGCAGCTGCGCCGGTTCGCGCTCGGCCAGCACCGTGATCCGACGGCCGTCGACGACGAGGGCGTCCCCGTCGACGGTGACCGGACGCCCGAGCCGGCCGGCCGTGCTGTCGTAGGCGAGCAGCCGGGCGAGAGTGGCGGGCTCTGTCAGGTCGTTGACGGCGACGACGTCGAGGGCGCTGTCGCGCTCCAGCAGTGCGCGCAGCACATTGCGTCCGATGCGGCCGAATCCGTTGACGGCGATGCGAGTCATGAGTGATCTCCCCTTCCCTTCACCACCAGACTCACCTGCGGCTGTCGCAGCCGACAGTGGCGGGATCGCCACGGTTCAAAAGGATCCCGCCACACGGCGCCGGGCGGTTCACTCGCCCCGGGTGAAGGTGCGCCGGTACTCGCTCGGTGTGGTGCCGAGGATGCGCTGGAAGTGCAGGCGCAGGTTCGCGCCGGTGCCGAGCCCTACATCGGCGGCGATGTGTTCGACGCTGCGCTGCGAGCGCTCGAGCAGTTCGCGGGCCAGGTCGATGCGGGCGCGCATCACCCACTGCATCGGCGTGTAGCCGGTCTCCTCGACGAAGCGCCGGGAGAACGTGCGCGGCGAGACCCCCGCCTGCCGCGCCAGTATGTCGAGGGTGAGGGGCTCGCCGAGCCGGTGCAGCGCCCACTCGCGGGTGGCGGTGAACCGCTCGCCGAGCGGCTCGGGGACGCTGCGCGGCACGTACTGGGCCTGCCCGCCGCTGCGGTAGGGGGCCGCAACCAGACGCCGGGCCGCGTGGTTGGACGCGGCCACTCCGAGGTCGCCGCGCAGGATGTGCAGGCACAGGTCGATGCCGGAGGCGGCGCCGGCCGAGGTGAGCACGCTGCCCTCGTCGACGAACAGCACGTTCTCGTCCACCTGGACGAGCGGATGCCTGGCCACGAGTGCCCGCGTGTAGTGCCAGTGCGTCGTGGCGCGCCTGCCGTCGAGCAGGCCCGTCGCGGCGAGCGCGAAGGCGCCCGTCGAGATGGCGGCGAGCCGCGCGCCCCGGTCGTGGGCGGCGACCAGTGCGTCGACGACGGCCTGCGGCGGGGCGTCGCGGTCCGGGAACCGGTAGCCGGGGACGAAGACGATGTCGGCCCACGCAAGCGCGTCGAGGCCGTGGGCGACGTAGTAGGCGAGGCCATCGCCGCCGGTCACGGGGCCGGGTGTCGCCCCGCACACCCGCACCTCGTACGGCATGCTCGCGCGGGTCGTGAAAACCTGCGCGGGAATCCCGACGTCGAGCGGCTTCGCACCCTCGAGCACAAGAACGGCGACACGATGCAGGCGGGAGGCTGGCACAGGAAGAGGTTACGTGGGGGCGTGACTTCGATACGCCTGTGATTTGTTCGAGGCCCAAGGGCGACTGCCTTCGCTGAGCCGGCATGGCTTCATCCCACCCGGTGCAGCTCCATCCCTCACACCGGTCGAGTGTTGACCACAGGGTTTGTGAGTGGCCATGGCACGCCATGCCGCTGTCTCACGCATGGTGGACTCGGTTCGGTGCAGCCAGCCCGGTCGGGGCAGGCCGGTGTTCTTGAGGCGGGTAAGAGGTCCCCTCAGGAAGTGATCGGTGGAGACTTGGCCTCTTTCGGAGTCGTAGGCAAGGCCGGGGGAGGGCTGGGGTGGGGTCGGAGACCGCGGCCACCGGTGCAGCCCGGAGGTCAGGAGCCGGCCGGCTTCGTCCCGGTCTACGGCGCGACGGTCGCCTGCGGCGTCACGGCCGTCCGCGTGGCTCTGGACGTGGGGCGCGAAACCAAGCCGGACGATTCACTCCAGCCTGACGGGCGCCTGCGTCGGCCGTGTTTCTGCTCGGCCAGGAGATGCATCGGGCTGCGGCTCGCGCACCGAGCTTGCCGAGGTCGGGTGCGGGACGGGGCGTGCGGGGCATCGCGCGCCTGCCGCCCCGCCCTCGCCTGGGCCCGCCGGCCGTTCGGCTGCATCGAGGCCCGCCGTGCGCGTTCGGCCATTCGGGCTCATCCTGAAAACCGGGCCACGAAGCCCGCAGACCGACCTGACGGGAGGCTCTGTGATTCTGCTTGCCCTGCTTCTACCGGTTGTGATGATGGCGTTCCTCTTCGCTGCAGACGCGCTCGAGGACCTCTTCTTTCCTCGCCCAGCAGCCCCGGAAGAAGTCGCCCCCGCGAGCGACGGCGCCGGATCACCGCACCCCGACAGCGCGGGCTGATTGTGCCCTTCGTGTCTGACCGTCGACGAGCACGGCATGTCAGACGTCGGACGGTCATCGACCCGTTCAGGCAGGGGTGCGTGTCGACGCGCGGGGCGTCTCTCCGGTCGACGGGGAGACAAGCACGGTCGGATGTTTCAGACTCGAAGGAGGGCTGCCTGGTCGATCGCGTGAGGGGCCGGACCCGTGCATGATGTGCCGCTGTGGCTGTGGATGGCGTTCGCCGTCACCGTGATCGTGTCGTTGACGGTGGATCTGCTGGCGCACCGCAAGGCACATGTCATCGGGTTCCGGGAGGCCGCCGCCTGGAGCGGCGTGTGGGTGGGATTGGCGGTCGTATTCGGGGTCGTGGTCTTCCTGGTGGTCGGTACGACCGCCGGCACCGAGTACACCACCGCGTGGCTGTTGGAGAAGAGCCTGTCGGTGGACAACCTCTTCGTCTTCGCGGTGATCTTCGCCTACTTCAAGGTGCCCCGTGCCTACCAGCACCGGGTCCTGTTCTTCGGTGTGATGGGTGCCCTGGTCTTCCGGGGGATCTTCCTCTCCCTCGGTGTCGCCGTCGTCAGCCGCTTCACCGCGGTGCTGTTCGCCTTCGCCGCTGTTCTCTTCTACAGCACCTACAAACTTTTCAGGGGTGACGAGGAGACCTTCGACCCCGGCAAGAGCTTCGCCCTGCGGCTGCTGCGCAAGATCGTGCCCGTGCGGGACGAGTACGCGGGCATGAAGTTCTTCGTCAGGGAGGCCGGTAAACGCGTGGCCACCCCGCTCCTGGCGGTGGTCGCCGCGATCGAGGCGGCAGACCTGATCTTCGCCGTGGACAGCGTGCCGGCCGTTCTGGCCGTCAGCGACGATGCCTTCATCGTGTACACCAGCAACGCGTTCGCGATCCTTGGCCTGCGGGCCCTGTACTTCATGCTGGCCGGGCTTCTGGACCGTTTCCACTACCTGAACATCGGCCTTGCGATCATCTTGGGCTTCATCGGCGTCAAGCTCATCCTGCAGGCTTCCCACAAATTGATCAGTCCCGACATCCCGGAAGTCCCCTCACCGATCAGTCTTGCGGTCATCGTCGTCGTCCTCGCTGCTTCCGTCGCTCTCAGCTTGCTGCGCCCCGTGCCACCGCATCCCACGCCGGAGGTTGAGGAGGAGACGGCAGCCTCACAGTCGGACCCGGCCGCCAGGACCCCGAGACCCGGCCGTGACCCGCACGCAGGAGTCGAGCACCGGGACGACCCCTCTGACGGGCGCTGAACTGCGCCGCGCCATGAAGCAACGGGGTAATAGTGCATTTTCGTGGCGAAACGGCCTATTGTTCAAGAATGGGCAAAGCCAAGCAGAGGACCGGCCCGCGAGGGTCGCTTGCGTGCCCGGTCTGCAAGCACACCGTTGACGTGATCATCAAGGGACGGCACAAGACGCTCGGGGTCTTCGTGCCCGTCTGGGGCCCTGGTGCCTGCCGCAACCCCGACTGCCCCGTATATCTGGAGGAGCCGGAGCTCAAGAAGTCCCGAAAGCGCTGACCTCCTGACCCCAACCCACGGAAGACCGATGCTGATGGACCGATGCACAGCGGGCGTACCCAGGCGCACACCGGCAGCGGATGAAGACCACGCGGCTGCGCATCGTGGACCGCGCCTGATGCCGGCGTACTCGGCCGCGACAGACCAGGCCACGGATGCCGTCGTTTCACCGGTCAACTCACACAATGAGTGGGACCCGCTGGAGGAGATCGTCGTCGGTCGTCTCGAGGCCGCGACGATCCCCTCCCGCCATCCGGTCGTGACCTGCAACGTGCCGCCGTGGGCCCGGCGGTTCCTGGGGCTCGCCGAAGGCATCAGATATCCGCGTGTGCTGATCGAGCGGGCGCAGCAGGAGATCGACGGTTTCGTGGCCCTGCTGGAGTCCCTCGGCGTCACGGTCCGGCGCCCGGAGGCGGTCGACCACCGGCGACGCTTCGGCACCCCCGACTGGACCTCGCGCGGCTTCTGCAACACCTGCCCCCGCGACAGCATGCTGGTGATCGGTGACGAGATCATCGAGACGCCGATGGCGTGGCCGTGCCGGTACTTCGAGACGCACTCCTACCGCCCGATCCTCAAGGACTACTTCCGGCGCGGCGCGCGCTGGACGGCGGCACCCAAGCCGCAGCTGACGGACGAGCTGTTCGAAGCGGACTTCCGTGTCCCCGGGCCCGGTGAGCCCATGCGGTACATCCTCACCGAGTTCGAGCCCGTCTTCGACGCGGCGGACTTCGTCCGGGCCGGGCGGGATCTGTTCGTCACCCGCAGCAACGTCACCAACCGGATGGGCATCGACTGGCTGCGCCGCCACCTCGGACCGCGGTACCGCATCCACGAGATCGAGAGCCGCTGCCGCACGCCCATGCACATCGACACCACGTTCGTCCTGCTCGCGCCGGGAAAGGT
>NZ_JBSFVB010000005.1:133066-422767 GCF_053592115.1 Streptomyces sp. NPDC002788 | reverse complement strand
GGCATGCGCGTGATCATCGACTTCGTCATGAACCACACCAGCGACCAGCACCCGTGGTTCCAGGAGTCACGCAAGGACCCCGACGGGCCGTACGGTGACTACTACGTGTGGGCCGACGACGACAAGCAGTTCCAGGACGCGCGGATCATCTTCGTCGACACCGAGGCGTCCAACTGGACCTACGACCCGGTCCGCAAGCAGTACTACTGGCATCGTTTCTTCTCCCACCAGCCGGACCTGAACTACGAGAACCCGGCCGTGCAGGAGGAGATGATCTCCGCGCTGAAGTTCTGGCTGGACCTGGGAATCGACGGGTTCCGGCTGGACGCCGTGCCGTACCTGTACCAGGAGGAGGGCACCAACTGCGAGAACCTCCCCGCCACGCACGCCTTCCTGAAGCGGGTGCGCAAGGAGATCGACGCCCAGTACCCGGACACCGTGCTCCTCGCCGAGGCCAACCAGTGGCCCGAGGACGTCGTCGACTACTTCGGCGACTATCCGAGCGGCGGCGACGAGTGCCACATGGCCTTCCACTTCCCGGTGATGCCGCGGATCTTCATGGCCGTGCGGCGGGAATCCCGCTACCCGGTCTCCGAGATCCTGGCCAAGACCCCGGCCATCCCCGAGCGCTGCCAGTGGGGCATCTTCCTGCGCAACCACGACGAGCTCACGCTCGAGATGGTCACCGACGAAGAGCGCGACTACATGTGGGCCGAGTACGCCAAGGACCCCCGCATGCGCGCCAACATCGGTATCCGCCGCAGGCTCGCGCCGCTGCTGGACAACGACCGCAACCAGATCGAGCTGTTCACCGCCCTGCTCCTGTCGCTGCCGGGCTCGCCGATCCTGTACTACGGCGACGAGATCGGCATGGGCGACAACATCTGGCTCGGTGACCGGGACGCGGTGCGCACGCCCATGCAGTGGACGCCCGACCGCAACGCGGGGTTCTCCTCGTCCGATCCGGGGCGGCTGTTCCTGCCCACGATCATGGACCCGGTCTACGGCTACCAGGTCACAAACGTCGAGGCGTCCATGGCCTCGCCGTCGTCGCTGCTGCACTGGACGCGCCGCATGATCGAGATCCGCAAGCAGAACCCCGCCTTCGGCCTCGGCTCGTACAACGAGCTGCCGTCGACGAATCCGGCGGTGCTGGCGTTCCTGCGGGAGTACGAGGACGACCTGGTGCTGTGCGTGAACAACTTCTCGCGGTTCGCGCAGCCCACGGAGCTGGATCTGAGCGCCTTCGAGGGCCGGCATCCGGTGGAGCTGTTCGGCGGGGTGCGCTTCCCGGCCATCGGTGAGCTGCCGTACCTGCTGACGCTCGGGGGCCACGGTTTCTACTGGTTCCGGCTCCGCAAGGACGCCGTGTGAAACCTGAACAACAGGCCTGCTGAGGCCTGATCCGCGCGGCAGGCCGCAAACCCCCGTGGCGGGGCGTTTCCTCCGCCCCGCCCGGGGCACGCATCAGTAACACCCCGCCCACCCGCGTGAGCCGGAGGGGCGCCGTCCGGGGCCGGTCGCCGGCAGCCGGGGGCGCACCAAGAATGGGTGAAAGGACGCGACGCCATGTCGGAAGCCGTCACACGCACCGTCACCACCCCGCCCGGCCTTCTCGCATCCCTGGATCCGCTGTTGCGGGAATGGCTGCCACGGCAGCGCTGGTTCGCGGGCAAGGGGCGACCGGTCACCGGGTTCACCCTGGTCGAGGCCACCGAGTTGCTCCCTTCTCCCAAGCTCTCGACTTCTCCTCCGAGCTCTCGACGTCGCGCGAGCAGGGGGGACCCCCACGAGCGGGGAGGTGCCCCCACGGCCACGCTGGGTCTGTACCACCTGCTCGTCCGCGCCCACCAGCCGCTCGTGCCGTCCCACGGGGTGCCCGGTCATCCCGGCGACTGCTACCAGCTGCTGATAGGCGTGCGTGAGGCGCTGCCGCCTCGGCTGGCGCCCGCGCTCATCGGACATGTGTCGACGGGGCCGCTGGCCGGCCGCACGGTCTACGACGCCCTGCACGACACCAGGCCCGCCGAACTGCTCCTGGAGGCCCTGCGGACCCAGGCCCGGATCGGCGGGCTCCGGTTCGAGCGGGACCCGCACCAGGACATCCGGTCCGGGCTGGTGCCCCGCGTGGTGACCGCCGAGCAGTCCAATTCGTCGATCGTCTACGGAGATACGTTCATCCTGAAGCTGTTGCGCCGGATCGTGCCGGGAATCAACCCCGATCTGGAGCTGCCGCTGGCCCTGGCCCGTGAGGGCTGCCCCAGGGTGCCCGCGCCGACGGCCTGGATGGTCGCGGACGTCGATCCCGCGGCGGACCCGGTCGTCTCGGCGGGATCGGCGGACCTCGCCGGCCAGCCGTACGTGCTGGGGGTGCTCCAGCCGTTCGTGCAGGGCGCCTCCGACGGCTGGGAGCTGGCGCTGCGCGAGCTGGCCAAGGGCGAGGACTTCGGCGCCGAGGCGCGGGCACTGGGGCGGGCCACCGCCGAGGTGCACACAGCGCTGGCCCGCGCGCTGCCGACGGTCACGCTCGGTCACATGCAGCTGCGGTTCATGGTGGACGGCATGATCGAGCGGCTGGACGCGGCCGTCCAGGCGGTGCCCGCGCTGCGGCCGTACGCCGACGGGCTGCGGTCCGCGTTCACGGCACTGGCCGATCTGGCCTCCGAGGGCCGCTCCTGGACCGCGCAGCGCGTGCACGGCGATCTGCACCTGGGACAGTGCCTGCGCTCGCCGTCCGGCGAGTGGTGGCTGATCGACTTCGAGGGCGAGCCGGCCCGGCCGCTGGCCGAGCGGCGCATGCCGCAGCCGGCGGTGCGGGACGTCGCCGGGATGCTGCGGTCCTTCGACTACGCGGCACGCTCGGTCGACCCGCCCCGGCCGGACTGGGCCGAGAGCTGCCGTTCCGCGTACTGCTCCGGCTACGCGGAGGCCTCCGGCAGCGATCCACGCACCGACCCGGTGCTGCTGCGCGCCTACGAGACGGACAAGGCGATCTACGAGGTGGTGTACGAGGCCCGGCACCGCCCCGACTGGCTGCCGGTGCCGCTGGCCGCCATAGACCGGCTCGCCTCGTCCGGCCACCTGACCTGACCGACCCATCCCCTCGCCCTGGAGGCTCCGCCCGTGACCCCCCGCCCTGAGTCCAGCGGTTCGCGTCCCAAGGGGACGGCCGGGGAGAAGATCCCCGAGCAGCCCACGGCCGCGCAGCAGAAGAGCGCCGCGAAGAAGACGGCGGTGCCGAAGCAGGCAGCGGCGAAGAAGACGGCGGCCGCGAAGAAGGCCGCCGCCCAGAAGACGGCCCCCGCGCGGTCACCGGCGAAGGCCGCAGGCAAGAAGGCGGCCCCCGCGAAGACGGCAGCCGCCAAGAAGGCCGTCACAAAGAAGGCGGCTGCCGAGAAGGCGACCGCGGCGAAGTCCACCGCCAAGAAGGCGGCCGCGACGAAGACAGCCGCGCGGAAGGAAGCCGCCGAGAAGGCAACGGCGAAGAGGACGACCGCGAAGAAGACCGCGGCGGAGAAGGCGACGGCCACCACGGCGGCCGCCGGGAAGGCCACCACGGCGAAGGCGCCGGCCACCAAGGCCACCGCCGCCGCGCCGCCCGCGAAGAAGACCGCCACGAAGAAGACCGCCACGAAGAAGGCACCGGACAGGAAGGCCACCGTCAGGAAACCCATCGCCGAGAAGGCCGCCCCCGCCCAGACCGTCCCCCCGGAGATGGAGGTGGCCGTCTCGCCCGCCGTCGACGCGGTGGACCGGGAGCGGCTGCTCCACGGCACGCACCACGACCCGCACTCCGTGCTCGGCGCGCACCCCGTGCCCGGCGGGGTCGCGTTCCGGGCGTTCCGGCCGTACGCCCTGTCGGTGACCGTGGTCGCCGGGGAGCTGCGGGCGGAGCTGCACGACGACGGGGAGGGGTTCTTCTCGGGGCTGCTGCCGCTGCGGGAGGTCCCGGAGTACCGGCTGCTCGTGCGGTACGAGGGGACGCTCCTGGACACCGCGGACGCCTACCGCTTCCTGCCCACGCTGGGCGATCTCGACCTGCACCTGATCGGCGAGGGCCGGCACGAGGAACTGTGGAAGGCGCTCGGCGCGCACCCGACGACCCACCAGGGCGTGACGGGCACCCGCTTCGCGGTCTGGGCGCCGAACGCGCGCGGCGTACGCGTGGCCGGCACGTTCAACTTCTGGGACGGCACCGGGCACGTCATGCGGTCGCTGGGCTCGTCCGGCGTGTGGGAGCTGTTCCTGCCGGACGTCGGCGAGGGCGAGCTGTACAAGTTCGAGATCACCCGGCCCGACGGCTCTAGGACCATGCGCGCCGACCCGATGGCCCGCCGCACGGAGGTGCCGCCCGCCACCTCGTCGGTCATCACGTCCTCGCACTACGAGTGGGGCGACGCGGAGTGGCTGTCCCGACGCGCCGAGGCCCCGGCCCACGAGGCACCGTTCTCGGTGTACGAGGTGCACCTGCCCTCCTGGCGACCGGGACTGACGTACCGTCAGCTCGCTGAGCAGCTTCCCGGGTACGTGAAGAACCTGGGCTTCACACACGTCGAGCTGATGCCGGTCGCGGAGCATCCGTTCGGCGGCTCCTGGGGCTACCAGGTCACCGGCTTCTACGCGCCGACGGCACGCCTTGGCACCCCCGACGACTTCCGGTACCTGGTCGACGCGCTGCACCAGGCCGGCATCGGCGTCCTCATGGACTGGGTGCCGGCGCACTTCCCGCGTGATGCCTGGGCGCTGGCCGAGTTCGACGGCCGGCCGCTGTACGAGCACGCGGATCCGCTGCGGGCCGCGCACCCCGACTGGGGCACGCTGGAGTTCGACTTCGGGCGCAACGAGGTGCGCAACTTCCTCGTCGCGAACGCCGTGTACTGGTGCGAGGAGTTCCACATCGACGGGCTGCGGGTGGACGCGGTCGCGTCCATGCTGTACCTCGACTACTCGCGTGAGCCGGGTCAGTGGACGCCCAACGAACACGGCGGCCGGGAGAACCTGGACGCGGTGGCGTTCCTGCAGGAGATGAACGCGACGGTGTACCGCAGGGTGCCCGGCGTGGTCACCATCGCCGAGGAGTCCACCGCCTGGGACGGCGTCACCCGGGCCACCCACCACAAGGGCCCGAGCGGCTTCGGCGGGCTCGGGTTCGGCCTGAAGTGGAACATGGGCTGGATGCACGACTCGCTGCAGTACATGAGCCACGAGCCGGTGCACCGCAAGTACCACCACCACGAGATGACGTTCTCGATGGTGTACGCGTACAGCGAGAACTACGTGCTGCCGATCTCGCACGACGAGGTCGTGCACGGCAAGCGTTCCCTGGTGTCGAAGATGCCGGGCGACTGGTGGCAGCAGCGCGCCGGGGTCCGGGCGTACCTCGGCTTCATGTGGGCCCACCCGGGCAAGCAGCTGCTGTTCATGGGCCAGGAGTTCGCGCAGGGGGCGGAGTGGTCCGAGGCGCACGGCCCCGACTGGTGGCTGCTCGACCCGGGTTACGGGGCCGAGCCCGACCACCGGGGCGTGCGCGATCTGGTCCGGGACCTCAACGCCGTCTACCGCGCCACCCCGGCGCTGTGGCGCCTGGACACGGACCCGGCGGGCTTCGAGTGGATCGTCGGCGACGCCGCCGACGACAACGTCGTCGCGTTCCTGCGGCTGGACCCGGAGGGCACGCCGGTGCTGGCGGTGTCCAACTTCGCGCCGGTCGTCCGCCCGGACTACCGTCTGGGCGTCCCCGAGGACGTCCCCGCCTGGCACGAGGCGGTCAACACCGACGCGGCCCGTTACGGCGGCAGCGACGTCACGAACCCCGACCCGGTCAAACCAGAGCCCACCCCCTGGCACGGCCGCCCGGCGAGCATCCAGCTGACCCTGCCCCCCTTGGCGACGGTGTGGCTGCGTCCGGCGTAGGCGGCCCGCGCCTGCTGTGACACTGCTGTGACGGGAGGAGTGGCTTCCGTCACAGCCGGTCCGGTCCGGCCCTGGTGAGGTGGCCACATGCGTGCCACCGCGCTCACCTGTCGGCTCGGAAGGGGCTGAGACCTGTGCTGATGGGTCTCGGTGTCTCGGCGGCCTGCGCCATCGCGTCGTGCATCGCCGCCGCGGGGACCGCCGCGATGGCGCTTCCCGGGCGGCCCGAGCCGTGGGCGGTGCACCTGATGCGCCGGGCGGCGGCGACGGCCGCGTGGGCGGCCGCGGCCGTGTACTCACTGGGCTTCTTCGCCGTGCTCACGTCGGAGTCGGACTTCGGCGACGGGGCGAATTCGGTCCCGGCTCCGGCCTGCCGCGACGGTTTCGACCCGGCCACGATCCAGGGCCTGAGCCACCACCGGTCCTCGTACCTGCCGCTGCGCTTCGACTGCGTCCGCGGCGACGGGTCCGTCTACGCCAGTGACCCCAGCTACGTGTGGATGAACTGGGCGACTGCGGCCCTCACCCTGTCCGCCGCGCTGCTCGCCATCGGCGCGGGCTACGCGACCGAGCTGCGCGCCCGGAAGACGGCCGTGACGTCGTGACGCTGCTTCCGGTCTTCGCGGGGCCGGTGGTCGGCCAGGTCGCCCTGCGCGGGCTGCCTGCGCATCCGCTGCTGCCGCCGTGGGTGAGGACCTCGGTCTTCTGGTCGTTCGTGTTCTGGCTCTTCTTCGCGATGACGGTCGTACCGCCGGCAGCCGGACTGTGGCACGCCCTGCGGGATCCGAAGTCGCTCCTGCGCCAGGCGGTTCCCGTACCCGGCCCGCAGCGGCCGGGTACGGCTCCGCTTGCCTACACGAAGGCCTCCGCCAGGGCCTTCGGCAGCTCCCCGGTGTGCAGCACCCCGAGCCGCTGGGTGGCCCGGGTCAGGGCCACGTACAGGTCGCTGGTGCCGTAGCGGCCGGGTTCGACCACGAGGACGGAGTCGAACTCCAGGCCCTTGGCCTGGCGCGGGTCGAGGAGGACGACCGTCTGCGTGAGGTCGGGTTCGGCGCCCGCGGTGACGCCGTCCAGCCGGGCCGCGATGCCGCGGTGGAGGTCGCGCGGCGCGATCACCGCGAGCCGCCCCTCCGCCGGGGTGAGTTCCCCGACCGCCTTGGCGACGGCGCCGGGGAGGTCGTCGGTGGCGCGGGCCCAGGGGCGTACGCCCGTGGAGCGGACCGAGCTGGGCGGCTGGAACTTTGGGTTCTCGGCGCGGACCACGGCCGCCGCGACGTCCATGATCTCGGCCGGTGTGCGGTAGTTGACGCCCAGGCGGGTGTGCTCCCAGCGGTCCTCGACGTACGGGGACAGGATGCCTGACCATGATCCGACACCGGCCGCCTCCGCGGTCTGCGCGGGGTCGCCGACCAGGGTCATCGAGCGGGTCGGGCTGCGCCGCATCAGCAGCCGCCACGCCATCGGCGACAGCTCCTGCGCCTCGTCGACGATGATGTGCCCGAACGCCCAGGTGCGGTCGGCCGCGGCACGCTCGGCGGCGCTGCGGTGGTCGTCCTCCTCGTGGCGCTCGGCGAACCGCTCGGCGTCGATGATGTCGTGCGCGGACAGCACCTCGGAGCCCTCGGGGTCGTCCTCCTCCTTGTCCTCGAACTCGTAGGTCCGGGACGCGTACGACACCTCCAGCACGCCCTGCGCGTAGGCGATCTGCTGCTCCCGCTCGCGCTGTGCGCGCTCGCGGGCGAGCCGGTCGTCGTCGCCGAGGAGTTCGGCGGCCTCGTCGAGCAGCGGCACGTCCGCGACCGTCCAGCGCCGGGTCACGGGGCGGCGTACGGCGTCGGCGTCCTCGGCGGGCAGGTACTCCTCGGGAGCGGCGAGGAAGTCCGCGACGAGCCGTTGCGGGGTGAGCACCGGCCACAACTGGTCGATGGCGGACCAGACTTCGGGGTTGTCGGCGAGGTCGTCGCGGATCTGGGTGATGTCGCTGGGGTCGAGCAGGCTGGACCCGTCGAAGGGGTCGGTGCCGATCCGCTCGGCGTACAGGTCGGTGAGGGCGTTGAGGATGTGGCCCTCGAAGTGCTCGCGGGCGGCGTTGTGCGGCAGCTTGGCGGCGCGGGTGCGCTCGCGGGCGACGTTGACCAGGCCGTCGTCGAGCATCAGGACCTCGCGGTCGTGCTCGATGGCGATGACCGGGTCGGGCAGCGCCTGCCGGCTGCGGACGACGTCGGCGAGGACGTCGGCCATCTCGGCGCGGCCCTTCACCGCTGCCGCCTCGGGCGTGTCGGTCGCGGTGGCCTTCACACCGGGGAACAGTTCGCCGACGGTCGCGAGGAGTACACCCGTCTCGCCGAGGGAGGGCAGCACCTCGCCGATGTAGCCGAGGAACGCCGGGTTGGGTCCGACGATCAGCACCGCGCGCTTGGCGAGCAGTTCCCGGTGCTCGTACAGCAGGTAGGCGGCGCGGTGCAGGGCGACGGCCGTCTTGCCGGTGCCCGGGCCGCCCTCCACCACCATGACGCCGCGGTGCGGGGCGCGGATGATGCGGTCCTGGTCGGCCTGGATGGTCTGCACGATGTCACTCATGCGGCCGGTGCGCGCGGAGTTGAGCGCGGCGAGCAGGACGGCGTCGCCCGTCGGGTCCTCGTGGCCGGTGCGGGTCCGGTCGCCGAGGTCGAGGATCTCGTCGTGCAGGTGGGTGACCGTGCGGCCGTCGGTCGCGATGTGCCGCCGGCGCCTGAGCCCCATCGGGGTGTGGCCGGTGGCCAGGTAGAAGGGGCGGGCGACGTCGGCGCGCCAGTCGATCAGGACGGGGGTGCGCTCCGCGTCGTCCCTGCGCAGGCCGATGCGGCCGATGTGGTGGGTGATGCCCGAGGTGAGGTCGATCCGGCCGAAGCACAGGGAGCCGTCCACCGCGTTCAGCGCGGCGAGCAGCCCGGAGCGCTCGGCCACGAGGATGTCCCGCTCCAGTCTGGCCTGCATGGGGGTGTTGCCCTGCGCGAGCGCGTCCGTGACGGAGGTCTCGGCGTCGCCCCGCAGCGCGTCCACGCGCGCGTACAACCCGTCGATGAATTCCTGTTCCTGTCGCAATTCATCGTCCGGAAATTCGGTGTTTGACAATTCCGCTCCCGCCCGGATATACTGTGCTCACTGAACTTCACTGTGGCTTCAATCGACTTGAAGTCACGAACAGATAAATATACGCAAGGAAATCCCCCGAGCGCAATTGCTCGGGGGATTTGCTTGTCCCCGGGCGCGTCCTCTGCAGCACGTCGGCGCGCTCCTGGAGCAGCCGCCCCTTGACCCGAGCACCGAGGAGTTGTGCGAGGCCGTTGCGGCGCACGTCCGGGGTGGGCGGGCCGTGTTCCGGCCCGTCGAGGTCGGCGACGTCTCGCCGTTCTCCTTTCGCCGCCCCTACGGCATGGACAACACCCGGGCCACCCGGTTCGGCTTCATATCCACGCGGTGGCGGCGACCGCGGTGTCAGTCCCCAACGGGTCGGCCTCGCCTGGCTGCTGACGCGGTCCCCGACGGTCCTCCCGATCCTCCCGATCCCGGGGGCGAGCCGTCCGGAGACGGTCAGGGACTCGGCGGCCGGGGCGGACCTGCCGCTCACCCCGGAGGAGCGGGCCCGCCTGGACGCGGCCACCGAGCCGGTCCACGTCTAGCGGGTTCCGGCGGACTCCAGCTCCCTGTCCTCGGCGGGCTCGTCCGCGGCGGTCTTCCCCTTCCCGGGCAGCAGCAGCGCCACGACGACCGTCCCGACGCCCAGGATCACGGCCCCGACCAGGCTGGTGTGCGCGACCGCGTCGGCGAAGGAAGACCCCACCGCGTCGGCCATCCGCCTCGCCCCGCCGCCGAGTTGCTCGGCCTGGGCGCGCAGCCGCTCGGCCTGCTGCGGGTCGCTCGTGTGCGCCGCCTGCTCGGCCAGCTGCCGCGCCTTGTCGCCGATGCCCTGCGCCACGGCGTACCCGGCGCCGACGGAGTCCTGGGCCGCCTCCAGCGAGGAGGCGGGGAGCTTGCTGCCGGCCGTCGCGTCCGAGAGGTGGCCGGAGTACGACGTCGCAAGCAGCGAGCCGAGGATGGCGATGCCGAGCGACCCACCGAGTTCCAGCGACGTGTCGTTCACCGCGCCGCCGACGCCCAGCTCGGACTCCGGGAACGCCCCCATGATCGCGTCGGTGCAGGGCGACAGCGCGAGCCCGATGGCGAGTCCGAGGACGACCAGGGGCGCGACGAAGTCGCCGTACGACGAGCCGGAGTCGACCTGCGTGAGGAGTGCCAGGGCCGCCGTACCGCCGAGCATGCCCCCCGTGACGGTCCACTTCATGCCGACCCGGGGCGTGAGGTAGCCGGTCAGGGCGGCGCCCACGAAGACCGCACCGGCCAGCGGCAGCATGCGCAGGCCGGTGTCCAGGGCGTCGTAGCCGAGGACGAACTGCAGGTGCTGCGTCAGGTAGTAGAAGGCGCCGAAGACCGCCAGGAAGAACAGCGCGACGGCGAGGTTGGAGCCCGCGAAGCCGCGGTTCGTGAAGCGGCGGACGTCGAGGACCGGGCGAGGGTGGCGCAGCTCCCAGAGGACGAAGGCCACGAGGCCCGCTCCCGCGACGACCGCCGCCGTGACGGCCTTGACGCCCCAGCCGAAGTGCGGGCCCTCGATGATCATGTAGACCAGCGCGGCGATCCAGACCACCGACAGCAGCCCGCCGCCGTAGTCGATGCGCCCGTGGTTTCCGGCCTTGGACGGCGGCACGAGGACGAAGGCGCCGACAACGGCCAGCGCCGCGATCGGCACGTTGATGAGGAACGTCGACGACCAGCCGTGGTCCTCCAGCAGCGCCCCGGCGACCAGCGGCCCGGCCGCGATGGCGAGCCCGGCCGTGGCGGTCCACAGGGTGATGGCCCTGGCGCGTTCGGCACGCGGGAAGGTCGCGGCGAGCAGCGACAGGGTGGCGGGCATGATCATGGCGGCGCCGGCACCCATCACGGCCCGGGCCGCGATGACCGTCGTGGCACTGTCGGCGAGGAACCCGAAGACGGAGCCGCCCGCGAACACGAGCAGCCCGAGGACGAGCGCGCCCCGGCGGCTGTACTTGTCGCCTATCGCGCCGAGCAGCAGCATCAGCGCGGCGTACGGGACGGTGTAGCCGTCGATCACCCACTGCAGGTCGGCGCTGGACAGCCCGAGATCCTCGGTCATGTCGGGCGCTGCGACGGTGAGGGCCGTGTTGGCCATCACGATGATCAGCAGGCTCAGGCAGAGCACGAGGAGCGCCCACCAGCGGCGGGCGTAGGGGCGCTCCGTCCTCTCGGCCGGTTCGGTCATGACGAGTCGCATGGCAGGGGTCGCCTTCCTCGGGTCGCGCGACGGATTGCACATCACTGTGCAATTGCTCAGTCATGTGCAATGTACGCCTACTGCACAACAGTGTGCAAACAGCGGAGGCGGAGCCCGGGGCGGGGCGTGCAGAATGGCTGTCATGCCCACCGGTCACTCCAGCCGCGCCGACGCCAACCGGCGCCGCATCCTCGACGTCGCCCTCGCCGAGTTGCTGCGCGACCCCGACGCGTCCATGGACCAGATCGCCCGCGCCGCCGGCGTCGTACGGCGGACGGTGTACGGGCACTTCCCGAATCGCGAGGCGCTGATCAGCACGCTCGTCGACAACGCGGTGGAGGCCCTGTCAGCCGCGCACGCGGCGGGGCGCGAGGGCGTGGAGGACCCGGCCGAGGCCGTGGCACGCTCGGTGCTGGCGGTGTGGGAGCTCGCCGACCGCTACCGGCTGCTGATCGCGCTGGCCCAGCGCACGGTCACCATGCAGGGCATCCGGGAACGGCTCGCCCCGGTCCGAAAGGCGGCCACCGGCGTGCTCCGGCGCGGCCTCGACCAGGGCGTCTTCAGCTCACCGCTGCCCGCGCCCGCCCTGGCCTATGTGCAGGAGCAGATGCTGGTCGCGCTGATGGAGGCGGTGAACGACGGGCTCGTGGCAGCGCAAGAGGCGGGCCGCTGCGCCGCGGTCACCATCCTGACCGCGGCGGGCGTGCCCGCCTCGAGCGCCACCGAGCTGGTGGCGAAGCTGAACGATTGATCTTCCGAGTGTGATGACCGGGCGGCTGAGCGACGGGGGGACACCCAGCCGCCCGGAGTCTCGGGAGGCGCTGCGCGGCCGTCAGGCCTTCGCCAGCTCCTTCTCACCGCCCGGCTCGGCCACCTCGACGTGGTCCTCGGCCGGGCCGCCGTGGCCGTCGTCCAGCAGCGTCTTCTCGTCGAAGGGCAGCTGACCGGCGAGGACCTGGTTGACGCGCTCCTTGTCGATCTCCTTCGTCCAGGTGCCGATCAGCACGGTGGCCACGGCGTTCCCGGCGAAGTTGGTCAGGGCGCGGGCCTCGCTCATGAAGCGGTCGATGCCGACGATCAGGCCGATGCCGTCCACCAGGGCCGGCTTGTGCGACTGCAGACCACCGGCCAGCGTCGCGAGACCGGCACCGGTGACACCGGCGGCACCCTTGGAGGCGACCAGCAGGAAGAGCAGCAGCGGGATCTGCTCGCCGATGGACATCGGCGTGCCCATGGCGTCGGCGATGAACAGCGAGGCCATGGTCATGTAGATCATGGTGCCGTCGAGGTTGAAGGAGTAGCCGGTCGGGACGGTGATGCCGACCACCGGCTTGCTGACGCCCAGGTGCTCCATCTTCGCGATGAGCCGCGGCAGCGCGGACTCGGAGGAGGAGGTGGACAGGATCAGCAGGAACTCCCGGCCCAGGTACTTGAACAGCGTGAGGATGTTCAGGCCGGAGATCACGCGCAGCAGGATGCCGAGCACGATGAAGACGAACAGGAAGCAGGTGACGTAGAAGCCGAGCATCAGCACGGCGAGGCTCTTGAGCGCGTCCAGGCCGGCGGAGCCGGTGACGGCGGCGATGGCGCCGAAGGCACCGATCGGGGCGGCCCACATCACCATGGCGAGGATGCGGAAGACGAGCCGCTGGATGTGCTCGATACCGCGCAGGATCGGCTGGCCGGCCGAGCCCATGCCCTGCAGCGCGAAGCCGGCGAGCAGGGCGATCAGCAGGGTCTGCAGAACCGACTCGTTGGTGAAGGCGGAGACGATCGTGGTCGGGATGATGCCGAGCAGGAACTCCGTGGTGTCCTTGGCCTCGGCGTCGACCTGTGCGTGACCGGCGTCCTTGATCGCGTCGGTCACCGCGAGGCCGGTGCCCGGCTCCAGGATGTTGCCGACGACCAGGCCGATGCTCAGCGCGACCAGTGACATCACCATGAAGTAGCCCATGGCGATACCGCCGACGGCTCCGACCTTGGCGGCCTTCCGCACCGAGCCGATGCCCAGCACGATCGTGCAGAAGATGATCGGCGAGATCATCATCTTGATCAGGGCCACGAAGCCGGTGCCGATGGGCTTCAGCCCGACCGCGAAGTCGGGTGCGGCCAGACCCACCGCGATACCGGCGGCGACCGCGATGATCACCGCGATGTAGAGATAGTGCGTGCGGTCCCGCTTTGCCTTGGGTGCGGCAGGTGCCGTATCGGCTGCGCTGGTCACGGCGGCCCTCCTTGACGACGTCGTCGGCATCACCGGCGTGCGGCTCACGTCCGGGGGAAAGGGAGCGGGGCTCCCGGAGATGCGTTATGGGGAATGCCGCGACTATGTCCTTCTCTGTGAGCGCGGTCACCCTTCCGTTCATATAGTTCACAATCAGCCACGAGGCAGACTGACGACATGCGCTTCACCGTCCCCGGCCCCCGCAGTCTGGCGGGCCAGCTCTTCGCCATGCAGGCCGTCCTGATAGCGGTCGTCGTGGCCGGATACGCGCTGTTCACCTACATCAGCGACCGCAGCCAGGCCGAGGAGGCCGCGAGGCGCCAGGCCAGGGCGGTGGCGCGCTCCGTCGCCGACTCGCCGTCCGTGCTGGCGGCGACCCGCACCCCCGACCCGTCCGCCGAGCTGCAGCCGTACGCGCTGAAGGTGATGCGGGACACCGAGGTCGACTTCATCACGATCATGGATCCGCGGGGCATCCGCTGGACGCACCCCGACCCGAAGCAGATCGGCCAGACCTTCCAGGGCCACACCGCGCAGGCGCTGAGAGGCCGGACCTTCACCGAGACCTACACCGGCACGCTCGGCCCGTCGGTCCGCGCGGTCACCCCGATCCAGGACGGCCGGACGGTGGTCGGCCTGGTCAGCGCGGGTATCCGGGTCGAGGAGATCACCCAGCGCGTCCAGGACCAGCTGACGGCCCTGCTCGGCGTCGCGGCCGGCGCGCTGGCGCTGGGCGCGGTCGGCACGTACGTCATCAACGCCCGGCTGCGCCGCCACACCCACGGGATGAACGCGGCCGAACTCAGCCGGATGCACGACTACCATCAGGCCGCCCTGCACGCCGTACGTGAGGGGCTGCTGATGCTGGACGGGCAGTACCGTGTGGCGCTGATCAACGACGGAGGGCGGGAGCTGCTCGGCGTGACCGGTGACGTGGTGGGCAGGTCGGTGGCCGAGCTCGGACTGCCGGCCCCGCTGACGGGCGCGCTGCTGGCGTCGGAGCCGCGGGTCGACGAGGTGCATCTGACGGCCTCCAGGGTCCTGGTGATCAACACGTCGCCGGTGTCGGGCGGTGAACGGCGCGGTACGGTCGCCACTCTGCGCGATGTCACCGAACTCCAGTCGCTGATGGGCGAGTTGGACTCTGAGCGGGGTTTCACACAGGCCCTGCGCTCACAGGCGCACGAGGCGGCGAACCGGCTGCACACGGTCGTCTCGCTGATCGAGCTGGGCCGGGCGGAGGAAGCGGTGGAGTTCGCGACGGCCGAGCTGGAGCTGGCGCAGGCCCTGACCGACCAGGTCGTGGCGGCGGTGAGCGAGCCGGTGCTGGCGGCGCTGCTGCTGGGCAAGACGGCCCAGGCGAACGAACGGGGCGTGGAGCTGATGGTGTCCGAGGACAGCAGCCTGGACGACGGCCTGCTCCCCGAGACCCTGCCCGCGCGGGACCTGGTCACCATCCTCGGCAATCTGATCGACAACGCCGTGGACGCGGCACAGGGGAGCGTGCGGGCCCGGGTGACGGTGGCGGCGTACACCCGGGACACCGGGGGCCTCCCGGAACTGGTGCTGCGAGTCTCGGACACGGGTCCGGGCGTGGACCCCGAGCACGCGGAGGCGGTCTTCCAGCGGGGCTTCTCGACGAAACCGGCGGGCCCGGGCGGCCGGGGCCTGGGACTGGCGCTCGTACGGCAGGCGGTCCAGCGGCACGAGGGCTCCCTGACGGTGACGGAGGCCGACGGGGGCGGGGCGGAGTTCGAGGTACGGCTGCCGCTGTGGGAGCCGGAGGCGGCGGCCGAGGGTGTGACGTCCGGGGCCCCGGTGGCCAGAGGCGCTGGAGGCGACGTATGACGAGCAGCGAGAAGGCCATCCGCGTCCTGGTGGTGGAGGACGACCCGGTCGCCGCCGACGCCCACGTGCTGTACGTCGGCCGGGTGCCCGGGTTCGTGGCCGTGGGCAGGGCGCACACGGGCGCGGAGGCCCGCCGGGCCCTGGAGCGCACCCCGGTCGACCTGCTCCTGCTCGACCTGCACCTGCCGGACGTGCACGGCCTGCAACTGGCGCGCTCCCTGCGGGCGGCCGGTCACCACGCCGACGTGATAGCGGTGACGTCGGCCCGCGACCTGGCCGTGGTCCGTGAGGGCGTCTCGCTCGGGGTCGTGCAGTACGTCCTGAAGCCGTTCACCTTCGCGACCCTGCGCGACCGGCTCGTGCGCTACGCCGAGTTCCACGCGGCGGTCGGTGAGGCGAGCGGCCAGGACGAGGTGGACCGGGCGCTCGCGGCCCTGCGCGCACCCGGACCGGCCGCCCTGCCCAAGGGCCTGAGCTCGCCGACGCTGGAGCGGGTGACCATCGCCCTGCGCGACAGCGCGGAGGGCCTCACGGCCGCCGGTGTCGCCGAGACCGTGGGCATCTCCCGCATCACGGCACGCCGTTATCTGGAGCACCTGGTGGACGCGGGCCGCGCGGCCCGCCGCCCGCAGTACGGCACGGTGGGGCGGCCGGAGCTGCAGTACCGATGGGTCACGGGTCAGTGACGGTTCATCAGCCGCCGGTCCAGCCGCCGCACACGCAGTGACCGCCCCGTACCGAGTCCCCTTCGCCCACCGCCCGGCGCGGCCCCGACCCACCCCCGGCGCGGGCGGCGGCCACCGCACGAGACCGGGCGCCGGGCGGCGGCCACCGCGCGCCGCCCGCCGGCACAGTCACCCGGACCATCAGCCGGGTCCATCGCCGCGCCCCCGGCGCACACCGGAGCGCCCGGCAAGGCACTGCTCACCGAGCGCTGCGTCGACGAACTCCCCCGACAGGGCGAGCTGATGCGTCTCACCCAGCGCGCCGCACACGGACCTGGTCTCAGCCGGCCGCCCCCTCCGGCAGCACTCCCGCCCGGAACGGCTCGACCCCCTCCAGCCTCCGCACCCGGGTCGGCTCGATCAGCAGCATCACCCGGCGCTCCCCCGGCAGCAGCCACGGGTACCGGTCCTCGCCGAGGTACTTGCGCGCCAGCCGGTCCATCGCCCGTTCCGCGGCCTCGCCCTCCACGAACCGCACGACCTTCCCGCGGATCTCCGCACGGTCGTACGGGTTGCCGGGGTCGTGATGGGACAGCGAGACGTACGGATTGCGCCGCAGATTCTCCTCCTTCACCCGCCCCACCGAGGTGTTGACCATGACGTACTCGCCCTCGATGTCCGCCCACATGGGCGACACCTGAGGCGCCCCGTCCGCACCCACCGTCGCCAGGTGCCAGAAGTTCGGAGCGAGAAGCCGCTCGCGAATATGCCCGTTGAGCTTGCCGTTCATGTGACCCACCGCCTTTCCGGGCCCACGATCACCGGGCCCGGCGCCATCCTCGCCCGCACACCCGTCCACCCGACAGGCGATCTTCAGCCCGGCAGGAACCAGCCGGTAGCCGTAGGTTCCTACAATCCGTGATCCTGGCCGAACAGACCGTAGTCGCCACTGCCTGGCGCCCCTAGCTTGTGGCCCGTGCGCCGACCTTCACCCCGCCCGAGCGAGTCCACACCCACGACCACGCCCCCGCCCTTCAACGCCCCCGCCGCCCGTCGCCTGCGCGCGGCCCTCGGCATGGCCCCCGAACACGTCGCCCACGGAATGCGGGTCTCGTACGGGCACCCCCACGTCTCCCCGGACCACGTCATCGCCTGGGAACGCGGGATCGCGGCCCCGACCGGCTCCGAACTCACCGCCCTCGCAGGCGTGCTGTGGTGCTCGCCCGCCGAACTCATCGGCAGACCGCGCACCCTGCGCGAGCACCGCGTCGCCCGCGGCCTCGCCCCCGAGGACGTGGCCCGGGCCGTGGGGCACGACGTGCACGCGTATCTGCGCATGGAGGAGACCGACAGCTGGCGCGGCACCGAGCGCCAGTCGGCGGCCCTCGCCGACCTGCTCGGCCTCGGTCTGCCCGACTTCGTCACCGTCACCGGACGGGACGCCAGGCTGGGCGAGCTGCTGCGCAACGCGGCCACCACCCGCTGGCAGGCCCACGTCCGCCCGGTGGCCAAACTCGTGCCCCTGGACCGGCGGTTCCTGGAGTCAGCCCTGCAGGGCCTGCACGAGGACTACCAGGGGCACATGGCAGCCACCCTGAGCTGGGGCGGCGGCAGCGGCCACGCGGGCGACGCCGGCCAGGAGTTCCTCGACCGGATCGTGGAGCATTTCTGGACGAAGCTCCAGGCCGACACCGACCCGAGGCCGAACTGACCGACCCGAGGCCGGACTAGAAGACCGACTCGGCCTCGTCCATCCGGTCCTTCGGCACCGTCTTCAGCTCGGTCACGGCGTCCGCGAGCGGCACCATCACGATGTCCGTCCCGCGCAGCGCGGTCATCCTGCCGAACCGGCCCTGGTGCGCGGCCTCCACGGCGTGCCAGCCGAACCGCGTGGCCAGCACCCGGTCGTACGCGGTCGGTGAGCCGCCGCGCTGGACGTGGCCGAGAATGACCGGCTTGGCCTCCTTGCCGAGCCGCCGCTCCAGTTCGTGGGCCAGCGCCGTGCCGATGCCCTGGAACCGCTCGTGGCCGAACTTGTCGATCGCGCCCTTGCCGTAGTCCATGGTGCCGTCGGCGGGGTGGGCGCCCTCGGCGACGCAGACCACCGCGAACTTCTTCCCGCGGGCGAAGCGTTCCTCGACCATCTTCACGAGATCGGCCGGGTCGAACGGCCGCTCCGGCAGACAGATGCCGTGCGCGCCCGCGGCCATGCCGGACTCCAGCGCGATCCAGCCCGCGTGCCGGCCCATGACCTCCACGACCATCACCCGCTGGTGGGATTCGGCGGTGGTCTTCAGGCGGTCCATCGCCTCGGTGGCGACGCCCACGGCGGTGTCGAAGCCGAAGGTGCGGTCGGTGGAGGAGATGTCGTTGTCGATCGTCTTCGGGACGCCCACGACGGGCAGACCCGCGTCGCTCAGCATGCGGGCCGCCGTCAGCGTGCCCTCGCCGCCGATCGGGATCAGCGCGTCGATGCCGAACTCGTGGATCATGTCGGAGGCGTTCTCGCACGCCTCGCGGAGTCGGTCGCGCTCCAGCCGGGACGACCCGAGGATGGTGCCGCCGCGGGCGAGGATGCCGCTGACCGCGTTCAGGTCGAGGTTGCGGTAGCGGCCGTCCAGCAGGCCCGAGTAACCGTCCTCGAAGCCGATGACCTCGTCGCCGTAGTTGTCGACCGCCCGGTGCACGACCGACCGGATCACGGCGTTCAGGCCGGGGCAGTCGCCGCCTGCGGTGAGAACTCCGATGCGCATCGTGCTGTATCTCCTGCTCGCTGTGGATACCGGTGAGCCACTGCCGATTGTTTCACGCCCCGCACCCCGATGCGGCACCCGACGCTGACGGGCGCCTTATATAGCGTGAGAGGTATTGTCAAGAGGGTTCTGCTCACCTCGGTGGGCGATTTTTGTGCCCCTGGCTGGATAGCCGCTGGCTTGATGTGTACGCCCATTCGAGACGAAACGGAGAGCGCGCGTGACCCGCAGCGTGTATGTGACCGGCATCGACCGCGGCGACGGCCGCCAGGTCGTCGAACTGGGGGTCATGGAGCTCCTCACCCGGCAGGTCGACCGAGTCGGCGTCTTCCGCCCCCTGGTCCACGACGGGCCCGACCGCCTCTTCGAGCTGCTGCGCGCCCGTTACCGGCTCACCCAGGACCCGGCGACCGTCTACGGCATGGACTACCACGAGGCGTCCGCCCTCCAGGCCGAGGCCGGCACGGACGAGCTGGTGTCCACGCTCGTCGACCGCTTCCACCTGGTCGCCCGGGACTACGACGTCGTCCTGGTCCTCGGCACGGACTACGCCGGCACCCAACTGCCGGACGAACTGTCGCTCAACGCCCGGCTGGCCAACGAGTTCGGCGCGTCGGTGATCCCGGTCGTGGGCGGCCGCAAGCAGACCGTGGAGTCGGTGCTCGCCGAGACGCGCAACGCCTACCGCGCCTACGACACCCTGGGCTGCGACGTCCTGGCCATGGTCGCCAACCGGGTCGCCCGCCAGGACCGCGACGAGATCGCCGGTCAGCTCGACTCCCGGCTCCCCGTGCCCTGTTACGTCCTGCCCGACGAGCCGGCGCTGTCCGCCCCGACCGTCTCGCAGATCAGCCACGCCCTCGGCGCCCGGGTGGTGCTCGGCGACGACTCGGGCCTCGCCCGGGACGTGCTGGGCTTCGTCTTCGGCGGCGCGATGCTGCCGAACTTCCTCGGCGCCCTGACCCCGGGGTGCCTCGTCGTCACCCCGGGCGACCGCGCGGACCTGGTCGTCGGCGCGCTCGCCGCGCACAGCGCCGGCACCCCGCCGATAGCGGGCGTGCTGCTCACCCTGGACGAGGTGCCGGGTGACGACATCCTCACCCTCGCCGACCGCCTCGCGCCCGGCACCCCGGTGCTGTCGGTGGCCGGCACCAGCTTCCCCACCGCGGAGCAGCTGTTCTCCCTGGAGGGCAAGCTCAACGCGGCCACCCCGCGCAAGGCGGAGCGGGCACTCGGCCTGTTCGAGCGCTACGCCGACACCGGTGACCTGGCCCGCCGGGTCTCCGCGCCGAGCAGCGACCGTGTGACGCCGATGATGTTCGAACACAAGCTGCTGGAGCAGGCCCGCTCCGACCTGCGTCGCGTCGTGCTGCCCGAGGGCACCGAGGAGCGCGTGCTGCACGCCGCCGAGGTGCTGCTGCGCCGGGGCGTGTGCGAGCTGACCCTGCTCGGCCCGGTCGACCAGATCCGCAAGAAGGCCGCCGACCTCGGCGTGGACCTCGGCGAGTCCCAGCTGATCGACCCGGCGACCTCCGACCTGCGCGACTCCTTCGCCGAGAAGTACGCGGCCCTGCGCGCACACCGGGGCGTCACCGTGGAGCTGGCGTACGACGTCGTCTCGGACGTGAACTACTTCGGCACGCTGATGGTCCAGGAGGGCCTCGCCGACGGCATGGTGTCCGGCTCGGTGCACTCCACGGCCGCGACCATCCGCCCGGCCTTCGAGGTCATCAAGACGAAGCCGGACGCCGACATCGTCTCGTCGGTGTTCTTCATGTGCCTGGCCGACAAGGTCCTCGTCTACGGCGACTGTGCGGTCAACCCGGACCCGAACGCCGAGCAGCTCGCCGACATCGCCATCCAGTCCGCGGCCACGGCCGAGCAGTTCGGCGTGGAGCCGCGCATCGCCATGCTGTCGTACTCCACCGGCACCTCCGGCTCCGGCGCCGACGTCGACAAGGTGCGCGAGGCCACCGAGCTCGTCCGCTCGCGCCGGCCCGACCTGAAGATCGAGGGCCCGATCCAGTACGACGCCGCCGTGGAGCCGTCGGTCGCGGCGACCAAGCTGCCCGGCTCGGAGGTCGCCGGGCAGGCCAGCGTGCTGATCTTCCCCGACCTGAACACCGGCAACAACACCTACAAGGCCGTGCAGCGTTCAGCCGGCGCGATCGCCGTCGGACCGGTGCTGCAGGGTCTGCGCAAGCCGGTCAACGACCTGTCCCGGGGCGCCCTCGTCCAGGACATCGTCAACACCGTCGCCATCACGGCGATCCAGGCCCAGTCCCCCGCCCCGTCCCCGAGCGAGAAGGCGATCGCCCAGTGAGCCCCACCCGTGTCCTCGTCCTCAACTCCGGCTCCTCGTCGGTGAAGTACCAGTTGCTCGACATGCGCGACAGCAGTCGGCTCGCGGTGGGCCTGGTCGAGCGCATCGGCGAGCAGACCTCCCGGCTGAAGCACACCCCGGCCGGCGGGGAGAGCCGCGAGCGCGGCTGTGCGATCGCCGACCACGACGCCGCGCTGAAGGCCGTCGCCGAGGAGCTCGGCAAGGACGGCCTCGGCCTGGACTCACCCGAACTGGCCGCGATCGGGCACCGCGTGGTGCACGGGGGCAAGTCCTTCACCGAGCCGACCGTGATCGACGAGGCCGTGCTCGCCGAGATCGAGCGGCTCATCCCGGTGGCCCCGCTGCACAACCCGGCCAACCTCACCGGCATCCGCACGGCCCGGGCGCTGCGGCCGGACCTTCCGCAGGTCGCCGTCTTCGACACCGCCTTCCACACGACCATGCCGGAGTCGGCGGCCCGTTACGCGATCGACGTGAAGACGGCCGACGAGCACCGCATCCGCCGCTACGGCTTCCACGGCACCTCGCACGCCTACGTCTCCCGCGCCACGGCGGAGCTGCTGGGCAAGGACCCCTCCGAGGTGAACGTGATCGTGCTGCACCTGGGCAACGGCGCGTCAGCCTCGGCCGTCAGGGGCGGGAAGTGTGTGGACACCTCCATGGGACTGACGCCTTTGGAGGGGCTCGTGATGGGTACGCGCTCGGGAGACATGGACCCGGCCGTCATCTTCCATTTGATGCGTGTTGGTGGAATGTCCGCCGACGAGATCGACACTCTCCTCAACAAGAAGAGCGGTCTGATCGGTCTGTGCGGTGACAACGACATGAGGGAGATCCGCCGCCGCGTCGACGCGGGCGACGAGCAGGCGGGGCTGGCGTTCGACATCTACATTCACCGCCTGAGGAAGTACATCGGCGCCTATTACGCCGTTCTCGGGCGGGTGGACGCGGTGGCCTTCACCGCCGGCGTCGGCGAGAACGCGGCGCCCGTGCGGGAGGCCGCCCTGGCGGGCCTGGAGGAGCTGGGCCTGGCCGTGGACGGGGAGCGCAACGCGGTGCGCGGCGACGGGGCGCGGCTGATCTCGCCCGAGGGCGCCCGGGTCGCGGTGGCGGTGGTGCCCACTGACGAGGAATTGGAGATCGCGACACAGACCTACGCGCTGGTAATTGGTTCGGAGAATCACACCTGAGCGGCGTCCCGCCCTTTTGTATTTTTCCGCCTGACGGAATATTCCGTTGTGAAACAAACCGATAGGATCGCCCCATGCGCCGTTCGAAAATCGTCTGTACTCTCGGCCCCGCGGTCGACTCCCACGAGCAGCTCGTCTCGTTGATCGAAGCCGGCATGAACGTGGCCCGCTTCAACTTCAGCCACGGCACGCACGCCGAGCACCAGGGCCGGTACGACCGCGTCCGGGCCGCCGCCAAGGAGACCGGCCGGGCCATCGGTGTCCTCGCCGACCTGCAAGGCCCGAAGATCCGCCTGGAGACCTTCGCCGAGGGTCCCGTGGAGCTGGTGCGCGGTGACGAGTTCACCATCACCACCGAGGACGTCCCCGGCGACAAGACGATCTGCGGGACGACCTACAAGGGCCTGCCAGGCGACGTGACCAAGGGCGACCAGGTCCTCATCAACGACGGCAACGTCGAGCTGAAGGTCACCGAGGTCGAGGGGCACCGGGTCAGGACGATCGTCATCGAGGGCGGCGTCATCTCCGACCACAAGGGCATCAACCTGCCGGGCGCGGCCGTCAACGTGCCGGCCCTGTCCGAGAAGGACGTCGAGGACCTCCGCTTCGCGCTCCGCATGGGCTGCGACCTGGTCGCGCTGTCGTTCGTCCGGGACGCCAAGGACGTCCAGGACGTGCACCGCGTCATGGACGAGGAGGGCCGCCGCGTCCCGGTCATCGCCAAGGTGGAGAAGCCGCAGGCGGTGCAGAACATGGAGGACGTCGTGATGGCGTTCGACGGTGTGATGGTCGCCCGCGGTGACCTCGCCGTCGAGTACCCGCTCGAGAAGGTCCCCATGGTGCAGAAGCGCCTGATCGAGCTGTGCCGGCGCAACGCCAAGCCGGTGATCGTGGCGACCCAGATGATGGAGTCGATGATCACCAACTCCCGTCCGACCCGCGCCGAGGCCTCCGACGTGGCCAACGCGATCCTGGACGGCGCGGACGCGGTCATGCTGTCGGCGGAGTCCAGCGTGGGCGCGTACCCGATCGAGACCGTCAAGACGATGTCGAAGATCGTCACCGCGGCCGAGCAGGAGCTGATGTCCAAGGGGCTCCAGCCGCTCGTCCCCGGCAAGAAGCCGCGTACGCAGGGCGGTTCGGTGGCCCGTGCGGCCTGCGAGATCGCCGACTTCCTCGGCGGCCGGGGCCTGGTGGCCTTCACCCAGTCCGGTGACACCGCCCGCCGCCTCTCGCGCTACCGCGCGCAGCAGCCGATCATCGCCTTCACCACCGACGAGGGCACCCGCAACCAGATGGCGCTCAGCTGGGGCGTGGAGCCCTACGTGGTGCCGTTCGTGAACAGCACCGACGAGATGGTCGAGCTGGTCGAGCAGGAGCTGGTCAAGCTCAACCGCTTCAACGCGGGCGACATCGTGGTCATCACCGCCGGTTCGCCCCCCGGTGTCCCCGGCACCACCAACATGGTCCGCGTCCACCACCTGGGCGGGGCGACGAGCTGACCCGGAAAGGGCCCTGAGGGCCGCTGTACGACGCCGAGGGCGCCCCCTGGGATTCCAGGGGGCGCCCTCGGTGTGTGCGGCTCCCGAACAGGCTGTGAGGGGCGCTCAGTCGGTGATGTAGTTGTGCAGCCCGGGCACGTGCAGGGTCCCGCCGAACTGGCCTGCCTGAGTGACCTTCACGTTGGTGAAGTAGATCAGCGGGATGTTCAGCGGCGGCGGGTGCTCCGGATCGAACGTGATCGGGATCAGGCCGAGCAGGTTGCCGGAAATGCTCTCCGTGTACATCACCGTGTCGCCGTCGGTGATCGTGGACATCGAGCCCTTGGCCGCCTGCACGTGGTAGGTCTTGCCGGACTGCTTGTCCTTGACCGTCTGGTGAAGGTCACCGATGTCGGTGCCGCCGGAGATGACGTACTTCAGGACCTTCTTGACGGTGCCGTTGGCGGTGCGCACCTCGACGATGCCCTTGTAGTCGGCGCCCTTCAGCGTCAGCGAGCTGGCGTTGAGGTACCACGGGTCGTCGGGCAGCGGCACCGGGTTGTCGACGCCGCCCTCGGCGTCGGTGGCGGCCGGGCAGTCCTCGGGGTCCGTGGTGGCGCTCGGGGACGGGCTGGGCGAGGCGGTTGCCTCCGCCGCCTTCCGGGCCGCCTCCTGGGCCGCCTTCTCGACCGCCTTGCCGGCGTCCTCGGCGGTCCTGCCGGTGTCCCCGGCCGACTCGGATGCCTTGCCGGCGGTGTCCTCGGCGGTGTCCTCGGCCGTGCCGGTGACCTTCTCGGCCGTGTCCTTCACGGCCCCGGAAGCGCCCTCGGCCGGCTTCTCGGCGCTCTCGGTCGCCGACGCGGACGGGGTGGGGCTCGGGCTCGCCCCGGCCTTGTCACCGCCGTCGAAGATGCCGCCGATGGCCTCGCCGATGTCCTCCAGCACGTTGCCGCCGCTCTTGGACGGCGAGGGGGACGGCGTGGATGCCGCGTCGTCGCCGCCCGTGGCCGGCTTGCTCGTGGACGGGGCCGGCTCCGGCTCGGCCGCGTCGTCGGAACCTGCATCCGACGACGAGGAACCGTCCTCGTCCGAACCGCCCTGAGTGGCCGAGGGAGACGGCATGGGAGCCGTGTCGCCCTTGTCGTCCGTCGCGCCGTCACTGGCCGAGGGGGACGGCGTGGGCGAGGCGGAGTCGTCGCCCTTGGGGTCCTTCTCGGAGTCCTCCAGGGCCGCCACGCAGTCCTTGTACTCATCGGCCGTCAGGCTCTTCGACGTCGGCGTCGCCGGGTTGTTGCTGTCGGCGATGGCGAGTGTCGACGTGAAGCCCATACCCATGAGCACCGCCGTCGGCATCGCAGCCATGGCTATCGCCTTGCCGGTCGGCCTGTTGAACCTGGTCAACAGCGGCTTCTTGGGTGCCGCGTGGCGCGGCCCGGTCCTCCCACGGGACGCCTCCACATCAGCCCCGTGGGCCACCTCGTCAGCCGGCACTGTGCCTCCCGTTCGCCCCGTTGGCCGGGTTCGTTCCTGACAGATCGTTCGGCTCGCCCACCCCGCCCACGGGCTTGAGCACCGTGGTGTCGTGGTCCGTGGCCCCGGGAGCCCCGCCGTCGCCCGCGGCGGCGTGGCCGGCCGGCTGCCCCGCGGGCCGCGGGCCCGGCGCCCAGGCCACTGCCATCGCCCCGCCCAAGAGGGCGAGGAGGAAGCCGATGAGGAAGCCGCCGAGGTTGGACACGGGGATGGACACCAGCGCCAGCAGGATCGCCGCGACTCCCGCGAAGACACGGACGTGCTTCTGGAACCAGAGACTGACGCCCAGGACGACGAGCAGCACGCCGATGATCAGGGACCCGGCACCCGCGGTGGTCGCCATCGCCAGCGTCAGATGGCCGATCCGGAGGTTCGCGTACGGGAAGTAGGCGATGGGCAGTCCGCTGAGCAGGACGAACAGCCCGGCCCAGAACGGCCGCGTACCCCGCCAGGCGCGGAACTGCTGCCTCCGGAGAGTGAACTGGCCGTCAGCGGCAGGAGTCTCGGCGCTCATGGAAAAACAGCTCCCTGGTACGGCGTTGCTGTGGTGGTGATGTGGGCCGTCCGTGAAGGCCCGGCCGGAAGGTGGACGGGCGGGGGCGCCACCGGCTCCCCCGCCCGTCAAGGAGTGCTTAGTAGCACTCCTTGACACCCGTCGACAGCGACATCTTCAGGCCGCTGAGCTTGAAGGTTCCGGCGGTGGTCGCCCACGCCGTCTGCTTCACGTCGGACAGGATCGCCCGGTCCGCCTGCTGGGCGAAGCCGTACGGGTTCGCCGTCTCACCCTTCCTCATGGCCGGACCCTTGCTGGCGTCCTTGGCGGCCACACCGATGTCGATGTTCTCGAACGTCGCGTCGGCGCTGAGGTCGGCGACATCGATGTAGAGGTTCTGCGCCTCGACCGGCTTCGCCCCCTGTCCCGCACGCAGGATCAGGCTGACGTTCCCGAGCACCGGGATGTTCGGGGTGACGACCGACTGGCACAGGTCCTTGATCGTCGCCGACTTGAACGACGAGACCGCGACCGGGTGCACGGTCTTCTTGCCGTCGGGCGTGTACCCCTCGTCGAGTGCGCCGTACTGCGAGAAGCCCTCACCGACGAGCTGCTTGGTCGTGACCTTGAACGACTGGCCGGAGACACTGAACGACGCGGCGAGAGCGCCCTGCGCGAGGGCGACACCTATCGCAGCCGTGGCGGCGACGCTGGGCACCATGACCACAGCGAACCGCTTCCATCTGGTCCCGCCACGCACCTGGGACTCCATATTTCCTCCTTCTCGGACGTACATCTCCTGCCCTGGCTCGCCGCGAGTCGCGGCTCAGCCGGGCAGGGATGGGAGAAGTGCTACGTCCTCGGGAAGGAGAGCGCCTGCACTCGGTGGCGCGACTGCGCCCGAATCACCGGCGATCACCCCCGAGCGACAACCACTGGTCGCGCCTGACACGCATCACGCACAACCCTGCTGGACAGGCTTCGCCGGGTGAGCGAAGACCCCCCTGCCCAAGAGCCGGCGCCACTGCCGCCGACTCTGCTCGGTGGGGACCCAGGACGTCCCGCGACCCAACCGGCTGCCGGGGTACGGGAATGGACCGAGCGTGGCCGATCGTGGTGCATTCTCGCCGCCCGCACAAGGGGGTTCGTTACTCGCTAGTAACGGCCGGGTAACCGAACAACGACCCATCGGTCTCGGTCGGCGACTCAGGGTGGTCCCGGGCAGCGGTGCAAAGCTGTTGATCAATGGACAGAAACCGACAGATCAACGTCTGCGACTTACTCGCAGTAACAGCGGCCGCGATTACCAAGCTTTGGTAAAGCGCGGCCGCAGTGGCCCTCTGAGGGCATTTTTTTCACACGGGCACCACAGGCCCGCGTGTTTAACGACTGGTCAGAACAGGGCGCGGGCCAGGGCCCTACGAGCCGCGATCACGCGTGGATCCTCGGGCCCGACGACCTCGAACAGCTCCACCAGGCGCATCCGTACGGTGTCCCGGTCGTCACCCACCGTGCGCGCCACGGTCTCGATGAGCCGGCCGAAGGCGTCCTCGACATGGCCGCCCACCAGATCCAGGTCGGCGGCGGCGATCTGCGCCTGCACATCGGCCGGCTTCTCGGCCGCGTCCTTGCGCACCTGCTGCGGGTCGGCGCCCTGCACCCGCTGAAGCAACTCGGCCTGGGCGAGACCCAGTTTGGCCTCCTCGTTGCCCGGGTCCTCGTTCAGCACGTTCTTGTACGCCTGGACGGCACCGCCCAGGTCACCCGAGTCCAGCGCCTGCACGGCGGCCTCTAGGAGGGCGTCGTGGGGGCCGGCCGGCCGCTCGGGGGCCGCCGGGGCGCCGCCCGGCTCGGCCTCGGGGTCGACGACGAGGCCGGTCAGACCGAAGCGCTGCTCGGCGACCTGCACCAGCTGGTCCAGGGTCTGCCGGATCTGCTCCTCACCCGCGGCACCCTGGAAGAGCGGCAGCGCCTGCCCGGCGACCACCGCGAACACCGCGGGGATCCCCTGGATACCGAACTGCTGCATCAGCATCTGGTTGGCGTCGACGTCGATCTTGGCGAGCAGGAAGCGGCCGTTGTACTCGACGGCCAGCCGCTCCAGGACCGGGCTCAGCTGCTTGCAGGGCTGACACCACTCGGCCCAGAAGTCGATGACGACGGGCACCTCGGCCGACCGCTGGAGGACGTCCCTCTCGAACCCCGCCTCGTCGACGTCGATGACGAGATCGGCCGGGGAGATCGCCCCCGACCCGCCCTCACGGGCTGCTTGGGCGCGCGCCTGCTCCGCCTTCGCCTTGGCCTCCTGGGCCGCCTTCACCGCGGCGAGGTCGACGACTCCGCTCATGGACATGTTCCGTGGCTGCATGCGCCTATCCTCCCCCGTACTGCGCGCGCGTGTGAAAAACGGTGTGAAAGCCGGGCCGGTCGAGTGCCCTCCGGCGCCGGGTCCCCACCCCACGCCGTGTGTACCGAGGCCCGTGTACGTCCTGCACGGGCTTTCGCTACGAGTCGTAGCGTAATGCCATACGGCACCCGCGGGACAACACCCCCCGGTGATCTCCCTCACGGCCACACAGGAACCGCCGGTTTATGGTCATGGCATGCAGAGCCGCAGCTCAGCCAGCCGCACCGGGCGTCCGCGCAACGCCGCGGCGGACGCCGCGATCCTGGCCGCGACCCGCGAGGCTCTGGTGGAACTGGGCTGGTCCAAACTCACCCTGGGAGACGTCGCCGCCCGCGCCGGGGTTGCGAAAACGACGCTCTACCGCCGCTGGGCCGGCAAGAACGAACTGGTCGTCGACGCGGTGGCGGAACTCTTCGACGAGCTGGAACTTCCCGACCGCGGCTCCCTGGCCGCCGACATCGAGGGCGTGGTCCTGCAGTTCGCCACTATCCTGGCCCTCCCGGAGGCGAAGAGCGGCCTGATGGCGGTGGTGGCGGAAGCCACCCGCGACGAGGCCCTGCGGGAACGCATCCGCTCGTCCGTGGTCGACCGCCAGAAGCGCCTGGTCCTGGAGGGCCGCGCGCGGGCCCAGGCCCGGGGCGAACTCCCCCCGGAACCGGACCCCGCCTCGGCCGCCCGCACGGTGGACCTGATCTTCGACATGGTGGCGGGTGCGGTGGTGCACCGCACTCTGGTGAGCGCCCAGCCGGCGGACGAGGATTGGGTGAGGAGCTTCACCAGGGTGCTGTTGCAGGGGTTGGCCCCCCCACGCTGAGCGCTCAGAAACCGGCAGGCTCGGTGTACACCCCCCACTCGTCCCGCAGCACCCCGCAGATCTCCCCGAGCGTGGCCTCCGCCCGTACCGCGTCCAGCATCGGCTCGATCATGTTGGCGCCGGACCTGGCGGCGGCCAGCATGGCGTCCAGGGCCGTGCGCACCGCCGTGTCGTCGCGGGCCGACTTCCGGCCGGCCAGCACCCGCACCTGCTCCCGCTCCACCTCGTGGCTGACCCGCAGGATCTCCAGATCCCCGGTCACCGACCCGGTGTGGACGTTCACCCCGACGACCTTCTTGTCGCCCTTCTCCAGCGCCCGCTGGTACCGGAACGCCGACTCGGCGATCTCCCCGGTGAACCAGCCGTCCTCGATGCCCCGCAGGATCCCGGAGGTGATCGGCCCGATCGGGTGCTGCCCGTCGGGGTGCGCCCGCAGGCCCCGCTCCTTGATCTGCTCGAAGATCTTCTCCGCGTCCGCCTCGATGCGGTCGGTCAGCTGCTCGACGTACCAGGAACCGCCCAGCGGATCGGCGACGTTGGCGACGCCGGTCTCCTCCATCAGCACCTGCTGCGTGCGCAGCGCGATCTCGGCGGCCTGCTCGCTCGGCAGGGCCAGCGTCTCGTCGAGCGCGTTGGTGTGCAGCGAGTTCGTCCCGCCGAGCACGGCCGCCAGCGCCTCCACGGCCGTCCGTACGACGTTGTTGTACGGCTGCTGCGCGGTGAGGGAGACGCCGGCGGTCTGGGTGTGGAAGCGCAGCCACTGGGCCTTCTCCGACTTCGCGCCGTAGACGTCCCGCATCCAGCGGGCCCAGATCCGCCGTGCCGCCCGGAACTTGGCGATCTCCTCGAAGAAGTCGACGTGCGCGTCGAAGAAGAAGGACAGACCGGGGGCGAAGACGTCGACGTCCAGCCCGCGCGACAGGCCCAGCTCGACGTACCCGAAGCCGTCCGCCAGGGTGTACGCCAGCTCCTGCGCGGCCGTCGACCCGGCCTCGCGGATGTGGTAGCCGGAGACGGACAGCGGCTTGTACGCGGGGATGCCGGCCGCGCAGTACTCCATCAGGTCGCCGATGAGCCGCAGGTGGGGCTCGGGCTGGAAGAGCCACTCCTTCTGGGCGATGTACTCCTTGAAGATGTCCGTCTGGAGCGTGCCGTTCAGTACGGACGGGTCGACGCCCTGCCGTTCGGCGGCGACCAGGTACATGCAGAAGACGGGGACGGCCGGGCCGCTGATGGTCATCGAGGTCGTGACGTCACCCAGCGGGATGTCCTTGAACAGGACCTCCATGTCGGCCGCCGAGTCGATCGCCACCCCGCAGTGCCCGACCTCGCCCAGCGACCGCGGGTCGTCGGAGTCCCGGCCCATCAGCGTCGGCATGTCGAAGGCGACCGAGAGCCCGCCTCCGCCGTTGCGGAGGATCATCTTGTAGCGCTCGTTGGTCTGCTCGGCGTTGCCGAACCCGGCGAACTGCCGAATGGTCCAGGTACGCCCTCGGTAGCCCGTCGCGTACAGCCCGCGGGTGAAGGGGTACTCCCCGGGCCAGCCGATCCGCTCGAACCCGTCGTACCTGTCCCCGGGCCGCGGCCCGTACACCGGCTCCACGGGATCGCCGGAGAGCGTGGTGAAGTCGGCCTCGCGCCTGCGCGCGGCGTCGTACCGGGCCTGCCAGCGACGGCGGCCCTCCTCGATGGCGTCAGCGTCCATACCCTCGAATTTACTTGGACGTCCTAGTAAATGTCGATGGCTGACGGGAGTGACCCTGGCGAACGGGTGAGACCGACCGCCGCACGCACGCGTGCGGCGGTGGAAATGCCGCGAGGCGCGCCTACGCCTTGGCGGGCGCGGGCGAGTCCTGAGCGAGCCGGCCCTCCAGCTCGCGGCTGATCCTGCGCTCCACGAAGAACGCGGCCGTCGGGACGGTCCCGGCCAGCAGCACCCACAGCTGCTTGCCCACCGGCCACTTCGCCTTGGAGCCGAGATCGAAGGCGAAGATCAGGTACACGACGTACAGCCAGCCGTGCGCGATGCCGACGACGCGCGTGAAGCCATCGGCGCCGTCCAGCTCGAGCAGGTACTTGGCGATGACGCCGACGGTCAGCAGGACCAGCAGCACGCCGGTGACGTAGGCCATCACGCGGTAGCGGGTCAGCACGCTCTTTTTCATGCCGTCGAGCGTAACGACCCGTTCCGGGAGATCTTGCCCCGGGTCACTGCTCCTCGAAGTCTCCCGCCGCGACCCGCAGCGGCCGCAGCATCGCGAAGATCTCCGCGCACTCCTCGGCGTCGTACACCCCGAGCCCGAAGTCCATCGCCATCAGGTCGCGGGTGGCCGACTCGACCACCTCGCGGCCCTTGCCGGTGATGCTGGCGAGCGTGCCGCGGCCGTCGTTCGGATTGGGCCGCTTGGCGACCAGCCCCGACCTGACCAGCCGGTCCACGGTGTTCGTCACCGACGTGGGGTGCACCATGAGCCGCTCGCCGATCTTGGACATCGGCAGCTCGCCGGACTTGGAGAAGGTGAGCAGTACCAGTGCCTCGTAGCGGGCGAACGTCAGCCCGTAGGGCTTGACCACCGCGTCGACCTCGGCGAGCAGGATCTGCTGGGCGCGCATGATCGAGGTGATCGCGGCCATGGACGGCACGTTTCCCCAGCGCTGCTTCCAGCGTTCGTCGGCACGCGCGATCGGATCGAAGGAGAGACTGAGCGGCTTCGGCACGAACCCGACCTTACCGGCCGGTCACATGGTGGTCAGCATTGTCTCGCTCTTCGGTCCATCACCACCGGCCTCCGCTACGGCGGCTTGACCGGGCCATGCTCTTTCCTGCCGGTTCACGACCCGTCCGAGAACCCCGGCCCGCACGGACCGGGGCTCCGTCATCGTCACTGCCCTCGGGAGCTACTCCGCGAGATGCCGCTCCACCGTCTCCACCTTGGACGTGAGTCCGTCCGTCACCCCGGGACGGATGTCCGCCTTGAGGACGAGTGACACCCGGGGCGCCCGCCGCTCCACCGCGGCGACCGCACGTCGGACGACGTCCATGACCTGGTCCCACTCCCCCTCCACGGACGTGAACATCGCGTCCGTACGGTTCGGCAGCCCGGACTCCCGCACCACCCGCACGGCGTCGGCGACGTACTCCCCCACGTCCTCCCCGACCCCCAGCGGCGTCACGGAGAAGGCGACGATCACGCGTTCACCACGCCTTCGTTGCGCGCCCGGGACGCGATGACCGCGTCCTCGACCTCACGCCGCAGCTTGCGCTCCGCGAAGAACCCACCGGTGGGCAGCACCGAGAGCACGAAGTACAGCGCGGCCGTCTTCACCGGCCACTTCGCCCGGTTCCACGCGTCCGCCAAGAAGATCACGTACAGGATGAACAGCACCCCGTGCACCATGCCCATCACCGGCACGGCGTTGAAGTCCGTGGTCCGCTTCAGCACCGAGCAGACCAGCAGGAGGAGGAAGGAGATCGCCTCGGGGGCCGAGACCAGGCGGAGGCGGCGGATGGCGGTGGCGGTCTTGAGGTCCACGGGTCACCTTCGGTGGGAGAGACGCGACGGTCTGGACTGTCTGAACGGTCTTGCGGCCTGACGGTTTGTGAACGTACGCACAAGCGTCCCGCCCATTGTGGCAAACCGCTGTGGGCCCCGGCCCCTAGGGGTGCGCTCAGGGTCGTTCTCCACCCACGGTCCCTGTCCGTAGGACCCGATCTGCGGCTACCTTCGCGTACGTGGCGATGTTCCGACTTCACAGCAGCAAGGTGCTGGCCGTCGACATGACCGGAGACGCCGTGAAGGCGAAGAACGGCTCGATGGTCGCGTACGACGGCGAGATGGCCTTCAAGAAGCTCAGCGGCGGCGGCGAGGGCATACGAGGCATGGTGACCCGGCGGCTGACCGGCGAGCAGATGACCTTGATGGAGGTGAAGGGGCGGGGGACCTGCTGGTTCGCGGACCGCGCCTCCGAGATCAACCTGGTCGGCATCCAGGGCGACAAGCTCTACGTGGAGTCGAGCAACCTGCTCGCGACCGACGGCGGGCTGCGCACGGGGACGGAGTTCACGGGCCTGCGCGGCGCCTCGCAGGGCAACGGGCTGTTCACGACGACCGTCGAGGGCCACGGCCAGGCGGCGATCATGTCGGACGGCCCGGCGGTGGTGCTGCGGGTCAGCCCGCAGTACCCGCTGACCGTCGACCCGGGGGCGTATGTGGCGCACCAGGGGAATCTGCGCCAGTCCTTCCAGTCCGGTGTGACGTTCCGCACGTTGCTCGGGGAGGGCGGCGGCGAGGCCTTCCAGATGCGGTTCGAGGGGGACGGGCTGGTGTACGTGCAGCCGAGCGAGCGGAACACGATCGCGGGAGACGTGTGATGGCCTTCCGGGAGATCAACGCGAAGATGGTCGAGGCGACGGTCGCGCCGGGGCAGAAGCTGTTCAGCCAGCGCGGAGCGATGCTCGCCTACAAGGGCGAGGTGTCCTTCACGCCCAGCATGGCGGGCGGGCAGGGCGGGATCATGTCGATGATCGGCCGCCGGGTCGCCGACGAGGACACACCCCTGATGACCGTGGAGGGCAGCGGCACGGTCCTGTTCGGGCACGGCGGGCATCACGTCCAGGTCATCCGGCTCACCGGCGACACGCTGTACGTGGAGGCGGACCGCCTGCTGGCCTTCGAGGGGTCGCTCCAGCAGGGCACGATGTTCCTGGGCTCGCAGGGCGGCGTCATGGGCATGGTGCGCGGGCAGGTCAGCGGCCAGGGGCTGTTCACCACGACGCTGAAGGGGCACGGGGCCGTCGCCGTGATGGCCCACGGCGGCGTCATCGAGATCCCGATCACCCCGCAGCGGCCGGTGCACGTGGACCCGCAGGCCTACGTCGCCCACCACGGCGAGGTCCGCAACAAGCTGTCCACCGCCCTGGGCTGGCGGGACATGGTGGGCCGCGGCTCGGGCGAGGCGTTCCAGCTGGAGCTCAGCGGCAGCGGTGCGGTGTACGTCCAGGCGTCGGAGGAGAAGCTGTGAGCACGTACGGAACCCCGGGCGCCGGCCCCGCGGTCTTCGACCCGGCGACACTGCCGCCCGACGACAACGTCAACGCCCACACCTTCTGCGTGGAGCTCAAGGGGAGCCAGTGGTTCCTGCAGAAGGGGAAGATGATCGCCTACTACGGCTCGATCGAGTTCAACGGGGTCGGACACGGCCGGCTGGACCGTCTTGTCCGTACGTCCTTCCATTCGCCACTGCACGCGAGCGACTGGGTCGTGGCGGAGGGCTCGGGCAAGATGCTCCTCGCCGACCGGGCCTTCGATGTCAATTCGTACGACTTGGAGGACGGCAACCTGACCATTCGCTCGGGCAACTTGCTCGCTTTTCAGCCAAGTCTGTCGCTGAAGCAATCCATCGTGCCGGGTTTTCTGACCCTCATCGGAACCGGAAAGTTCGTGGCCGCGTCGAACGGCCCGGTGGTGTTCATGGAACCCCCCGTCCGGGTCGACCCCCAGGCCCTGGTCGGCTGGGCCGACTGCCCCTCTCCCTGCCACCACTACGACCACGGCTACATGACCGGCGTGATGGGCGGTCTACGTGCACTGACGGGCCTCGGAGGGGCCTCCGGCGAGGAGCACCAGTTCGAGTTCGTCGGCGCCGGCACGGTGCTGCTCCAGTCGTCCGAGACCCTGATGCCCGAGCAGGCCACGGGGGCCGTTCCGCACCAGGCCGGCGTGCCCGGCGGCGGGGCGCACAGCCCCCACCCCGGGCAGTCCGGCGCACCGCGTCTTCCCGGACAGCTGGGGGACCTCCAGCGTCGCTTCGGGCTGTGAGCGGTAGTCTGCGGAGTGTGACATCGAACGTCTGCGCACTCCTGTTCGGCAGGCGTGCGCCGTCACACGAAAACCCTCACTAGTTCGCCTTTCAACCTTTTAGGTAGACTTCATTCATGGAGACCGAGACGGCCACTCGCTGGCTGACCGATGCGGAGCAGTGCGCCTGGCGCACCCACCTGGAGGTCAACAGGCTGTTGACGTACCAGCTCGAGAAGGACCTGCAGCCGTTCGGCCTGACAATGAACGACTACGAGATCCTGGTGAATCTCTCCGAGTCCGAGGATCTGCGGATGCGGATGAGCGACCTCGCCTCCGCCACGCTCCAGTCCAAGAGCCGCCTCTCGCACCAGATCACGCGCATGGAGAACGCGAACCTGGTCCGGCGGGAGAGCTGCGAGTCCGACCGCCGGGGGCTCTACGCGGTCCTGACCGACCACGGCATGGCGACGATGCGGAAGGTGGCGCCCCACCACGTGGCGTCCGTGCGGAGGCACTTCATCGACCTGCTGTCCCCTGAGGCTCTGACGGAGCTCGACAAGGCCCTCAAGCCCATCGCCGAGCACTTGCGCGGCCAGCGCGGGCGCCCGTAACCGCAGCTTCGCTACACGAGCGGCAGGCGGAGTTCGAACAGGGCTCCGCCTGCGGGTCCCTGCCCGGCGGTGAGCGTGCCGCCGTGCCGTACGGCGACGTCCCGGGCGATGGCGAGACCCAGCCCGGCCCCTCCGTCGTCCCGGCTGCGGGCGGCGTCCAGCCGTACGAACCGTTCGAAGATCCGCTCCCGGTCGGCCTCTGGCACCCCGTCCCCGTCGTCTCCCACCCCGACCACGGCCCGCTCGCCCTCCCGTCTCACACTCACGGTGACGGCCGACCGGGCATGCCGCTGGGCGTTGTCGAGCAGATTGGCGAGCACCCGCCCCAACTGCCCCCGGGATCCGGCCACCTCCACCGGCTCCGCGTCCACGGTCACACCCGCCCGCCCCTCGGCCTCCTCCCGGGCCAGCCCGGCGAGGTCGACCTTCCCGTCGTTGGGCCGCTCCCCCGCGTCCAGCCGGGCGAGCAGCAGCAGATCGGCGGCCAGCCGCTGCAGCCGTACGGTGTCCTCCACGGCCCCGTCGAGGTCCAGCAGCTCGGGGTGGGCGGCGGCCACCTCCAACTGCGTCCGCAGCGAGGCGATCGGGCTGCGCAGCTCGTGGGAGGCGTCGGCGACGAAGCGCCGCTGCCGCTCCACGGAGGCCTCCAGGGCCGCGAGCGTCTCGTTGGTGGTGCTGGCGAGCCGGGCGATCTCGTCGTGCGTGTCGGGCTCCGGGACGCGCCGCGCGAGGTCCTCGGAGTGGGTGATCGCCGCCATCTCGCGCCGGATGCCCTCCACGGGACGCAGGGCCCGCCGGGTGACCAGCCAGGTCACGCCCGCGACGACGGCGAGCAGCAGTGGGAACCCGATCAGCATCACGGTCATCGCGGTGCGCACGGCCCCGTGCTCGGCGGCCAGCGGGGCACCCGCGTAGACCGTGAGGTGTCCCCGGTCGTGGGTCTCCACCTCTACGGCGGCGAACCGGTAGTCCTCCGTGTCGCCGTCGATCGTCGCCGACCCGTTGCGGGTGACGCTCTCCCCGGAGATCTCCCCGGGTTCGAGGGCCTCGCCCGGGTCGTCGGCGTCGTCATCGTCGTCCGCGCTCGGCGCCACGGCCGGCTGCGGCTTCACCTGCGCGCTGTCCGTCCCGCTGATCCGCTCCAGATCCTCACTGGCCGCGACCAGCCGCTTGTGCTCGTCCAGCACCTGCACCGGCCCGTCACCCCCGTCCAGCCCGGACAGCTTGTCGTACGGCGTCCCGGCGGCGAGCTCGGAGGCGACCGCCCGCGCGGAGCGCTCGGCCTGCGTACCGGCCTCGCCCATCAGGTTGGACCTCAGGGACAGCAGCACGGCGGCGCCGGCGGCGACGAGCGCCACCGCGACCACCAGCGTGGCCCCCAGGGTGGCCCGCGCCCGGACGGAACCGAACAGCCTCCTCACGGCGACGTCTCCAGCCGGTACCCGGCCCCACGCACGGTCCGGATCAGCCCCGCCCGCAGCTTGCGCCGCAGGGTGCTGACGTACACCTCGACGATGTTCGGATCGCCCTCGTACGCGAAGTCCCAGACGTGCTCCAGGATCGCGGACTTGGACACCACCTCGCCGGCTCGCAGCACGAGCTGCTCCAGCACGGAGAACTCCTTGGCGGTGAGGGCGATCTCGTCCTCACCGAGGAACACCCGCCGAGCCGCCGTGTCCACTTTCAGGTCCCCGTGCACATGCACGGGCGACGCCCCGGCCCCCTGCCCGCGCCGCCGCAGCAGGGCCTTGATCCGGGCGACGAGCACGACGTACGAGAAGGGCTTGGTCAGATAGTCGTCCGCGCCGGTGTCGAGCCCCTCGGCCTCGTCGTACTCGCCGTCCTTGGCGGTCAGCATCAGGATCGGCACCTCGTGCCCGGCGGCGCGCAGGGCGGCGCAGACCCGGTAGCCGTTGAGCCCCGGCAGCATGATGTCGAGGATCACCAGGTCGTATGCCCCCTGCGAGGCCTGGTGCAGCCCCTCCCGCCCGTCGTGGACGACGTCCACGGCGTACCCCTCGGCCGTCAGGCCCCTGGCGAGCGACAGAGCCAGCCGCTTCTCGTCCTCCACGATCAACAGGCGCATGCGTAAAGAGTGGCAAAGCCAACCTGAAGATCATTTCAGGGGCCTTCAGCTCCCTCTCAGCCTCGGTCCGCCAGATTGGAAGACGTCGAAAACCAAACGACTCGGGAGGAACCCGCATGAAGCGCAACATCGTGATCGCCGCTGTGACCGCCGCCGCTCTGATCGGAGGCGGTACGGCCACGGCTCTCGCGACCACGGCAGGCCACGAGGGCTCGGCGCGGCAGGCGGCGAACACCCGGCTGTCGGATGACGACGGCCGTGACGACCGGGACGGTGCGGACGCGCGGGACGACCGCGACGACGACGCCGTACGGGCGGCATCCGCGGACGTCACCGCGTCCGAGGCCATCGCCTCCGCGCTGAAGCACACGTCGGGTACGGCCGTCTCCGCCGAGTTGGACGACGAGGACGACGGCGGCAAGGCGGTCTGGAAGGTCGACGTCCTGTCCGGCGACAACACCTGGCACAGCGTGAGCGTCGACCCCTCGAACGGCAAGGTGGTCGGTTCGCACACCGACGACGAGGACGACACGGCGCAGGTGCGGGCGGCGCTGAAGGGCTCCTCGGTGACGGCCGAGGAGGCCGCGAAGGCCGCCGCCGGCAAGGGCGTGGTGACGTCCGTCGACCTGGACGAGGACGGCAAGAGCACGTTCTGGGAGGCCGAGACCCATAAGTCCGGCGGCGGCGAGCAGGACTGGAAGGTCAACCTCAGCACGGGCAAGGTCACGGCGGAGCGCTCGGACGCTCAGGACGACGACGCCGACGACCGGGACTGAACAGTCACTGCGAGATTGCAACCGCCCCGGCGTCTGGTCTGGCGCCGGGGCGTTTCGCAGCGCGGCGGAGCGGGGTGCCGCTGCGCCCACCCGTGCCGCCCTGGCCGCGGCACGATGGCCCGCAGCCGGGCGGGCCGGGGCGCTCGCCGCGGCAGCTGGGGCGGAAGCACGAGGTGCCCGCAGCCGCCGTCGCACGGAAGGGGCCGTGTCGGGGGGCCGCCCGCAGCGGTTGGCGCGTCAGCGAACAGTCGGTCGGCGTCCGGCCCCCTCGCGCCGTTCCTAGGACGGACATCCCCCGGCGCGGCCTTCGACCCACCACCCGGCGGCAGGCGCAGGCACGCGCACCCCCACCGAAGCAGCCACGGGCCGCCGCCGCAGGCACACGCACCCGGCGACGCTCAGCCCTCCGTCAACCCGGCGACCAGCTCATCCGCCGCCCGATAGGGATCCAGCTCCCCCGCCACGATCCGCTCGGCCAACGCCCCCAGCCGCCGGTCCCCGTGCAGGTCCCCGATCCGCTCCCGCAGTGCCGTCACCGCGATCGTCTCGACCTCTCGGGCAGCCCGGGACATCCGCCGCTCCGCGAGGACCCCCCGCTCCTCCATCCAGGCCCGGTGCTTCTCCAGGGCCTCGACGACCTCGTCGACGCCCTCGCCGCGCGCCGCGACCGTCTTGACGATCGGCGGGCGCCAGTCGCCCGGCCCCCGCGCCTCGCCCAGCCCCAGCATGTGGTTCAGCTCGCGGGCCGTCGCATCGGCCCCGTCCCGGTCGGCCTTGTTCACGACGTAGACGTCACCGATCTCCAGGATCCCGGCCTTGGCCGCCTGGATCCCGTCCCCCATCCCCGGTGCCAGCAGCACCACGGACGTGTCCGCCTGCGAGGCGATCTCCACCTCCGACTGCCCGACCCCCACCGTCTCGACGAGGATCACCTCGCAGCCGGCCGCGTCCAGGACCCGGATCGCCTGGGGGGCGGCCCAGGCCAGCCCGCCCAGGTGCCCGCGCGTCGCCATCGAGCGGATGTACACGCCCGGGTCGGACGCGTGCTCCGACATCCGCACCCGGTCGCCGAGCAGCGCACCGCCCGAGAACGGCGACGACGGGTCGACGGCGAGCACGCCGACCCGCCTGCCCTGCTTGCGGTACGCGGAGACCAGCGCCGAGGTCGACGTGGACTTGCCGACCCCGGGCGACCCGGTCAGCCCCACGACGTAGGCCCCGCCCGTCAGGGGCGCGAGCGCCGCCATGACCTCGCGCAGCTGCGGGGACGCCCCCTCCACCAGGGAGATCAGCCGGGCCACGGCCCGCGGCCGCCCCTCTCTGGCCTGGGCCACCAGCGTGGAGACGTCCTGCATCACAGCTCCGTTCAGAAAAGGGACCTACCGAAGAGACCTACCGAAGAAACCCACCGGAAGGGGTCTCAGGCCTTCGGTACCCGGACGATCAGCGCGTCACCCTGACCGCCGCCACCGCACAGCGCGGCCGCGCCCACGCCACCGCCCCGCCGCTTCAGCTCCAGCGCGAGGTGCAGCACGAGTCGCGCACCGGACATCCCGATCGGGTGACCCAGGGCAATCGCACCGCCGTTGACGTTCACCTTTTCGGTGGATACTCCGAGGTCCTTCATGGACTGCACGGCAACCGCCGCGAACGCCTCGTTGATCTCGACGAGGTCGAGGTCGGAGACCTCCAGCCCCTCCTTCTTCAGCGCGTGCAGGATCGCGTTGGACGGCTGGGACTGCAGCGAGTTGTCCGGACCGGCCACGTTGCCGTGCGCCCCGATCTCGGCGATCCACTCCAGGCCGAGCTCCTGCGCCTTGGCCTTGCTCATCACGACGACGGCGGCGGCACCGTCGGAGATCTGCGAGGCGGAACCGGCCGTGATCGTGCCGTCCTTGGAGAACGCCGGACGCAGCTTGCCCAGGGACTCGGCGGTGGTGTCGCCGCGGATCCCCTCGTCCTTGCTGAACAGCACCGGGTCGCCCTTGCGCTGGGGGATCTCGACGGGGGTGATCTCCGCCTCGAACAGGCCGTTCTTCTGCGCGGCGGCGGCCCGCTGGTGGGACAGCGCGGCGATCTCGTCCTGCTCGGCCCGGCCGATGCCGAGGCGGGTGTTGTGCTTCTCCGTCGACTCGCCCATGGCGACGCCGTCGAAGGAGTCGGTCAGCCCGTCGTGGGCCATGGCGTCGAGCATCTGGACCGCGCCGTACTTGAAGCCCTCGCGGGACTTCGGCAGCAGGTGCGGGGCGTTGGTCATGGACTCCTGGCCGCCGGCGACGACCACGTCGAACTCACCCGCGCGGATCAGCTGGTCGGCGAGCGCGATCGCGTCGAGGCCCGACAGACACACCTTGTTGATGGTCAGCGCCGGCACGTTCATCGGGATGCCCGCCTTGACGGCGGCCTGGCGCGCCGGGATCTGCCCCGCCCCGGCCTGGAGCACCTGCCCCATGATCACGTACTGCACCTGGTCGCCGCCGATCCCCGCACGGTCGAGGGCGGCCTTGATCGCGAAGCCGCCGAGATCGGCTCCGGAGAAGGACTTCAGCGAACCGAGCAACCGCCCCATGGGCGTACGCGCGCCTGAGACGATCACCGAGCTGGTCGTAGCAGAAGACATGAGCTGCGATCCCCTTACCGGCTGCACAGCCGAGGAGTGAACGAGGGTTTACTTCGAATGTACTGACCGGTACTCCACCCCGTCATCGGGCTGTCGGTGTGATCGCGCGCACGTTGCGTAACCACCTCCGGCGCGCTGCACTGAATCCATGCTGACGCGAATCGACCACATCGGGATCGCCTGTTTCGACCTCGACAAGACCGTCGAGTTCTACCGTGCCACCTACGGCTTCGAGGTGTTCCACTCCGAGGTCAACGAGGAGCAGGGCGTGCGGGAGGCCATGCTCAAGATCAACGACACGTCCGACGGCGGCGCCTCCTACCTGCAGCTTCTGGAGCCGACCCGCGAGGACTCCACCGTAGCGAAGTGGCTCGCGAAGAACGGGGAGGGCGTCCACCACATCGCTTTCGGTACGGCGGATGTGGACGGGGACGCCGCGGAGATCAAGGACAAGCGCGTACGCGTGCTGTACGAAGAGCCGCGACGCGGTTCCATGGGGTCACGGATCACCTTCCTGCACCCGAAGGACTGTCATGGCGTGCTGACAGAACTGGTCACTTCGGCGCCTGTTGAGTCACCTGAGCACTGACCGTCGTACATAAGGGCCGGTAGGGTTGGGTGCGGTCGCCGCTCAGCCAGGGTGACCGCGGTCCCGCCGTGCGACGGCAGGACCACCGGGGTCCGGGTTTCGGGGGACGAGCGTCGGGGCAGCGGCCTCTGCTCCGCCGATGATCTGACACCATTCCCCGGGGGCCCCGTTCGGCGGATGGACGGAGCTCGTTTGGAGAGAGTTGCGACCAGGGGACGGATGGGACCGCGCAGTGCGGGGCTACGAGAGCCAGGAGCGAGAGCCGGCGGCTGACGTCGACCACCTCTCTCGGTTCGAAGCCGAGATGAAGCGGCTGAAGACCGAGCGGGAAAAGGCGATCCAGCACGCCGAGGACCTCGGCTACCAGGTCGAGGTGCTGCGCGCCAAGCTGCACGAGGCGCGGCGCACCATCATGTCCCGGCCCTCCTTCGAGGGGGGCGACATCGGCTGGCAGGCCGAGCAGTTGCTGCGCAACGCGCAGGTGCAGGCCGACCAGATCCGTACGGACGCCGAGCGGGAGCTGAGCGAGGCCAGGGCGCAGACCCAGCGGATCCTCCAGGAGCACGCCGAGCAGGCGGCCCGGCTCCAGGCGGAGCTTCACCAGGAGGCGGTGACCCGCCGCCAGCAGCTGGACCAGGAGCTGGCCGAGCGCCGCCAGACGGTCGAGTCGCACGTCAACGAGAACGTGGCGTGGGCGGAGCAGCTGCGGGCCCGCACCGAGCAGCAGGCGCGCCGGCTGCTGGAGGAGTCCCGGGCGGAGGCCGAGCAGTCCCTGGCCACCGCCCGCGCGGAGGCCGAGCGGCTGGCGACCGAGGCCCGGCAGCGGCTGACGAGCGCGGCCGAGGAGGCCCGTGCCGAGGCCGAGCAGATCCTGCGCCGCGCCCGCACGGACGCCGAGCGGCTCCTCAACGCCGCCTCCACGCAGGCTCAGGAGGCCACCGACCACGCCGAGCAGCTGCGGACGTCCACCGCCTCGGAGTCGGAGTCGGCGCGCCGCCGGGCCCAGGAGCTGAGCAAGGCCGCCGAGCAGCGGATGGCCGAGGCCGAGGAGGCGCTGCGCAAGGCGCAGTCCGAGTCGGAGAAGCTGGTCGCCGAGGCCAAGGAGGCCGCCGCCAAGGCCCTGGCGAGCGCGGAGACCGCGAACGAGACGCGCACGCGCACCGCCAAGGAGCAGGTCGCCCGGCTGGTCGAGGAGGCCACGAAGGAGGCCGAGAACACCAAGTCCGAGGCCGAGCAGCTCGTCGCGGACGCCCGCGCCGAGGCGGAGAAGATCGTCGCGGAGGCCTCGGAGAAGGCCCGTGCGCTCACCGCCGAGGAGACGGCGACCCAGCTGTCCAAGGCGGCGAGGACCGCCGAGGAGGTCCTGAACAAGGCGTCGGAGGACGCCAAGAAGACCACCAAGGCCGCGGCCGAGGAGGCCGAGCGGATCCGCAAGGAGGCCGAGGCCGAGGCGGACCGGCTGCGCGCCGAGGCGCACGACATCGCCGAGCAGCTCAAGGGCGCGGCGAAGGACGACACCAAGGAGTACCGCGCCAAGACGGTCGAGCTGCAGGAGGAGGCCCGCCGGCTGCGCGGCGAGGCCGAGCAGCTGCGGTCGGACGCGGTCGACGAGGGCGAGAAGATCCGCGCCGAGGCCCGCAAGGAGGCGGTGGCGCAGATCGAGGAGGCGGCGAAGTCCGCCGAGGAGCTGCTCGCCAAGGCCAAGGCCGACGCGGACGAGCTGCGCACGAAGGCCCAGACGGACAGCGAGAAGGTCCGCACCGAGGCCATCGAGCGGGCGACGACCCTGCGCCGGCAGGCCGAGGAGACCCTCCAGCGCACGCGGCAGGAGGCCGAGCGTCACCGCGAGGAGGTCGTCGAGCAGGCCGAGTCCCTCAAGGCGGACGCCGAGCGCGCGGCGCGGGAGCTGCACGAGGACACCGAGCGGGCCATAGAGGCCCGTCGCGCGCAGGCCGCCGAGGAGCTGACCCGGCTCCAGACGGAGGCGGAGGAGCGGCTGACGGCGGCCGAGCAGGCGCTGTCGGACGCCCGTGAGGAGGCAGCGCGGATCCGCCGCGAGGCCGCCGAGGAGAACGAGCGGCTGCGCGCCGAGGCCGCCGAGCGGATCCGTACGCTCCAGCAGCAGGCCGAGACGGAGGCCGAACGGCTGCGCGACGAGGCCGCGTCGGACGCGTCCGCGGCGCGTGCCGAGGGCGAGGCCGTGGCCGTGCGGCTGCGGTCGGAGGCCGCGAGTGAGGCCGAGCGGCTGAAGTCGGAGGCGCAGGAGAGCGCGGACCGGATGCGCGCGGAGGCGCAGGCCGCCGCCGAGCGGCTCGCCGCGGAGGCGTCCGAGACGCTGGCCGCCGCCCGGGACGAGGCCAACCGGCGCCGCCGCGAGGCCGAGGAAGTCCTCGGCTCCGCCCGGCAGGAGGCCGACCAGGAGCGCGAGCGGGCCCGCGAGCAGAGCGAGGAGCTGCTGGCCTCGGCGCGCAAGCGCGTGGAGGAGGCGCAGACCGAGGCCGTACGGCTGGTCGAGGAGGCGGACCGGCGGGCCACGGAGATGGTGTCCGCGGCCGAACAGCACGCGCAGCAGGTCCGGGACTCCGTCGCGGGGCTGCACGAGCAGGCCCAGGAGGAGATCGCCGGGCTGCGCAGCGCCGCCGAGCACGCGGCGGAGCGTACGCGCCGGGAGGCCCAGGAGGAGGCGGACCGGGTCCGCTCCGACGCCTACGCGGAGCGGGAGCGGGCGAGCGAGGACGCGGGCCGGCTGCGGCGCGAGGCGCACGAGGAGTCCGAGGCCGCCAAGGCGCTCGCCGAGCGGACGATGTCCGAGGCGATCGCGGAGGCGGAGCGGATCCGTACGGATGTCGCCGAGCACGCCCAGCGGGTGCGCACGGAGGCGTCCGACGCGATCGCCGAGGCCGAGCAGAGCGCGGCGCGCACCCGGGCGGACGCCCGTGAGGACGCCAACCGCATCCGGTCCGACGCGGCGACGCAGGCGGACGCCCTCATCACCGAGGCGCGCAACGAGGCGGAGCGGCTCACGACGGAGACGGTCCAGGAGACCGACCGGCTGCGGATGGAGACGGTCACCGAGGCCGAGCGGGTACGCACCGAAGCCGTCTCCGAGGCCGAGCGGGTCCGGTCCGAGGCGGCCGCGGAGGCCGAGCGGGTGCGGGCCGAGTCGGTCGCCAAGGCCGACCAGCTGGTCGGGGAGGCCACCGGCGAGGCGGAGCGGCTGCGGGCCGAGGCCGCCGAGACGGTCGGGTCGGCGCAGCAGCACGCGGAGCGGGTCCGCACCGAGGCCCAGCGCGTCAAGGCCGACGCGGAGGCGGAGGCGGAGCGGCTCGTCGCCACCGCGCGCGAGGAGGCCGACCGCACGCTTGACGAGGCCCGCAAGGACGCCAACAAGCGGCGCTCCGAGGCGGCCGAGCAGGTCGACAAGCTCATCACGGAGACCACCGCCGAGGCGGACAAGCTGCTCACCGAGGCGCAGCAGCAGGCACACAAGACCACCGCGGAGGCCGAGGAGCAGGCCGACACGATGGTGGGCGCGGCCCGTACGGAGGCCGACCGGCTGGTGTCCGAGGCGACGGTCGAGGGCAACTCGCGGGTGGAGAAGGCCCGGGCGGACGCGGACGAGCTGCTGGTCGGCGCGCGTCGGGACGCCACGCAGATAAGGGAGCGTGCCGAGGAGCTGCGCGACCGCATCACCTCGGAGATCGAGGAGCTGCACGAGCGGGCCCGCCGCGAGTCGGCCGAGGCGATGAAGTCGGCCGGCGACCGCTGCGACGCCCTCGTCAAGGCCGCCGAGGAGCAGCTGGCGAAGGCGCAGGCGAAGGCCAAGGAGATCGTCTCGGAGGCCAACTCCGAGGCGGGCAAGGTCCGTATCGCCGCGGTGAAGAAGGCGGAGGGGCTGCTCAAGGAGGCCGAGCAGAAGAAGTCCACGCTGATCCGTGAGGCCGAGGAGCTCAAGGCCGAGGCGATCCGCGAGGCGAAGCGCACGGTCGAGGAGGGCAAGCGCGAGCTGGAGGTGCTGGTACGCCGCCGCGAGGACATCAATGCCGAGATCTCCCGTGTCCAGGACGTCCTGGAGGCGTTGGAGTCCTTCGAGGCCCCCTCCGCGTCCAAGGACAACGGGGTCAAGGCGGGTGCGACGGTCGGCGCGCCACGATCGGGTGGCAAGTCCTCGGACGGCTAGCGGGCCGGCCGGGCCGGGGAGCCCGATTCCGGCACCATCCGGGGGCTTTGACCAATTTTTGGCAAGCCATCCGGCGCTTAGCCACTCAAAAGGGGTCTCATTTTCCAGATCAAACGCGCATCCGCTCGATGACACACCGTTTCGGCCCCTAGGATTCCACCTATCACCTCACCGGTCTCATTCGACAGGAACCCCATGAGCGACACTTCCCCCTACGGCTTCGAGCTTGTGCGGCGTGGGTACGACCGCGCTCAGGTGGACGAACGTATCTCCAAGCTCGTCTCCGACCGTGACAGCGCTCTCGCCCGCATCACCGCTCTGGAAAAGCGCATCGAGGAGCTCCACCTCGAGACGCAGAACGCCCAGGCCCAGATCAGCGACACCGAGCCGTCGTACGCGGGCCTCGGCGCACGCGTGGAGAAGATCCTCCGCCTCGCCGAGGAAGAGGCGAAGGACCTTCGCGAGGAAGCCCGGCGCGCGGCAGAGCAGCACCGTGAGCTCGCCGAGTCGGCGGCCCAGCAGGTGCGCAACGACGCCGAGTCGTACTCGGCGGACCGCAAGGCCAAGGCCGAGGACGAGGGCCTGCGGATCGTCGAGAAGGCCAAGAGCGAGGCCTCCCAGCTGCGTGCCGAGGCACAGAAGGACGCGCAGTCCAAGCGTGAGGAGGCGGACGCCCTCTTCGAGGAGACCCGCGCCAAGGCCGCGCAGGCCGCCGCCGACTTCGAGACGAACCTCGCCAAGCGCCGCGAGCAGTCCGAGCGCGACCTGGCGTCCCGTCAGGCGAAGGCGGAGAAGCGTCTCGCCGAGATCGAGCACCGCGCCGAGCAACTGCGCCTGGAGGCGGAGAAGCTGCGCACGGACGCCGAGCGCCGCGCCCGCCAGACGGTGGAGACGGCCCAGCGTCAGGCCGAGGACATCGTGGCCGACGCCAACGCCAAGGCCGACCGTATCCGTTCGGAATCCGAGCGCGAGCTCGCGGCGCTCACCAACCGCCGCGACAGCATCAACGCCCAGCTGACGAACGTCCGCGAGATGCTCGCGACGCTCACGGGCGCCGCGGTGGCCGCGGCCGGCACGCCGGCCGAGGACGAGCCGATCTCCCGCGGGGTGCCGGCTCAGCAGTCCCGGTAACAGCCCGGCATACGGAGTCTGAACCTCCGCAAAGCCCTCTGCCGCTCGGGTGGCAGAGGGCTTTGCGGCGTTCTAGCGTGGCGGCATGATTGAGCTGGAGGGGCTGACCAAGCGTTACGGCGAGAAGGTGGCGGTCAACAACCTGTCGTTCACCGTGAGACCGGGCATCGTCACCGGCTTCCTCGGACCGAACGGCGCGGGCAAGTCCACCACCATGCGGATGATCCTCGGTCTCGACCACCCCACCGCCGGTGACGTCCGTATCGACGGCAAGCACTACCAGCAGCTCAAGGACCCGCTGACGTACATCGGCGCCCTGCTGGAGGCCAAGGCCTGGCACGGCGGGCGCACCGCCTACAACCACCTGCTGTGCCTGGCGCAGAGCAACGGCGTTCCGCGCGCCCGGGTGCGGGAGGTGCTGGACACGGTCGGGCTGTCGGCGGTCGCGAAGAAGAAGACCAAGGGCTTCTCGATGGGCATGGGGCAGCGGCTCGGCATCGCGGCCGCGCTGCTGGGCGATCCGCGCATCCTGATGTTCGACGAGCCGGTCAACGGCCTCGACCCGGAGGGCATCCACTGGATCCGCACCCTGATGAAGTCGCTGGCGGCGCAGGGCCGGACCGTGTTCGTCTCCTCCCACCTGATGAGCGAGATGGCCCTGACGGCCGAGCACCTCGTCGTCATCGGGCAGGGGCGGCTGCTCGCGGACACCTCCATGGCCGACTTCATCGACCGCAACTCACGGTCGTACGTCCGGGTGCGCAGTCCGCAGCGGGAGCGGCTGCTCGATGTGCTCCACCAGGCCGGGGTCGTGGCCGTCGAGAGCGGTGACGGGGTGCTGGAGGTGGACGGCGGCAAGGCGGAGCACATCGGTGAGCTGGCGGCACGGCACCGGATCACACTGCATGAGCTGAGCCCTCAACAGGCGTCTTTGGAGGAGGCGTTCATGCGGCTGACGGCGGAGTCGGTGGAGTACCACGCACACAGCGAGACGGGTGCCGAGCCGCCACGGCAGCAGTGGGGCGACGGCTGGAAGAGGGGCTGAGCATGGCGACGACGCAGGTCGTACGGTCGGAGTGGACCAAGATCCGGTCAGTGGCGTCCACCGTGTGGACCCTTTCCCTGGTGGTGGTCGTGACGGTCGCCCTCGGCATGCTGATCTCGGCCCTGTCGAAGAACGAGTTCGACTCCATGAACGCGCAGGACCGGGCGGAGTTCGACCCGACGTTCATCAGCTTCGCCGGGATGAGCCTCGGCCAGCTCGCGATGATCGTGTTCGGCGTGCTGGTCGTGTCCAACGAGTACAGCACCGGCATGATCCGCGCCTCGCTGGCCGCGGTGCCGCAGCGCGGCTCCTTCCTGTTCAGCAAGATCGCGGTCGCTTCCGCGCTGGCCCTGCTGGTCGGGCTCGTCACCAGCTTCGCCGCCTTCTTCCTGGGGCAGGCGATGCTGGGTGAGCACCGGGCGGAGATCGGGGACCCGGGGGTGCTGCGGGCCGTGTTCGGCGGCGGCCTCTACATGGCGCTGATCGCGATGTTCTCCATGGGCGTCGCCGCGATGCTGCGCTCACCGATGCTGTCGCTGGGCATCCTGATGCCGTTCTTCTTCCTGATCTCCAACATCCTGGGGAACGTCGACGCGACGAAGAAGGTCGGCCGGTTCCTGCCCGACCAGGCCGGCAGCAAGATCATGCAGGTGGTCACCCCCATCGACGACGACACCCCGTACGGGCCCTGGGGCGGTTTGGGGATCATGGGGTTGTGGGTGCTCGCGGCACTGATCGGCGGGTATGTGCTGCTGAAGAAGCGGGACGCCTAGAGGGACAGGCTTGACGTGACCTTTTACCTGCTCTTGGGCGGAACCGTCAGCGCCTCGATATCCTCCTAACCCTTACGGGGGCGTGTGCCCCGCTGTCCTGAACCTTGCGATGGGTGCGGAGCATGATCGAAGCAGTCGGCCTGACCAAGCGCTACGGCGACAAGACCGCTGTGTACAACCTTTCCTTCCAGGTGCGGCCCGGAGCCGTCACCGGCTTTCTCGGGCCGAACGGTTCCGGCAAGTCGACGACGATGCGGATGATCCTCGGGCTGGACAACCCGACAGCCGGGCATGTGACGATCGGTGGCTATCCGTACCGCAGGCTGCCCAACGCCGCCCGTCAGGTCGGCGCCCTGCTGGACGCCAAGGCCGTGCACGGCGGCCGCTCCGCCCGCAACCACCTGCTGTCCCTGGCCCAGCTGTCGGGCATCCCGGCCAAGCGGGTGGACGAGGTGCTCGGCGTCGTCGGTCTGCAGGACGTCGCCAAGAAGCGCTCCAGGGGCTTCTCCCTGGGCATGGGGCAGCGGCTCGGCATCGCCGCGGCGCTGCTCGGTGACCCGCAGGTGCTGCTCTTCGACGAGCCGGTCAACGGCCTCGACCCCGAGGGCATCCTCTGGGTGCGCAACCTGATGAAGGCGCTCGCCGCGGAGGGCCGTACGGTCTTCGTCTCCTCCCACCTGATGAGCGAGATGGCCCTGACCGCCGACCACCTCATCGTCATCGGGCGCGGGCAGCTCCTCGCCGACATGAGCGTGACGGACTTCATCTCCGCCAACTCGGCCGACTTCGCGCGGGTCCGCACGCCGGACAGCGAGCCGCAGCAGCGCGAGAAGCTGTCGGCCGCGCTCACCGAGTCGGGCGGGCACGTGCTGCCCGAGCAGGACGGCGCGCTGCGCGTGACCGGGCTGCCGCTCCCCCGCATCAGCGACATCGCGCACGACCACGACGTACGGCTGTGGGAGCTGTCGCCGCACCAGGCCTCGCTTGAGGAGGCGTACATGCGGATGACGCAGGGCGCCGTCGACTACCGCTCGACCATCGACCAGAAAGAGGGCCTCCAGCAGCCGCTGCCGCCCGGCGCCCAGCCGCCGATGCCGGTGCCCGGCCAGGGCCAGCCCGGCTGGTACGCCCCGCCGCCGCCCCAGCAGGGCGGCCTGCCGGTCCCGATGCCACCACAGGGCGCGCCGGGACAGGCACCCGCGGGTCCCTACGGAGCGGCCGGGGCTCCGGGGGCTCCCGGCGCGGGGATGCCCAACCCGTACGCGCAGCCCGCCCCGCAGGCACCGCGGTCCACGCCTCAGGCGCCGCAGGCACCCGCGGACCACACCGCCGCCGCGGGCGCCTCGCCCGCGCCCAGGGCACCGCAGGGCTCCGCGCCCGCCGCCCCCGCGTCCGCTGCGCCGGCGACCCCCGCTCCCGCCCCGACCGCCGCGGCTCCGCCCGCGCCCGCCTCCGCGCCGGCCGCCGCCCCGACCACCGATCTGACCAAGCCCGAGGACGCCCGATGAGCAGCCCCCACTCCCAGATGCCGCAGGCCGCGCCCGCCTGGCAGGCGGCGGCCGGTGCCCCGTACGCCGGTTACACCTCGCCGATCCCGGTCGTGCGCACGCACCTCGGGAACGCCATCGCGTCCGAGTGGACGAAGATCAGGTCGGTGCGCTCCACGATGTGGACGCTCGGCGTGTTCGTGCTCCTCGTCATCGGCATCGGCACGCTGACCGGCGTGGTGGTGGCGAACTCCGACCCGGCCCTGAGCGGCCAGAGCCCGCTCGGCCTGGGCTTCTTCGGACTGTTGCTCGGCAGCATGTGCGTCATCACGCTGGGCGTGCTGACCACGGCCTCGGAGTACGGCACCGGCATGATCCGCACCACGATGGTCGCCTGCCCGAGCCGCGGCCGGGTGCTGTTGGCGAAGGCCGTGGTGTTCTTCCTGGTCGCTTTCGTGGTGACGCTCGTGTCCGCCGCGCTCGTGGCCTTCATGCACGTGGCCATGCTGGAGGGCGACGGCGCCAAGTCCCCCTCCGGCGGCGAGTGGCTGAAGGGCACGATCGGCATCGCGGCCTACATCGCCCTGCTGGGTCTGCTCTCGCTCGCCGTCGGCTCGATCATCCGCCACTCCGCGGGTGCCATCACGATCATGATCGGCGCCGTGCTCGCCCCGCTGGTGATCGCGCTGTTCATGTTCTCGGATTCGCTGCGGGGCGTGCGTGACGTCCTGTTCGAGTACTCGATCCCGAACCAGCTCAGCGTCTTCTACTCCAACTCCCTCAGCGAGTCCGGCCCCTCCGGCTGGGACCCGCTGTGGATCATCCTCGTCGCGACGGCCGTCGCGTTCGCCGCCGCCTTCGTGCTGCTGGAGAAGCGGGACGTCTGAGTTCCGTCAGAACCTGGGCGCGTTACGGGACCGCCGCACCCCCGGGGTGCGGCGGTCCCGCGCGTTCCAGCAGGCTCTGTGCCAGTGCCGACGGTCGTCGACGCCCGTGTGCTCGGACCAGGCCACCACGTGCGGCACCCCGTCCGGGATCATCTGGTCGCAGCCGGGGCAGCGGTACGACTTGCCCTGCGCGCTCGCGCCCGCCACGTGCCGCACGCTCCAGCTCTCGCCCTGCCAGTGCTCCGAGGACTGCCAACCGCCGTAGCGGCCGCGGTCGTCCTCGGAGGTCCGGCCGGACGATCCGGCGCCCTTGGGTCGGTTGCGACGCGGGGACACGGGACACCTCTCGGGGCTATACAGGAAGCACGGGCCGGCTCCAGCCTACGCGGCGCGTACGCGGGTACGCGTACGGCGCCGATCGTCACAAGTCCCTGGCCGGGCGGGACGGTCCCCGCGCCGGGCCGCCCGCGGGATCGCCCCCGGGTTCCCCGCGGAGCTGCCCGTTCTGCAGACAATCCGCAAAGTACTCCGCCCGGCCGTGTCCTCGGCACGTGTCAGACGGTTATGCCCTGTGGGGGAGCTCCTGTCGGAGCCAAGGAAGCGGGAAAGCGATGCGTGTTGGAAGTTTCGTGTTGGGGGCCCAGTTCCCCGGTCAGGGCGAGGGAGAGGCGCTGCACCGCGCGGTCCGCTCGGCCGAGGTGGCCGAGGAGGCCGGGCTCGACACGGTCTGGTTGGCCGAACACCACTTCGTGCCGTACGGCACGTGCCCGTCGGCCGTGACCCTGGCCGCCCTGCTGCTGGGCCGCACCCGCCGCATCCGGGTCGGTACGGCGGTCAGCGTCCTGCCCAACGCCCACCCGGTGACCCTAGGCGAACAGGCCGCGCTGCTGCACCACACGAGCGGCGGCCGTTTCACCCTCGGCGTCGGGCGCGGCGGGCCGTGGGTCGACCTGGAGGTGTTCGGCGCGGGCCTGGAGGCGTACGAGAAGGGGTTTCCGGAGTCCCTGGACATCCTGGTGCGCTGGCTGCGCGAACCGTCCGTGGCGGCCGACGGCGAGCGTTTCCGCTTCCGTGAAGTCCCGGTGGTGCCCCGGCCGTCGGAAGCCCTGACCGAGGTCGCGGGGCCGGAGCTCGTCGTCGCGTGCACGTCGCCGGCGAGTGTGCGGCTGGCGGCCGAGCGCGGGCTGTCGATGCTGCTGGGGATGCACGTGGGGGACGAGGAGAAGGCCGAGATGGTCGCACTGTGGCGGCAGCACGCGCGGGCCTGCGGCCGGTCGGCCGAGGAGATCCTGGGCGCGTCCCATGTGTCGGCCGGTGTCTGCCAGATCGCGGACCGGCGGGTCGACGCGGCGGAGACGCTGATGAAGGCGATGCCGGGCTGGCTGAAGCAGGGCCTGGAGGCGCATGTCACGGTCGACGGTCGCACGCGCCGGATGCGCGACCCCCTGGCGTACACCGAACTGCTCTGCGGGCTGCACCCGGTGGGCACGCCGCGGCTGTGCGCCGACCGGCTGGCGGCGACCAGCGAGCGGACCGGCATCTCCCGCTTCGCGCTGCTGGTCGAGGGCTCCGGGGACCTGGCGGCGACCGAGGAGAACGTGCGCCGGCTCGGCGCCGAGGTGCTCCCCCGACTCCGTTGAGGTGACCGGGTGTCGGAGAACGACCGCGCGACACGCGGGACTTCGGGCTGCCGGGGACGGCACGGGGAAGCTTGCCGCTCCGGTACAAAAAATGCACCTCCCCGTACGGAGCGGCAAGCGAACGGCGCCGCGTCAGCAGTCCCGGAACTCGGGCGACTGGTTCAGCAACTGACTGCGCACCGAGGTGAAGCGGGTCAGCTTCTCGTCGACTGAGGAGTCAAGCGGGAACACGGCCACCCGATGGCAGTTCTGGAAGGCCAGTCGCACACCGAAGTGCCGTTGCAGCGCGCCGCGTATCGCGTCACTCGCAAGCGCACGCAGCAGCTGGCCGCGCGCCTGCTCGTCCGGCGGGGGCGTCTGGTTGTCGGCGAACGCGCCGCCGTCCACCTTCAGCTGGGCCACCAGGGAGCTGATCATCTCCCACGCATAGGGCAGGGAGGTCCGGACGCAGTCGACGAATTCCGCTTCGTCGACCTCGCCTCGCTCGGCCTGTTCGAGTAGGGCCGGTGAGACGTCGAGCGACATGAGTTCTCCTCTCGCACCCCCGCCAAGCAGGGGTTGCCGGACAGATGAGGGAGTTCGCGATCCAGACACGCTGCGTACACATATCGCGACCTCCCGCTCATACGGTAAGCACCGGACGGTGACGACACCAGGAAAATGTGCAGATGAGGCACTCTCACTGAGCACACCATGCACACAATCGGCCATTACCGAACATGCGTTTTCCAGGGCGAATCGCTTCGACAGGTGCCCGTCGAGTAGCGTTGCCGACCATGCGTCTCGTCATTGCCCGCTGCTCCGTGGACTACGCCGGGCGGCTCACCGCCCACCTTCCCTCGGCCCCGCGCCTGATCCTGGTGAAGGCGGACGGCAGCGTCTCGATCCACGCCGACGACCGGGCCTACAAGCCCCTGAACTGGATGTCGCCGCCCTGCACGCTGAAGGAGGGCGCCGGCGAGGAAGAGGGAGTCTGGACCGTCGTCAACAAGGCGGGCGAGAAGCTCATCATCACGATGGAGGAAGTCCTCCACGACTCCTCGCACGAACTGGGCGTCGATCCCGGCCTGATCAAGGACGGCGTGGAAGCACACCTTCAGGAGCTGCTCGCCGACCGCATCGAGACACTCGGCGAGGGCTACACCCTGATCCGCCGCGAGTACCCGACGGCCATCGGGCCGGTGGACATCCTGTGCCGGGACGCCGACGGCAAGACCGTCGCGGTGGAGATCAAGCGACGCGGTGAGATCGACGGTGTGGAGCAGCTGACGCGTTATCTGGAGCTGCTGAACCGCGATCCCCATCTCGCCCCTGTGCGCGGCGTCTTCGCCGCGCAGGAGATCAAGCCCCAGGCCCGCGTCCTCGCGACCGACCGGGGCATCGGCTGCCAGGTCCTCGACTACGACGCGCTGCGCGGCATCGAGGACGACAAGCTGCGCCTGTTCTGATCACCCCCTTCTCACGACGACGAGGGCCGGGTCCGCGGAACGGACCCGGCCCCGCTGTGTGTACGGCTGTCAGATCACCGACTGCGAACTGCTCGGCGTGCCCGTCCCGCCGCTCTCCGGCGCGCTGGCGGTGGCGGGGGCGCTGGAGGCGGGACCGCTCGCCGAGTCCGACGTGGACGGCGACGACGGCGGGTCGGGCGTCGGCGGCTGCGAGGTGGGCGGCTGGGAGGTCGGCGGCTGCGAGGTGGGCGGCTGCGAGGTGGGCGGCTCGGACGTCGGCGGCTTGGACGTCGTCGGCGGCTTGGACGTGGACGGCGGCTGCGAGGACGACGGCGGCTTCGACGGCGACGCCGGGTCGCTGGGGTCCTGCGAACCGCTCGGGTCGCCCGAAGGTGTCGGGTCGTCCGAGGTGCCCGGCGTGCCGTCCGGGCCCGGGTCGGTCGGGCGGCTCGTCGCCGGGCCCGTGTCGCCGTTGCTGTCGTTGGCCGGGCGGTCGGCGCCCAGGCTGCCGTCGTTGACGTCCTGGCTGGCCGACGGGTTGACGCCGACCTGGTCGGACGGCCTGTCGGGATCCTTGTCGGAGGTGGCGCCGAGGGTCACCACCGTGCCGAGGACGGCGACCAGCAGGGCACCGGCACCGGAGGCCACGAGGTTGCGCCGGGCCAGGCCCTTGGGGCCGCCCCGGGCATTGCGCGGCGCGGGCGAGCCGGCGTGGGTGACGAGGGCCGGGGACGAGGGCGGCTGGAGCGTCGGGAAAGCCGCCGGGACACCGCCGGCCGGGGACGCGGACTCTTCGTACCGGGCCTCGGGCACCTCCTCGCCCGCGGTCGGCCCGAGCCCGATCGGCGTGCCCGAGCGGTCGGCGACCAGGGCCAGGGCACGGCGTCCGGCGACGGTGCCGCGCTTGTCGGCGAGGGCCCCGCGCAGGCCGATGGAGGCCTCCAGTTCGGCCCGGGCCCGGTCGAGCTGACCCCCGCACAGGGCGAGGACGCCGAGCTCGTGGTGGAAGTAGGCCTCTTCGGCGATGTCCCCGGCGAGCCGGGCTGCCTCGGCGCCGGACCGCACGGACCGTTCCCAGGCGCTCCAGTGCAGTCCGGCGGCGAACGCGGGTGCCGCGGTGCGGGCCAGGTGCACGGCCGCGCTCTCCTCGCCCTCGGCGGGCGGCCGGGTGATCGGCCCGAGGACCGCAAGGGCCGCCAGAAGCGCGTCGGCCTCGGCGCACACCCGCTCGGGGGTGACCGAGGGGTGTCCGGCCCACCAGGAGTAGTGCTGGGCGGCACTGCGGGCGCCCGCCTCGGCCTCGTCGGCGTATCCGGCGGCCTCCAGCTGGGCCTGCACGCCCGCGGCGAGCCGGTAGCGGGAGCCGACCGGGGAGACCAGGCCGCAGGCGGCCAGTTCGCCGAGCGCGGCGTCCGCGTGGGTGTCGCCGACCAGGGCGGGCAGATGCGCCTGGTGCGGGACCTCGCCGTCGAGGGCGACGGCGAACCGCAGGGTGGCGCGCGCCGAGGCGCTCAGCCGGGAGGCGAGCAGCGGCGCGGGCGCGGCGGCCTCGCCGAGCGAGGGCAGCGGTACGTCGTCACCGTCGGCCCCGTCGCAGGTGTCGGGGGCCGCGTCCTCGAAGACGCCGAACTCGTCGACGGCGCTGGTGCCGGCGCGCAGCCGGTCACGCTGGCGGAGCAGGGCGCCGGCCTGGACGAAGCGCAGCGGCAGGCCCTCGGACTCGAACCAGAGGTCGCCCGCCCAGTTTGACTCCTCGTCGGTGAGGGGCCGGCCGACGGCGTGCTCCAGCAGGTCGAGTCCGTCCGCGCGTTCCAGGCCGCTGAGGAGGACCTCCTCGACGGCGGCGTCGGCGGAGGGGGCCGGCACGTCCGGGGTGGCGCCGAGCAGGAAGGCGCACTCCGGGGTCGCCTCCAGCAGCTCGTCGAGGGCGGCGCCGCCGAACTCGAGGTCGTCAAGGACGACGACCGCGCCGATCTCACGGACAAGGGTGAGCAGCTCGTCCCGGTCCGGGCGGTGCAGGGGGGCGCTGTAGACCGCGTGGAACAGGTCGTACAGCAGGTCACCGGAGGTGCGGCCGAAGCCGTTGAGGCGGACGACACCGTCGGGGGCGAGGTCCGAGCAGTCCTCGGCGACGAGATCGAGGAGCCGGGTGCGGCCGGAGCCGGCGGCGCCGGTCAGGCGGGTGGAGCGGCCGCGGGCGAGCAGGCGGACCAGACGCTCGCGTTCGTCCTGGCGGGCCAGCAGCGGCAGGGCGGGCTGCGCGGGGCCGGGCGGAACGGGCGGCCGGGCCGTGCGGTCGGCCTCGGCGCGCTCGGCCGCGGTGAGCTTCACGGGCCGGGCGGGCCGTTCGGCGGGCGGGCAGGCCTCTATCTCGCTGCCGTCGACGGGGTTGACGGTCAGCAGGAAGTCGCCGGAGACGAGCTGCACCGTGCGGGCCAGCGCAGGCGCGTGCTGTCCGAAGTCGGGTGTGAGGGATTCCCTGGGCGGGCGCTGACGCGGCGTCTCACCGTCGCGGTCGTGGCCGTACTCCTCGGGTCCCCGGTTGTTCGGGTCCATAGGTCAAGCCCCCCAAAAGCGTGTGTGTGCTCGGAAAAGCCCCTCCCGGCCTTACTGCACACCGCGCTGTCGCTTCTGGTCCGGGCCCGCTCGAAGGGTGACATGGCAGCGGGCAGCCGAACCCTAAACCTTCGCACAGTATCTACGACAGTCCGGGGTACCGCGCCGTCCGTAACGTCACGGTGTCGTGAGGATTGTGCCGTCGCACGATTCGACGACGTCCGTCCGGGTCTCCCCGGTCGCCGGGTTCACACCCGTACGAGGCGTCACACGCGGGGCAGTGTCTCCACCCCGATGCCCCCTTCGATCGCCAGGATCCGGTGCAGGCGGGTGGCCACCAGCAGACGCTGCATCTGCGGCGGGACGGCGCGCAGCACCAGGCGGCGGCCACAGCGGCCGGCCCGCCGGTGGGCCCCCATGATGACGCCCAGTCCCGTGGCGTCCCAGGAGTCCAGTTCGGACAGGTCGAGCACGAGATCGCCGACTCCGTCGTCGACGGCCGAGTGCAGAACCGTACGGGCGTCCGCCGCGCTGCGGACGTCGAGGCGGCCCCCGACGACCAGCTCGGCGTGGTCGCCCCTGATGTACATATGCGCTCCCGTGCGTGCGTCTCGTGCTCCGCGTTCCGATGTGGGTGATGCAACCTCTGACTGCGTGGAGGACGCAGAGGTTGCTTGCTGTAAGCGAACCGATACCGAATTCACCCCGGGGTGTGATGGACCCCGGGGCGTGTGCGGATTCAGTGCTTGTAGAAGCCCTGCCCGCTCTTGCGTCCGATGTCACCGGCGTCAACCATCCGGCGCATCGACTCGGGAGCCGCGAACTTCTCGTCCTGGGACTCCGCGTAGATGTTGCTCGTGGCGTGCAGCAGGATGTCGACGCCCGTCAGGTCCGCCGTCGCCAGCGGGCCCATGGCGTGGCCGAAGCCCAGCTTGCAGGCCAGGTCGATGTCCTCGGCGCTCGCCACGCCCGACTCGTGCAGTTTCGCCGCCTCGACGACGAGTGCGCAGATGAGACGGGTCGTCACGAAGCCGGCGACGTCACGGTTGACGACGATGCAGGTCTTACCGACCGACTCGGCGAACTCCCGGGCCGTGGCGAGGGTTTCGTCGCTGGTCTTGTAGCCGCGGACCAGTTCGCACAGCTGCATCATCGGCACCGGCGAGAAGAAATGCGTGCCGACGACCCGCTCGGGACGCTCCGTCGCGGCCGCGATCTTGGTGATCGGGATGGCGGAGGTGTTGGAGGCGAGGATCGCCTCGTCCTTCACGATCTTGTCGAGCGCGCGGAAGATCTCGTGCTTGACCTCGAGCTTCTCGAACACGGCTTCGACGACGACGTCCGCGTCGGCCGCGGCGTCCAGGTCGGTGGTCGCGGTGATGCGGGCCAGGGCGGCGTCGGCGTCGTGCGCCTCCAGCTTGCCCTTGGCGACGAACTTGTCGTACGAGGCCTTGATGCCGTCGGTGCCCCGCCTCAGCGCCTCGTCGGTGACGTCGCGCAGGACCACCTCCCAGCCCGCCTGTGCGGAGACCTGGGCGATGCCGGATCCCATGAGGCCGGCTCCGATGACGGCGAGCTTCCGTGCCACTGTGCGACTCCCCTGACGCGCTGCTTATGTCTGCCTCTCGGGCGGACACTAGCGCTCGTGAGGCGGCGTGCGCCTGACTTAGTAACGCGTTTCACGTCTCATGGAGTGAGACCCGTGTCACGTCCCGTACGACGGACTCGGGGATCCTCCCGGCGGCCGAAGCCGAGGGGATTGCGGCCTCAGCCGCCGGAGCGCCAAATCCTCGCGGTTTCGCGCTGGTTGGCGCTTCCCAGACCGGCTGGCACCGAGGCCTCCACGCCCTGTGGGCCCCTGTGCCCGCGGGCCGGTACGTTCCTTCGGGCCGACCGTGTCGGCGTGCTCTTTCTTGCCTCGCCTTCCGGCGGTTCGATCCCTTCTGGGTGCGGGCGCGCTGTTCCTCGGCCGCTTCCCTCTGCTCAGGCTGGAGCCGGTGTCTTCCGCCGACCCGTCGGGGTCGTCGCGGCGGACGCGGACGTGCTCCGAGTGCGGGCGCAGCATGCTTCCCTCACTCCTGGGCGACTCGATGACCCCCTCCCACACGAACGTCTAGATTGGCCACATGGTCAATCTGACGCGCATCTACACCAGGACCGGCGACCAGGGCACCACCGCCCTCGGTGACATGAGCCGGGTCGCCAAGACCGACCTGCGGATCTCCGCGTACGCCGACGCCAACGAGGCGAACGCGGTGATCGGCACGGCGATCGCGCTGGGCGGCCTGGACGAGGAGGTCGTCAAGGTCCTCACCCGCGTGCAGAACGACCTGTTCGACGTGGGCGCGGACCTGTCGACGCCGGTGGTGGAGAACCCGGAGTTCCCGCCGCTGCGGGTCGAGCAGTTCTACATCGACAAGCTGGAGGCGGACTGCGACCGCTTCAACGAACAACTGGAGAAGCTCCGCTCCTTCATCCTCCCGGGCGGCACCCCGGGCGCGGCCCTCCTCCACCAGGCCTGCACGGTCGTACGCCGTGCGGAGCGCTCGACGTGGGCGGCCCTGGAGGCGCACGGCGACACGATGAACCCCCTTACGGCCACCTACCTCAACCGCCTCTCCGACCTCCTGTTCATCCTCGCGAGGACGGCCAACAAGGAGGTCGGGGACGTGCTGTGGGTACCCGGCGGTGAGCGCTGAGGCCCGCCCCTCAAGGGGCGCGGGGGAACTGCGCGCGCAGCCACGACGCAACGCACCCGGCAGGCGGCGCTCAGGCCCGGCGCCGCGCGCCCTGCCACAGCCCGGCGGCGACCAGCACGCCGCCGACGCACATCATCACGACGCCGACCTTCGTGAGGGCGACGACGGGGACCTCCACGTCGCCGGTGAACATCCACAACCCCAGGCCGATCACGAGGGTGACGGCACCTTCCACCAGGTTTCTCCGCGCCTTGCTCATCGCTGCACGCTCTCCTTCTCCGGCGCGACCTCCGACCCACCCGCCGGGGCCTTCCGCGGCCAGATCCAGTAGCTCAGCGCGATCAGGCCGTGGATGCCGGCCGCGCGCCAGGCCACGTAGCGCCAGCTCTCCAGAGAGGTGACCCGGCTCGGGTCGTCGACGTACCCGATGGCGAGCTGGAGCAGCCCGGTCGCGACCGCTGCACCGATCAGCGTGCCCGTCCAGACCTTGCCCTCGTGGCGCGCCCGCGCCATGCCGTGGCGCGGGGGCCTGACCGGCGGCGGCGCCCCGCCGAACCGGTGGGCGGCGTGGCCGTCGAGCCACTTCACCGTGCGGTGGCCGTGCCCCACGGTGTAGCCGATGTACAGCGCGGCCAGCCCGTGCGCCCAGTTCGGATCCGCGCCGTTCTTCAGGTCCAGCGCGGTGGCGACCAGCAGGACGACCTCCAGCAGCGGCTCGCACAGCAGCAGCGCCAGCCCCGTACGCGGCATGCGCAGCAGGTAGCGGAAGGCCAGCCCGGCCGCCAGCAGTACCCAGAAGCCGATCTCACAGGCGGCGATCAAGGCGACGATCACGGTTCGCTCCTCTCGGTCACCCTCCAGGCTCCCGGTCGGCACGGCCGGAATCGTCGTCGCGACTGACGAAGCGGCGGTACATCGAAAGATGCAGTCGGGGACCCTTCGCGGGGATCAGGCGCTGGGCCCGGCGGCCGTGTTGGATGATGCCATGGCCGTCCGACTCCCCCGCCCGCACCGCTTCGACGTCCACGTCGCGCTGGGCGGTCTGCTCGGCGGGTTGCTGCTGTGGGGCCTCGGCCTGGCCACCCGTCCGCACACCGAGGCGTACGTGCTGCTGCCGGGGCGCTGGCCGGTCCTGCTGCCGCTGCTGGTCATGGCCGGCTGCGAGCTGCTGCGCCGGACCGCCCCGCGCACCGCGCTGTTGATCGGCACGGCCGCGATCGTCCTGGACGTCGTCACACAGGGCAACCTGGTGACGATCATGATGTACACGGACCTCATGTACGCGGCCGTCCTGTACGGCCCGCCCGCATCGGCCCACCGCATCCCCAGGATCACCGGGCTGCTGACGGTGGCCGGCACGGTGGTGCCGTTCGCGTTGTGGCGGGAGCCCGAGGCGCTGCTGATCGGCGTGGTCACCGGCGTGGTGGCCTTCGCGCCCGCCGCCACCGGCCTGATCGTCCGCAACCACCGCGACGCCGCCGAGGCGGCCCGGCTGCGCGCCGAGCAGACCGCGCTGCTCGCCGAGCTGGACCGCACCCAGGCGGTCACCGTTGAACGCGCCCGGATGGCCCGCGAACTGCACGACATGATCGCCAACCACCTCTCGGCGATCGCCATCCACTCCACGGCCGCGCTCTCCCTGGACGACCCGAAGACCTCCCGGGACGCCCTGGTGGTCATCCGCGAGAACAGCGTGGAGGGACTCGCGGAGATGCGCCGGCTGATCGGCATCCTGCGCGACGCCGGCGGCGACACCGAGCCGGTCGCCGCCCCCACCCTCGACGGACTCGGCACCCTGGCCGAGGCCGCCCGCACCAACGGCCTCGACGTCACGCTCGACGCGACTCACGGCACGGTCCCCACGCCCGTCGAACTCGCCGCCTACCGCATCGTCCAGGAGTCCCTCACCAACGCCCTCAAGCATGCCGGGCCAGGCCGGGTCACGGTGTCCCTGGCCCAGCGGGACGGCGTGCTGACCGTCGCGGTGACCAGCCCGTACGGCGACCGCGAGGGACCCGGTGCCCCCGGCTCCGGAGCCGGCCTGGTCGGCATGCGGGAACGCGCCGCACTGCTGGACGGCACCTTCGAGGCCGGGCCCGAGGACTCGCCCGACGGCAAGATCTGGACCGTTCGTGCCACCCTGCCAGTCGTCGAAGGAGAACCCGAATGATCCGCGTCCTGGTCGCCGAGGACCAGTCCGCCGTCCGTGCCGGCCTGGTCCTCATCCTGCGCAGCGCGCCCGACATCGAGGTGGTCGGCGAGGCGGCCGACGGCGAGCAGGCGGTGGCGCTGGCTCGCGAACTGCGACCGGACCTGGTGCTGATGGACGTGCAGATGCCGCGCCTGGACGGGGTGTCGGCGACCCGGCAGGTCGTCGGGGAACAGCTGGCGGACGTGCTCGTGCTGACCACCTTCGACCTCGACGAGTACGTCTTCGGGGCGCTGCGCGCGGGCGCCTCGGGCTTCCTGCTGAAGAACACCGAGGCGAAGGATTTGCTGGAGGCCGTGCGCACGGTCGCGCGCGGGGAGGGGCTGATCGCCCCGGCGGTCACGCGGCGGCTGATCGCGGAGTTCGCCGCGAGGCCCGCGCGGGAGCCCGCGGCCGACCCGGCCGTCCTCGGCCAGCTGACCCGGCGCGAGCGCGAGGTGTTGTCCTGCCTCGGCGAGGGCCTGTCCAACGCGGGCATCGCCGAGCGGCTCGACATGGCCGAGGCGACGGTGAAGACCCACGTCAGCCGTCTGCTGGGGAAGCTGGAGCTGCGCAGCCGGGTACAAGCGGCGGTGCTGGCGCAGGAGTTGGGGATCTGATCCGGCCGTAGATCGTCACCGTTCGCGGTGGTCCAGACCTATTGACCAGTGGTCCAGACCTTCCTATCCTCACCGCACCATGAGTGGCGTGAGGCTCAGTCACGCCCCCCCCCACAACTCCATCGAGGAGGCGCAGCATGCGCTTCAGACACAGAGCCACGGCGGGATTCGCGACCCTGTTGCTCCCCCTGGCCGGCCTCGTCGGCCTGGCGAGCCCGGCCCAGGCAGCCACGTCCGCCACCGCGACCTACGCCAAGACCCAGGACTGGGGTTCCGGCTTCGAGGGCGAGTGGACGGTGAAGAACACCGGCACCACGGCCATCAGCTCCTGGACCGTCGAGTGGGACTTCCCCTCCGGAACGTCCGTCACCTCGTCCTGGGATGCCGACGTCACCGCCTCCGGCACCCACTGGACCGCGAAGAACAAGTCCTGGAACGGCACCCTCGCCCCCGGCGCCTCCGTCACCTTCGGCTTCAACGGCAGCGGCTCCGGCTCCCCCGCGAACTGCAAGCTCGACGGCGGCAGCTGCGACGGCGGCACCACCGAGCCCGGCGACAGCGCACCGAGCGCCCCCGGCACACCCACCGCCTCCGGCATCACCGACACCTCGGTGAGGCTGACCTGGTCCGCCGCGACCGACGACAAGGGCGTCAAGAACTACGACGTCCTGCGCGACGGCACCAAGGTCGCCACCGTGACGGGCACCTCGTACACCGACACGGGCCTGACCGAGGGCACCGACTACTCCTACTCCGTGCAGGCCCGCGACACCGCCGACCAGACCGGCCCGGTCAGCGGCGCCCGCGCGGTGCGCACCACCGGCGGGACCACCGAGCCGCCCAGGGGCGACAAGGTCAAGCTCGGCTACTTCACCGAGTGGGGCGTCTACGGCCGCAACTACCACGTCAAGAACCTGGTGACGTCCGGTTCCGCGTCGAAGGTCACGCACATCAACTACGCGTTCGGCAACGTCAAGGACGGCCAGTGCACCGTCGACGACACCTACGCCGCCTACGACAAGGCCTACACCGCCGACCAGTCCGTCAGCGGCACCGCCGACACCTGGGACCAGCCGCTGCGCGGCAACTTCAACCAGCTGCGCCGGCTGAAGGCCGCGTACCCGCACATCAAGGTGCTGTACTCCTTCGGCGGCTGGACGTACTCGGGCGGCTTCGGGCAGGCCGCGCAGAACGCGTCCGCCTTCGCCAAGTCCTGCAAGGCCGTCGTGGAGGACCCGCGCTGGGCCGACGTCTTCGACGGCATCGACATCGACTGGGAGTACCCGAACGCCTGCGGCCTGACCTGCGACACCTCCGGCCCGGCGGCGTTCAGAAACCTCGCCCGGGCACTGCGTGCCGAGTTCGGCCCGAACTACCTGGTCACAGCGGCCATCACCGCGGACGGCTCCTCCGGCGGCAAGATCGACGCAGCCGACTACGGCGGCGCCGCCCAGTACCTCGACTGGTACAACGTGATGACGTACGACTACTTCGGCGCCTTCGACAAGGACGGCCCGACCGCCCCGCACTCGCCGCTCACCTCGTACCCCGGCATCCCGCAGGCGGGCTTCAACTCGGCCGACGCCATCGCCAAGCTGAAGGCGAAGGGCGTCCCGTCCGCCAAGCTCCTGCTCGGCATCGGCTTCTACGGCCGCGGCTGGACCGGCGTCACCCGGTCCGCCCCGGGCGGATCGGCGACCGGTGCGGCTCCCGGCACGTACGAGGCGGGCGTCGAGGACTACAAGATCCTGAAGAACTCCTGCCCGGCCACGGGCACCATCGCCGGCACCGCGTATGCGCACTGCGGCAGCAACTGGTGGTCGTACGACACTCCGGCCACGATCGCCGGGAAGATGACCTGGGCGAAGAGCCAGGAGCTCGGCGGCGCGTTCTTCTGGGAGTTCAGCGGTGACACCGGCGACGGGGAGCTGGTGACCGCGGTCAGCAGCGGACTTTCGTAGAACGGTTCGGCGGGTTACCCCACGTTGACGCTCCCCCGGACTTCGGCCGGGACCCCACCCGACGAGTGAATGCGGCTACGCCACATTCACTCGTTGTCCGGGCGGGGCTGCCTCGAGCCACGCGAGGAAACCGGTCAGCGCGTCTTCACTCATCGCGAGTTCGAGACGCGTGCCCCGGTGCAGACAGGCCAGGATCACATGGTCGGAGAGCAGTGCCAGCTCCTCCTCGCCCTCCGGGACCCGACGCCCGGCCACCTCGATCGCGGAACGCTCCAGGACGCGGCGCGGGCGCGGCGAGTACGAGAAGACGCGGTACCACTCGACGCGGTCGCCGTTGTACCGGGCCACCCCGTACGCCCAGCCCTTGCCGTTCGCGTCGCCCTCCTCCGGAGCGTCCCAGCGCAGGCTGGCGTCGAAGGTGCCGCCCGAACGCTGGATGAGCCGGCGGCGCAGACCGAAGACGAACAGTCCCACCACCACGAGGGCCACCACGATTCCGCACACAGTCAGAGCGAGGACCATCGACACCGACCTCCTCGTCTCCTAGGTAACGGAACGTAAAAACACCCACATCCGCCTCAGCCGCGGCTGGGTCCGGATCTCTCCGGTACCCAGCCGCGGCTGAGTGACGTCATCACACGGCGGGCGAAGTCAGCGCGCCGCCGTCGCCGCCCGCAGACGGACGTCCGCGCGGCGCCGGGCCTCCGCGTCGTCCTCCGCCTTCGCGCGCTCCAGCTCCTGCTCCGCGCGCTGGACGTCGATCTCGTCCGACAGCTCGGCGACTTCGGCCAGCAGCGAGAGCTTGTCGTCCGCGAACGAGATGAATCCGCCGTGGACCGCGGCGACGACCGTCCCGCCATCACTCGTACGGATGGTCACCGGGCCCGACTCCAGCACACCGAGCAGCGGCTGGTGACCGGGCATGACGCCGATGTCGCCGGACGTGGTGCGCGCGACGACCAGGGTGGCCTGGCCGGACCAGACCTCACGGTCGGCCGCGACCAGCGCGACGTGCAGCTCAGCAGCCAAGGGTGGCTCCTCGGGTCACCACCCGGCGGGAGTGCCGGGTGTTGGTTACAAGTCTAATGGGCGTGAAAGAGGGGGCGGGACGAGCCCCGCCCCCTCATGACTCGAGCGCGGCTCGGGTCAGGAGACGCCCAGCTCCTTCGCGTTCTTCTTCAGGTCCTCGAGACCACCGCACATGAAGAACGCCTGCTCCGGGAAGTGGTCGTACTCGCCGTCGCAGATCGCGTTGAACGCGGCGATCGACTCGTCCAGCGGCACGTCCGAACCGTCCACGCCGGTGAACTGCTTGGCGGCGTGAGTGTTCTGGGACAGGAAGCGCTCCACGCGACGGGCACGGTGGACGACGAGCTTGTCCTCCTCGCCGAGCTCGTCGATACCGAGGATCGCGATGATGTCCTGCAGGTCCTTGTACTTCTGCAGGATGTTCTTCACGCGCATCGCGGCGTTGTAGTGGTCCGCCGAGATATACCGCGGGTCGAGGATCCGGGACGTCGAGTCCAGCGGGTCCACGGCCGGGTAGATACCCTTCTCGGAGATCGGACGGGACAGCACCGTCGTCGCGTCGAGGTGGGCGAAGGTGGTGGCCGGGGCCGGGTCGGTCAGGTCGTCCGCGGGGACGTAGATCGCCTGCATCGAGGTGATCGAGTGACCACGGGTCGAGGTGATGCGCTCCTGCAGGGTGCCCATCTCGTCGGCCAGGTTCGGCTGGTAGCCCACCGCGGAGGGCATACGGCCGAGCAGGGTCGACACCTCGGAACCGGCCTGGGTGAAGCGGAAGATGTTGTCGATGAAGAACAGCACGTCCTGCTTCTGGACGTCACGGAAGTACTCCGCCATCGTCAGGCCGGCCAGGGCCACGCGCAGACGGGTGCCCGGGGGCTCGTCCATCTGACCGAAGACCAGGGCGGTCTTGTCCAGAACGCCGGACTCTTCCATCTCCGCGATGAGGTCGTTGCCCTCACGGGTGCGCTCACCGACGCCCGCGAAGACGGAGACGCCCTCGTGGAGGTTGGCGACACGCATGATCATTTCCTGGATCAGCACGGTCTTGCCGACACCGGCACCACCGAACAGACCGATCTTGCCGCCCTTGACGTACGGGGTGAGCAGGTCGACGACCTTCAGGCCCGTCTCGAACATCTCGGTCTTCGACTCGAGCTGGTCGAACGCGGGGGCCTTGCGGTGGATGGACCAGCGCTCGCCGTCGTAGGACTCGTCGCTGTTCAGCACCTCACCGAGGGTGTTGAACACCTTGCCCTTGGTGAAGTCGCCGACCGGTACGGAGATGCCCGCGCCGGTGTTGACCACCGGGGCCTGGCGGACCAGGCCGTCGGTGGGCTGCATGGAGATGGCGCGGACCAGGCCGTCACCCAGGTGCTGGGCGACCTCCAGGGTCAGGGTCTTCTTCTCGCCCGCCAGCGCCGGGTCGGCGACCTCGACGTGCAGGGCGTTGTAGATCTCCGGCATCGCGTCGACGGGGAACTCCACGTCGACGACCGGGCCGATGACCCGCGCGACGCGGCCCGTCGCCGTGGCCGTCTCAACAGTGGTGGTCATTTGTCAGTCACTCCCCGCGGTCGCGTCGGCCAGGGCACTGGCGCCACCGACGATCTCGCTGATTTCCTGGGTGATTTCGGCCTGGCGGGCCTGGTTGGCAAGCCGGGTGAGCGTCTCGATGAGCTCTCCGGCGTTGTCGGTGGCCGACTTCATCGCGCGCCGCGTGGCGGCGTGCTTGGAGGCGGCCGACTGGAGCAGCGCGTTGTAGATCCGGCTCTCCACGTAACGCGGCAGCAGGGCGTCCAGGACGTCCTCCGCCGAGGGCTCGAAGTCGAACAGCGGGAGGATCTCGCCCTTGGGCTTGGCCTCTGCCGCGACCTCGTCGAGGCTGAGCGGCAGCAGCCGGGCCTCGATCGCCGTCTGCGTCATCATCGACACGAACTCGGTGTAGACGATGTGGAGCTCGTCCACGCCGCCCTCGGCCGTCTCCGTCTCGATGGCCTCGATCAGCGGAGCCGCGACCTTCTTGGCGTCCGCGTAGGACGGGTCGTCGGTGAAGCCCGTGAACGACTCCGCGATCTTGCGCTCGCGGAAGTTGTAGTGGGCGACACCACGGCGGCCGACGATGTAGCTGACGACCTCCTTGCCCTCACCTTCGAGCTTCGCCGTGAGCCTCTCCGCGGCCTTGATGGCGTTGGAGTTGAAGGCGCCGGCCAGGCCGCGGTCGCTCGTGAGGAGCAGGACCGCGGCGCGGGTCGGGTTCTCCGGCTCCGTCGTCAGCGGGTGCTTGGTGTTCGATCCGGTGGCGACCGCCGCGACCGCCCGGGTGAGCTCGGTCGCGTACGGCGTGGACGCCGCCACCTTGCGCTGCGCCTTGACGACGCGCGAGGCGGCGATCATCTCCATCGCCTTCGTGATCTTCTTGGTCGCGGTGACGGAACGGATGCGACGCTTGTAGACCCGGAGCTGGGCTCCCATGAGTCAGGTCCCTTCCTTACGTCACTTGCCGGCAGCCGGGGCGTCCTCGCCGAGCAGCTTGCCGTCGGAGGTCTCGAACTGCTTCTTGAATGCCGCGATGGCGTCGGCCATGGCCTGGAGCGTGTCGTCCGACATCTTCCCGCCCTCGCGGATGGAGGTCAGCAGACCCTGCTCCTTGCGGTGCAGGTACTCCAGCAGCTCCTTCTCGAAGCGGCGGATGTCGGCGACCGGAACCTCGTCCATCTTGCCGGTGGTGCCGGCCCAGATGGAGACGACCTGGTCCTCGGTGGCCATCGGCTGGTACTGCGGCTGCTTCAGCAGCTCGACCATGCGCTGACCACGCTCCAGCTGCGCCTTGGACGCGGCGTCCAGGTCGGAACCGAAGGCGGCGAACGCCTCCAGCTCACGGAACTGGGCGAGGTCCACACGCAGACGGCCGGAGACCTGGCGGATCGCCTTGTGCTGGGCGGAACCACCGACTCGGGAGACCGAGATACCGACGTTCAGCGCGGGGCGCTGACCGGCGTTGAACAGGTCCGACTCCAGGAAGCACTGACCGTCGGTGATGGAGATGACGTTGGTCGGGATGAACGCCGAGACGTCGTTGGCCTTCGTCTCGACGATCGGCAGACCGGTCATCGAGCCGGCACCCATCTCGTCGGAGAGCTTCGCGCAGCGCTCCAGCAGACGGGAGTGCAGGTAGAAGACGTCACCCGGGTAGGCCTCACGGCCCGGCGGGCGGCGCAGCAGCAGCGACACGGCGCGGTAGGCGTCGGCCTGCTTCGACAGGTCGTCGAAGATGATCAGGACGTGCTTGCCCTGGTACATCCAGTGCTGGCCGATGGCCGAACCGGTGTACGGCGCCAGGTACTTGAAGCCGGCCGGGTCGGACGCCGGGGCGGCGACGATGGTCGTGTACTCCAGCGCGCCGGCCTCCTCCAGAGCGCCGCGCACGCCGGCGATGGTGGAGCCCTTCTGGCCGATGGCGACGTAGATGCAGCGGACCTGCTTGTTCGGGTCGCCGGTGCGCCAGTTGTCGCGCTGGTTGATGATGGTGTCGACGGCCAGGGCGGTCTTGCCGGTCTGCCGGTCACCGATGATCAGCTGGCGCTGGCCACGGCCGATCGGGGTCATCGTGTCGACGGCCTTGTAGCCCGTCTCCATCGGCTCGTGCACCGACTTACGGACCATGACGCCCGGGGCCTGCAGCTCCAGTGCGCGACGGCTGTCGGTCTCGATCTCGCCGAGGCCGTCGATCGGGTTGCCGAGGGGGTCCACCACGCGGCCGAGGTAGCCCTCGCCGACCGCGACGGACAGGACCTCGCCGGTACGGCTGACCGGCTGCCCCTCCTCGATGCCGCTGAACTCACCGAGGACGACGCAGCCGATCTCGCGCTCCTCGAGGTTGAGGGCGAGACCGAGGCTGCCGTCCTCGAACTTCAGCAGCTCGTTGGCCATGACCGAGGGCAGACCCTCGACCTTCGCGATACCGTCGCCGGCGAAGGTGACCGTACCGACCTCCTCGCGCGAGGCCGCGTCCGGCTTGTACGCCTGGACGAAGTTCTCCAGCGCGTCCCGGATCTCCTCCGGCCGGATCGTGAGCTCCGCCATCTGGGTTCCCTGCTCTCCTTGTTGGGCCCGAAGTTTCACTTTGGGGGTCTGGGGGCGACCCCCAGGATTCTTCTGCACGGCCCAACCAGGGCCGTCGTCAGTACGTACTGCTATTGAGTTGCTGGCTCAGCCGGCGAGCCGGCGGCTGGCGTCCTCGATGCGGTCCGCGAGGGAGCCGTTGATGACCTCGTCGCCGACCTGCACCCGGATCCCGCCGAGGACCTCGGGGTCCACGTCCAGGTTGAGGTGCATCTTGCGGCCGTAGAGCTTCGCGAGGGCGGCGCCCAGGCGCTGCTTCTGCGGGTCGCTCAGCGGTACCGCCGAGGTGACGATGGCCACCATGCGGTCCCGGCGCTCGGCGGCGAGCTTGGACAGGGACTCCAGTCCCGACTCCAGGCTACGTCCCCGCGGCGCGGTCACAAGGCGCGTCACCAGACGCTCGGTGGCCGCCTGCGCCCGGCCGCCGAGGAGGCTGCGCAGCAGCTCGCCCTTGGCCGAGGTGGTGGCCTTGCGGTCGGTCAGCGCGGCACGCAGCTCGGTGCTGCCGGAGACGATCCGGCCGAACCGGAACAGCTCGTCCTCGACGTCGTCGAGCTTGCCGACCTGCTGGGCGGCCGTGAGGTCGGCGGTGTCGGCCAGCGTCTCCAGCCCGTCCACCAGGTCGCGCGACCGCGACCAGCGGGAGCGCACCATGCCGGCCACCAGGTCGGCGGCCGGGCCGCTGACCTGGGTGGCGAGCAGGCGCTGGGCCAGCTCGGCCTTGGCCTCTCCGGCCTGCGCCGGGTCGGTCAGGACCCGACGCAGCGACACCTCGCGGTCGAGCAGCGCGGTGACGGCGGCCAGCTCGTCGGCGAGCCGCGCCGCGTCGGCGGACGTGGAGTCCGTCAGCGCGTCGAGACGCTCTCGTGCGGCTGCCAGGGCATCGCGGCTCGCTCCGTTCATCGGCCTGCCTCGGCCTTCTCCTCGAGCTCGTCGAGGAACCGGTCGATGACACGGCTCTGGCGGGCGTGGTCCTCGAGGGACTCGCCGACGAGCTTGCCGGCCAGGTCGGTGGCGAGCTTGCCGACGTCCTGGCGGAGCGCGGACGAGGCGGCCTTGCGGTCGGCCTCGATCTGGGCGTGACCCGCGGCGACGATCTCCTCGCGCTGCCGCTGGCCCTCGGCCCGCATCTCGGCGATGAGGGCGGCACCCTGCTCCTGCGCCTCCTGGCGCAGACGCGCGGCCTCGTGCCGGGCCTCGGCGAGCTGTGCCTTGTACTGCTCAAGGACGCCCTGGGCCTCGACCTTCATGGTCTCGGCCTCTTCGATACCGCCTTCGATCGCCGTGCGGCGCTCCTCCAGAACCTTGTTGATGTTCGGAAGCAGCTTCTTCCAGAAGAAGAAGAACACGATGGCGAAGGCGATGGTGCCGACGAGCAGCTCGGGGCCCGGAGGAATGAGCGGGTTCTGCTCTTCCTCGGCCGCCAGCTGCACCAGGTTGGCGATCACATCAGTGCCTTTCGTCGAAAGGTTCGGCTCGTCGGCGTTCGTCAGTTGTAGACGAACGGCATGACGATGCCGATGAGGGCGAGCGCCTCACAGAAGGCGAAGCCGAGGATCTGGTTGGCACGGATCAGACCGGCCGCCTCGGGCTGGCGGGCGAGGGCCTGGGTGCCGTTACCGAAGATGATGCCGACGCCGACGCCGGGGCCGATGGCGGCGAGGCCGTAGCCGATGGAACCGATGTTGCCTTCGACAGCGGCGAGGGTCTCAAGGGCAGCCATGCTGAATCTTCCTTCTTTTTCATGGACCGGCGGGGGTTGGCCACCGGACGATCAGGGGCTTGAGGGAGTGGGGCTCAGTGGTGCTTGGCGAGAGCGCCCTGGATGTACGAGCAAGCCAGGAGGACGAAGACGTACGCCTGGACGGCCTGCACGAAGAGCTCGAAGAGGATCATGACCATCGTCATGACGAAGGAGACACCGGCGGCCGGGATCATCCAGCTGTTCAGCAGGTACCAGGAGGCGACGGTGAACATCACCAGCATCAGGTGGCCGGCGAACATGTTGGCGAAGAGTCGGACCGCGTGCGTGAAGGGGCGAACAAGCAGGTTCGAGAAGAACTCGATGACCATCACGAGCGGGAGGACCGGGCCGAGTTCCTTGTCGTAGCCGGTGACGTTCTTGAAGAAACCGACGAAACCGTGCCGCTTGAAGGTCAGCGAGACCCACACCACGTAGACGATGGCGGCCAGCACCATCGGGTAGGCGATGATCGACGACACCGGGAACTGCGCCAGTGGGATCACGGACCAGATGTTCATGATCCAGATGAAGAAGAACAGCGAGACCATCAGCGGGACGTACTTCTCGCCCTCCCGCTTGCCGAGAGTCTCGTAGACGATGCCGCGGCGGACGAAGTCGTAGCCGGCCTCGCCGATCATCTGGAGCTTGCCCGGCACCACCTTCGCCTTGCCGAAGGCAAGAGTGAAGAAGGTGACGACCAGGAGCGTGGTGATGAGGGCAAGCAGCATCACCTTGTTGAACTCGAAGCCTCCAACCGTGGCAATCGGCTTGAAGAGGAACGAGTGCAGGCCCGGAGCCGGAAAACCACACCCGTTGTCGGACATGATCCGACAGCTCCAGTCAAAGGCGAGCTGGGTCTGGTCAGCACTCACCACGGGCTCCTTCGGCGTGACGCATGGGTACGGCAACCTCGTTGTGTCGGCGCGGCACAGGGCCGCGGTTCGGCACGGGACTGGTGTTACGGATGTGGGGGCGGCTGAGGGGCATCTCGCCTCGCGATAGAGCAGGCGTCAGCTCGGATGCCCGCGCCCGCGATGCCGCAGTTGGCACCGGACGATAGCAGGAGATCTCATGCCTGCTTATCCCGGCCCTACCCCTCACGACGAGTGCCCCGACTTTGCGGGCTTCCCGCCCGTCGTCGAATCGGGCTCGACGTAAAGGATCTTGGCCTTCATATGGGCACGCGCCTGCGCGGCGATCCAAGCCAGAGTGCCGGCGACGAGCGTGAGGGCGAAGGCCTTGGGGTGGAACAACGTGGTGTTCTTGAAGGCGGCCATGAAGACGAACAGCAGCAGAATCTGCGCTGCGTAGAGCATCAGGCCCATCGCCTGGAAGAGGTGCGGAAGCGATTTGGCAGTGCGCTGCAGGACGTAGAGACCGATCCCCATGAAGAGGATCACGACAAGTGTCGCGGCGACCGCCCCGATTACCCCCTTACCGCCGGCCACCACGCCACTGACAACGGCGGCAACAGCACCGACGGCAGCCGTGGGCACGGCGGCCTGGGCCAGGTTCCGGGCGTCATTGGACGGCATGGCGGCAACTCCGCTTTCGCAGGGGGCAGGGGTGTCGTCATGGACGAGCGTAGTCCCGGGCTGAGTGGAGACCTCACGCCAATGGACCGTCGCACTGCGGTCCTTCGGCTCTATCCGGGGGGTTCTCGTGAACCGTATCACAAACTATTTGATGCAGTCTTTACCTGACGGTGTGCGGACAGTCACACATGAGAGTGAACATGCGCGTCTGAGCGAGATCGGCGCCGACTTGTCTGGTATTGGGGCGCTTAGCACCCCCATCGCAATCCCACGACTTGGCAATGCTCTAGTCAGATTCTTACCTTGTCCCGGCCTTGCTTCGGTCGCCCAGACGCGAACGGGCGCCGATGGCGGTCGCCCCATTGACACCGGAGACCCCGGAGACCGCCGGTGTGCGGTCCTCGGGCCTGACGGAAGCGGCCTGCTCGGCCGCGGACGCCGGCGTCGAGGCGTCGGGTGAGAGGGCCGCGACCGAACCGCGGCGCCGGTAGCGCGGCGGCAGGAACCGTTCCATCCAGCGCGGGGCCCGCGGCGTGAAGCGCGGCAGCAGGAGCAGGAGCAGGCCGATCACGCTGAGGAAGACGACGCCGAGCACGATCCACATGGACGTCGAATTGACCGAGTAGGCGAGAGCGCCGAAGGCGATCAGCGCCGACCAGAAGTACATGATGAGCACGGCGCGGCTGTGCGAGTGGCCGATCTCCAGCAGCCGGTGGTGCAGGTGGCCGCGGTCGGCGGCGAACGGGGACTGGCCGCGCCAGGTGCGGCGAACGATCGCCAGGGCCAGGTCGGCGGCCGGGATCGCGATGATCGTCAACGGCATCAGCAGGGGGATGAAGACGGGGAGCATCGCGTGGGTCGTTTCCCGCGTGCCACCCAGGTTGACGTTGAGTGCCTCGACGTCCAGCTGGCCGGTGACGGAGACGGCGCTCGCCGCGAGGACCAGACCGATCAGCATGGACCCGGAGTCACCCATGAAGATCCGGGCGGGGTGCATGTTGTGCGGAAGGAAGCCGAGGCACATACCCATGAGCACCGCGGAGAACAGGGTCGCCGGGGCCGCCGCTTCCGCACCGTAGCCGTACCAGATCCGGTAGGTGTACAGGAAGAACGCCGCTGCGGCGATGCACACCATCCCTGCCGCCAGGCCGTCCAAGCCGTCCACGAAGTTGACCGCGTTGATGGTGATGACCACGAGCGCCACGGTGAGCAGGTTGCCCTGCCACGGGGTGACGGACACCGTTCCGACACCGGGGATGGGCAGCCACAGGATGGTCAAGCCTTGAAGGATCATGACGCCGGCTGCGATCATCTGGCCACCCAGTTTGATCAGGGCGCCCAGCTCGAACTTGTCGTCCAGTACGCCCATCAGCCAGATCAGAGCCGCCCCGGACAGCAGCGCCCGGGGTTCGTTCGACGCCTCGAAGACCTGGTTGAGGTTGGTCAGGTGGTCGGCGACCAGCAGGCCCGCGCACAGGCCGAAGAACATCGCGATCCCGCCGAGCCGCGGAGTGGGCTCCCGGTGCACGTCACGTGCCCGGATCTCCGGCATCGCTCCGGCCACGATCGCGAACTTCCGTACCGGCCCTGTCAGCAGATACGTCACCGCGGCCGTGATGCAGAGCGTCAGCAGGTATTCACGCACGGGCTTCCCCACAGGTCTCGCTGGCCATCTCAGCTCCACACCCTAGCGATGCGCGCATACGGGTGGGGACTTCCGGGTAGCGACGATGGTTGCACGAGTGGCTGTGCACCCTGGTGCGCTTACCCCGACTCAGCGGGGATACGGCGGAAATCCACCTGCCAGCTCCCGCACTTCTTCACGTGCTCTTGAGGCTTCCGTCACGCCCCTGAGCACCCCGGCGAGCAGCTTGGCGATCCGGGCCATCTCCGCCTCGCCCATGCCCTGCGTGGTGATCGCGGCCGTGCCGAGCCTGAGTCCGCGGGCATCGCCGTGCGGCAGTGCGCAGCAGTCCAGGACCATTCCCGCCGCCGCGAGACGGCCCCGGGCGGTGCGTCCGTCGACGCCGAGCGGCGCCGGGTCGGCGGTGATCAGGTGGGTGTCCGTGCCGCCGGTGGTGACGGCCAGGCCCTCGGCGTCCAGCCGGGCCGCGAGAACCCGCGCGTTCGCCACCACCTGATGGGCGTACGCGGCGAACGCCGGTGTTGCCGCCTCCCCGAACGCCACCGCCTTGGCGGCGATGGTGTGCATCTGCGCCCCGCCCTGTGTGAAAGGGAACACGGCCCGGTCGACCCGCTCGGCCAGCTCCGCGCGGCACAGGATCATGCCGCCGCGCGGGCCGCGCAGCACCTTGTGCGTGGTCCCGCAGACGATGTCCGCGTACGGCACCGGGTTCGGCGCCGCTCCCCCGGCGACGAGCCCGAGCGGATGCGCGGCGTCCGCGATGAGGTAGGCGCCCACCTCGTCGGCGACCTCGCGGAAGAACGCGTAGTCCATGTGCCGGGGGTAGGCGATCGAGCCGCACACGATCGCCTTGGGCCGGCGCGTGCGGGCCAGGGCGCGGACCTGCTCGTGGTCGATCAGCCCGGACTCGGCCTCCACGCCGTATCCGACGAAGTCGAACCAGCGGCCCGAGAAGTTGGCGGGCGAGCCGTGCGTGAGGTGGCCGCCGTGGGGCAGGCCGAGGGCGAGGACGGTGTCGCCGGGGCGCAGCAGGGCGGCGTAGGCGGCGAGGACGGCCGAAGAGCCCGAGTGGGACTGGACGTTGGCGTGGTCGGCGCCGAACAGCGCCCTGGCCCGGTCGACGGCGAGACGCTCGGCGAGGTCCACGATCTCGCAGCCGCCGTGGTGGCGTGCCCCCGGGTAGCCCTCGGCGTACTTGTTGGCGAGCGGTGAGCCGAGGGCCGCCAGCACGGCCGGTGAGCTGAAGTTCTCGGCGGCGATCAGCTGGAGCGTCGTCGCCTGCCGCTCCCGCTCCGCGAGCAGGACGTCGGCGAGCTGGGGGTCCTGGCGGCGCAGGACATCGGCCTCGATGGCAGGGCTGACCGTCATGGTGGGCTCCGGGCGTCGACGGTGACGTACGACCAATGTAGGCCCGGGGCCTGATCGGCGCTCGGCTGCTACGTCCTTGCGGGGACGCCCGTCAGAGCCGTGACGACCGGATCGAGCGCCTGGTGTATCTCGTCCCCGATGGACCGGAAGAACGTCAGGGGCGCGCCGTACGGGTCGTACACCTCGTCCGCCTCGGCGTTCGGCGCCAGGAGCCACCCGCGTAGAGCGGCCGCGGCACGCACCAGGGCACGCGCGCGGATGACCACGCCCTCCTCCAGCGGGGGCAGGGTCGCCGGGTCGATGGCCCTGACCAGGCGGGTGAACTCCTTGAGCGTGAAGGTCCGCAGGCCCGCCGAGTGGCCCATGGAGATGACCTGCGCCCGGTGGTCCCGGGTGGCGGTCAGCACCAGGTCGGCGCGGATCACGTGTTCGTCGAGGAGCTCGCGTCCGGTGAAGCCGGAGGCGTCCGCGCCGAAGTCGGCGAGGACGGTCTCCGCGTGGGACTCCATGGGCGCGCCCTCGTGGCCCCAGGTGCCCGCGCTCTCCACGATCAGCCCGCCGCCCAGGATGCCCAGCCGCTCCTTGACGAAATGGCGGGTCAGCCGCTCGGTGATGGGTGAGCGGCACACGTTGCCGGTGCTGACGTGGAGGATGCGGAAGCTGTCGCGCGGAAGTCCCACGAAGGTCGTCGTGATCTCCGCCGCGCTTTCCCCGTTTCCTATGCCACGCATGGGGGTCCCCCCTGGTCGAGCGCAGCCGAGAGCCCGGGGGACTCAGGGGCCGTCAATTCGCCACCTCGAGGTCGGGTACGACCTTTCGCAGCTCGTCCGCCGAGACGGCGCCCGCACGCAGGAGCAGGGGGACCTCGCGGGTGACGTCGACGATCGACGACGGGACGTTGCCGGGGGTCGGGCCGCCGTCGAGGTAGACGGAGACGGAGTCGCCGAGCATCTCCTGCGCGGCGTCGCAGTCCTCCGGCGCCGGGTGGCCGGTGAGGTTCGCCGACGACACGGCCATGGGGCCGACCTCGGTGAGCAGCTCGATGGCGACCGGGTGCAGCGGCATGCGCACGGCGACCGTGCCACGGGTGTCGCCCAGGTCCCACTGGAGGGACGGCTGGTGCTTGGCGACGAGCGTCAGCGCGCCCGGCCAGAACGCGTCGACCAGCTCCCAGGCCAGCTCGGAGAAGTCCGTGACGAGCCCGTGCAGCGTGTTCGGGGAGCCGATGAGCACGGGGGTGGGCATGTTGCGCCCCCGGCCCTTGGCGTCCAGCAGGTCGGCGACCGCCTCCGCGGAGAACGCGTCTGCGCCGATGCCGTACACCGTGTCCGTCGGCAGCACCACGAGCTCGCCACGGCGGACGGCGGACGCTGCCTCGCGCAGACCGGTCACACGGTCGGTCGCGTCGTTGGTGTCGTATCGCCGTGCCATCTTTAGCTGGCCTCCTCGTACACGTGCTGCTGGGATGAAGACTGCGAAGACCGCGGTGCGCTCACGGCAGCGCCTTGCGGGCCGTGGCGAAGCGCGGGCGATTGTTCAGGTCCGGGTGGTCGGCGGCGTCGGTCCAGCCGCGGTCCTCGGCGAAGATCCACGGCACCTGGCCGCCCTGGGTGTCGGCGTGCTCCACGACCACGACGCCGCCGGGGCGCAGCAGCCGGTGCGCGGTGCGCTCCAGGCCGCGGATGAGGTCGAGGCCGTCCTCGCCGGAGAACAGGGCCATGTCGGGGTCGTAGTCCCGCGCCTCGGGGGCGACGTACTCCCACTCGGTGAGCGGGATGTACGGCGGGTTCGTGATGACCAGGTCGACCTGGCCGTCGAGGTCCGGGAAGGCCGTCAGGGCGTTGCCCTGACGCAGGTCGACCCTGGACCCCTCCACGTTCTTGCGGGTCCACTTCAGGGCATCCTCCGACAGCTCCACGGCGTGCACGCGCGAGCGCGGCACCTCCTGGGCCAGGGCGAGCGCGATGGCGCCGGAGCCGGTGCACAGGTCGACGATGCACGGCTCGACGACGTCCATGGCCCGTACGGCGTCTATGGCCCAGCCGACCACGGACTCCGTCTCGGGCCGCGGCACGAACACCCCGGGACCGACCTGGAGTTCCAGGTAGCGGAAGTAGGCGCGCCCGGTGATGTGCTGGAGCGGTTCGCGGGCCTCGCGGCGGGCGATGACCTCCCAGTAGCGGGCGTCGAAGTCGGAGTCCTTGACGGAGTGCAGCTCGCCGCGCTTGACGCCGTGCACGAACGCGGCGAGTTCCTCCGCGTCGGTGCGCGGCGAGGGCACGCCGGCGTCGGCGAGCCGCTGGGTGGCCTGGGCCACCTCCGCGAGCAGCAGATTCACGCAAGTCCTCCGAGTGTGCTCGTTCGTGCCTTACGCCGCTGCCAGCTTCGCTGCCGAGTCCGCGTCGACGCAGGCCTGGATCACCGCGTCGAGGTCGCCGTCCAGGACCTGGTCCAGGTTGTACGCCTTGAAGCCGACGCGGTGGTCCGAGATGCGGTTCTCCGGGAAGTTGTACGTGCGGATCTTCTCGGAGCGGTCGACCGTGCGGACCTGGCTGCGGCGGGCGTCGGCGGCTTCCTTCTCGGCTTCCTCCTGCGCCGCTGCGAGCAGCCTGGAGCGCAGGATACGCATCGCCTGCTCCTTGTTCTGCAGCTGGCTCTTCTCGTTCTGGCAGGAGGCGACGACTCCGGTCGGAATGTGCGTGATGCGCACGGCGGAGTCGGTGGTGTTGACGGACTGCCCGCCGGGCCCGGAGGAGCGGTAGACGTCGATGCGGAGGTCGTTCGGGTTGATCTCGACGTCGATCTCCTCGGCCTCCGGCGTCACGAGGACACCGGCCGCGGAGGTGTGGATCCGGCCCTGGGACTCCGTCGCGGGGACGCGCTGCACGCGGTGCACGCCGCCCTCGTACTTCAGGCGGGCCCATACGCCCTGCCCGGGCTCCGTGGCGCCCTGGCCGCCCTTGGTCTTCACGGCGACCTGGACGTCCTTGTAGCCGCCCAGCTCGGACTCGGTGGCGTCGATGATCTCGGTCTTCCAGCCGACGCGCTCGGCGTACCGGAGGTACATGCGCAGCAGGTCACCGGCGAACAGCGCCGACTCGTCGCCGCCCGCGCCCGCCTTGATCTCGAGGATGACGTCCTTGTCGTCGCTGGGGTCGCGCGGGACGAGGAGGAGGCGCAGCTTCTCGGTCAGCTCCTCGTGCCGCTTCTCCAGCTCCTTGACCTCGGCCACGAAGTCGGGGTCGTCGGCGGCGAACTCGCGCGCGGTCTCGATGTCGTCGCCCGTCTGCGTCCAGGAGCGGTACGTGGCGACGATCGGGGTGAGCTCGGCGTAACGCTTGTTCAGCTTGCGCGCGTTGGCCTGGTCGGAGTGGACCGACGGGTCGGAGATCTTCTTCTCCAGGTCGGCGTGCTCGGCGACGAGTTCCTCGACGGCCTCGAACATCTTGGGCTCCTGTGCAGGGACGGGGGTGAAGGGCGGGCGACCAAAAACGCCGGTCCCGGAGCGCCCGGTGAGGGGGCGCGTCCGTGGACCGGCGAACTGGAGGCTCGCTACTTCTTGGAGCCGGCGGCCTTGCCGAAGCGGGCCTCGAAGCGGGCCACGCGGCCACCGGTGTCGAGGATCTTCTGCTTGCCCGTGTAGAACGGGTGGCACTCGGAGCAGACATCGGCACGGATGGCGCCGGACTCGATGGTGCTGCGGGTGGTGAACGACGCGCCGCAGGTGCAGCTGACCTGCGTCTCGACGTACGCGGGGTGGATGTCGCGCTTCAAGGTGTCTCCTAGGTTTCGGGAGGGCGCCGGGTCGCCGCCGCGGGATGCGGGAGCGTGAACCGGAGCCGACGTACCAGTCTGCCAGGACTGGTGCCTTCTCCCAAAACCGGGGGTTGTTGTGATCTATTCCCCGCGGTTCGTCATGGGATGCTCGCGCCCACGCGGAGGAGCCGCGCATCGCTGCAGCGTCGCACCCTGGGAGCGCGACCTCAGGAGCCGCTCACGACGCCCTTCGCCTCACCGGTCGCCGTGCCCTCCGTCGCCGACTTCGGGATCGGCTTGTCGTTCTGCAGGGCCTTCCAGATCTGGTCGGCCTTCTTCTTCTGCAGCAGGACGCGGTTGGGGTCGGCCGGGTCGTAGGCCACCGGCATCGTGACCATGTGCATGTTGGACGGGGTGATGCCCTGGAGGCCGCCCGCGAAGGACGCGAGCTTGTTGACCGAGCCGAGGTCGGAGTCGGTCGTCACCGTCTTGGTCGCGGTTTCCGCGAGGTCGAGAAGCTTCTGGGGGTCGGTGAAGACGCCGACGTCCTTGACCTGGTTGACCAGGGCCTTGATGAAGGCCTGCTGGAGCTGGATGCGGCCGAGGTCGGAGCCGTCGCCGACACCGTGGCGGGTGCGGACCAGGCCGAGGGCCTGCTCCCCGTCGAGTCTGTGCGTGCCGGCCTTCAGCTTCAGGTGGCTGTCGGGGTCGTCGATGCTCTTGGTCGTCGTGACCTCGACGCCGCCGAGGTCGTCGATGAGCTTCTGGAAGCCGGCGAAGTCGACCTCCAGGTAGTGGTCCATGCGCAGATCGGTGATCGACTCGACCGTCTTCACGGCGCAGGCGGCCCCGCCGGTGGAGTACGCGGAGTTGAACATCACGCCGTTCGAGGCGGGGTGCTCGTTGCCCTTGGTGTCCGTGCAGGCAGGCCGGTCGATGAGGGTGTCGCGCGGGATGGAGACCACGCTGGCCTTCTTGTGGCCCTTGTAGACGTGCACGATCATCGCCGTGTCGGAGCGGGCGCTGCCGTCGTCGGTGCCGCCGCCGAGCTTCTTGTTGCCGCCGGCACGGGTGTCGGAACCGAGGACGAGGATGTTCTCGGATCCGTTGTCGGGCTTCTTGGGCCGGTCGGTGCCGAGGGCCTGGTCGATGTCGACGCTCTTGAGGTTGCCGTTGAGCTTGAAGTACATGTACCCCGCCCCGGCGCCACCCAGGACGACGATGCCCGCGGCAGTCCAGGCCGTGATCATCAGACCCTTGTGGCGCTTGCCGGGCCCGCGGCGCCGGCTCTTGGCGCGGTGACGTGATCCGTTGGCGCCGGTCTCGCCCGGTATGCCCGGACCCGGCGTGCTCTCGGCAGACATGTGCTCCTCAGCTCGTCTACGGTCGGTTACCCCCTGCGGTCAGCGCCAGGCGTGGAGGTGGGGACCTCCTCCTCGCACTATCGTCGCTCCGCCTGGTCAGACGGGGAAACTCGGGAAAGGGTTGCACAACGGACTGTGCCCACCGCGTGCGGCGGTGGGCACAGAGCGTGTTCGACCGTGGCGGGACGTAACCCGCTCACCTGCGATTTCAGCCGAAGATGTCGTACTGCTTGAAATCGGTACCGACTGACTTCCTTGTGGCGAAGATCTCGCTGGTCGCCTTGCCGGTGCCCGGGTACAGGTAGAGCGTGCCGCCGGGGGTGCGGGCCAGGAAGTCGGCCTTGCCGTCGCCGGTGATGTCGCCGGTGGCGTCGAAGGCGTTGTAGGTCGTGCTGCTCCAGGTGCGCACCTTGATGCGGCTGGAGAACGCGCCGGCGCCGGCCGTGCCCGTGCCCTTGTACAGGTACACGTAGCCGCCCGACTTGCTGCGGGCGATCAGGTCGGTCTTGCCGTCCCCGGTGAGGTCGCCCTTGCCGCGCACGGAGTTGTACTGGTTCCAGCCGGAGCCGACCTTCACGCGGGGCGCGAAGGTGCCGTTGCCCTTGCCGGGGTAGATCCACATCACGCCCGCCGAGTCGACCGAGAGCAGGTCGGGCAGGTAGTCGCCGGTGACGTCACCGGGGGTGATGATGCGGGTGCGGGTCTTCCAGTTGTCGGCTATCTGCTTGGTGGACCAGGTGCCGCTGGAGATCACGTAGTGGGTCCAGAAGACATCACCGTCGCTGCTGCGCCGGTAGACCAGGTCCTGGTAACCGTCGCGGTCGAGGTCGGTCTGCAGGACGACGTTGACGCCGTTCCAGTTGCCCCAGGACTCGCGGGCGGCGAACGTCGTGCCGTTGGAGTTCTTGGAGTAGCCGGTCTTGCTGGAGGCGTTGCGCACCCACAGGTCGGCCCTGTGGTCGCCGTTGACGTTGGTGTCGTCGACGCGCGGGTAGGCGGCGCCGACGTACGTGCTGACCTTGCTGAAGACGCTGTAGGCGCCCTTGGCGACGCAGTCGGTCACGCCCCAGGAGACGACACCGACGATCCGGTTGTTCACGACCAGGGGGCCGCCGGAGTCGCCGTTGCAGGCCGAGACGGTGCCGGTGTCACTGCCGGTGGCGGGCTCGCCCGCGCAGACCATGTGGCCCTTGACGAAGTCCCTGCCGTAGGCGCCGGAGCACGTCGTGTCGGACTGGACGGGCAGCGTGGCCGTCTTCAGCGTCTCGGAGATGTCGTCGCTGGTGGAGCTGGTGCGGCCCCAGCCGTAGACCTTGGCGCTGGTACCGGCCTTGTACGAGGTGGTGTCCCCGGACGTCGTCATGCGGATCGGGGTGGCCTTGACCGGGACGGGCAGGGTCAGCACCGCGATGTCGTTGTCGATGGTCGTCGCGTTGTACGACGGGTGGTTCCACTGCCGCCAGACGCCGGTGACCGTGCCGCCGTGCAGGTCGGTCCCGTCGGCCGAGGGCAGCTGGGCGGTGCCGGTGACGACGGCGCCGTTGGCGTTCCAGTTGTAGCCCTTGACGCAGTGCGCGGCGGTGAGGATCTTCGTCGGCGCGATGACGGCGCCGCCGCAGAAGAAGCCTATGTCGTCGCCGGTGCTGGAGGTGCCCCGGTCGTCGTAGTAGTGGAGCTGCGCCATCCACGGGGCGGTGCTGATGGTGGTCTCGTTACCGCCGATGACCTTCGGGTCGATGCTGCTGGTGCCGGTGCTCGCGCTGAGCGAGGCCTTGCTGGTCTTCCCGGCGACGTCGTCACCGGCCATGGCGCCGGCGACGCGCTTCTCCAGCTCGGCGAGCGAAGGCGAGCTGGTGGCGGGCTTGACCGTCGGCTGCGGCAGCGGGGTGGCCGCACCGGCGGACGTCGTCAGCAGCGCGCCGGCCACGGCGGCGGCGACACCGGCCGCGGCGACGGGCAGTGCGATGCGTATCCGGCGTCTGTGCCGACCGCCCCCGGGCATAGGTGTACCCACGAATGTCCCCCCTTGGGATCACAAGTTCGAAGAGAGCGTGATCCTACCGGCACACGAACAGCACAAAGGGCCGCCCCCCGTTCGGGGAGCGGCCCTCTTGTGAGTGCTTACCTCAGTCGCCGTTGCCCGGCGTCGGGGTCGTCTTCTGGATCTGCATCAGGAACTCGGCGTTCGACTTCGTCTGCTTCATCTTGTCGAGCAGCAGCTCGACCGCCTGCTGCTGGTCGAGGGCGTGCAGCACCCGGCGCAGCTTCCAGACGATGGCGAGCTCGTCGCTGGCGAGCAGGATCTCTTCCTTACGGGTGCCGGACGCGTCCACGTCCACCGCCGGGAAGATGCGCTTGTCGGCAAGCTTCCGGTCGAGCTTGAGCTCGGCGTTGCCGGTGCCCTTGAACTCCTCGAAGATGACCTCGTCCATGCGGGACCCGGTGTCCACCAGGGCGGTGGCGAGGATCGTCAGCGAGCCGCCGTCCTCGATGTTGCGGGCCGCACCGAAGAAGCGCTTCGGCGGGTACAGCGCCGTCGAGTCGACACCACCGGACAGGATGCGGCCGGAGGCCGGGGCGGCGAGGTTGTACGCACGGCCCAGACGGGTGATCGAGTCGAGCAGCACGACCACGTCGTGACCCAGCTCCACCAGGCGCTTGGCGCGCTCGATGGCCAGCTCGGCGACGGTGGTGTGGTCCTCGGCCGGGCGGTCGAAGGTCGAGGAGATGACCTCGCCCTTGACCGACCGCTGCATGTCGGTGACCTCTTCCGGACGCTCGTCGACGAGGACGACCATCAGGTGGCACTCGGGGTTGTTGTGGGTGATCGCGTTGGCGATCGCCTGCATGATCATGGTCTTGCCGGTCTTCGGCGGCGCCACGATCAGACCACGCTGGCCCTTACCGATCGGCGACACGAGGTCGATGATGCGGGTGGTGAGGACACCCGGGTCCGTCTCCAGACGGAGGCGGTCCTGCGGGTACAGCGGCGTCAGCTTGTTGAACTCCGGGCGTCCGCGCCCGGATTCGGGCGCCATGCCGTTGACGGAGTCCAGGCGCACCAGCGCGTTGAACTTCTCGCGCCGCTCGCCTTCCTTGGGCTGGCGCACGGCGCCGGTGACGTGGTCGCCCTTGCGCAGGCCGTTCTTGCGGACCTGGGCGAGGGAGACGTACACGTCGTTCGGGCCGGGCAGGTAGCCGGAGGTGCGGATGAAGGCGTAGTTGTCGAGGATGTCCAGGATGCCCGCGACGGGGATCAGGACGTCGTCGTCGGTGATCTGCGGCTCGGAGGCGACGTCGTCGCGGCCACGGCGCCCACGGCGGTCGCGGTAGCGGCCGCGACGGCCACGACGGCCGCCGTCGAAGTCGTCGTCGTCCTGCTGACTCCGGTCCTGGCGGCCGCCCTGCTGGTTCTGCTGCTGGCCGCGCTGGCCGCCGGCCTGCTGGTCGTCGCCCTTGCCGCCGCGGCGGTCGCGATCACGGTCACGGTCGCGGTCGCGGTCCCGCCCGCGGTCACGGCGGTCGCGACGACGGCCCTCGCCGCCCTCACCGCTGTCGGACTTGGCCTCGTTGGTCTGGGACTGCTGCTGCGCCGGCGTCTCGGCCTTGGGCTCGTTCTTCGCCTCGGCAGCGACCGTCTCGGCAGCGGAAGCGGGGGCTCCGGCCTCGGCGGTGGCGCGGCGACGGCGGCGCTCGGAGGGAGCGTCGTCGGAGGCGGGCTGGCCGGGGATCTCGATCTGCTGCTGAGCGACGGCCTTGTCGGCCTTCTCCGCGGGGGCCTCGGCGGCCTCCTTCGCGTCCGCCTTCTTCTCGGCCTTCTCGGCGTTGTCGCCCGTACGGGCCCGGGAAGTCGCGCGGCGCTTGGGCTTGGTCTCGGCGGTGGCGTCGGCCTTCGCGGCCGGAGCGGCGCCGCCGGACGCCTGCGCCTCCTTGATGACCTCGATCAGCTGGCTCTTGCGCATACGCGCGGTGCCCCTGATGCCGAGGCCGGATGCGACCTGCTGCAGCTCGGCCAGCACCATGCCCTCGAGGCCGGTACCGCGGCGCCGCCGGGAGCCGGCACCGGTGGCAGGCGCGGAGGCGTCCGTGGCGGGCGCGGCAGCGGTCTCCTCGACACGTGCGCCCATCAGATCGGTGGTGTCGCTCACGAAGGGTCCTTCCCTGGAGCGGACGTCGGCCTGTCTGGCTCGGCGACCGGTTGTGCTGTCCGGCTTCGGTCCGTGTGGTGTGAACCGTGCCGGGGCGGTGGTCCGCCTAAGCGGCGGAGGAATCTGGTGATGGCGCTTCCTTGAGCCGTGGCACCCAGTGTCAGTGTCACGCGGCGTGGTCGCACCGGTTCCGGAGCGTGCCCTGCGCCGCGCTCAGTGTCCTCGTACGGCGTACGGTCCGACGTACGGAACACAGTGCGGCTTGGGGGGCTCCCGGAAGAATGTCTGTCCCGGACGGGGACACGAGGCACCTCGCCATGGTGGGGTCGGGTGCAGACTTGAGATTAACACTACCGGATCCAACAAACATTCCCCCTCTCGAAATCCGGCAACCGTGTGCCGTCACATGTCGCCGGAGCTCGCGAGCGGAAGCACGCTCGCGCCCTGCGGATCGAGGCTCAGCCGGTTGGCGGCCCATTCCGCCCCGGCCAGGGCCTCGACCTTGTCGGCGGTGTCCGCGTCGGCCAGCGCCATGACCGTCGGCCCGGCGCCGGAGATGACCGCGGGGATGCCGTCGCCCCGCAGCCGCTCGACCAGCGCCGCGCTCTCGGGCATGGCGGGGGCGCGGTACTCCTGGTGCAGCCGGTCCTCGGTGGCGGGCAGCAGCAGCTCGGGGCGGCGGGTCATCGCCTCGACGAGCAGGGCGGCCCGGCCGGCGTTGGCGGCCGCGTCGACGTGCGGAACGGTGCGCGGGAGCAGGCCGCGCGCCGTCTCGGTGAGTACCGGCTTTCCGGGTACGAAAACCACCGGAACGATGGAATCGGCGGGGTCCATCCTGATCGCGCGGGCCGCACCGCCCTCCATCCAGGACAGGGTGAAGCCGCCCAGCAGGCACGCGGCGACGTTGTCGGGGTGGCCCTCGATCTCGGTGGCGAGCTCCAGCAGCGCGGTGTCGTCGAGCTTGGCCTCGCCGCCTATGGTCACGGCCCGGGCGGCGACGATCCCGGCGCAGATGGCGGCAGAGGAGGAGCCGAGGCCCCGGCCGTGCGGAATGCGGTTGGCGCAGACGATCTCCAGGCCGCGCGGCTGTCCGCCCAGCAGATCGAAGGCGGTGCGCAGGGAACGTACGAGAAGGTGCTGCTCGTCGCGCGGGAGCGTCTCGCTGCCCTCACCCGCGATGTCGATGTGCAGCCCGGAGTCGGCCACCCGGACGACGACGTCGTCGTACAAGCCCAGCGCGAGGCCGAGGGCGTCGAAGCCCGGGCCGAGGTTGGCGCTGGTGGCGGGGACGCGCACCCGGACGGGGGCGGCGCGGAACGCGGGACCGGCCATCTCTCGATGACTCTCCTTGAGCTGCGGTGATTGTCGAATGACGTTCAGCGGGCATTCGACGGCGTACGAGAACCCTGGGGGCCGCTGCCGACCGGGTGGCCGGCCGCTGTCCCGGCCGCGGAGACGGCGCGGCACCGCGCTCCATGCGGAGGCATATGCGGCGGGCGGGTTCAGTACAGCCTATCGAAGGAAGGTTCTGTGGCGACATAGGGCGCACAGGAGGCGCACAATGCGTGTCGCAAGCCCCCTGTGCACCCCCCGTGGGGAACCTCCCCGGGCAGGCGCCGTCTTACGCCGGACCGTGCCGGGCGTTGCACCGGCGCTCGGAGCGTCGGCGCACGTCAGGCCAGTCCGAGGCGCTCCGCAGCGGCCGCGGCGTCGACGGGGACGGTGACCGGCTGCGGAGCACCGGCGACAGCCCAGTCGGGGTCCTTCAGCCCGTTGCCGGTGACGGTGCACACGATCCGCTGCCCCGGGTCGACCTTGCCCTGCTCGGCCGCCTTCAGCAGACCGGCGACGGACGCGGCGGACGCCGGCTCGACGAAGACGCCCTCCTGCGAGGCCAACAGCCGGTAGGCGCGCAGGATCTCACGGTCCGTCACCTCGTCGATGAAGCCGCCCGACTCGTCCCGCGCGGCCAGCGCGTACTGCCAGGAGGCCGGGTTGCCGATGCGGATGGCCGTGGCGATGGTCGACGGGTCCTTGACCACCTCGCCGCGCACGATCGGGGCGCTGCCGGAGGCCTGGAAGCCCCACATACGGGGGGTCTTCGCGGCCACACCGTCGGCGGCGTACTCCTTGTACCCCTTCCAGTACGCGGTGATGTTGCCCGCGTTGCCGACCGGCAGGACGTGGATGTCGGGGGCGTCGCCCAGCATGTCGACGATCTCGAACGCGGCGGTCTTCTGCCCCTCGATCCGCACCGGGTTGACCGAATTGACCAGCGCCACGGGGTAGTTGTCGCTCAGCGCGCGGGCGAGGGTGAGGCAGTCGTCGAAGTTGCCGTCGACCTGGAGGATCTTCGCGCCGTGCACGAGGGCCTGGCCCATCTTGCCGAGTGCGATCTTGCCCTGCGGCACGAGCACGGCGCAGACCATCCCGGCCCGCACGGCGTACGCGGCGGCGGAGGCCGACGTGTTGCCGGTGGAGGCGCAGATGACGGCCTTCGCGCCCTCCTCCTTGGCCCGGGTGATGGCCATGGTCATACCGCGGTCCTTGAAGGACCCGGTCGGGTTCGCGCCCTCCACCTTCAGGTGGACCTCGCAGCCCGTGCGCTCGGAGAGCACCTGCGCGGGCACGAGCGGCGTGCCGCCCTCGCGGAGCGTCACGACCGGCGTGGTGTCGGATACCGGCAGCCGGTCCCGGTACTCCTCGATGATTCCGCGCCACTGGTGGGTCATTGCTGGTTACTCTCCTTCAACCCGCATGATGCTGGCGACACCACGCACGGTGTCGAGCTTGCGCAACGCCTCGACGGTCCCGGTGAGGGCGGCGTCGGACGCACGGTGCGTGACGACGACGAGGGACGCCTCGCCGTCCTTCCCCTGCTGGCGAACCGTATCGATCGAGACACCGTGCTCGGCGAAGACGGTCGCGACCTGGGCGAGAACGCCCGGTTTGTCGGCCACATCGAGGCTGATGTGGTAGCGCGTGACCACGTCGCCCATGGGCGACACCCGCAGCGCGGCGTAGGCGGACTCGCCCGGTCCGGTCGCGCCGCTGAGCCGGTTGCGGCAGACGGCGACGAGGTCGCCGAGCACGGCCGAGGCCGTCGGGGAACCGCCCGCTCCGGGCCCGTAGAACATGAGCTGCCCGGCGGCGTCGGACTCGACGAACACGGCGTTGTAGGCGCCGCGCACGGAGGCCAGCGGGTGGCTCAGCGGGATCATGGCCGGGTGCACCCGCGCGGTGACGGACGCCCCGTCCGCGGCCCGCTCGCAGATGGCGAGGAGCTTGATGGTGCAGCCCATCTCCCTCGCGGAGGCGAAGTCGGCGGCGGTGACCTCGGTCATGCCCTCGCGGTAGACGTCATCGAGGCGCACACGCGTGTGGAAGGCGATACCGGCCAGGATGGCGGCCTTGGCGGCGGCGTCGAAGCCCTCGACATCGGCGGTGGGGTCGGCCTCCGCGTAGCCCAGGGCGGTGGCCTCGTCGAGGGCTTCTTGATAGCCCGCCCCCGTGGAGTCCATCTTGTCGAGGATGAAGTTCGTCGTGCCGTTGACGATGCCCATCACCCGGTTGATCTTGTCGCCGGCGAGGGACTCGCGCAGCGGCCGGATCAGCGGGATGGCACCGGCGACGGCGGCCTCGTAATAGAGGTCCTTGTCGTGCTGCCCGGCGGCGGCGTGCAGGGCGGCCCCGTCCTGGGCGAGCAGTGCCTTGTTGGCGGAGACGACGGAGGCGCCGTGCTCGAAGGCGGTGGTGATGAGGGTCCGGGCGGGCTCGATGCCGCCGATGACCTCGACCACGACGTCGATGTCGCCACGTTTGACCAGGGCGGTGGCGTCGGTGGTGACCAGCTCGGGGGCGATGCCCGCGCGCACCTTGTCGGGACGTCGGACGGCGACGCCCGCGAGCTCCACCGGGGCCCCGATGCGTGCCGTGAGGTCGTCGGCGTGCGTCGTCATGATGCGCGCCACCTCTGAGCCGACGACTCCACAGCCCAGCAGCGCCACCTTCAGCGGACGCGTACGCATCATCCGACCTCGTTTCCTCAATACCGTCTACGGTGGAACCAGTCTCACTCACCGGACGGGAGTTTCTGCCCCCGGTCCGGATCGTGAGACGTCTATTTCATTTTCGCGGCGGCCGAAGACAGGAGATCTTCCGCCGCCCCTCACCTTCGGCTTCTCACTCAGCCGACGTCGAGCCGCAGCAGGTCCTCCTCCGTCTCACGGCGGACGATCACCCGCGCCTCACCGCCGTCGACGGCGACGACCGGCGGGCGCAGCACGTGGTTGTAGTTGCTGGCCATGGACCGGCAGTACGCGCCCGTGGCCGGAACGGCGACGAGGTCGCCCGGCGCCAGGTCGGACGGCAGGAACGCGTCCTTGACCACGATGTCCCCGCTCTCGCAGTGCTTGCCGACGACCCGGGCGAGCATCGGCTCGGCGTCGGAGGTGCGGGAGACCAGCGCGACGCTGTACTCGGCGTCGTACAGCGCGGTGCGGATGTTGTCCGACATGCCGCCGTCCACGGAGACGTACGTCCGCAGCCCGTCGAGGGGCTTGATGGTGCCGACCTCGTAGAGCGTGAACGCGGTCGGGCCGACGATGGCCCGGCCCGGCTCGACGGAGATGCGCGGCGTGCGCAGCTGGGCGGCCTCGCACTCACGGCTGACGATCTCGCTGAGCGCCTTGGCGATCTCATGCGGCTCGCGAGGGTCGTCGTCACTCGTGTACGCGATCCCGAGCCCGCCGCCGAGGTCGATCTCGGGCAGCTCCACGCCGTGCTCGTCGCGGACGGCCTTCAGGAGCGAGACGACCCGGTGGGCGGCGACCTCGAAGCCGGACATGTCGAAGATCTGCGAGCCGATGTGGCTGTGGATGCCGACGAGCTCGAGCCCGTCGAGCTGCAGGGCCCGGCGCACGGCCTCGGCGGCCTGCCCGCCGGCCAGCGGGATGCCGAACTTCTGGTCCTCGTGGGCCGTGGCGATGAACTCGTGGGTGTGGGCCTCGACGCCGACGGTGATCCGGATGAGGACCTTCTGCCGCTTCCCGAGGCTCTGCGCGATGTGGGCGACGCGGACGATCTCCTGGAAGGAATCGAGCACGATGTGCCCCACACCGGCCTCGACGGCCCGGGTGATCTCGTCGACGGACTTGTTGTTGCCGTGGAAGGCGATGCGCTCGGCGGGCATCCCCGCGGACAGTGCCGTGGCCAGCTCGCCGCCGGAGCAGACGTCGACGTTCAGCCCTTCCTCGTGCAGCCAGCGCACCACGGCACGGGACAGGAACGCCTTGCCGGCGTAGAAGACGTCGGCGTCGGTCCCGAACGCGCCGCGCCACGCACGCGCGCGTGCCCGGAAGTCGGCCTCGTCGAGGACGTAGGCGGGGGTGCCGAACTCCTCGGCGATCCGCGTGACGGGGATCCCGCCGACGGTGACCACGCCCTCCTCGTCACGCGTCACGGTCTGGGCCCACACCTTGGGGTCCAGCGCGTTGAGGTCGGCGGGCGGGGCGGAGTAGTGGCCCTCGGGAAGGACATCGGCGTGACGGGGCCCGGCGGGGTGTGCGGAACGGCTCATGGTTCGTGTGCCTCTTCTTGGCTCTCAGAGGTGTTCGGGTGCGTCGATGCCGAGCAGGGACAGGCCGCCGGCCAGCACCGTCCCGGCGGCTTCGGCGAGAGCGAGCCGGGCACGGTGGGCGGCCGAGGGTTTCTCCTCACCGAGGGGCAGCACGGCGGCCAGCAGGGGCAGCGTGGCGTCGGCGACGGCGACGAGGTGCCGGGCCAGGCGGTCGGGAGTGCGGTGCGTGGCTGCGGCGGTGAGGACGCGGGGGTGATCGCCGAGTGCGGCGACCAGCACTGAGGCGTCGCTGTGGCGCACGGGACCGGGCTCGGGGTGGAAGCCCAGGTCGGCGGCGTTACGCAGGACGGCCCGGGTACGGGCGTGGGCGTACCGGACGCGGAAGAGGGGATTGCTCTCCCGCTGCACCAGGTGATCACCGGTGATACGGGGCCGGTCGTGACCGGCGGGGTACAGCAGGGCCCAACGAGCGGCGTCACGGCCGAGGGGGAGAGGGTCGGTTGGGGCGGGGACGGGGCGGAGGGGTACTGGGGGGAAGGTTACGGGGTGGTTGGTGAGGGGGCGGGGTGCTTGGGGGGTGGGGCTCGTGGTGGAGGTGACGCCCGCGTCGGTGGGGGTGTCCGCGGCGGGAGTGTTGTCTCCGGCGGTGGGGGTGTCCGCGCTGAGGGTGTCGTTTAGGTCGGTGGTGACGCTCGCGTCGGTGGGGGCGTCCGCGCCGGGGGAGTCGGTTCCGCCGGTGGAGGTGCCCGTGGCGGGGATGTCGCCCACGTCGATGGGGTGCCCGCCTGTGGCGTGGACCTCGCCGGTGGTGGAGCCGTTTCCGCCGGCGGTGGCCTGCCCGCCTCCCCGGACGGTGGCGTCCGCGCCGAGGACGGATTCCCACCGCGGATCGAGCCGGCCGTCGCACTCGACACGGACCGAGTCCCCCTGGCTGCGCAGCACGCGGGCGAGGGCATCCGCGACCACGACGGCACGGACCTCTGCCGGGCACCGGAGCAGGACGCTGTTCCCGCTCGGTCCGGCGGCGTGGCCGTAGCACTGCCCGCGCCGCAGGATCTCTTCGACAAGGTCGGCGGAGGCGGTGCTCTCCAGGCTGAGGTTGAGGAAGCCGGGCCCGGTGACGACGACGTCGGCGATGCGGCGCTCGTCGAGAAGCCGCGCCCGCAGAATCTCGGCCACGCGCCGCGGCGGCTCACCCGCCGAGCGGGCCAGCTGCAGAGCGATGCTGGTGGCGTAGTCGCCACATCCCCCGGGGCCGGGCGGCACGACCACCGCGCGCTCCGGCACGGTCACGCAGAGCTCACCCTCGGCGACAGCACGACGCACGGCATGCAGCACGGTGCGCGAGAGCTCGACGGGGGTCACGGGGACAAGCGTATGGGAGGAGGGGGGTGGGTATGCGAGCCGGTTTGGCGAGGGTCCGGGATGTGGACGCGGGGGGTCGGAGGCTGGTGGCTGGTGGCCGGTGGCTGGTGGCCGCCTTCGGCGTGCCGGGGCGATCCACTATCGGAGGGCTGACGGCGGCTTGTTGTGGACTCGGGCTTCGGGAGGAGGTGCCGACCCTGCGGAACGGGCGGGCCGACTGACCGGCTACCGCACGGCCGGTCGAATGTCGGACTACGGCACGGCCCGTCGAATGCCGGACTACGGCACGGCCGGCTGATCGACTGCCGACGCCTGGGCGGCACCACCACCGCCACCGCCACCGGCGTCGGAACCACCATCGCGCTGGCGCCCCCCACCCCGAGCCCGCTCGACCAACTGTCGCACCATCTGCACCAGTTCGGCAGGCTCGAAGGGCTTGGAAAGGAAGGCGTCGACGCCCACCTCGAGCCCGGCCTCGACCTCGTGATGACTGCAGGCGCTGACGATGGCAAGGGGCACGTCACGAGTGCGCGGATCGGCTCGCAGCCGAGCGGCGGTCCTGAGCCCGTCCAGCCGGGGCATGACGACATCGAGGGTCACGGCATCGGGCCGCACCTGATGAATGACATCAAGACACTCGACACCATCGGCCGCGGTCACGACCTCCAGCCCCTCCAGCTCGAGGTTGACCCTGATCAACTGCCGGATGACCTTGTTGTCGTCCACAACAAGCACCCGGCCCGACGCGCCTGGCACAACTCGAGAGTAGGTCGAGCACGGCCACGGCGTCCCGGTTTTCCCCACTTCCACCCCTCACGAGCGACCCGCACCCCCGCCCCCGCCCCCGACAGCGAAAACCCGTTCATGACCACCCCGAGGGAGCTGGTAGTGTTCTACCCGTCGCCGCGAGCAACAGCTCCCCGGCCGACACGCCCCCGTAGCTCAGGGGATAGAGCAACGGCCTCCGGAGCCGTGTGCGCAGGTTCGAATCCTGCCGGGGGCACCTTGGATTAGGTGCCTAAAGACCCCGCCACCAGCGAGTTAGCTGGAGTCGGGGTCTTCGCGTATGTGCAGGCGTGTGCCGCTCGGAGCGGCTGTATGTCGGGTGCCGTGGACTATGCGTGGACTGGCCGCACGCCAGGAATCCACAGGTCAGGCGCGGAAAGCACTGAGGCCCCCGGGCCGTAGTCCAGGGGCCATCATGCCGCAGGTGCGCGTGTCGGGGTTAGGCCGCTTCCTTCGGATCATCTCGCCGACTATCACCATCACCGCCGTCTGATCAAACTCCCGGACGGAGCGCCCTCCCCGGTCGTACCGTCACCAGACAGGACAGCGCCATCCCGAACGGGAGGAAAAAGAAACCGTGACCAAGCCACGCCTGTCCCTCGAAGAACACGAGGACCTCGGCCGCACTCTCGCGGCCATCCACGCCGAACTCGTCCACCGTGTCACTCAGCTCGCCAACGCCTACCCGAGGAGCGGCGTGGAGGGCGAGCCCTATCGCAAGCTCATGGCGGCCGAACAAGCACTCAACCAGGCTCGGGCGAGCCTCGATCACGCTCTCTTCCGGGACCATCCGCGCACCGGGGAAACGACCATCTACTACCCGCATCCCGAGGACCGGGGCGTGACGCTGCCGACCGGTGGGCGATACCTGTAGGACGTCGAAGGTCGCGACCAGCCGGGGCCCGTCCGAAGCAGGCCCCGGCCGTAACCGCCAGTCTTCCCCAGCTCAACTAGGAAGCGTGGAGTGCGCCGCCACCCCGTGGCTGTGCTCGTCCTCCTGGCCGTCGCCCTCACCGAGGAGCTCGGCGATCCGGTGGTTGGCGATGTCCTGGCGACCATCGAGGCACTTCGCGTACCGGCTTAGCAGCACTTCGACGCTGTTGCCCGCACGCTCCGCAACCTCAGTGGGGTCGACACCCGCATTAAGCCAGGAGGAGAGCGCGGCGTGCCTCAGGTCGTACGGTCGAGCGGCCAGCGGCGAGGCCACCTGTTCCGGCGTGAGCGCCAGGTGCCGGGCCTCGTCCCAGACGCGCCAGTACGTAGTGGAGGCGACCACTCCCCCACGTTCGTTGGCGAATAGCCGCCCGTCCTCGGCGGTGCCGAACTCCTCGATGTGGGCGAGGAGCATTCGGACGAGGCGAGGCGGGATAGGGACGATGCGCGTTTCGTTCGCGGGGCGATTCTTGAGGCCGCGGTTGTCGTGAACCTCCCCGGTTCCGGTCCAGCGCTTCCCAACGGTCGGGCGGGTCTTCTCCAGGATCAGCGAACCCCATCCGGTCTTCGGCAGCGTGCAGTCCGGACGGCGCAGCGCCACAGCTTCCGCCGGCCGAAGCCCACCGAAGTACATGCAGGCGAAGAGCGCGACCATGCGCCGCCCACGGGCTCTGCGGTAGCCACCGACGTAAGAGACTGCGGCCAGGAGTTCGCGTGCCTGCCGAGGGTTCACCACGACCCGGCGGTCGACTTCCTTGGTCACCTTCGGCGGCTTCCACTTCACGAGCGTGACCGGGTTCTCCGGGAGCTCCCCCAGTTCGACCGCGTAGGCGAGGGCGTTGAAGAGGACCGCGCGCTTGCGCCGTACCGTCTCGGCGGCTGCTGGAGCGCCGGACAGTTTGAGCTTGAGCGAGTCGAGGACGCGGCGGATGTCCGCCGGATTCTTGAGTGTCGCCAACGGCAGCGAGGCCTTGGCCACCCAGCGAAGAGCGTTCGCGATATCGACCGGCGGATCTTCCTCGCCCGAGGCTTGGACTACGAAAGCCCAGCCACGCAGCGCACGGCGCAATACGTCGTCAGCTGGACGCCCAGGCCGATCACCCAGCAGCTGAGTCGTGACGAGCGTCATCGTCTCGTTCAAGCTGTCGCGGGAGTTCGGAGCCGCGTGCGGCCACTTCATGGCGACGTACGCCCGTGCGAAGTCGTACCAGGTGCAAGACGCTTTGGCGGGTGCCATGGAGTCCGGTAGACCGGTTTCCGTGTCGAATGCCTCGCCCTTCTGCGCAGCCCGAAGAAGCTTGGCCCGGAAGTTGTCGGCGAGTGCCTTCGTCCTGAAGGTCTCAGAGAACGGCGGGGCATCGCCGACCTTCCATCGCACGTCATACGACGGCGTCTTGTACGGCCGCTTACGGATGCCCCACACCCGTACGTCATGCGACTTCACGCCGCCTCCGCGAGCCCGTGGAGCCACGCGTCGAAGTCGCTGCGCCAGACGCGGAGCTCACCATTCGGAAGCTTGATCGCTTCCGGAGCCTGCCCCAGCTCGCGCCAGCGGTAGAAGGTTCGCCGGGACACTCCGCCGAGCTCGGCGAGGATCTGCGGGACAGTCATCAGCTCGTCTCGCCGACGGTCCATGTCGGCTCTCCTTCCATTCCGGGGGCGGGCTCGAGGGATGCGGCCAGCCAGGCTTCGGCGTCGGACAGACCGGTACCGGCGAAGACCCAGTGCGCGAGGACGTACGTCGTCTCGGGCTCGGGGCCGTTGGCTGCTGCGGTTTGTGCGCGGCGCCATTCGGCGCGGGCGTCGCGGAGGGCACCGAGGGTCGTGGAGTAACGGCGGGACTTGGTGGAGAAGTGGCCGCGGAAGCCGAGCATGTGGGCCCAGGCGCGCAGGCGGAGGTGTTCGAGGTCCTTGCGTGCGCCGAGGAACCATGCGGTGCGGATCAGGCGGCGGGCGTGGTCGCTGATGTCGAGCTGGGCGAGTTCGGCGGCGAACTTGAGCGGCCGGTCCAGAGCTCCCGTCGCGGTCTCCGCACCCTTGGTGGCGTACTTGGCGATGTAGGCGGCGACGGCCCGTTCGGTCAGTTCCTGGCCGTCGTTGAAGTCGGCCGAGCGGATTGTGCGGACGTCGAGTTGGCGGCCGAAGGTGAAGGTGTGCGTGCGGCCGTCGATGACCGGGCCGTCCACTCGGACCTTGGTGGCCGCAGCACGGATGGCGTCCGTGAGCAGCTCGGCGGTTGCCCAAGTAGGGGGTGAGGTGTCGCCGCCGCTGGGGCCATCGATGCGAATGACGGCGTGGAAGTGGACCGCGCCGCGCTTCTGGTACTCGGCGACCTTGGCGAAGCTCACGCGGGCGTACTCGCGGAAGCGCCGTTGGGAGAGGCCGGCGCGCTTGGCGACCTCTCGGCGCAGGTAGGTGGAGAAGCGCCGCCACAGGGGGCCGGTGTGGGCGTTCCAGAGCACGGCGGCTTCGTAGTCGTAGGTGTCCGGGTCGAGCGGGGAGCCGAGTACGTCGTCGTCCTGGTCGTGATGGGTGCCGCAGCGGCACGGGCGCCCGCTGGAAGGGCGATTGTGGACCGGGCCGAAGCTCGGCGCGGTGAAGGTGGCGAACACGCGCGGGTGCGCGGCGACGTGTTCGGGGATGCCCTTGCCGCCACGCAGGCCGGAGGTGATCAGGTGGAAGGTGTCGCGGCGGTAGACCTCGGCGCATGCCGCGCAGCGGGTCGTGCGGCGGTTGTTGCAGCGGACCAGGAGCTGACCGGCCGGGAGGCTGGACGAGTCGAGGCGGTGGAGGACGTTGCCGATCTCGCCGGTGCGGGTGTCGACGTCGTACTCGGTGCGGTGGCCGTCGAGGCGGATCGGGTTGGTACAGCCGCCGAGTCCGGAGAGCTGGCGGAGGATACCCGGCAGCGTGCCCTGCGCGGCCAGGTTCGCGAGTTCCGGAAGTGGGGCCGGAGTGGTGCGGGTGAAGATGGCGTTTCCCCTTCTGACTGGCTCGGTCGGGAGGAACAGGCCCCGGGGCGGCGAAATGCTTGGTCGTGTGCCGCCGCCCCGGAGGCCGACGCGGTTCAGCGGCGGTGGTCGCGGAGCATGGAGCGCAGGACGACGGCGGCCACGGCAACGGAGATCGCCGTAACGGCGACGGCGGCCAGGAGCGCGGTGAGGACGACGCCACCGACGACCAGGGCGACGACGGCCTTCTGATCCATGGAGACCGAGGGCAGCGAGCGCCGTACGGGTGCCGTCTGGGTCGGGGTGTGGGTGTGAGCGGGCGGCGGGGTCGGGCTGTCGGGGTACTTCGGGAGGAACACGGTCAGGGCTCCTTATCTACTCGTCTAGGTGTGTGAGCCGTTTATGACGGTCACGCCGGAGCGCGTGCCGGACTCGATGGCGGGTGCGAGGAAGGTGCGGGAGAGCCAGAAGCCGAAGAGGGCGATCAGGACGACGATCCAGACGCGGACGCCGAGGAACCTGACTGCTCCCCAGGCGAAGAAGCCGAGGACGACGACAAGCGGCAGGCTGACGGTCATGGGCGAGGTCCTTTCAGCGCACGGGGCAGCGGTGGGTGCGGGCGGCCAGCTCGGCGGCGGCGCGGCCGTCGTAGTCGGTGGAGAAGCCGCAGCGCGGGGCGGTGCAGGCGGCGGTGTGCTTCTCCTGGCCCCGGCCGTCGTAGTACGTGCCGACCTGGACGGGGCCGATGCGGACGACGTTGCGGAAGCGGCGGTTGGCAGTCACGCAGGTCTCCTTTCAGAGGTGGGTGGCGATGGCTTCGGCCATGGGGGCGGGGACGCCGAGGCGGGCGCGGAGGGTGGGGGTGTCGATGGGTGTGCCAGTGCGGGTGTGGTGTTCGGCGGCGACCTTGCGGGCGTGTGCGACGAGGGCGGCCAGAACGGGCAGGGCGGGACGCTCAGGCGGTTCCGGTTCGTTGACCGGGCGCTGGGGCGGGGTTTGCTCGGGTGCCGGGTGGACGGGTGGTTCGGGGAGGAGTTCTGGTTCCTCTGCCTGGTCGTGGACCTCGTCGTCGTCCGTGTCGGGTTCGGCGGCGTGGTCGATCGTCTTCGGTGCGGAGTGTGCAAGCAGGGTGCCGCCGAGGAAGGCGACCGCGGGCCAACCCGCGACGAGGATGCGCAGCCAGGGCGGGACGTGGTTCATGTCGAGGAGGCCGGCGGTGGCGACGTTGGCTCCGAGTGAGGCGGTGAGCGCGATGAGGAACCAGCACCACCCGGCCGCTTTCGCTTCCCCGGATCGCAGGCGCCGCCAGGCGGCGACGAGCAGCAGGTCGACGCTGATCGGGTAGGCCCAGGCTTTCCATCCGTCCTGCCCGGCCGCCGAGGCAATGTCGTGTAGGTGGGCGAAGGACAGCGCTGCGGCGATGACGGCTTGGATGAGTACCGCGTCAACGCGGGCCAGTTGGGCGCGCATGATGCGGCTCCTTCCGGATTCAGGCATGCGAGGGGTAGGGACTTGGCGTGAGACGGTCACGCCGACCGGGGTTGGTGAGGAGGTCAGCCGGTTGCCGGGCGCGGTTCGGCGATCGGGGCCGGGGACTCGACCGGCCGTACCGTCACCTCGGGCTGGAAGGGCTTGAGCACGGGCAGGTCCGGCACCAGGTGCGCGTACTCGCGGCAGGTCTCGGCGGCGTCGCCGAGGGACAGGTACGGCGTGCGGATGCGGGACCAGCCGCCGAAGGTGTCACCGGCCACGGCGAGGCCGGGCCGTTCGGGGGCGATGGCGCAGGCGGCCGTGACGGCTTCGGGTGCGATGTCGCCGAGCGCCATCTTCGCGGAGGCTTCGTCGTTCACTCGGTGGCAGACGCGGCCGGTCAACTGGGCTCGCAGCATGGTGGCGCCCTTGCCCAGCTCGGCGCCGAAGCGCTGCCCGCAGACCTCCAGGTAGATGCCGGCCGCGCGGCCGAGTTGGGCGAGCCGGATGAGCTGGGTGACCATCTCGTCGCGCCGTTCCTCGTCCTTCCTGGTGGCGACGAGGAACAGTTCGGCGACCTCGTCCACGAACAGCACGAGGGGGACGGGGCGTTCGGACTCGGGCAGTCCCCAGATGTCGGAGGTGATCTCTTCGGCCGGGGTTTCCGGGGCGATGCCTTGCCGGGCCTTGATCAGGTCGTATCGGTCCTCCATTTCCTTCACGAGCACGGGCAGCAGCTCGGCTGCCTGTTCCGGTTCGGTCGCCAGCGCGGAGAGGCGGGCCGCGAACGGCGCCAGCTCCACACCGCGCTTGCAGTCGATCCCGACAAGGGCGATCGGCTGAGGGGCGAGTCCGGCGATCAGGTGCCGCAGGTACATGGACTTGCCCGACAGCGTGGCGCCGAGGGTGAGTTGGTGGGGCACGGTCCGGTAGTCGCGTATGAACGGCATGGCGTCCTCCCGCAGGGCCACCGGCACCTGAAGGAACTTGGCGTCCACCTTGCGCGGCATCCGCACTCGCCGCAGCACGTCGAAGCCGACCAGCCGCAGCTCAACCACTCCCGGCTTGACCGTGGTCACGTACACGGCGTGAACGCCCCAGGCATGCCGCAGCCGTTCCGCCGAGGCGGCGACGTCGGCTGGTTCCTGCCCCGGAGCGAGCCGCAGACGGAGCCGCAGCCCGGTCGAGGTGGGCCGGATGAGGCCCCGACGCGGCGGTACGGGACGAACTTCACGGCGAGTGGTGGCCTTGACCGCCAGCATCCGCAGCCGGGACGGAGCCACCGTCAGGCCGCAGGCCTCCATAACCGAGCCGTACGAGCTGAGCAGCCGGGCCGTGGATATCGGCAAGCCGACCGTGGACCAGTACACCCCGGGATGCTTTGCCCGGGCGTAGGCGGCCCCGCCGCCGAGTGCGGCGACAGGACCACCCACCTCCAGGATTGTCGTCAGATCGGTCATCAGGCAGCGGCCCCGGTGGCAGCCGGGAACGCGGCCGGAGTCACGGCGGCGGCGCGGTAGGCGATGCCGTGCCGCTGCTGCCCGTTGAAGACGCTCTCCCACGGCCGGGCCACCAGACCCGGAAGCGAGACCGGAGCCCCGAGCGTCAGCCCCTCGGACACTCCGCTCTCGGGAACGGTGACCTTGATCAGCGATGACTCGCCGTCCTCCAGGTAGACGACGCCGATCGTCATCAGTGCCTCTCCGCTGGTGGCGTCCTTGGCGATCTCGCCGGTCTGCCGGTCGCGGACCTTGGGCTCGGGGGCCTCGGTCAGCAGGATCGTTGCGGCCGAGGTCTCTACACGGATGGTGCGCAAAGCTTCTTCCCATCTACTCGTCTATACAAGATGCAGCGTTCGAACCCGATCTCCCGGGAACGGCAACCACCTTGCCACACAGCTTGCCCACTCGTCTATACGAGTACGCGTGTTGGGGTGTACGAGTTCGGAGAAGCACCCCGCGCACCACCGCCCATCACTCGATCACGTCGCCGGGAGCTGGTACGACAGGACGTAGGCGTCGGCCGCCATCACCGTGTCGCAGACCTCCACGGCCCGCCCCTCACCGTCGAACGCGGTACGGATCAGGTGAATGACCGGCACACCGGAGGCCAGCCGCAGCGTCCGAACCTCATCAGGCGAGGGCATTCGGGCACGGATCTCTTCCTCGAAGTGGTCGAGGCGGTGCCCCAGCTCCTCAAGCCGGGCATAGATGCCACCGGGTCCAGGGTTCGGCTCGGCGATCGGCGTACCGCGCGCGATGTCGAGCGGCAGGTACGAGGTAGCGAACTCCACGGGCCGCCCGTCCAGCAAATACCGGCGACGCCGGGCCAGCACCCGCCGCACGGACCCGAGCCGGGTGGAGACATCCTGGCTGGCCTTCTCCTCCTTGACCTCCAGGCTGTCCACCTGAGGGTGACTGCCGGCGGCGTCGGCCTCCACGATGAACGCGGACTTCCCCTGCTCGCGGTGGCGCCGGGCGAACCGGTCGGAGGCGAGCCGCCGTACAGGCGGTCGTGGTCGTACGAAGACGCCCTTGCCGTGCTCGGCGTGCACCAGGCCCTCGCCCTGGAGGACGGAGAAGGAGTTTCGAACCGTCATACGGGAAACCCCGTAATGCTCGACAAGCTCCGCTTCGGAGGGCAGCTTTTCGCCTTCCTTGAATCGCCCACGGTCGATGGCCTCGCGCAGCTGGTCGGCGATCTGCCGGAAGACCGCACGATCGCTCGTGGGGTCGAGGTCGCCAAGGAGGCCGGAGGAAAGAGAGGGCACGTGTACTCCTTTAGGTATCTAGACGAGTGGGCGAGCTTTGTTGCTACGGTGGAGAGCCTAGCCAGCCGAGAGGGCAGAGGAACGTGAGCACCGACCGTCCGCACTCCGTGAGCGTCGCCGGAGTCATCGTCGACGACCAGGACCGCGCCCTCTTGATCAAGCGCCGCGACAACGGCCACTGGGAACCCCCGGGCGGAATCCTCGAACGCGAGGAGACCATCCCCGAGGCCCTCCAGCGCGAAGTTCTCGAAGAAACCGGCATCAAGATCGCGCTTCCCGCGACCCTGACCGGGATCTACAAGAACATGAAGGGCTTGATCGTCTCCATGGTCTTCCGCTGTGAGGCCGCCGACGGCACGCCCACCACAGGGGACGAGACCCGCGCACTGCGCTGGGCCACCCGTGAAGAAGTCATCGAACTCGCCGACGAGGCGTACGCGATCCGCGTCCTGGACGCATTGGACGCGGTTTCCCCGCCGGCCATCCGCGCCCACGACGGCGTGAAACTCGTCTAGCCCGAACCCGCTGCACATGGCGGCCTACCAGCACGAAGGAACTTGTATGCACGAGTATACGAGCACCGCCCGGGTCTGGGGACTCACTTGCCCAGGTTTTCCGGAAGAGGTCAGCCGGGCCCGGCGCTGGACACGGGACATCCTGCGCGGATCTCCCCTGGCCGACGACGCCGAACTGATCGTGAGCGAGCTGAGCGCGAACGCGATCCTTCACACGGCGAGCGGCAGGGTCGGCAGCTTTCACCTGGCCCTCGCGGTTTCCCCCAAGGTGGTCGCCCTGTCGGTCACCGACGAGGGAGGGACGGGTACGGCCCCGAAGGTCGAGCAGCCGAGCATGGACGCGGTACACGGCCGCGGCTTGGGCATGGTCAGCGTCATCGCGCACCGGGTCGTCGTCCACGGAAACCACAGCGGCTACACCGTCACCGCCGAACTCTTCATGGGCACCCAGCCGGGAGGACACCTGTGCTGATGGACAAGCCCCAGCGGGGCTTCTGGTGCGAGTGCTGGACACAGGACGTCAACGACGAGGCAGGGTGGCCGGCACTCCGGGCATCCTTCGACGCCTACTCGGCACCACAGGCAGACAGATGGGTAGCGGTCGCCCTGCGCACCATCTCACCAGCACTCGACCCGGACGCCTCCGACGAGGCATGGGCCTGGCTCTACGACGGCCGCATCGATACGCGACGAGCCCTCTTACGCATGGAACCCTGCACGGTCTCTCTGACCCACGCCAGCACCCGCATCACATGGACGATCCGGCCAGTGGTCTTCCTACCGATGGCTCACCGTCATGGCGTCGATCTCCCAGCCTGCGCGTACGACTTCAAGCCCCGCACCACGGACTGAGTTACAACTTTCTCTACTGGTTTCAAGGCGGCTCGCTCCGCTCACCGCACGCGGCCCGGCCCCCGGCCGGGCCTGCGCTCCTGTCTGCGCCCCGCTCCAGCCCGGCCGGCGCCCGTGCCGCGCGCACAGCAATCAGCCACCTGATGCCAGAGAAGAGGTACGTCGTGGCTGGGGCGGTCGGCTCCACGGCTTTACGGAGCCACTTGGGCGCGAGCCTCGAAGATCATGGCCCCAACGTCGTGCTTTACCGGGCAGGTCCACAGACTGCCCGACGCGCCGGAAGCTTACGGGGCCATGATCACTCGCGCCAAAGCAGCGCCACCCCAAACCCGCTCCGCCGACCTGCGCGGCAGAAACAAGCCCGCGTTCACGCGCGTTAATCTGATTGAGGCGAGTTCATCGTCTCGCACCGCAGGCATCGGCCGTCGCTGACAGTCCGAACGAGTCCCCTGCCCAAGCTTGCTCTACGCCGTTCCACGAAAGTCTCCCGTTCTCACGAGCAGGCGCCTACGATCCGTCACAGAGGCGACGAGGGGGGACCATGGGGGCCAGCGACAACACCATGTCTGGGAAAACGTGGATCGGTAGAAGCCGGCACACCCTCTGCGTCGACATGGCCCGACTGTACGAAGCGCAGCAGCGCGAAGCCCTCGAGAACAGCGACAACGAGGCCGCCGATCGGTACCGACTGTGGGGTCTCGGGTTTCTCCTAGAGACAGAGGACATCCACACGGGGAAGGCCAAGCGGATCGTTTCCGACGCGGAGGCCGCACGGCTACGGGCCACCGAGGACGAAGCCCAGCAGGCGGATGCGGACGCGGAGCGCCTGGCCGCACTGAAGAAGCAACTCGGCATTACACCCCGCGCGAACGGCTCCGCATACCGCCCCTTCCGTGGCGGCCTTCCCACTCTCGGCAAGGACCGCTAACAGACAAGCCGCAGTCTTCCCGGGAGTAGGTTCGTTGACCTCAGCAGTACAGCCGACTGACCTCCACCTGCAGGGTGGTGGGCGACGGGGAACAGCCCGAACCAATCAGACCTGCGGGGTGATGAAACGCGCTAGGATCGTCGCACGATTTCCTGGGAGATCGCACGGCCACCGCGCGCGAGGCAGTGGTTCCGGGTATGACTTTCAACCGGGTGCAGCGCAGATGTAACGGTTGCAGCACACACTGGCTCAGCTCGACGCTCGCTGAGGGGACACGATGGACGATGTTTCAGGGCTGCCCGAATTCTGGAAGGAATTCAGATCTCTGGGACAGGAAGTTGATTACTTTGTAACCGCCCGACTGTTCGACGGAACACCGGCAGTGTGGCCTCAAGAAATCGACTACATCAAATGGCGGCATCTGGTTGCAACCGAGCTGGGCGTGGATCCGATGGCTGTCCAACTGGTCGGAAGCGCTCGTCTGGGATACTCCATGAACCCGAAGAAGAACTTCAGGAAATTCCATGAAGGTTCGGACTTGGACATCGCGATTATCTCACCAGAGCTGTTCGACACGGCATGGAGTGAGCTTCGAGAGATAATCGAGGACGAGCTCTTCTCCCAGAAGAAGAACTACCTGCGCAAGCTGGTTTTCGAGGAGTGCATCGCCCTCGACATCGTACTGCCACGGTTGTCCTTCGGCGAGCAGTGGTCACGGTCCAGAGATATCTTTATCCAGGATCTCGGTAGCGCCTTCAGGAACTGCGAGATCAATTATCGCCTGTACCGTAACCATAGGTCACTCAGAAGCTATCAGGTGAAAAGTGTGAACATCGCGCGCGATCGCGCGATTGAGGAGGGCGTGCACCATGGCTGATCACGGACTCAAGTTCGAGATCGAGTCGAAAACGGTGGCGGAGTTCCGGTCACTGGACAAGTCCGGCGAGCTGATCCTCCAGCCCGAGTATCAGCGCCAGGCTGTTTGGCCCGAACGCGCCAAGGTGTCCTTGATGGAGACTATCCTCCTCGGGTATCCGATCCCGGAGATTTACCTCTCGTATGAGACATCGCCGGATGGGGAGCAGATCGCGTCCGTTGTCGACGGCCAGCAGCGCCTCACCTCGTTGCTTGATTTCCTGAAAAACAAGTTTCCGCTGGACGGGCTGGAGGACGAGACACTAAGCGGGAAGTTCGAGGGGAAATTCTTCAAGGATCTACCCGATGACGTACGTCAAGAGTTCTTTCAATACCGTTTCCCGATTCGACGCCTCTCCAACCTTGCTGACGAGTTTGTGCGCGCAGTTTTTGCTCGCGTCAACAGGGTCAACATGGTACTGACGGAACAAGAGCTCCGAAACGCTTTGCTACCTGGGCCGTTCAACGACTTCCTCAAAGACTGCGCAGCTCATCAAATCAGCACAGTATCCGGCGTCTTCAGTGGTGAGCGACGCAAACGGGGTGGCGATCTGGAATTCTATGCCGAGGTCTTCGGCACCTGCATCTTCGGGCTGTCTAACAAAAAGACCGAACTCAACGAACGCTATGACAAGATTTCCGCAGATTTCGAGGAATACCAGGACCGTTCGGTGGAGTTTCTCGAACTGCTGACGCTCCTCAGTGAAACCATAAAGTGGGTTGGCCGAACCAGATGGTCGAACATCGTCGACATGTTCACGCTGCTACATGCCTCCTGGAAACTGCGCGAGGAACTAGGAAACGCCACCCCGAGCCAGAAAGCAGAGATTCGGGAACTTCTAGACCTGTTTCAGCGTGCGGTCTCGGCCAGGAAGCGCAATGGCGAGAACGGAGAAGCTGTCGATCTTTTGGCATCTCTTGCAAATGCGCTCGACATGACGGCCGATGAAGTCGAGGGGATCGTCGAAGAGTACACGTCGGGCATCCGAAACTCGTCCGACCTGGGGTCACGCCGAGTTCGCTCTCAGCAGCTGACGTTGGTTCTCTCGAAGAAGCTGAAGAGCTGACCGGGGGCGGCTGTGCGCACCCACCACGGCCGCACCACAAGCGCACTAGATCCCGCGGGGACTCACGGTGAAGGCCGCCGAGCGCTACAGGGCTGTGTCCAGCCGTCTGCCCAGGTCAGCGCCCTCACCGTCCCCAACGGATCGCAGCTTCCAAAGCTGGGAGCTCGGGCGCTGTCTTCGCGGGTCGGCCGCCGCGGCTTGCTCTGGTCAACAGCAGTGGCAGTGTTGCTGAGGCCTGTGGGAGTACAGCGAGACACCCGTGTGTGTGGTCGCCCCTGACAGACCATCATGAACGGGATGCCCGGTGCCTACGCCATGGGGTAGGGCGGTGAGTCTCTAACTGCGTGGATAAGCGCCCACGCACAAAGACAAGTGGACGTCTGTGGACCATCGCAGCAGGCGAGAGGCACATCAGCCCAGCGCCGAGCAGCGGCCCAAGTCGGTCTCCCGCCCGTGCATGTGCTTCAAGCGAGCGATCCGCTCAGGATGGTGGAGGCGATCAGCCCAAGCCCCTTCGCCATGCGTACCGGGACGGCATTGCCGATCTGGCGCTCGATAGAACCGTAGTGACCGTAGAACTTGTAGTTCACTGGAAACGTCTGAAACGTGGCTGCCTCACGCAGTGTCAAACCACGGTTCTCGGTCGGATGTATGAATGTGCCACAGGCTGGAGTCGTGCACCGTGTGGTCATGGTCGGGGCAGGTTCATCAAGCTTGACCCTGCCATAAGAAGAACCGGCGTTGCGCGAAGCTAGTCGCTTGTGGCAGTCCAGTTGGTGCTCCTCCGGTAGATCGAAACGGTTGCCACCCACCGGAATGGCTGCAATCCGCGCTTCGACGGAGGCCGAGCTCTTGCGGTGCACGTTCAGCGGGTCGTCGGGACGGGAACGGCGCGCCAGGTGTGCGAGCGCCTGCCCGGCGGTCCGCTGGGCCCTCTGGAAGCTGCGAGGCAACAGATCCGTGAGGTTGCCGTCGAACGCGAAGGGGACATCTTCCCTGACGGCGAAGCATATGAAGCGCTTGCGACGCTGGGGCACCCCGAACGCGGCGGCGTCCATTGTGCTTGTCTTTATTTGATACCCAGCCTCCTCCAGCATGCGTTGGAGGTTGGGTAGTCGACGATCCCTGGCCAGTCCCGGGACGTTCTCAAGCAAGACGACTCGCGGCCGCAGCGCTTCGACGAAGCGGAAGGTATCCAGCACAAGGTCGTTCCGACGCTCGTCGACCAGGCCCTTGGCGAGGGTAGAGAACCCCTGACAGGGCGGGCAGGCCTTGAGCAGATCAAGTTCCCCTGGAGAGAGAGCGGTGCCGGCAAGGAGTGCCTGCGGTTCCACAGTGCGGATGTCCTCAACGAAGAGGGCCACTCTGGGGTGGTTCCTACGGTAGGTTCCGGCCGCCTCCAGGTCATTCTCCACGGCGGCGAGCATCGCGAAACCTGCATCCCTCAGGCCTCGTGTTGCGCCCCCCGCCCCAGCGAACAGATCCACAGCGCTGTACGTGGGCATGGCGTGATCTTAGTCTGTCAGGACGTCAGCGCATCAGGTACATCTTTTTGACGGCCCTTCAGCTGTGCTTAGCTGGCGGGTACTTGATGACACCGGGGGGTGGGTTCGTGACGCACGTGGGTCCGGAGCGGCCGGAGACTGATGGCCTCTTCCCAGCAGTGCCAAGGCAGAAAGACCGGAGCCACGACGTTTCCGGTAGGAGCGCTCCCGGCCCAGGCGATGCCACCGGCCCCTACCGCATGCGGATCAGCCGGCTCACAGTCGACAAGCTCGGCATCAAGCTGTACGACCGCGTCTCCGCAGTCCTCGCCGAGATCATCGCCAACGCCTACGACGCGGATGCCACAGAGGTGAAGGTCCGCCTGCCGTTTGGTACTTGGCTTGCCTCACCGGCCGGCAAGCCGGTCGCGGATCAGTATGAGATCTCCGTGGAGGACAACGGGCACGGGATGACGGCCGATGAGGTCAACACCCATTACTTGCTTGTCGGTTCCGATCGGCGGGGGCGCTTCGGCAAGGACACTTCCCGCCTCAAGGGGCGACGCGTCATGGGCAGGAAGGGCATTGGGAAGCTGGCGCCCTTCGGGATCTGTCGGACGGTTGAGGTAATCACAGCTGGGGGCGAGCCGACCGTCCAGGGATACCGGGTGTCCCACATAAAGCTGCACCTCGACGACATGATGTTTGACTCCGAGGACGACTACCTTCCTGAAGTGGGCCATCTCGACGGTACGTTTCGGGAACATCACGGCACGAGTATTCGTCTCACAGATTTCAACCGAAAGCTGGTCCCCAAGGGGGAAGAACTGCACCGGCAGCTCTGCGCTCGCTTCGGCATTCGCCGCGACGACTGGGATGTCGAGATATTCAATACCCGAGAAAGTGAAGCACTCCCTGGGCTTGCACAGGAGTCTTTTCGTCTCGGCGAGTTGAGTATTGACCTTCAGGAGGACACCAAGGTCACGTTCGACCGAACCCTCATCGGCCCAGAGGGTTCTGATCCGCTTCCCGTGTCAGGATGGCTCGCCTTCGCGAAGAACCCGTACAAAGACGAGGTCATGGCCGGTGTGCGCATCTATGCTCGCGGAAAGATCGTGGCCACGACTCGGGACTTCGGCGCGACCTCTGGTTTCACAGGGGAATGGAGCGTTCGATCGTACTTAACGGGTGAGATCCACGTTGAGTGGCTGGACGAAGACGAGGACCTAGTCCGGTCCGACCGGCAGGACATCATCTGGACCTCCGACCTTGGCCAAGTCCTGCAGACGTGGGGCGCGAAACAGGTCAAGGAGCTCGCCAAGCGGGGCAGGTCATCAGTCCAGAGGCGGACGCGTGAGGTTTTCGAGCAGGCCGCGGATCTTGATGCCCGACTTCTAGTCGAGGCCCCTGGCGACCCGCAGTACCGAAATTCGGTAAAGGAGGCTTTTCGTGTTCTGGTCGCCGACAGCGACCGCGAAGCAGCCTCGGACCCTCAGCGAGTTGAGCGCTACCTTCAACTGTCCAAGAACATCGCACCGCACAAGGAGCTCTTGGAAACGCTGCACCAAGTTTCTAAGGAAGTAGATAGTCCGCTCGACATAGTTCTCGCACTATTCCAGAAGGCCAGAGTCGCAGAGTTTTATGCTCTCGGCCAAGTAGCGCAGGAACGGGTGGAGGTCGTCACCAGACTGCGACAGCTGATCACAGATGGAGCCACGCTAGAACGTCCCCTTCAAGAACTCATCGAGAAAGCTCCGTGGCTCCTGGCTCCCGAATGGACCCCGCTGGGCATGAACGATGCACTCGAACGTGTCCGCAACAGTTTCGAGTCTTGGTACTTCAAGAAATCGAACCAGCTGATCGCTACCACTGCGATCCGCGACCCGGAGCGCCGACCAGATTTCGTACTCCTCAACGGCCCCCGAGGTACCATCTGGGTGGTTGAGATCAAACGAGTCGACTACCACCTCACAGACGACGAATTCACCAGGGCGGTCGACTATCTGGAAAGCCTCGAAGAATTCCTTGACGATACTCCGGAATTTGGGGCTACCTTCCCAATCCGCCGGCTCACCTTCATTGTCGATCACATTGATCGGCTGAGTCGCACCAACCGCAGACTCCTCAAAGAGAGTGTGAACGTCGAACGGCGTAGCTGGTACGACCTGTTGGAACAGACTGATCAGGCACATCAGGACTTCCTCAGGAAGGTCGAGAAACTGCGGCGCGACCCAGGAGGGCTCGATGCCCCGTAGGTATCGCGCCGGAGGCAGTGCCCACGAGCCGTGGACTATCCATGGACTAGCCTCGTTCAGTGGCGGCACTAGAGCACTCTGACCTGCGCGCATGCATGGGACCGAAGAGGCCTCCGGAGCCGTGTGCGCAGGTTCGAATCCTGCCGGGGGCACTTCGCAGGAAGTGCCTAAAGACCCCGCCATCAGCGCGTTTGCTGAGTGCGGGGTCTTGTTGTGTGTGCAGGCGAATGCCGCCGGAAGCAGTTGTTTGCCAGTGATCACGTTGTAATAGCGTGTTGATCTTGGTGGGCTTCGTCGCTGGTCACATGCCGTTTCGCCGACCTTGAGAGTAGCCCTGTGGACCACCCGTGGACAGGCCGAAGCCCCGGACCTCTCACGGTCCGGGGCATGGGCCGGTCGATCATGGTCGGCTGTCAGTCCGTAGGGTCGTCCCCCTCCCCCAGCCCTTGCATGATGCGGTCGTTCATCTCCTGCTCCTGGCCGTCGATGCACTTGGCGTAGATCTTCAGCAGCACGTCCACCGAGTGGCCCGCACGAGCGGCGACCTCCGGCGCAGGCACTCCGGAGTTGAGCCACTGGGAGACACCCGCGTGCCGGAGGTCGTACGGCCGGAAGGCCAGGACCGAGGACACTTGATCGGGCACGAGCGCCAGTTCCCGCGCCTGTTTCCACGCTCGGGAGTACGAGGACGCCGCGATCACGTTGCCCCGCTCACTGGAGAACAGCCGGCCGTCCTTCGCCGTGCCGAACTCCTCCAGGTGCTCGCGGAGCAGCCGCACCAGCGGAGGCGGAATCGGCACGGTCCGTACCTCCCCGTGGGACCGCTGCTTCAGGCCGCGCCGGTCGTGCGCCTCCCCGGAGTCCGTCCACGCCTTGCCTGCCGTGGGGCGGGTCTCCGCCAGCTCTATGCGGCCCCAGCCTGATGCCGGAAGCGTGCAGTCGGAGCGGCGAAGGCCGAGGGCCTCCCCAGGTCGCATGGCCGCGTAGTACAAGCACCCGAAGAACGCCCGTAGCCGCCGGCCGCTCGCCCGGTCGTAGCCACCCACGTACGTGAGCGCGGTCAGCAGTTCCCGTGCCTGCCGAGGGTTGACGACCACCCGGCGATCAACCTCCTGCAACGCGCGCTTGCCCCGCTTACGCCGGACCCGGCTCAACGGGTTGGACGGCAGGTACTCCAGTTCCACCGCGTACTCAAGCGCATTGAAGACCACGGCCCGCCGCCGCCGGTATGTCTGCGTCGCCGCGGGCTTGCCATCCAACCGCCGACTCAGCGCATCGATCAGGTCGTGCGCACGGGTGATCTCCTGCAACTCCGCCACCGGCAGCGACGCCTTCTCGATCCACTTCACCGCCGCACTGATCTCCTCAGGCCTCTCACGCTCCCTACGAGGCACAGGCAGGACGTACGACCGCAGCGCACGCCGCAGCACCTCGGGAGCGGGCCGCCCCCGCCCCGGCTTCACCAGAACGGGAACGACCGTCGCCAGCGCATCGGTCATGCTGTCCCGCTGCTTGGCCGACGCCTCCGCCCACCGGGCATCCACGTACCTCACTGCCAGGTCGAGGAAGGACAGCGCCGCCTTACCGCCGCGCAGCGAGTCGGGCAGACCGGTGACGGTGTCGAACGGCTCGCCCTTGTCGAGCGCGCGCACCAGCTTGGCCCGGAAGCGGTCGGCCAGTGTCTTGGTCTTGTACGACTCGCTGAACGGTTGTCCGTCGACCACCCAGCGCACGAGGTAGGTCGGCTTCTTGGTGGTCTTGTTGACCGACAGCTTCCAGACGGAAGCCTTGTACGACTTCACGACGCCGCCCCCTCTGCCCGCTGTTCCAACCACTCGTCGAGCACGTCTCGGCGAACTCTCAGCTCCCCGTTCGGCAGCCGGATACAGGCCGGAGCGAGGCGCAGTTCACGCCAGCGGTAGAAGGTGCGCCTTGAGATGCCGCCCAGTTCGTCGAGCACCTGGCGGACCGTGAGCAGCTCGCCAGACTTCGCGCGGCTGTCACGTGCCATGGAGACCACCGCCCTCCCGCACCGAGGCAGCCAGGAGAGCCGCTTCCGGCGAGTAGCCGCGCCCGGCGTAACGCCACTCGCCGATCGTGACCGTGGGGTAGTCGGCCAGGCCGAGGGAGGCCCGCTGCTGCTCCGCGCGATGGTCGGCACGGGCCTGCCGGAGCGCGGTCAGGGTAGTCGAGTAGCGACGCGATTTGGTGGAGAAGTGACCGCCGTACCCGAGCATGTGGGCCCAGCGGCGCAGCCCGAGCGACTCGAACTCCGCTAGGCCGCCGAGCCACCAGCACGTGCTGATCATGCGCAGCACATGCGCGCGCACCGGCAGCACGACCATGTCCCGCGCGCGATGAATGCGGCCATCCACCGCGCCGGCGGACTCCGCACCCTTGGTGGCGTACTTGGCGATGTAGCCCGCCACGGCCCCCGCAGAAGCGGGCCGCTCCCCCGGGCCCCGACCGTACGAGGTGACCGGGCGTACATCGACCTGAGTGCCGAAGCGCAGCATCCGCGGACCGACTACGCCCGCACCGGGAGCGCTCAGCCGCACCCGACCGACGACGGCCCGTACCGCGTCCACCAAGAGCGGCACGGTCGCCCAGCCGGGTGGAGCCGAGCCGGGACCGTCCGGACCGTCGAGCCGGATGACGGCATGGAAGTGGATCAGTCCCCGCCGCTGGTACTCGGCGACTTTCGCGTACGAGAGCCGGGCGACGTCCCCGAACTCCGAACGCGACAAACCGGCCCGCCGGGCGACCTCCCGCCGCAGCTCCAATCCGAACCGGTGCCAGAGCCGACCGGCGAGCGCATGCCACAGCACAGCCCCGGCGTAGTCGTAGCAGCGTGGGCAGAGCGGTTCCCCGAGACGGGGATCGTGCGCCGGGTGCCGGTCTCGGCATCCGGCCGGGTTCCCGTGCGGACAACGCTCCTCGATCCGGCGAGGCCGGTCAGACCCGCACATGCCCATCCCGTTCCCGCCGGGTGTGGACAGGGCCGAAGCCGGGAGCGGTGAGCGTGGCGAACACCTGCGGGTGACCGCCCACCGCCTCCGGCACCTCCTTACCTCCGACGAGTCCGGCCCGGACGAGTTGGTACGTGTCCGCCCGGTACACAGCCGAGCAGGCCGGGCAGACCGTCGCACGCCGGTTGCCGCACGCGGTGAGCAGCCGCCCTCCATAGACATCGGAGCCGTAGGAGAGGAGGGCTGCGCCGGTTGTCGTGTCGTAGACGGTTGCCGCGCCGACCAGGTGAATCGGGTTGGTACAGCCACCGAGGCGGATGATGTTCCGGCGCCAGGCCGTGAACCCCGGATCCGACGCCCTGCCGACGAGAGCAGCAACGCCCTGCGGAAGCGCAGTGGTCATCGGCGACCACCCCCGCCGCCGAACGCCTGCCCCATCACGGCCGAGATCCCCTCCGGCCGAGTCTTGGCGCTGAAGCGAAGCGTCGGGTCCGTAAGCCAGACGGCCGCCGCGTGCGCGGGACACAGCCACTGCTCGGTTCCGTCAAGTTCGACGAGGACGATCTGTTCCCGTCCGGCGCAGGTCGCGACCTGCGCGTCACGCTGCCTGAGTTCGCAGTCGAGCGACGGGAATTTGCGCGAATGATGCGCGGTGGACAAAGTGTGAGTACTCCTTTCACTGCTCACGTGGCGGATGGAGTGGGTTCCTGGCGGGGTCGGGTTTGGCGACTTCGCGCCCCGTCGGGAGCCCGTCGTACGGGCGATCACTGCCGTTCCTCGGGAGGGATCCCGACAACTCCGTACGAGATCGGTCCGAAGTCGCGCCGTGCGTCGAAGTAGCCGCGACCGATGTCCTCGGTCGGCACACCGAGCGGAGCGGCGACGGACCGCACACCGTCGAGGCGAGCGACGGAGTCGGAGGCGTCGACCAGGACCACGACGGCCGCGTGACGCGGCACGACAGCGGCCGGATTGGCGGTCAGGAAGTCCACCAGCTGCCGCAGGCCGGCCAGGAAGGCGGCACGGTCACCGGAGCGGATGACGTAGTCGGACACAGGGAGTCCCCTTCTCTGTTCGTGGATGGGGCGGATCAGAAGCGGAGTTGGCCGAGGAAGCCGTTCACTCCGTCGAGGAGGGCCTGAACCACGGGCGCGGCCACGGTCCGGGCGAGCAGGAAGCCGAAGGCTCCGCAGATCAGCGCGTCGGCCCACCTGAGGTACCGGATGCGCAGAAGGAACCAGATCAGCAGGCCGAGCAGCAGCACGGCCGACATGGACACCAGCACGGCAGGCCCCTTTCACGGTTCGACGTGCAGTTCGGACAGAACGGGAGTCAGGTGCGCATACTCGGCGGCGACGGCTTCCGCCTCCGCTTCCGTGACCAGGTGGGACCGGGCGCGTTCCCAGCCGTCGCCGGACGCGAGTACGGCCGTACCGGCCTGCTCCGGGGTGATGGCCTGTGCGGCCTTCAGTGCGTCGGGGTTGAGATCACCGAGCGCCATCTCGGCGGTACCAGGGTCGGCCACGCGGTGACACACCCGACCGCCCAACTGCGCGCGAAGCGCGGTGACTCCGGGCCCCAGGTCGGAGCCGACGCGTTGGCCGGCCACGACCAGGAACACTCCGAGGGCCGCCCCCAGCTGGGCCAGCCGGATTAGTGCCGTGCCGGCCGCGTGTGCTTCGTCCTTCTCGTTCCTGCTCGCGACGAGGAACAGTTCCGCGATCTCGTCGACGATCACGACGACGGGCACCGGGCGTTCCTTGTCCGTCAGCCCCCAGATGTTCCGGACGCGAGCCGCCCGGCAGAGGGTCATTCGGTCAAGGGTCAGGTCCACTAGGGCCACCAGCAGCCGGACCGCTTGCTCTCGGTTGGTCGCGAGGGCGGACAACCGAGGCTCGTAGAGGGACAGTTCCATGCCGCCCTTGCAGTCGATCCCGATGAGAGCGACGCGTTGCGGGGCGAGACCGGCCACGAGGGCGTTGATGAGCGTCGACTTCCCGGAGCGGGTGGCGCCTACGATCAGCCAGTGCGGCACCCGCCGCAGGTCGACCACCCACGCGGCTCCCGTCTCCAGGGCACCCACGGTGACCCGGAGGAGCTGGCCAGGCCCCCGCTGCTTCGGCACCCGAGGGTCGGCCAACGGGTCGGCCGCCGAGGCGACGATCCGGACGACCCCCGGCTTGCAGGAGGTCACCCGCACCGCGTGCACCTGCCAGTTCTCCGCCATGGCGGGCGCGGCCTTGACGTAGTCCTCCGGGACTTGGCCCGGCAGCAGCCGCACGAGCAACAGGAATCCGCCGGAGGTCGGCCGTATGAGGCCCCGCCGGGGCACGCGCGGCTGAGGCGGAGGCGCCCCCTTGCCGACGAGCCCGGACACCACGGTCAGCGCCGGCCGACGACTCACGGCGAGTCCGCACCCGGCCATCAGGGGCCGCCAGGTCTGCACGACCCGGAAGGCCACGACCGGGAAGCCAAATAACAGCCACCAGGCCGCGGGGGATCGGCGGCGCAGGGCCGGGCCTGCCAGAAGCAGACCCGACACCAGCACTGCGGCCACCACCAGAGCCCAACTCGGCCAGGTCACACCGGCCGAAGAGGCGGAGGCCAGCCCCATCACTGCGCGGTCCCCTTACCCGCCGTACCAGCGGGAGCACTCATGGGCCGGATCTCCGCCGCACGGAACGCGATCCCGTGCCGCCCCTCGTTCTCCCACGGCGTGGCGACCAGGTCCCGCACGGCCACAGGCATACCGAGCTGCACACCGGCGGGCTCACCGGCCACGCTCACGTTCACGACGTCGGCCGACGCGCCCGCCATCAGGCAGAGGCCGACCTGGTACATGGTCTTGCCGGTCTCGCGGTCCACACGGAGCTGACCGGTCTCACGGTTGGCGACTCGCGGAGCCGGGGGAACGGCACAGATGATCCCCGTGAACTTCGCGGTGTCGATCGGAAGGCTTGCCACTGTTCGGATCTCCTCGTCTCTGACACCCGCAGGCCAATCCTGCGGGTTGCTATACCACCCGTAGTACGGGTGATGAAGACAAGAGTGACCACCCGTAGTACGGGTTGTCAACCGACCTACCCATGAGCGAAGCTGTCCACGAACGTGGACAAGCTGTCTACGAGGACGCACAGCCGAGCAAGCCACGGCCACGGAGGGCCCGAATGCCGCCGAAGAACACGCAGCCGAAGTACCGGCAGATTGCCGACTACCTGCGCGAAGGCATCTTGGACGGCACCTTCCCCGCCGGCCAACCGCTCCCCTCCGAGGAGGCGTTGGCGAAGCAGTTCGGCGTGACGCGCCCCACAGTCCGTCAGGGACTGAGTGAGCTTCGGGCTTCTGGTCTCGTCGAGGCCATCATGGGCCGCGGCACCTTCGCCCGCTCCCCCCACAGCCGCCCCAGGCACACACGCCCGCGCGGCGTACGCCGCACCTCGGACGGTCGCTACGTCGAAGCGGATGGCATCCGCTGGACAGACGCCGAACCCCCGGTAGCCACCCGCACCGACGCCCCGCTAGCCCTGGCGGACCTACTCCGCATCCCGCCGGGTGAGCCGATGTTCACGTACGACGCCTTGCAAACCGCGGATCACGGCCACCTCCGCCAACTCCACCGCACATACATCCCGTTCTCGGTACTGATCGATACCAAGTACGAGGAGGAAGCCCCACCGCCGGCGCCAGAGCTCTACACGGCACTCATGGACCTGGGCCACGAACTCCACTTCACGGAGTTCGTCCGCACCCGCATGCCCCTACCGGACCAGGCCCAAGCGCTACGCCTTGCCGACGGGGTCCCCATGCTCCACATCATTCGAGTGACCCTCACCGAGTCAGAGAGGCCTCTCGCCCTAGAGGAGTTCCACCTCCCCGGCGACGAGCTGGAGCTGTCGTTCCGGCTGTAGCACAGCCCGAGTTGGCTCAGACTTTCTCTACGTCATCAAGTGCGGCTCGCTCCGCTCACCGCGCGCGGCCCGGCCCCCGGCCGGGCCTGCGCTCCTGTCTCCGCCCCGCTCCAGCCCGCCCGGCGCCCGTGCCGCGCACAGCGATCACCCGCCGACACCAGGGAGGGACTTCCTCGCGCCGAGGTGGACCCCACTGCGGAGCCTGCCTCACCCCCGCCACTACGGGTAGAATTCTCGCCTCGCCATGCGATGACAACCCACCCTTGTGCACGACAACCGGCTCTACGGGGGAACGATGGAAGAGCGGCACATCCCGCTTTCAGAAGCCACGAAGATCATCGCGAGGCAGGAGTCGCATTTTTGGGACTTCAAAAGCGCGGAATCTGACGGTAGGAAAATTCAAGAGATTGCCACGGCACTCGCAAATGCCGAAGGTGGAGAATTCATCGTCGGCATCGAGGACGAAAAACGGGCGTCTGGAATTGACCGCTGGCAAGGTTTCAAAAATATCGAAGCCGCAAACTTCATTCACCAGAATCTAGTGAATGAAACGCAGCCTCCGATTCCTTATGACATGGAATATCTTTGGGTTAAAGGCGCACCAGAGCGCGGGGTTTGCTGTCTCGTCACGGTACAGAAGAGTGCAGATGTTCACAGGATCTCTAAGGGTGAGGTGCATCAGAGGCGAGGCGCCCAGACACTCAAGCTGACCGGCCATCGGATTGCAGACCTTGCCCTTTCGAAAGGTGCAAGGTCATACGAAGATCAACTCCTCGAAGACTACGAGCTAGACGAGATCAAGGAAGAGGATGAGCTGACCTACTTCCTTTCCAACTATAGCCCCGCAACCTCTGCGGAAAAATTCTTGACTCGTCAGAGGCTCGTATCGAAGAAGGATGGTAAGGCTACAGTATCCGCAGCAATTCTCTACTCCGAGGAGCCGGCGGCCGTTGTGCCCAAGCGATGCTCGGTGAAGATCGCTCGATACGAGAGCAATGAAGGACCAGACCGTAAGTTTCTCAAGGGGACACCACTAACCATCGATGGACCTGTGCGGGTCCTGATCGAACGCACCCTCGATGCTGTTGCGAAGATTATCGAGGCTGTCCCGATTTTGGGGACCGACGGTCAAATGTCGCCAGTTAAGTATCCACCAGAAGCCCTCAAGGAGATCATTGTTAATGCCGTGATCCATAGGGATTACAACGTCTCCGACGACATCTTGATCTCAATCTTCGACAACAGGGTCGAGGTTAGGAGTCCTGGCCGACTCCCCGGTCACATGACGACCGAAAACATCTTGACCGATCGATTCGCCCGCAACCCTAGCATTGTTCGGCTGCTGAATAAGTACCCCGACCCGCCGAACAAGGACATTGGCGAGGGTCTTGATACCGTAATGAGTGCCATGAAAGCGGCAAAACTGAAGGGACCTCAGTTTGTCGTCGAAGACAACGCTTTCGTCGTCATTCTCGCGCACACGCCGCTTGCGCGACCCGAAGAGCTAATCCTTGAGTATCTGCGCAATAATGCGGAGATTTCCAACAAGATTGCGCGATCACTCACCGGAATCGCCTCGGAAAACCGCGTAAAGCAAGTATTCTACAAACTGAAGAACGCGGGCATGATCGAGCCTGTTCCTGACAGGATTCGATCGCAGTATGCCTGGCGATTGACAGAAAAGGGGAAAGGTGGAAAGTAGCCTCTGCTGCGATGAGTGCCTCACCAGCGAACCCCACCCTTCTCACATTGGCGCTCTCATCGCGGCCCGGCCGTCGCGGCTTGCTCTGGTCGACGATACGGGCAGCGTGGCTGAGGCCTGTGGGGGTGCAGCGAGGCACACGCTTGCGTGATCGGGCACCGCGCCCACCATCGTGGCTGACTGTCGTCGGCTGAGGTACAGGGCGCCAGCCCTCTCCCTGCTCTGTTCAGGACGAGGGCGTGAAGCCGGCGGATTGGTCGAGGTGGAACGAGGAGCCCAGAGCCGTCGGAAGCCAAGGGGGGTCTCCGCGCCGATCTGTACGGGGGAGCAGACGAGCCCGCCTGTCATTTGGAACACCCCGCAGACGCGGGTGCTGGCACGCATATCTGCAGCGTTGTCGTCAGTCGCCGACGCCCCCGTTAACCGGCATCGACCGGTGAGGCTCCGGACGCCGCTCCCCGGACCAGGTGGGACGGCCAGTACCGGAATCACGACAATGTTGCACTTCCAACCAATCTGCCTCATCCGTGCCTGAGGTGTCCTACCGTGACCGTCACGCACAGCAAGCAGGGGGGACCGTGAGCACACCACCGGCACCGCAACGGCCGCCGCGTCCTGACGAAGTGCTTGCCTTCCACAACGGGGACACGCTGGAGAGCATCCCTGTGATCCGCAACGAAATAGCTCCCCGACCGCCGCAGTTCCCTTGGAAGGCGACGATGCTCGGGGGAGCGGTTGCAGCGGTTGTCGGCGTCTGCCTGGCCCTGCTTCTGCACCAGCAGACGGGATCCGGTCACGCTCCCGACGGGAAGGCACTCCCCCAGGCAACACACAGCGTCGCAGGAGCTGGACAGGCGAACAGCGGGACCTCTCCGACATACCCGGAGCCGCCCTCGGCATCGAGCGCTACACCGCCCCGCTCAGCGGACGCATCGCCATCGTGCATCCGAGTGACCTACAAGACGCCCGACGGCCCGGCTGACTGTAAGCCGAAGGCCGATGTCTGTGTTGCTGGCGCACCCTGGCATGTAGCAGACATCGACGGGCTGTGCGGCGGCCCCGCGCCTCTCCAAGCCATTCACGTTATTGCGCAGCCGGCCACCGGCGGGGATCCCGGAGCCACCTACTGTCTCGCATGGACGGGCAGCAGCGACAGCGCGGGGAAGGACGCCACCCTTCTTATGAACGCGGCAGGCTACCAGTGTGGTGCCTACCTCGTTGGCACAGACGGACAAGTGATCCAGGCGGACGGCACTTCTGTCTTCTCGGACAGTCCTCAGTACTGCGAAGGGGCCTACCCAGACACCAGGATGACTTATCCGGGAGTCCTGGACTTTCCGAACGAGGGCGGTGCACAACCGCCCATGTATGTCTGCGTTGCTGAGAACGCAGGCGCATGAGCGGGAGCAGCAGCGACCAAGTCCTCGCTGCGCTGAGCCGAGCACTGCTGTACAACAACCGGCCGCTCTGAGGCACCGTGCGGCGGCCACGATGACCCCGATGTCTGTGGATCTACGGATCAGAAAGCCTCTGACATCCAAGGCTGACATCAACGACGCCGGACGGGGACGTACACCAGCGTCTCTGTTCGGCCGTTGCACCAGTCGGCGACAGCGGCCGCGGCGGGGCCAGTCAGTCACCTGCATCCACACCACCACCCACGCGACGACAACAGCGCCACACCGGGTACGACCTGGAATGGTGTAATCATCAACTTGCCGCCACTGTGGTCCCAAACTGCTGTCAGCGCAGCCGTTCGCAGGGGATGATTCGCCTCACAGCAGCACCATCCCGGGGGGATCATGAGTACCAACATTACGCCGCCGCCGATTCCGGCTCAGCCGCCGCAGCCTGGCAAGAAGAACCACACCAACGCCTACATCGTCGGCGGCGCGGCCATCATCGCCGCCGCCATCGTCGGCACAGGGATCGCCATCTCGGGCAGCGGCGACGACACGGCGAAGCCACAGCCCACCGTCACTGTGACGGAAACCGTCGAGCCCGAGCCCGCGGTCAACGAGGGCGCCACAGCGACAACCGACCAGAGCACAGACACCAAGGTCGGCGACGAGGCCCGGAACGGTGGAGCCGTCGTCAAGATCACGAAGATGGTGGAAGCCGACAGCATCACGCTCGCCGGAGCCCACAAATCCGCAGGCGCCGACGCGAAATACGTCATCCTCAAAACCGTCGTCAGTAATGAGGGCAAGGCCGGCATGGACCTGACCTGCTCACTGCCCATCGTCAACGCGCTCATCGACGACCAGGGTCGTCGCTTCGACACGATCGAAGATCTTTACGACGTCGTCGGCAACCCGGAGTGCAACGCGCAGCTGCAGCCCGGCTTCGATGACGAGATGCAGTTCGTTTACCGCGTTCCCAGAGACACGGTGGTCACGACATGGGAGTTCTCCGAGTACGACCTTGAGAACGAAGTGACGCCCACCCTCGTCGACCTCACCTGACAAGCCACCGTCGAGCCTCCGCCCCTCAACCAAGGCGTCGGGGGCGCTGGTCGCTGTCAATACCCGTCGTTACGTGCCTCCTGCGTATTCATTCATGGGCACCGCACCACAAGCACACCAGATCGAGCGGGGAACAGCGGGGAATCACGGTCAAAGCAGTCCTGGCAAACGAGCGCGCTGCCCAGTCGTTCGCCCAGGTCAGCGCCCAAGACAGCCTCAAGAAACCGCAGCTTCCCAAGCTGATGTCTTACACCGGTCTGCCGCTCGTCCGGGCTGCGGCGCTGGGGCGCCGGTCCCGGCCGAGCGGTAGACCGAGGACCGCACTGGAGAACAACCGGCGCAAGAGGAGCGGTTCAGGCAGCAGGTGCTTCGCGTCGAGTGGTCATAGGCGGTTCACCCGTCGGGCCACGGTGCTCCGCTTCCAGTCCTGCCGTGATCAGCTGTGCCAGCAGTTCGGCCGCCTCAGGGTGCACGGTGCCAAGCTGTACCAACCCGTCACCGGAGATGTTGACGTCAGCCACCAGGCCGGGGAAGTCGGAGTCCAGTCCGAGCAGCACCAGTTGATCGGCCAGAGTGCCGGCGCTTCGTCGGGCGCGGTTCCAACCGCGGACGTAAGGCACGCCAGGCGACAAGTCCTCCGCGCGCTTGGCCACCACTCCTCGCCGGTCGGTCATGACTTCAGGTCCTTCCCTTGTACTCATTGGTTGTGGCCTGCGCAGGTCCAGAGCTGTCACGGTCCGCGCCGAAGCCACTTGCCAGCGCCAGGCGCAAAAGCTCTGCGAGGCGTTCGGCCGTGTCGGGGGACACTCGTCCCAGCTCGACGAGGCCGTGCCCGAAGGCATTCAAGTCCGCGCGCAGGTAGGGGAAGTCCTTCTCCAGACCGGCGCGCACGAGAACGTCCCGTAGTGCGGTGGTGGCGTCTCGGGCCGCGTACCATCCGTCGCTTTCGAGGGGTGACCACGTGGCGGAGTCGTGCCCACTGGTCGGCTCATCCCGCATCGGTGGTGGTCTCCTCGGGAAGTGCAGCGACCGCCGCGTACGGGGTCGGGTACTGCTCGTCGAAGCGGTCGATCCTCGCCAGGAGTTCCGCGGAGGCCGCAAGAGCCGTCGCGAGGGCGACCGGGCGCAGCGGGTTGGCCTCCGGCCGGCGCGTCGGCGCGCGGAGCCACTGGTATCGGTCCGCGGAGAGCGGGATGGGGCCGGGGACTACGACGGCGGAGCCATGGCCGAGGTACCGGTACTGCGGCGGGGAGGGCGTTTCTCGCCCGAGGAAGTGCGAGAAGGTGTCGCGGCTGTTCGAGCCGAGGAAGAAGCCAACGCGCTGTGCTTGGCGGTCGACGACCGAGGGGCCGAATGGCATGCCACTGCGCAAGAGCCGGTCGAACATCTCCAGGCCGAGGCGCTGGTCTACGCTCACCACGTCGAAGAGGCGCCCCGTCGCGAGCAGGCAAGGCATCCGCGGATCATCCGCCCAGATCTGTCGGCACTGCGCGGGATCGTCCGCCGCCGCAGACAGCCATTCCATGCCGCGCCTGGTCATCCTCTGCATGACGTCTCACCTTCAGTCGGCCTACGTTGCGGCCCCGATGCCGCAGCACGTTCAGACTTCCGGTCCGGCCCCTGGCCAGGGCAGATGACGAGAGGTGACGGGGGATGACGCGTCCACGCGCAATGCGTCATCCCCCGTCCTCCCCTCTCTTGCAGACGAACTCCGGTTACTGACTGCACGAGGCGATGACCAGCACGTACATTCAGTAACGGAAACCCGAGTTGTCGCACCGGCATCACGCAGGGAGTGAAAGGCGCCTTGAAGCCGAGCAGTGTCCGCTTACGTGAAGCTCGCACGGGTAGGGGCTGGAGCCAGCCTCGATTGGTAAGGGAACTACGACAGGCTGCTGCTCAGCGCGGCCACCAACTCCCCTCGGACGCCAGCGTGAAGCGCCGTATTGCCAGCTGGGAGAACGGCCACAGTACCCCGGACGACTTTTACGGCCCGCTGCTGTGTGACGCCTTCAGCACCAGCGCGGCCGAACTCGGGTTGAGTTACGGGGAAGTCGCCGACAGCGCTTTACTCGACGCCGCGTATCCCGCAAGCCCGGATGATGCCATTCGGACGGTCGGCCAACTGTGGCGTGCCGACCTCAATCAGTACGACCCGTTGCTCGCCGCGGAGCCGTCCGAGCCCGCATGGAACGAAGCGTCCCTCCGATGGTTGGTCGCCCCCGAGCCCAGCATCCCTCAGCCTCGTACGGAAGGCGCCCGTGTCGGTCTCGGCGACGTGGCAGCAATTAAGACCACGGCGGACATGTTCGCCCAGCTCGACGACCAGTTCGGCGGAGACCACGCACGTCACTCCGTCATCCAGTACCTCAACAACGATGTGGCCCCACTCCTGCGCGGCCGGTACACCGAGCAGGTAGGGCGAGCCCTCTTCTCTACCGTGGCGGAAGCGACCCTCCTCGCTGGCTGGATGTCCTACGACGCCTGTCACCACGGACTCGCGCAGCGGTACCTTCTCCAAGCCCTCCGGTTCGCCCAGGACGCCAACGACCGTCGACTTGCAGGCAGCATCCTGTCAGCGATGAGCCACCAGGCGACCTTCCTGGGTCGGTACACCGAGGCCGCCACTCTCGCGCGGGCCGCCCTCATGGGCATCTCTCCCGTGGCTACACCGACGTTGCGCGCACAGTTCCATGCGATGGAGGCCCGAGCCCTGGCGCGTACCGGCGATGTCGCTGCGTGCGAGGCTGCCCTGAGCGCGGCGACCAAGGCCCTCGAAAGCCGGAACAACGAGGACGAGCCGGAGTGGATCAGCTACTTCGACGAGACCGAACTTGCCGCCGAGGCCGCCCACTGCTTCCGTGACGTGAACAGCGCCCGCCGAGCCGTCGCCCACGCCGAGAACGCCATGAGCGGCAGCCACGTACGGAGCGACTTCTTCGCGACCATGGTCCTGGCCGATGCCCACCTACGGGCCGGGGACGTCGAGGAGGCTTGTCGGGTGGCGCTCGACGCGTTGGATCTCGGAGAACAGCTCAAGTCGGCCCGATGCATCAGCTATCTCGCCGAGTTCCGCCGTAATCTCAGCGCGGCCGGCCGAAGCAGCGCGGTGCATGAACTTGCAGAGCAGGCCCGCGAACACAGGTTGTGGATCGCTTCGGAGCAGTACAGCTGACCATGCGCTGACGCGAACTTGACCAGGGCACCCTCAGAAGGGTTTCCACTCCTCGCGCCCCTCGCCCGTCCGCAGGGACCGCACCCGCCGGGCGAACTCGGCGGCAGAACGTTCACTCGTTCCGGCCTGGTGACCGACCCATGCCACCATCATGAGTTCTCGGAGGTCGGCCAAGGTCTCGTAGCCTGGCCAGTTCATGAGGTCGAAGCCGTACCGGTGGACGAACTCCGCGTACTCCGTCTTCGAGTGCCACCCGTAACGGTCGTGGTAGATCGCCGTCAGGATCAGGTCCCACTCTCGTGGGGCCAGCGCGAAGCCGTCCAGGTCGATGAGTACCGCTTGTCCGTCCCGGTGCCGGAGGATGTTCCCGATGTTGGCATCTCCGTGGATCATGCCGAAGGGAAGGACGAAGTCCAGCCGGTCATAGTCCTTGGAGAGCCTGGCCGCTCGCTCCTCCAGGAAGGCCCTGTCTTCCTCGGCCACGCCGTTCAGCCCGTCTAGTGACGCCGTCAGCTTGGCCATCGGATCGAAGTACGGCAGGCCGAGTGACTCAGGTTCTTCCAGCCAGTGCAAGCGGCGCAGCAGGTCAGCCAGCTCACCGAGCGTCGCGTACTCCTCGTTCTCCTGGACGCTCTCCCAGAAGGTGACCACCAGGCCGCCGACGACCATCGGCTGACTCACCAAGGCTGGCACTCGGGCGGCTGGGAAGTTCTCTGTCTCCAGCCACCGGGCCACGTTCACGGCCCGTTCCATCTCCGTCAGCACCGCCGGATCGCGGGCGATGCGGACGATGACCGGTAACGAAGCCAGGCGGTAGACCGCGTTCGACCCCAGCCGCAGCAACTCGGCGCCGCGGGAGTCAAGTCCGGCCGTCTCGCACGCCTCATGGAGGATGGCCGCCAGGCCCTCCGCCGTGAACTCCGTGCCGCCGCCGACCGGTCCCCCATCGCTGCCCGAGATCATGCTTCGACGATACGGCCCGGAGTCGCCGGCCGACAGGTGGCCCACGTAATAGGGACGTGATGATCTTGCTCGGCGCCTGCCTGCTCAGAGCCTCCGGCGCAGGTCAGGGCCCCGGTGGAGTCCTGCTCTCACCTGGGCTCCGGAGCCGTGTGCGCAGGTTCGAATCCTGCCGGGGGCACCCTTGATGAGGTGCCTAAAGACCCCGTCACCAGCGGAAACGCTGAGGCCGGGGTCTTCGCGTATGTGCAGGCGTATGCCGCCCGGAGCGGGCGTATGTCGAGGTCCGTGGACGAGGCGTGGACGGGATCTTGGGACGTAAGCGCAGGTCGTGCCCGGTATCCCCCAAGGCCCCGAACAGGTCCAGGCGCCTTGGACGGTATCGCCTTGAGCGTGTCACTCGTACCAACAAGACCTCGACGGGGAAGTCCGTCAGCCGGTGGCCTTGGCGATGATGCGGTCCATCTCCTCCCGGCCGAAGGCTCGCAGGGTCGTGCTACGGACGTTGCCCAACGCGCCGACCTGTAGGAGCACTGCGGTGGCAGTCTCGTCGTCGGGCGCCTCCACGACAGCCACGATGTCGTACGGGCCGACGGTCCAGAAGAGGTTCAGGACCTTCACCCCGAGCTTCTGAGCCGCTGCCGTGAAGGCTTCGGCGCGTTGCGGGGTGTCCTTGTAGCCGCGGACTCCCTGGTCGGTCCAGTTCAGCAGCGCAACAAACGTCGGCATGATCCTTTACCCCTGTAAGTAGACGCAACTAGACGTGGTCAACTCTGGGCCTCATGCGCGTAATGCGCATGAGAGGCGCCTCTGAACGAGTGAGAGAAGCCGACCTGACTTAATGGCCCGGCCCGACATATACCCCGGAGCCACCGGCGCGGAATTCCGCAGGAGAGGAGCGCCCCTCTCGGCCAAAGCATGCCGATACCCCCGGAACAAGTCCGGGGGCATTGGAGCTACCGTGGTCTGCGATCACTCGTACTCGCGCAACAGATCCTCAATACGCCGGTTGGCGACGTCTTGCCGTCCGTCGAGGCACTTGGCGTAGCGGGTCAGGAGCACCTCGACGCTGTTGCCGGCTCGCTCGGCCACCTCGGTTGGGTCGACACCGGCGTTGAGCCACGTCGACAGCGCCGAGTGCCGAAGGTCGTACGGCCGACTCGCGAGCGGCGAGGCCGCGACGGCCGGTGGAAGCGCAAGGAGCCGAGCCTCCTGCCACACGCGGTAGTAGGTCGAGGACGGGACGACCGAGCCCTTCTCGCTGAAGAACAGCCGTCCGTCGTCCGCCGTGCCAAAGGTGGCCAGGTGCTCGCGGAGCACGGCCACGAGGTGAGGCGGGATCGGCACCCGTCTCACGTCCTCGGTCGGCCGGTTCTTCAGCCCGCGGTCGTCATGGGTCTCCCCCGAGTCGGTCCACTGCTTGCCGACGGACGGCCGGGTCCGGTGGAGCAACGCCGAGCCCCAGCCCTGCTCGGGAAGCTTCAGGTCCGTCTCGACGAGGCCGACCGCTTCCGCCGGCCGTAAGCCACCGAAGTACATGGCAGCGAACAGACCCACGAGGCGACGACCACGAGCACGCCGGTACCCGCCCACGTAGGAAACCGCCGCCAGGAGGTTCCGTGCCTGCTCCGGATTGGCGACAACCCGTGGATCGACCTGGTTGGAAACCTTCGGCTTCTGCCAGCGGACAGCCGTGATGGGGTTCTCCCGCAGCTCCCCCAGGTCGACGGCGTAGTTCGCGGCGTTGACGAGCGTCCGACGCTTGCGCCGCACGGTCTCCGCCGCTGCCGCCGTGCCGTCGAGCTTGAGCTTCAGCGAGTCGAGGACCGTGCGAGCCGTGGCCGCTTCAGCGAGATCGGCGAGCGGCCGGGATGCCTTGGACACCCAGTGGAGAACGTTCCGCACGTCGTCCGGGACTTCCCGGCCATCGGGCCCCGGCAGCACGAAGGCCCAATTGCGCAGTGCTCTGCGGAGGTCCTCGTCGGACGGTCGTCCGGCGCGCTCGTCCAGGAGCTCCAGCGTCACGCTGGTGAGAGATTCGTTGATGCCATCCCTCGTATTGGGGGCGGCATGAGGCCATTTCATGGCGAGGTACCTGAGCGCGAAGGCGTACCACGACACGGCCGACTTCTTCTCTTCCATCGAGGCCGGAAGTCCCGACTCCGTGTCGAACTCCTCGCCGTCGCGCATGGCACGCATGAGCTTCGCGCGGTAGTGGTCGGCAAGCGCCTTGGTGCGGAAGGACTCCGAGAACACATTGCCTGCGACGGACCAGCGGACACCGTACGAGGGTGTTTTGGTGTCCCGCTTGCGGACTCCCCAGACCTTCACATCGAGAGACTTCACGCCGCCTCCTCCAGCTGTCGCAGCCATGTGTTGAAGTCACTCCGCCGAACCCGCAGCTCTCCATTGGGCAGCTTGAATGCGGCTGGCCCGTACCCAAGTTCTCGCCAGCGGTAGAACGTCCGACGGGAGACACCGCCCAGCTCATCCAGGACTTGGCGAACGGTCATCAGCTCGTCGCGACGGGCGTCCATGTCGGTTCTCCTTCCGTTCCGGGGGCGGGTTCGAGGGACGCAGCGAGCCAGGCCTCTCCGTTACTCAGGCCGGTTCCGGCGAAGACCCAGTGGGCGAGGACGAGCGTGGTTTCGCCGTCCTGGGGAGCGGCCGTGGCGGCTTGGGCGCGGCGCCATTCGGCGCGGGCATCGCGGAGGGCGCCGAGGGTGGTGGAGTAGCGGCGGGATTTGGTGGAGAAGTGGCCGCGGAAGCCGAGCATGTGGGCCCAGGCACGCAGGCGGAGGTGTTCGAGGTCCTTGCGTGCGCCGAGGGCCCAGGCCGTCCGGATCATGCGCCGGGCGTGGTCGGTGATCCGGGCCTGTGCCAGTTCGGCGAGGAAGCGGATCGGCCGGTCCAGGGTGCCGGTCGCTGTCTCGGCGCCCTTGGTGGCGTACTTGGCGATGTACGCCGCTACGGCCCGTTCGGTTAGCTCCTGGCCGCCGTCGAAGTCGGCGGAGCGGATAGTTCGGACGTCGAGTTGGCGGCCGAAGGTGAAGGTGTGGGCGCGGCCGTCGACGTGCGGTCCGTTGACGCGTGTGGCGGTGGCGGCGGCCTGGATGGCGTCGGTGAGCAGCTCGGCGGACGCCCAGGCCGGAGGGGCCGTGTCGCCGCCCTCCGGGCCGTCGAGGCGGATGACCGCGTGGAAGTGGACGGCGCCCCGCTTCTGGTACTCGGCGACCTTGGCGAAGGAGACGCGCGCGTGATCCCGAAACGCACGCTGGGTGAGTCCGGCGCGCTTGGCGATCTCACGGCGCAGGTAGATCGAGAAGCGCCGCCAGAGGGCTCCGGCGTGGGCATTCCAGAGCACAGCCGCTTCGTAGTCGTACGCGCCCGGATCGAGGGGCGTACCGAGGACCGGGTCTGTGTCCTCGTGCCAGACACCGCAGCGGCAGGGCCGCCCGCTGGAGGGGCGGTTGTGGACCGGGCCGAAGCTCGGTGCGGTGAGGGTGGCGAAGACGCGCGGGTGCTTGCCGACCTGTTCGGCGGTGCCCTTGCCGCCGCGCAGTCCGGCTGTGATCAGGTGGAAGGTGTCTCGGCGGTAGACCTCCGCGCAGGCCGCGCAGCGGGTGGCGCGACGGTTGTTGCAGCGGACGAGGAGACTTCCGGCGGGCAGGGAGGACGAGTCGAGGTGCTGGAGAACGCGCCCGATCTCTCCGGTCGTCCGGTCAACCGCGTACTCGGTTCGGTGGCCGTCAAGGCGCACGGGGTTCGTGCAGCCGCCCAGGCCGGAGAGTTGGCGGGCCAGCTCGGGCATGGTGCCGAGGGAGGCCAGCATGGAGAGTTCCGCCAGCGGGGGCGGAGTCTGCCGGGTGATGATGGGTCTTCCTTTCGGCTGTTTCGGCGGTTGGGAGGGACGGCCCCGGGGCGGCGGGATGCTTGGCGGCGTTTGCCGCCCCGGCGGCCGGTCAGCGCTTGTTCGCGCCGGTGACGAGGGAGCGCAGGACCACGGCGGCGATGGCCACGGACACGGCCGAGACGGCGACCGCCGCCAGGAGCGCGGTGAGGACGACGCCGATGACCACTACGGCGGCGACCGCACCGGCGCCGACCCCGACGAACGGGGCGACGGAGCGGCCGGCGGAGGGAGCCGGGGCGTGGTCCTGCGGGATGTGGGTGGTGATGCTCGGGACTTGCGGGGTGTCGGGCAGCTTGGGGCGGAACATCGCGGGACTCCTTGTCGGTCGGGGTGTCATTCGTGGGTGCCGTTGACGACGTCGACTCCGGAGCGGGTGCCGGACTCGATGGCCGGGGCGAGGATGGTGTGCGAGAGCCAGAAGCCGAACAGCGCGATCACGACGGCGACCCAGAGGCGGATGCCGAGGAACTTGATCGCGGCCCAGGCGATGACGCCCAGGACGAAGACGAGCGGCAGCGAGACGGTCACTGGAGCTCCTCAGCGGACGCGGCAGCGGTGGGTGCGCGGCCAGCTCGGCGGCGGCGCGGCTGTCGTAGTCGGTGGAGAAGCCGCAGCGTGGAGCGGTGCAGGCGGCGGTGTGCTTCTCGCGGCCCCGGCCGTCGTAGTAGGTGGCGACCTGGACGGGGCCGATGCGGACGACGCGGCGGAAGCGGCGGTTGGCGGACATCAGGGGATCTCCTTGTCGGTCTCGCCGGTGAAGTCGGTGACGTGGTCGGCCAGCCAGCGCAAGATCTCGTCGCCCTCGTAGCTGTCGGCGGCGAGGATGACCGGTTCGGCGATCAGCACGGCTTCGGTCAGACGGTTCTGTCGGGTCAGCTCGGCGGCGCGCTTCAGCGCGCGGAGCGTGGACGGGCGCAAGGGGGAGATTCCTCCGGGTCAGGTGAGTTGGGTGGTGATGGCTTCGGCGAGCGACATGGGCACACCGAGTCGGGCGCGAAGGGTCGAGGTGTCGATGTCGGTCCCGGTCCGGGCGCGGTGTTCGTCAGCGACCTTGCGGGCGAGGGTGACGAGCGCGGGCGGTACCGGGGATGGAGGCGGCGGAGCTGACTCCGGTGCAGTGGCTGGCAGTTCGGGCGCAGCCGTGGGCGGCTCGATGTCTGCGGCGGTCGGTCCCGGCGCCTGTGCCGTCGAAGGCGGTTCCGGTGCCGTCGCCGGGTCCGCGCTGGGATGCGCTGCTCCGTGAGCGAGCAGCGTGCCGCCGAGGAAGGCGACCGCGGGCCAACCGGCGACGAGGATGCGGAGCCACGCCGGTACGTTCTCCAGGTCGAGCAGACCGGCGGTGGCGACGTTGGCGCCAAGGGACGCCGCCAGCGCGACGAGGAACCAGCACCACCCGGCCGTCTTCGACTCACCGGAGCGCAGGCGCCGCCAGGCCGCCACCAACAGCAGGTCGACGGAGACCGGATAGGCCCACGCCTTCCAGCCGTCCTGTCCGGCAGCGAGCGCCAAGTCATGCAGATGAGCGAAGGACAGCGCGGCGGCGATCACCGCTTGAACGAGCACGACGTCCACACGGACGGGCAGGGCGCGCACGGCCACTCCTTCCAGTTCCGGGCATGGGTGGGTAGGGGGGCTTGGCGCGGGACGGCCGCGCTGACCGTGGGAGCGGGTCGGTTACTCGGTGATCGGCCGAGGAGTGGCCAGAGGGCCGGACCCCTTCACCGGCACGGGAGGGACGTGGGGCCGGAACGGCGCGAGCGCCGGAACGTCCGGGGCCAGGTGCGCCGTCTCGCGGCAGGTGGCCGCAGCGTCAGCGAGGGACAGGTACGGGGTACGGATGCGGGACCAGCCGCCGGCCGTGTCGCCGACGACGGCGAGGCCGGGCAACTCGGCGGCGATGGCGCAGGCGGCCAGGACAGCCTCAGGGGCGATGTCACCGAGCGCCATCTTCGCGGACGCTTCGTCGTTCACCCGGTGGCAGACCCGGCCGGTGAGCTGAGCCCGGAGCATGGTCGCTCCCTTGCCCAGCTCGGCCCCGAAGCGCTGCCCGCAGACCTCCAGGTAGATGCCGGCCGCACGGCCGAGTTGGGCGAGCCGGATGAGCTGGGTGACCATCTCGTCCCGTCGCTCCTCCTCCTTCCTCGTGGCGACGAGGAAGAGTTCCGCCACTTCGTCGACGAACAGCACGATGGGAGCCGGGCGTTCGTCCTCCGGCAGGCCCCAGACGTCCGAGGTGATCAGCTCATCCGGGGTACCAGGGGCGACGCCCTGCCGCGCCTTGATCAGGTCGTATCGGTCCTCCATTTCCTTGACGAGCACGGGCAGCAGCTCGGCAGCCTGCTCCGGGTCGGTCGCCAGCGCCGAAAGCCGGGGAGCGAACGGCGCAAGCTCCACACCGCGCTTGCAGTCGATCCCGACCAGGACCACCGGCTGAGCGGCCAGCCCGGCAAGCAGGTTCCGCAGGAACATGGACTTGCCGGACAGCGTGGCGCCGAGCACGAGTTCGTGGGGTACGGCCCGGTAGTCCCGTACGAAGGCGGTTGCGTCCTCCCGTAAAGCCACCGGCACGCGGAGCGGACCGGCATCGGTCCGACGTGGCATCCGCACCTTGCGCAGGACGTCGAAGCCGACGAGCCGCAGTTCCACGACACCGGGCTTGACGTCCCGCACGTACACGGCGTGAACACCCCAGGCATGACGGAGCCGTTCGGCCGAGGCCGCCACGTCCGCCGGTTCCTGGCCCGGAGCCAGCCGCAGCCGGAGCCGCAGGCCGGTCGAGGTGGGCCGGATCACGCCCCGACGTGGAGGCACGGGCCGAACCTCACGGCGAGTCGTGGCCTTGACGGCCAGGGCCCGCCACCGGGGCGGCTCGACCGTCAGGCCGCACGCGTCCATGGTGGAGGTGTACGAGGCCAGCAGCCGGGCCACCGAGACGGGCAGTCCGACCGTGGACCAGTACGCCGCCGGATGGGCATGCCGGGCATAGGCCGCGCCGCCTATCGCAGCGAGCGACCCGCCCAGCTCGGCCCACGTCACCAGGTCGGTCACGACGATCAGCCCGCCTGCTCCATCGGGAAGGCGCCAGGAGCAACGGCGGTCGCCCGGTAGGCGATACCGTGCCGCTGCTGCCCGTTGAACACGCTCTCCCACGGCCGAGCGATGAGCCCCGGCAGCGAAACCGGGGCCCCAACGGTCAGACCGTCCGTCACACCGCTCTCGGGGACGGTGACCTGGAGCAGCGACGACTCACCCTCGTCGATGTAGACGACACCGACCGTCATCAGCGCCTCACCACTCACGGCGTCCTTGGCGATCTCACCGGTCTGCCGGTCGCGCACCTTCGGCGCCGACGCTTCGGTGAGCAGGATCGTGGCGGTCGAGGCGTCAATGCGGATCACACGCACAGATTTCTCCTTCTGAGTCGATCAACCTGCCAGCCTGACAAGTTGACTTAGCAAGTTCGAAGCTAGAGATGCCAAGTTGACTTGTCAAGCGTGAATCGGGTGAGAGCCGACGGCGAACTGGCCCTCTTCCAGACTCAGTTCAGGCGATAGGTATCTTCCAGTTCTTGACGGTCGGCAGGAAGCAGCACATCGGAGACCTGCAGCGCCTGCCCGGAAGCATCACACGCGACGACCAGGACACTGAGGACCGGAACACCCTCAGGGAGATCCAGAAGCTCCGCTTCGGCGCGCTCGGGCAGACGGGCCGAAACCCGTTCCGCCACATGGTCGAAGCGGACCTTCTTACGCGTCTCCAGGTGTGCGCGGGTGCCACCCGACAGCTCATCGGCGCTCTCCAGCTCCGTGCCTTCGACCAGGCCGGCGGGGAAGTAGGACGACACCAGCTCCACCGGTTCGCCATCCTCCTCCACCAGGAAGCGGCGCATGAGAATCTTGGCCCGCTTGGGCAGCCCAAGGGCAGAGGCGACACGCACCGGAACGGGGACGTAACCGACTTCGACCAACCGCCCCGCCGTTTGCGACTCGTCGCGCGTGAGCGCCTCACTCCCCCGGCGGTCCTTCTGCTCGACGACAGCCGGGCGGCCTCGCACGATCGTGCCGTACCCCTGTCGGGACTCCAGCCAGCCGTCACGCTTCAGCAGTTCCAGCGCCCGCACGACGGTGGGGCGGGACATCCCGAAGGACTGCACCAACTGGTTCTCGCTGGGCACCCGAGTGCCAGGCAGGTACGTGCCGTCCTCGATGCGGCGCTGGATCGTCTGTGCGAGGCGCACGTACTTCGGTGGCTCCACTTCATACGCCATGAACGCCGCCTGTCGGGATTGGCCAAGTCAACTGGTCAACCAGACTAGCGAATCTTCGATTGTCAAAGTAGAAGCGGAGCGAACTCTTACCTTCCGGGCCAGGCATCGGCCATCACGAAGGAGACGACGGTTCCGCCGAAGCGGCTCGGCGCGGCGTGCCATGACTCGGCCAGTGAATCAACCAGGAGCAGCCCGCGCCCGTGGGAGTCGTCGGCGTCGGGATGCCTCAGCCGCACGTTCGCCGGAAAGCCGGGGTTGTGCACGTCGACCCGGAGCGAAGTCCCCTCGCGGAACCACTCGACCCGCACGAGCCAGGGTTCGTCCGACCGGCCGTAAGCGATGGCGTTGGTCATCAGCTCCGAGATCATCAGCGCACAGTCATCGACGGAGCAGGCCGGGTTGTAGGGGGCGATGAACTTGCGGAACCAGCGCCGAGCCCGCGGTACGGACTCAGCGACAGGGTGCAAGGTCATCGCACCGAGACGCGGTGACTCCTCAGACGGGTAGCGGTCGATCATGTAGGCCATGGGTGCTCACTTCCTGCCGCTGCCGTCGCAGTCGAGGCAGCGCCGCTTCGATGTGGCACGGGTGCGGTCGGCGGCGGTGGCAAGCGCCAGGGTCGTTCGCGAGCCGACACGTTTCCAGCCGCGCCCCCGGCAACCCCGGCAAGGTAAGTGCGTGCCCTGATCCGGCCGCTGACTCGTCACACCGCGCCTCCTCCCAGTGAAGTGGCCTTAGCCACTTTCTGGATAGTGGCATTAGCCACTTGGTCGACGCAAGCGATTCGCTGCAACTGGCCCCCTCAGGTGAGGGGGTAGCCCTGCTCGAACGCCCAGCGATGCGGCGGGTAGGTGGCCTCTGCGAACTCCAGCGGCCGGTCCTGGAGGTCGAATACGACGTGGTGCACGATCAGTACGGCGGAGCCGGCGGCAAGTTGCAGGTCCTCGGCCTCTTCGTCCGTGGCCGCACGCGCGCACATGCGATCTTCCGCGTAACTCCCCTGCCGTCCGGTCATGTTCTCGACGTACAGCAGCGTCCCCTCTTGGATCCGCTCCGGCTCCAGAAGCTTCGGCGCACGTTGACCGACATCCGGAGCGAACCACGAGGTGGAGAGCGTGATCGGCCCGTCCTGGTTGTTGGTCACCCGCCGCCGGTGCACAGCACGACGGTCCTTGACCAGGCCCAGCGCCTCAGCGACGTGATCCGGCGCCTCCAGCCAACCGGCAGAGGTGATCACGGCGTACTCACCAGGCGTGTAGATCTTCCCGGTCTGCCGAGCGCGCCCGTACAACTCACGAGCCCGCCGGTTGACTTCGAGGCTCCGCACGTACGTGCCCGACCCCTGACGCTTCTCGACGAGCCCTTGATGGCTCAGCGCCTCCAACGACCGTGCGGCCGTGGGCCGGGACACCTTCCAGTCCGCCGCCAACTGCCGTTCAGACGGCACCTCATCACCCGGTCGCAGGTCACCCCGAAGAATCTGATCACGGATGTAGTGCGCGATCTGGAGATACTTCGGCTGAGCCTCCTCGATCTGCGGCATCAGTCCTCCTCACCCAAGGCAAGCCCCAGGCGAGTAGTCGGGCACCCCGCTACCGAGCTGAGGCCTGCTTCTCGATACAAGTGGCTATGGCCTCTAGCCACTATAGGGTGAGTGGTCAACCCCCTACCCCGTAGGCTGATCCGCATGACGCGGTTGATCGTCGCAGCAGGAGGAGGGGGCGACGCAGTCGCCGCCGCAATGATTCACGCCGCCCTCTACGGTGACGAGGACCAGGCGGTGATCCTCACGTACGCGTGGGACCGCCTCCTGATCGACCCGGTTCCGGGTCCCCGAGGACCGGACAACTTCACCGGCCTCCAGCCCCTCACTCCAGTTGTTTGGACAGTGCCGGCCGAAGCCCGCCCGATCGCTCCGGCAGGCTCGACTCTCCCCCGACTCGCAGCCGACCTCCACCACACGTTCGCGCTGATCGATCCGCGCCATGGGGTCGAGGGCGTGACCCGCCAACTCGAAGAGCTGGTGGACCACTTGTCACCAGAGTCGATCGACCTCCTGGATGTGGGCGGCGACATCCTCGCCCGCGGCGATGAGCCGACACTGAAGAGCCCGCTCGCCGATGCCCTCACGCTCGCCGCGTGCTGCCAGGTGAACGCTCCCGTCCGCCTCCTGGTGGCGGGCCCTGGCCTCGACGGCGAACTCCCTCTCGACGAACTGCGCGGCATGCTCGGCCCGCTCCTCCACACCCTCACCGCGAAGGACATCGAGCCGATCAGCTCGGTCCTGGAATGGCACCCGTCCGAGGCAACCGCGATGCTCGCGGCGACAGCCCGAGGCGTACGCGGCACCTGCGAGATGCGAGACGCCGGCCTCCCGGTCCCGCTCACCAACGAAGGACCGACGGTCCATGAGGTCGACCTGGACGAGGCACTGACCCGCAACCAGTTGGCCCGCGCCATCCTGACGACCGCCACCCTGGACGAAGTTGAGGCGCACAGCCGCGAAATCTGCGGCTACTCGGAGATCGACTACGAGCGCAACAAGGCCGCGTGGCTCAAGGATCAGCCACCGGCACAGCTCGACCCGGAGGCCGTACTGTCTCAGCTCGACCACTTCGAGGCCGAGGCCCACAGCCGCGGGGTTACCCACACGACGTTCCGCCGCATCACTGAGGCCCTGAACCTCAACGGCTCCTTGCGCGAGGACCTGCGCCAACTGCTCATCAACAGCCGTCCGAAGCAGTACGACGCTCCCTTGTGGCGCATCACAGCCCCTACTGAGTAACAACCTTCTTCACGGGTTCAAGGCCCGCGCACGGCGCGGGCGCGCGCCGCCTCTGCGGCGCGGCCTGCCTCCTGTCTGCGCCCCGGCTGGCCGCGCCCGGCGGCGCGCTCGGCGGCTGCGGGCATGAAGTGGGAGACACCCTCTATGGCGGGGGCGGTCGGCTCCACGGCTTTAGGCAGCCACTTCGGGGCGAGCCTCTAAGATCATGGCCCCAACGTCGTGCTTTAACGGGCAGGTCCACAGACTGCCCGACTCGCCGGAAGCTTACGGGGCCACGATCACTCGCCCCAAAGCAGCTCCCGCCCAAAGCCGCTCCACCGACCGCGTGGTCAAGCCAAGGCGCCCAACTCCTTGGACCTCAATCGCGTTGACCGAGACCTGGAATCATGTCTCACAACGTGAGCGCACCCAGAGGCGATCATGACTAAGGCATGAAAAATTGGTCCCGTAGGCGCAGGGGGAAGTACTAACGGTGATGGCCATGCGAATAGCAGTTGTGCGTACACCGAAGCGCGGAGATCATCTCCGGAGCACTTTCATTTCACGCGAATGGGAAGAGTACCAGGAAAATGCCGAGGCGATCTCAGAGGGGCTAGCGAGTTTGGGTCATACAGCGTATGTCCTCCAAGAGAGCCCATCACTCGCAAGCACTCTTCAAAATCTCAGAATAGAAGTTGTATGGGTATGCAGCGCTGGAGGCCAAGGACGAGATCCAACATGCCACCTCCCCAGCATGCTCGAAATGCTGGGACTTCCCTACGTAGGCTCACCGCCTATGCCCTCCGCGATGGCTGACGATAAGTCCGTAGCCAAGAGAATCGTGCAGACAGTTGGCGTCAAGACACCAGAATTCCGCCTCATTGAGACCGACACTGGAAGTCATTCCCTGTCTGCCAATTTCCCATTGGTCGTAAAGCCAATCCACGGGTTTGGCGGGTGCGGAGTTTACCTAGTATGCACGCCACAAGAACTAGACGAAGCTGTACTGTCATTGCGCTCCAGATACAGAACACCTTCGCTAGTCGAAGCTTATATCGAAGGGGCGGATGTGACGGTTCCTATCCTTCAAGTAGGCGGTCGCATGGTCGGCCTACACCCACTTCAGCGATCTATGAAATGGGAAGCCGACTCTGCAACACAGGTACCCGGGTACGAACGAGAGCATCGATTGTCAAGGGTACTGGAGGGCGTCGCCACCGAATTCTCGACGGAAGCACCCCGGTGCATAGACGCAGCAATTCAGGTTTCAAGAGCCTTGAATCTACGTCACTTTGCTCGCATAGATTTTCGATTCTGCGACTCAGAGGCTTTCTTCCTAGAAGCGAACCACAAACCAGATCTGCGCCCTGCGTCTCTATTTACGCAAAGTGCAAACCTATCCGGCTGGACATATAAGGCTCTACTTTCACACCTGCTTAACGAAGCGCTGAGCGATTACCACAGCGCCCTTAGCGTGCCAGCATTCGACCTTTGAGGGGTTTGCAAAATGACCACACTCGGCGAACGGCTCAACCCCCATAAGGCTGTCATTGTTGCACTGATTATTGCCCTCGTGGGCGTTTCACTCGTTGCCCTGGGTGCAACGGTATGGCGGCACATCTGGCTTGGAGATGTCGCAAAGGGGATAGCAGTAATATTGCTAGCTTCAGTACTTGTTGGCTGGCTCGCAGACTTTCTCCTCAGGCGCGACTTTCTTGAAATTGTCGAGACCGCAGTGACGGCGGCCCTAGAAGGGCAGCTCGCCAACCTACGCCGACTTGAAGGTATGGGAATCGAAGATGTATTCCCCGATTTTCCGACGGATAAGGCCAGAGATGAGCTTGCAGCATCAAGGAAAAAGATTAGGATCCTGCAAACGTGGATCGGAAACTTCGAAGCTCTGGCAAATTCAATCAGGCAGGCAGTGGCGGCTGGCGCGATAGTGGAAATACTTATACTTAGCGATGAAGCTGCGTGTGCTCGACTTCGAGCACTGGATCAAGGCTTTCAGAGTGAAACGGATGTATCCGACCATATCAAGGCCAACAAGCGCCAAATATCTCATTTCCTGTCAACGCTGAACGGCGGCGACGTGCAAGTCCGACAGTACACCGGGATTCCGCCGCTTCAAATGTACAGCGGTGACCAATGTGCCTTTATAGGCGTCTTTTGGCATGGAAAATCATCGCTTACAGCAACGAATCTTCAGGTGAAATCTGATTCCACCTTCGGAAATGAGCTGATCAACGAGTTTGAGCGACGCTGGAATAACGCCTCAAATGCTCTCTAGCTTTTCAGCGCAGTGCGGTTCGCGAGAGTCAGGATTCTCAGGAATCGGTAAGGGTCCATCGATTGGCCTGCCCATCTCTGGCGGGCGTCGTTATCCGCCGTGAGCAGGCTTCCAGAAGCCGGGGCTCATGGCCACGGTCCATCTCTGAACTCCTGCATCAGATCGCCTCGCGAAGCCGCCCCGGGGAATGCGAGTCATCGATGGGAGCACGGGCCGATGTCTCGCCGGGAGGAAGCCAGTGAGCGCCCTCCCCGGGGCCGTCCTCGGGCCGTGGAAGGGCGCTCGATGGTGACCAACGTCGACAACTGCCGACAGCTCAGCAGCAGGTCAGAGCGTTGATCGAATAGGCAGCCGCAGGTCACGGCCGCCGGTGATCAGTTGTGGCTGTGCAGCAGCGCAGCGCGTCATCATGAAGCATGGGGATTGATCTGGAGCTGCACTCGGCACGGCCAGCACGCAACAGCTGGCGCAAGTCCCGCGCAACGCTCCTGCGGAGCTCCCACGGGCATGGCGACGCACTGGCCGATGCACTCGGCTCGCTCCAACTCCTTGGAGTGCCCGGAAGGCTCACCGCCGTCGATCCGTACGGGAACACGTTGATGAACGAGCAAGAGGCCGCGACCGCCCTCCAGGAGATCCGCGGCTTGAGGGGGAGTTGCGCTGATGAGCGTCAGCTCGCTGCGCTGGACGATCTCGCAGTGATGCTGGAGCAGTGCGCGGCTACCCCAGGCAGCTACTTGTGGTTCGCAGGCGACTGAAGCTCCCGCCAGCTTGCCGTGTGAGTGTCTAACTGCGTGACAACGCCGACGGACAGCGGCGGACAACCGCGCACACCTGCGGACCATCGCAGCAGGTGAGAGCCGCACGGCCCCGAGGTCTAGGGCGCACCCAAGTTGCTTCGGGACGAAGAGGTCGTGGGTTCAGATCCCGCCACCCCGACACTCATCAGAGGGCCAAACGGGGCAAGCAATCTTGATCAGGCCACCGCGTTGCCGTTTGCCCCGTCATCCGTCGCCTCGCCTCCCTTCTCACGAGCGCCGAGATGCGGCGCCGGTACATCTCCGAGCCGGCGGCGCAGGACTACCTCGCCTGACTTCACTCGCTCGCCGAACAGAAGCCCTGCTTCATGCGCGATGAGCGAGCACCAAGGCGGCAAGTGCTTGCACGGGCCAAAACCGCAACATCCATGACAGCCAGGCCGTACAAGCTGTGTACTCAGCCCATGGACGCGACCACGGCAACGCTCATCGGAACGAGCATCGGCACTCTAGGTGGCCTGGCTGGCGGCTTGTTCACCCTGATCGCTCAAAACCGCCAGGTCCTGTCCCAGCAGCAGGCGGACGATGCACGGCGGAGAGCTGACATACGCCGAGAAGCATGCGATGCCCTAGTCAGTGCAGCGCGGCAATTCGTTATGCATTGGTGGCAAATTGACTACAAGCTGCGCAGAGGGATCGCTGACGAAGCCCTTGTGGAGGCAGCAGTGCCTCTATGGGTAGAGGCAGCCACGGCTCATAGCCGCGTAGCCATCGCTGGTCCCGATCCCGTGGCGGCATCCGCAGATTCCTTGCTGGCCGCTCTCAGCCTCCTCGACAAGGAGGGCACCAAGTGGTTCCAGGGGGTCCAGGAAGGAGACGGAGAAGAAATCATCGACACCTTCAGGGAAGCGTACGAGGATGCCTATGACGCCTTCACAGCAAAGACCTTTGCTGACGTCGCACGTAAGGCCCTAAGCAACACTCACTAGGTCAGGCGTAGCCAAACAGCAGCACGCAACTGCAGCCGAACATGACACTGGTTCACCCGTGATCAAGTTGCTGATCAGCCCAGACACAGCCTGAGGGACGGCCAGTCGGGGGCACACCGGGTACCCGCTCCAGGTCTACCCCGGACAAGTCATGGACAGTGGCCGAGTCGAACGAGCAGGTCACCAAACCCGAAACAGGGTCACAAAGGACCCGGATCGCATTAAGCGCGAAGCCATAACCGTGCCAGGTCCTGCGGGGAACCGCGGGGAGTGGCGGAGACCAAGTCGTCGACCAGCCAGCTCCCGTAGCCGCTCCGTTGCAGGTCAGCCCAAGAGCCGCCCGTAGGAGATCCAAGCTTCCCAAGCTGAGGGCTTCGGCCGTCGTCACGGGTCGGCCGTGGCCATCCCTCGTCATGACCATCCGGCAGCCGCCAAAAGATCCCCGTCCCGATACCGTGGTAAATCAAGACGAACCTATTGGCCCAGTCGCGGCATCCGAGCGCGTTTCCCACGTGGATGGCTAAGCGAGCACGACCGGCAGAGCAGAGCGGCTCTCTTCCGGTTGTGTGGTGTTGAGGGGAAGGCCTTTCCACAGTTAGGGCAGAGCCACCATCGATCTGTGTTTGAACCAGGGTTGACGTCAGCCGGAGTGACCTCCCCGTTCAAAGTTGGATGCCAGGTCGCAGCCACGTGTGGAAAAAGGTCAGCGAGGGAGCGGCCTGGCTTAGGGGTCGCACGGGAAGTATCTGATCGCGTCCGACCGCATAGGGGGCACCCCGAGCCATTTGACGTGCGGTTGGTTATGAGAGCCTGCCACTCGTGCCTGCACGTGGTACAGGCCCACCAGACCTTCACGTTGGCGTACGGGGCCACTCGATCAGGGTTCGTGGTGTTCTTCGTCGTATGCCACTCTGCGGCAACGTCAGGGAACTCGGAGGCAAGGCTTACATCTCGCAGTGAATAGATGTCAATGTCGGCTTGCGCGGTGGCAATGGGGCAGCCGGCCGAGCGATAGTCTCGTATGTCGGGTACGTCGCATCCAAGTTGCGCAAGACCGTCAACGGTTGCGCACGTGAGAGTGTGTGCATCGGCATAGGCGGGAACAGGCACCGACATCTCACCGACATCCAGTTCAGGTAGCTTCCCTTCACGCAACCGCAGCACGTGCCAGCCAGCACCCAGTAAGGCCCGCGTCTGCGCCTCATCACGAGCCACATTCCCGGTGTGCCAGAACTCCCCATCGAGTTCGACAACCACACCCCAGGCGGCCAGAACGATGTCGCCTCGAACGGCACGGCGACCGATAACCTTGATCGGTTCATGCCGTGCCGACACCGGCAAACCAAGGGCAGTCAGCTCGGCAGCGAGGCGAATCTGTTGCGCCGACGTGCCATGCAACAGGCACAGCGGGCAACGCCCACCATTGGCACGGTGAACAATTGTCGTGTGCCACTCGTGGCCCTCACGGCATCGCCACCACACCTTGCGATTCGATCGAGGCTTGACATCCTCAGGGCGCAGAGGGCGATTAAGGGTTGGATGCCACTCAGCAGCCACATCGGGCAGTGAGTCGGCCAGAGACCCGTCCTTCGGCGGCTCATGTTGTTTCTCCGCCCGCTTCCGCGCCGAGCACTTGCGACAGCCAGAGCCACGTGAGGTGCGCGAGCTTGGCGCCGCCTGCCAACTGAGCCCGCATCCCGCGCAAAGCCACCACACGGCCCGCAGGCTTCCTGGGCGGATATCTGCAGGGCTCAGCGTCCCATTACGATCAACGTCCCACTCATTGACTAAGGCCGGGTGCAGGTCGGCCAGGGACTGCCCTGGCGCGGGACGACTGGCTGCCTCGGCACGCCGACGGTGAGCGCAGGATGGGCAACCCGACCCGTGAGCAACGCGGTTGGCTACGGATGCCTGCCATTCATGCTGGCACTTTGAGCAGCGCCACCACGCCCTATAGTCACTACCGCCCGTCACGCTGGACGGCTCACGCTCGTTTCGGTATAGATGCCACTCGGCAAGCAGGGGGTCCGGTAGCGGTAGCCCTCTCCGGGGAAACGTCGTTCTGCGCGCCCCGGCACGGCGACGAGCGGCACACCTGCGGCATCCTTGGCCTGACACCCGTACTCTAACGATGGCCTGCCACTCGTGACCGCATGTCGGGCAACGCCACCACACCTTGAGCGATCGGCTCGGCTTCACGTCAGTCGGCAATAGCGGGCTGTTCTTCTCCGGATGCCATTGGGTGGCCAACTCCGGGTCAACCTCGGCAAGTGATTCACCTGGCCCCGGAGTGGTGCGACTTTCACGGACGAGACGCATTGAGCACTCGGGGCACCGGGAAGCTCGCTTCGTTCGGTTGCCGATGACCGCCTGCCACTCATGCCCGCACTTCGAGCAACACCACCAGACCTTCAAGCTCGAGAAAGGCTTGACATCGTTCGGGGTCAGCCCTCCGTTGAGTTTGAGGTGCCAGTCGGCCGCCACTGCGGGATTCCGCTCGTTGAGTGACTCCCCCAGCTGAGGTTTCCGCAGCGGCATCTTCAATCCCTTCAGGTCAGCGGTCGACCGTAGCAGGTACTTCTGACGTCCATGGTTGACATCAACAACTGCGCACATTGGCGGATGCGGACAGGGCAATCACGAGATTGGTATCTACGGCGTACGACGTCGACCACCACCGGAACGGTCAACTGCTCGAACTCCTAAAGCGGTGTTCAGCCTCTGCACCGCTCAGGGCGAGGACGTGAAGCCAGTGGACTGGTCGAGGTGGAACGGTGAGCCCGGAACCGTCGGAGGGCAACCCTCACGCAAGGCAAGCCGAACAGCCGCGGCTACACCGGACGGCAGTACAGGCTCAGCCTCGCGGCCGATCCAGTTGCTCGGATGCGGCTGGTCGGTGATGACCACGAGCGTCATCCCCGGAGTGTTCGCATGCTCCCCAGCGAACGTACACGGCGACCAGGCCAGCCCCTGGCAGTACGTCGGCCGGCCCCGCAGCCGCCAGCGGTAGACCGTGCCGTCGACAACGATCCGTCGCGATCCCCTTCCGACCAGCGCCATGACTCCCCCTCCAACACCGAAGATGCTAGCGAGCCCCAGCCCTACCGACCGTCTCAGTTTCCATCTCATTCAGCGCCGTTCAGGGCCGTTCAGGCGAGATCCGGAGCCGTCCCCACACTGGCAGCCGACCGCTCATGAACCCAGGTGAACGCCCCCGCACACAGCCCAACACCCCACCAACACAGTTGGAAAGCGGGTTGGCACTGGCGTTGGGCAACACCCCACGGAGGACGGCGATGCGTGATCAGCTTGAGGCGTGGAGACCATCATCGCCAGCGGCATAGCCGTCCTGGGAACGCTGCTCGGTTCGGGGATCACCCTGGCGTTCCAGCAGCGCACCGCCGACAGGAGCCACCAGTTCACCCGTCGCGAGAAGCTCCGACAGGAACGACTCGATGCCTACTCTGCCTACGCCGGCGCGTTGGTCAACTACCGGCGCTGCCTGGTTCACCTCTGGTTCTGCGAGCACGAACAGCCTTCACCGGAGGACCCTGACACGGTGCGGATCCGTGCCTACGATCTACGCTCCAGCGCCCAGGAGGCACTGTTCCGGGTCGAGATGCTCACCGAGGACGAGACCCTGAGCCAGGCCGCGGAGGACGTGCTCGCAGAGGTTACGGCGCTGCCCAAGACAGACAGCAGAACCGAACTCGACGATGCCAGGATACGGACCCGTGACGGCATCAGCCGACTGGTCAAAGCAGCCAGGCAACACCTGTGAGGTGCGCAGACGCGCCGGTTAGCAATGACGATCTGGCATGGGCTATGGGTACGCCTCGGCGCATTCTTCCGTGATTCGGCCGGTCGTGCTGGCGATGCTTTCCGTGACCGTCGAACCGCCGTTGATGGCGTTGACGGCATCACTGCCCGCCCGCATGAAGATGTCCATTTCAGGGACGCCCAAGTAAGCGGTGGAGAAAGCGCGCAGCCTCGTGTTGCGTTCCTGGCTCTCCGTGTCGTCGGTCACCTGGCCGGAGTCGACCCACATTTTATCCGTGACTGCAGCAAGGACCGTCTTCGTGCACTCCTGTGCCCGGCTAATGCTGGCGTTGTCGGCCGCTGTGCCCTGGGCCGCCGGTAATGCTTCCGCTCTCTTGCCGTCTTCGCTGCAGGCAGTCGTGCCAAGCGCCAGAAGTGCCGCACAAAATCCGAGCATCAGGCGTCTGCCCATGTCCCCGCCCCACTTGTTTTCTGCGGCTCGGGCCGCCCCCGCGCACATCATGCCACCGGATCTCCGGTAGCTCTCGCAAAACACTTCGCCGCCCATGCCGTCTGCGCTGTTTGGCATCAGGAGCATCCTGGCCGCCCCGGGCGTGAGCTGGGCACCGTCGCCCCCGTGGCCTCCTTCAAAGCCTTTGCCCCAGGCCGCCCGGTCGCGTCGGGACATAAATGCGGGCAAGACCGCGAGATCGGCCACGGCGGCGCCAGCGAAGAGCGCGAGCCGAGTCTGCAGTCCGTCTCTGGCGAGCTAAGCCAGGACGGGGAGCGTTTGGGGGTCGTAGAGGTTGCCCGGGCACGGATCGGTGAGCGCGGGCGAGATCTTGCCGCGCTCCGTCTACGGCCGACTGTCGAGGACTTCATGCCGTAGCGGTCTCTGTTCTCTCCTGGCACCGAGCCCCGCTTAGCGAACCCGGACCTCTCGGTGACCCATCGCGCTAGGTTTTAGCCGGTCATGAATGACGCCAGCCAGTGCGCGGGCAAGGCCGACCGGCACGGCATTACCGATCTGCCTCGCAATGTCGATCTTCGTGCCATGCCAGAGATATTCCTCGGGGAACCCCTGGATGAGGGCAGCCTCAAAGTGAGTGATCGGCCGATGCTCCACTGGGTGGAGGTATCGGCCCTTCTCGGGCTTGAAGAACTCGGTCCGAATGGTGACCGAAGGATGGCCAAGTCTCAGACGCCCCATAACGTCTCCCGAGCCACTGTTGTGCATGTCCCAGCTTACCGTGCTGAGGTACACCTCTCGGCCGTCGATCAGCGCCCACTTCCCGCGCAGATCCTTTCGATTGCCGCCCGGCGGGATCGCCGCATAGCGTGCCAACGATATTGCCTGCGGCGCTCGCCCTATGTGTAGTTCAGTCGTCAAGAACGGGCCGGGCACACCATCAGTGCAGGTGCGTCCAGGAAGCACCGCCTCCTTGATCACTAGATGCCGTGAGCGGTCGAACACCGTGTCAACGGGCACCCAGGGCAGGAGCGTCATCCCTCCATCGAACGGAAGAAAGTCACTAGCCTGCTGGAGAGCGTTCCGGCTGTGAGTGGGCGTCGGCAGTGGAATAGGCGCACCCAGTGCCCGGTGCGTACCGATGACGATCGTCCGCTTCCGCGCCTGGGGTACCCCGTAGTCAGCCGAGTTGAGCAGGCCTTCGACGAGGGTGTAGTCATCCAGCGGTCCACCAGGCTTAACTGAATCCAGAATCCCTGCATACTCATGCGACTTCTTAAAGCGGTCTACGTTCTCCATAACGAAGACCTTCGGTTGAACGGTGCTGACGACCCTAACGTATTCCCGCCAGAGGCTGTTGCGCGGATCGTCCCAATATCCCCGCTTGTTCAGCCCTGAAAATCCCTGGCAGGGCGGTCCTCCGGTGATGACGTCGACGCGGTTCGCGAAGGGGCTGGGGTCAAACTGCTCGATATCCAGGTGCATCACCTCAGCTGAGGGGTGGTTGGCCTGGAACGTCGCCAACGCTGCGCGATCAAGGTCCACTGCTGCAATGGTTTCGAACACTGCCCGCGAGCCGACAGCACCGGGGGCGTAGGAGCGGAAGCCCTCCGAAAATCCGCCACATCCAGCGAAGAGGTCCATCACGCGCACGGACTCCATCAACCATCCCCCCAAGGTCTTCCAGCAGTGGGGATGGATCTTACGTTCCACCACTGACACCCCAGGGGGGAGCGCGGTCAGCCAACCGGGCTGTCAGTGAGGCCTGGTAGACCTAGCAGCATGACCCTTCCTGTCGATGCTGTGCCGCACGTGGCGTTCTCCGACTTGGAGACCGCCGACCTTCAAGTCGATGCGCTCTACGCCGGCGGGACGAGCGGCAACTCTGGCGACGATCCGATGTCCAAGCTCATAAAGGGGATCGGTAACCAGGGAGGCTTCCGATACGCCGGCTCGCCGACCAATCGCACGGTGAAGCTCGCCGTCCTGTACACCAGCGGCGGCGAGGTCGACTGGCCCGACTATCTGGACGTACAGACCGGGACCTTCACCTACTACGGTGACAACCGGAAGCCTGGGCAAGGCCTTCACGAGACGCCGCGTTCGGGAAACGTCCTGCTGCGCGATGCCTTCGAGGTCTCCCACGGGACACCAGCCGACAGAGCCAAGGTGCCCCCGTTCCTCCTGTTCGAGAAGGCTGCACGGACAGGTCGTTCGGTGCTTTTCCGCGGGCTTCTAGCGCCCGGCGGCCCCACGATGACCTCTGACGACGAGCTTGCCGCCATCTGGCGGGCTACAGCGGGCAAACGCTTCCAGAACTACCGCGCTCGCTTCACGGTGCTTGACGCGGACCGCATTCCGCGCGACTGGATTCAGCACCTACTGGCAGGCGGCGACCCGCTGGCCGGTGAGTGCCCCGAGGTATGGCGGACCTGGGTTGAAAGCCGGGTCTACCGCCCCCTGCTGGCTCCTGCCACCACCACCATCCGCTCCAAGACGGACCAGCTTCCGGAAGACACGACCGGTGTGGCCATGCTGGAGGAGATCCGAGAGTACTTCCGCGGCCGCGAGCACGATTTCGAAGCATGCGCGGTCGCGATCTGGCGGCTCATCGCACCGAGCACAGGTGCGGTTGACGTGACCCGGCCGAGCCGCGACGGCGGACGGGATGCAGTCGGCACCTACATCCTGGGGCCAGTGGCAAACCGCATCGCGATCGACTTCGCTCTTGAGGCCAAGTGCTATGCCGCGGACAACTCGGTAGGGGTGCGCGAGGTCTCCCGGCTGATCTCCAGAATCCGGCACCGGAACTTCGGCGTGCTGGTCACCACCTCGTTCTTCAACAAGCAGGTGCAGGACGAGGTCCACGAAGACGGCCACCCCATTGCCCTGGTCTGCGGGCGAGACATCATCGACTCGCTCCGCCAGCAGGGACGAACGACCGTGGGCTCCGTGCGGCAGTGGCTCAAGCAGAGCTTTCCCCAGTCCTAGCCAAGCGGAAGCCGCAGCCTATCCGTGGACTGGTGGGATCAGCCCCGGCCTCTGCGTCTCTCCGACCTGTTGAAAATTGCCGTTCCCTACTCGGCCTCTATCGCCCTTACTGGTCACAGCTTCCCAAGCTCAAGACTTATCGACTGGTCTGTTCAAAACACTAGTTGGGAAATCCATGAGCGTCAGCTGCCGGAGCGCCTGTTGCTCTCCGCTTGCTGCGCTGCCAGCCGACGCAGGATAGTGCGGTCCGCCTGTGGGATGGAGTCCAGCAGGTCTATGAACCACGGTGCGATCCACGATGAGTCGCGGTGGAGCCATTCACCTGGAGAGAGGGCGGTACCGGGCACCCAGTCCGGGGAGAGCGGCTTGCTGCTTCGAGTTGCCGCAGCAATGCCTACAGAGGGCTCCGTTTCTCCAGCATCCCGCCGCCCAAGCTGAGCTGTCACACCGATCAGCCACCACTGGAACAACCGTTGGGACGGCGACGCCGACTCCACAGCCGCACGCACGGCCGAAGAGACGAGCCCCACTGAATTGGACGCATCAAGCGCCAGGCCCTCCGGCGGATCTAGGTGAGACGCTGTCTCCTCCGTGACCACCAGCGGTGTGTCCGGAACTTTCAACTCGAATGCCTCCGACACCCGCTCAATCTCCGCGTAAGTATCCGCGGCGAGCTCAGCGTCCAAGAACTCCCTGACCCCGCCGAAGAAGTGCGGCGGTGTCTCGATCCTCAAGTCTGCTTGTGCCCTCCGCCTCAGTTCGTCGACGAGGCTCGGCCACGGACGGGAGCTGCTTGAGCTGGAGCCCTGCTCGTACCAGTCTTCCTTCGTGTCGTTCGACACGAACAGCACGCGGCGGCCACTGTGCGGCAGCTGGCGGACATGCGCGATCAGCTCTTCCCAGAGGAGGAAGTCCCCAGCGGACTTCAACGGCGTGTCCTTGTCGGAGTCGGAGAATCCGGGAGGGATCTTGTTCGGGAACCGGAAGGCGGTCGCTTCCTCCAGACGCTTGCGCAGGATGTCGTCGTCAGGCTGCTCTCCGATCCTTTCCCCGTAGAGCTTCGCAATGTGTTTAAGGATGGGGTCTTCCGCATCGGCGGAGTTCAGTGCTAAGCCGTGGTCGGCTTTGAGCATGTCCAGGTGGCGTTTGAACTCGTGCCGGTAGACGTCGAGGTGAGCATCTACGCCGGCATCCGCGACAAGTGCGTCGAGTCCCGCGATCTCCTGCTGGGCCCGGGCGTACTTGTCGAGCTGGGCGCACACGACCTTCTTGGCTTCAACGATTGCTTTGCGAGCTGCCATGAGCTTCTTGTTGACTTCTGAGGCAGCATCAGAGAGTGCCTTTTTGCGGGATTCCAGTGTGCTGCGACGGCCGCGGACGAACTCAAGGCCGACCTGGTAGGGCATCCACAGCCGTCCTGCGGTCTGCTCAAGTGCCGACAGGACCTCTTTTCTGGAGGTCTCGGTGTACTCGTACAGGCTCAGCAGGACGTTCGTGTCCAGCACGATGACGCCGTCTTTGAAGAAGGCGCTGCGCTCCGCATCCTCAGCCGACGGCCCGGGCTGGAGCCAGGCTGCGAACCGCTGCAGCAGTACCGGGTCGTCCATATTCCCCTCCGGCTCGGCCATGCCCCTCCCTTAGCCGATCATCTTGGCACAAGCAGCCGACAGCCATCGGGCGTGTGCGCGGCTGCAGCGGCTGTGCTGCCTCTCAGCTCCCGTTGCCCCTTGCGGCTCCGGAGCCGCAAGGGGCGGATCTTCTACACCCCGTCGAAGTCGGCGAGCATGGCTGACACCCGGGCAGGGGCTTTGTCGAGGAGGAAGTCGTCGACGAATACCACGTCCGGAACGTCTCGGCTGTCGGCTGCGGCGGCGTCGCGCACAGAGTTGATGCGGGGGGAGGAGAGTGTGGCGTCGGCTGCCTCGAACGGGCCCTTGGCAGCGACCCAGACCCGCTCTTCGAAGAGGACCGCAGGGCCGATGCCGCCCAGGTCGTCCACAAATTCCGCATCGCCCGGCGGGAAGTCGGACGCCCAGTTCCGCAGCAGTCCCGCGGCCCGGCGGCCATGCTGGCTGCTGGCGGCGCCTGTGCCTTGGAGGATGGCCAGAAGTTCGCCGGCAAGTCGCCAGTCCAGAAGGCTGTGATACGCCATGTTCGTGTAGTCGCGCAGGCACTGGTAGCACGAGCCGCGGCACTCGCGACCGTGCGCACCGTCCGCGAAGTCGGTCAGCATCCTGTTGGCAGTCGCCATGAGCTGCTCGAAGACCTCCCGTTCAGCGAGGTGTGTGCAGTAGCCGGCGCCGTTGTCCAAGGTATCGGAGAGGAAGGCGAAGGTGCGAGCCTTGCTGTTGCCGGAGCCGGCACCGTGGATGCCGGATGCGATCTCGTTGGGTTGCACCTGGAGGAGCGAGCCGGCTGCTGTGCGCAGCAGGGCGGACAGCGAGTACCAGGCCGCACGTCGGCCCGAGCGGTCGTCGGGGAAGCCGGTGCGCTGCGGCACGGAAGTGAGGTTCAGGCGCAGACCGAGCGCTGGGATCTCGCTTGCCTGGGGGCCGAGCAGGAACAGGTCCGTGCGCTGGGTGGCGCCGATGGCGGTGGTGAGCGGTTCCCCGTCGGCGGCGATGTCCTTTGCAAGCCAGGGGAACAGATCGGCAGCTCCGGCCTCCAGGTAGGCGCCGGACCAGCGTGTGGTCGGGCTTACTTTTGAGAACTGGAACAGTCGGCCGCCGTTGTCGTTGACTGCGTACCGCTCGCCCTTGCCGGCGTGGACCACCATGCCAGGCGTCTCGATCTTCAGCGGTGCGCCGTGCTCAAGGTCTGCGGCGGTGCGGGGGGCGAGCGACCTGGCCCTCCATGCGAAGTTGCCGTCGAAGTCGCGTGCCTTGCCCGCGGAGTAGAAGCCGGCCGGTTCGCGCAGTTCGATCTCGCGGTAGGAGCCGTCGGCCGTTCCGCAGGCGCGGCAGGGCTGCGGCGGGGCGTCCTCCTGCTCCGGCAGCGCCTGTACGTCCTCTGCGAGGTGGCCGCAGGCGCGGCAGATACCGATGAGGACGGGCTGTCCGAGCGGTTCCTGCACGGCTCGGGGGGCTCGCCCGGTCGGCTCGAACGCGACTGCGCCGACTGCCGTGTGGACCTGTCCGTCCTTGACCGTCTCGGCGCCGGGAGCGAACTGCGAGATCGCGATGTCCAGCGACCGGTCGACTACACCGCTCGGCGGCCAGGGGTAGGAGTCGAAAGGGCGCTTGGTGTACAGGTAGCGGGCTGAGGTGGGGAATCCGAACATCGGCAGCAGGCCTGACTCCGCCAGGCGTTGGCTGAGTTCGTGGTGGCCGCGAGGCTCGTCGGCGATCTGGGTGACGCGGTTAACGAGCTCCTGGGCCACCCATGCCGCCGCCTGTGCCGGGGACCAGGTGCTACGGGTGCGGTCGGCGAGGGCTTCGGCGAGACTGCAGATTTCGGCGTCGTGTGACTTGATCCATCCGCTGACCGCTTCGCTTACGGCGGGCCAGTCTGCGGTGTGGCCGAACTGGCCGTGGACATTGCGGGTCGGGTCGGGCCCTGTGTCGTCCCCAGCCGCACCCTGTACTGCGTCGAATGCCCTGCGGAGTACTTCGGCAGCGAGGACCCGCTGGTAGATGTCCTGCATGTCGGTGGACAGGTAAGGCGGCGGGGTCGGATCGTTGGTGATGCGCTGCGGGTCCTGGAAGTAGTGCTCGTCGTGGCTGCGGCCGCGGCACACGGTGAGTGCGAGCGCGACCGGCGAGGTGCGTCGTCCTGCCCGTCCGACGCGCTGCTGGTAGTTGAACCGGGTCGGCGGCATGTTCGCCATCAGGACAGCGGACAGCGGGCCGATGTCGACTCCGGCTTCCATCGTGGTGGTGACAGAGAGGATGTCGAGGGTATCGGGGAGCTTGTGCTCCTTGCCGTCGAGGAAGATGCCTTGGAAGCGGGCCTGGCGGGCCTGGGCGTCCAGGCGGTCGGTCTGGCCGGTGAGTTCGGCGGCGTTAAGGCGGAAATCACCGAACTGCCTGCGTGCCATCCAGGCGTAGTAGTCGGCGTCTGTTCCCTCGAACGGCTCGGGCGCAGCAGGAAGGGGCCGTCGGCACTTCGTGCACACTCCGACGCCGGGGTGGAGGTGCCTTCGGCGGCAGACGGAGCAGGTCCAGGACACCGCTCGGCCGTGCCGCAAGGCGACGTGCTCAGGCTGAATGACGTATTTCTTGACTGCTTCGCCCCAGATCCTCTCGACGGTATTGCGGAGGTCGTCCGGGTCCTGCCCCAGGTGGTCCGCTGCGCTGGCCCAGAAGTCCCGCAACTTCTTGGGCGGTTCGTCAGCCGGGCTGCGCAGTCCTGCGAAACGGCGCATGTGGCCGAGGACTCGCAGGCTGGCCCGGGCCAGCGCGGCATCGGAGGCCCGCTCGGCTTCAAGCGGTGCCTGATCGGTGGCGAGGGTGAGCCAGCCCAGGCCCAGAGACTCGAAGTCGCGTCCGGCGCTGCCGAACAGCCCGTTGAGCAGCTCGCTGGTGAGGGCCTCGCGGATGTTCTGGCGCAGCTGCTCCTGCCGGTCGCTCAGGACCAGGCTGGATTCGTCACGTACCTTGCCGCCAGGGGGCTCGGGCCACTGGTACAGGGAGGTCCAGGACTGCGGCTGGGAGCCATTCTGGTAGCTGGTCTGCTGCAGGGACGCTTTCGGGCCGCCGGGATTGATGCCGAGCTGGACCAGGCGTTCAGCGACGGCGGTGCCATGGCTGTCGAGGCTGGGCACCCGGCTGAGGCGGCTGTAAAGTGCAGCCTCTTCTGCCGGGTCGGGGAGGTCATCGTCGAGATCGTCGAGGCTTTCGGATGCTTTCTGGAGCTTCACCCAGGCGTCGTAGGTCTCCGGATCGCGGGCGCGCAGCCGGTCGCGGGCGGCTTTGGCTGTCGCCTTGTCGACGGGGTTGTCTGGGGATTTGCGGTAGAAGGCCGATACGGCTGCGAGGTCGGCGGCCGGATCCCCCTGGCCCTTGACCTCCTCGGCAAGCAGCAGGCGCAGGAGGTCCTGGTAGTGGCGCAGTCCCAGGCCTGCGGACAGCTTCGCTGCGTCCTGGCGGCTGTCGGAGAAGACCACGGCCTGCCTGTTCGGCAGGTGGGAGAGGATCCCGGTGGTCAGCACCTGGTTGACCTTCTCGAAACCGGTGCGCATGGACCTGACTGGTGTACGCATGCGGCGGGAGTCGTTGAGGCTGAAATGCTCCGTTCCGATCTGCCTGACCTCCCAGTTGTCACCGCAGTTGGGGCACTGGGTCGGTGCCGCGGGGAGGTCCTCCGCTTTGAGCCGGGGCCGCCCCCTCTTGGGCTGCGGAACGCTGGTGTGGAAGGACCAGCCGCTGTGGTCGCGCTGGTTGCGGAGGATGCCGGTGCGCGGGTCGTACTGGCTGCGCTTGAACTCGAAGTCGGCGCTCAGCGTGCCCTTGTCCGAGGTGGAGTTCCACTCCAGCTTGTCCACCGCCGGGTCGTCCTTACGCGGCCAGTAGACGATGTAGTTGGCTGCGCTCGGCCCCGTAGCAGCGGCGTCGGGCAGTGAGTCGAGGTCGGGCAGATCCGCAAGCAGGCCGGCTTCGAAGGGGCGTCCCTTGGCCGCGTTACGGAAGGCCGATTCTGGTGCGTACCCGCCGAGGAACGGATCTCCGCAGTTCTGGCAGTAGAGGAGTTCCAGGACGCGTGCATCGCAGCTGCAGCGCGGCGTGGGGCGCGAGTACAGCTTGCCGACGGTTCTCTCCATGCCTTCCGGGCGTGGAGCGTCGGGACACTGAGGGTCTGAGCAGGCCCAGACGCCGGGGATGTTGCGGAAGAAGAGGTGTCCGCGCAGCTTGGGCGTCCTGGGATCGGCCGAGCGGCGCAGTGCGGTGAGGACTCCGCGCAACGCGTTCTTCTGCACGGCGGTGTCGGCGGCAGGGAAGATGCGGGCGGCAACGGCGTCGTCGAAGTCGGCGATGAGGCGGTCACCGTCACGCAGGGCGTTGACCAGCGCGTCACCAGCGCCAGTATCTGCCAGGAGCTGCTCGGCCTGGGCGGGCGCGGGATCCGGGTCCAGGGCGGCATACGCGTCGGCATGATGGGAGATGTCGGTGCGGTTGTGCGTCGGCAATACAAGCTGGCCGCCGAGGACCACGAACCGGTTGCGGTCGACGCCGAAGAACTCCTGCAGGAAGTCCAGGTCGCGCGGGGCTTCGAGGGAGGCGGAGGCCGCCAGGATGCGGAACTTGTCCGGCCTGTGGTCCAGGCCGAGGCGGTGGCGCAGGTTACGCAGGAGGTAAGCAATCTCTGTGCCCGCCGTGCCCCGGTACATGTGGAGCTCATCGACGACCAGGGTGAAGCGGGCGTCGGGCACCTCCTCCAGCCAGCGGCGCGTCTTGTCGAAGATCTGCGACTCGCGTGAACGCATCAGCATGACGTTGAGCATGCTGTAGTTCGTGATCATGATGTCGGGCGGAGCCTGGATCATGTCCCAGCGGCAGCGCATTTCCGCGCCATCCAGCCGGGGGATGAAGTACCGGCCGTCACCGGAGGCTTTCTGCGCCTGGCGGGAGCGCTCCCCCGTGGCGGCAAACTCCTTGCGCAACGTCTTGACGCCGGTCGGCGAACCGATCTCACCGGGGACGGGGGTTGCCCCGGTGTAGCGGCCGAAGTAGAAGCGGTGGCCGGGCCGCGACCGGGCAAGCCATGCCCTGGCATCATCGCTGTCCAGCGCCCTGCGCAGGCGCATCATCTGGTCGTCGACGAGCGCGTTCATGGGGTAGAGGACGAGGGCGCGTACAGCTGCGTGTCGGCCGGCCTCGCCTGCCCGCTGGGGCTGATACTCACCGTTGGGAGAGGCCCACCAGCGGTTCGACGGCGGCGAGGCGATCGGCCAGTCGGCGGACTCGCGGACGAGGTCGGCGAGGATGGGCAGCATGAACGACTCTGTCTTGCCCGAGCCCGTACCAGCCGTGACGACGACGTCGCGCCCGTCGCGCACAGCGGCGGCCAGGGCCCGGTGCTGATGCTCGTACAGGGAGGGGACGCCCTGCATCAGTCCAAGCTGGACCAGTTCCGCCAGATCAGGGTGGGCTCCTGCTGCCTTCACGGATTCCGCGATGCCCGCATCCATCTGAACGTAGCGCGGGCGGACCTCCAGCAGAGGACGCCTCCAGGCTCCGCCGTCCACGTCGAACAGGTCCTGGCGCTCACGTTCGAGGTGCTCGTCAGCAAGCCCGAACGGCGTGTTGTAGTAACGGAAGAGCGCATCCTTCAAGTGCTCGAACGAACCGAGGATGTCCACGTCCCGGCCAGGCTGCTGCGAAGCGGCGTCACTCATCGTTCTCCCCCAAATGCTGTCCGAGCGATTGTGCAATCTTGGCGGCTACGGCGTAGGGCACGTTGTCGTAGGCGAGGTTCTTGGCTTGGGCGTTGATACGGGGCGCGAGGCCGCAGCACATCACGGCCACGCGCCGGTGCAGGTCAGGCAGGGGGTATCCCCAGTCGACGAATAGGGTCCCGAATCTCTCACGCCCGGAGTCCTTCTCGGGCCTCCAGCGCAGCACATCCGCAGTCCGGCTTTGGCTCTCCAGCACGAGGTAGACGCCCTGCTCGTGGCTGGTCTCGTACCATTGCCGGTCGCGCAGGATTTGGCATACACGCTTGCTGTCGCGCCGCTTGAGCCGGTACAGACCATCACCCTGGGGCCGCGGGACAAGACGGTATTCGCCGCGCTCAAGGTCGTACTGTTCCAGCGGCTTGCCGAACTCCGGTGCAGAGGTAGGCACTCCAAGACTCAAAGGCGGCAAGAGTGCAGCTCCTTGCAGCGCGAAGCACGGTGTGTAGGAGACGCCGAGCTCGGCCGCCCAGCTTGCTAGCCCTGCTTCGTCGTCAAACTGGACGATGAGGGAGGGAGGCAAGGGGATGTCGGTGGGCGGACGGTCACTGGGCACTCGGAACAGCTCCAGCAACCCATCCTCCACCGCCTGCGCTACGCGCGCGTCAAACGCAGCCGTCCGGCTCCCGGTGAGTACCGCCAGCCCCCGCGCCTGCGGCAGGCGGGTCAGGACTGGCGGGGCCGCGCACCAGCGCCGGTTGCGCCAGTCAATGTCCATGTAAGCCAGAGAGACGGCGTCGCGCAGCCAGCGGCCCGCGGCTCCCGGTTCGATGTCTTGACAGTGTTTAGCTGCAAGCCACCACATGCCCTGCTTGGCATCAGACAGAGTGCCGGCGCCCTGCTCACTCAGCCAGCGCAACAGCAGAGCTCCTGTGTCGGTCATCAGGCTCCCCGCCTTCCGCTGATCGATTCCGCTGCCGCTACGTAGTCAAGCCAGGCAGGATCCTGCAGGCGCTGGGCAGCGCAAAGAACGGCGTACGCCCAGGCGTAGCCATCGGATGCCGGCGCGGGAGGGGGTATGTCAGCTGCTGCTGCCAACGCCCTGACCGACCAGCGGGTCGCCGTACGGTAGACCAGCCAGACGCAGCCGTCCGGCACCTCGATCTCGAGGCAGGGGCCGAGGGCTGCAGCAGGCAGACGGGAAGCCATCCAGGCCGGGACCGACCGTTGCTTGGCCCGGTGCACGCCGCCGCGGGGATCCAGCAGCACGGCTTCCAGAACACTTGAGCGCAGCAGCTCGGTTCGCGGGAGGCTGATGCTGCTTGCCGCATCAGCCCCACGGATGGCGGCCTTGGAGCCCGTTACGTCGCTCAGCTCGGGCTGGGCAGTGCCGTCGCAAGGGTACCCCAGCGTCCCGGTGCCCGGCGGCAGGCCTTCGTGAAGTCCGTCGTGCAGTGTGAACAGCTGGCTGCTGTGGGCCGTACCCACACGGTGTTCTCCCTCATCAAGTGGGATCAGGCAGAGCGGGAAGGGCACCCGGGGATCGGCACGCAACTTCTCAGTACGGCCGTCGAGGACGATTTCCACACGGCCGTCCGGTGAGTCGCTGGCCGGCAACATGAGGTCGGGAGCACCGCCACGGAGGAAATGGCCGGCCACTCCGGCACCCGCCCGGTACTCAGGGGCGATGCGCAGCCCGCCGGACAGCGCGGCGTGGTGCCGGATCTGAGGCTCGAGGACATGTGCGTGGTCTCCGCCCCGGTCGAGGGCCCTCACGAAGGCCAGCCCATTGACGGCGCGCACGCCCTTGATCAGCTTCCACCCCGGCACCGGCGCCGATACTTCACGGATGGTGCGGCCGCCGAGGGCATCGACCATTGAGCGCACTGCACGGACAGCAGAGTCAGCGGCCAGAATCCAGTGCTGCTCGCCGGGCTCGAAATACTCCGTACTCACCCACTCCCCTAGGTGCGGGTGCAGCCGCAGCAGCAGCACCTCCTGCGGTGCCCACTCAAGGACCAGCTCCTCCCCTTCAAGGCGCAGGCCGTGTCCCAGCTGCTGCCAGGAGGGGTGCAGCGATTCCAGCCCCTCGTAGACGTCCCCATACCCCTTGTGCAGCGTGAACGTACGGCCGCCTGGCACTGCGACGCGCGTCTCGTCGATACCGTCACACGCTTCGGCGAGCCATTCCAGGCGCCTGCCTCGGTCCGCGACTACGAGTCTCAGTCCGATGGCGCGGCGCCTATGCTCGCGCTCCGGCTCGTGGAGGGTGCCGTCCCAGTCATCGGCGAGCCGCTTGACCAGGCTGGCGATCAGGGTGTCGCCCGTATCCAGGGCGCTGGCAAGCTCTTCCATGAGCCGGGGCGACAGGTGCCGGTCCCGCCCTGCTGTCCACACGCGCAGGCGCCGCAGCAACTCGCGGCCGGAAACCTCGTCGGGGTTGTGCGGCCGCAAGCGGGTGGCGGCGAAAAACCGGGTGAGGATCTGCCGGTCCGAACCGCGCACCAGCGCCTGTGAGATTGGGAAGCCGATCTTCCAGTAGAACTCGTCAGTGCTGATTGTGCTGGTGCCGTAGAGACCGCCCGTCTCCTCGAGCCATGTGTCCAGCTCCTCCCACATCCCTGCCACGTCCTCAAAGGCGTGTTCAAGCTTGTGAGCCCGAGGGCTGGAAGGCTGTTCGCCAAACAGCTGGCTCCACCGCCCGTAGAAGTTGGTCTTCAGCATGCCGTCCGAGGACGCCATGCTGGTAGCCGCCAGCACAGACAGGGCCAGCACCGGCAGGCTCGGCGGCGGGCCCGCACTCCCGTTTCGCTCCCACATCTCGCACTCGCGCTGGATGCGGCTGAGCAGCGGTCTGTCTGGATCACTCCAGTTGAGTTCGCCGGCGACAGCTTGGGCAAGGCCCGTTCCTACGCGCTCGGCCAGCTCTCTCTCAACCTCGGCATCGACGTACAGGACGGTGCTACGCAGCGCATTGCCCGCACCGAAGAACTCTGCAGAGAGCACCTCGTGCCACTGCTTGTACTCGGACCCCATCAAACCTTTCCAGCTTCCCCACCCGCAGCCGCATGCCCACCTGCGGCTGCGGACACACGCTCTCGCGTCGCGCTTCGGCAGTGACCTCGCCATCCGCCCAGCTCAACCCACGCTACTCATGAGATTCTCCGCGCGATAGGCAAATGCGCTTGTTCGTCGCTCTTGCGGCCTGCTGGCGCATCCCTGTCGGCCCCCTCCCCCCCCTGAAAGCTGACAGAAAGCCTGCTGCTTTCCCGCACCCGGGCAGCACTCCTGCTGTAACTGAACCCTCGTTCGAGGCAGAGGGCTGCAACTCGCTACGGCCACCCTTAGCCGCCTATGCCGGAAGGACGGCAGGCCCCGAAGGCGGCACTTGCCAGAGGGTCCCAGCACGCTCTTCCCTGTCCTTCCGCCCTGTGCGCACAGCCGCCAATGCAGTCGGCAGGGCCGGGGTGCGGCCACCAACATGAGCGCGTCGCGCGCTCAGCCCGTGCAATCACTACAGGTCGGCAGAAGCCTCAGTGAACCGCGCTCCGTGGTGTTGGCCCAGGCTCTTTCCCCACTCTCCGAGCGGCCTACAAAACACCCCGTGGACTACCTGTGGACGAAGCGCGCGCCACCTGTGGTTCAGAGGCCTGCGACCTGCTCGAACGTCGGAACCTGTAAGGGCCTCCGGAGCCGTGTGCGCAGGTTCGAATCCTGCCGGGGGCACGCTGTATGAGGTGCCCAAAGACCCCGTCATCAGCGGAAACGCTGAGTGCGGGGTCTTCGCGTATGTGCAGGCGTGTGCTGCCTGGAGCGGCTGTATGTCGGGGTCCGTGGATTGACTGGCGGCGGGCGACGAACGCCCAGGTCGGTAGGCATTTCTCACGTCATGGTCCGAGCTTCCACGAGCGACCGCTGCACGTCACCCACCAGGTCCCGGAGGCGCCCGGGCTGCACGCCCTCATGTTCCATCCACTCGTCGAGGCGAGGACGCAGGTGCCGCGCCATACCCAGCCCGTGGCGACGCAGCACCGAGCGATTGATCGAGATCTCTGCCTGCACCTCTCTTCGGAGATCATCGGTCCAGCCCTGCGCCCGGTCGTCCTCTCCCAGAGGAGCCTTGAACGTGGCCACGGCTTCATCGAGGACCGCAAGCAAGCCCATGACATCTCCCAAAAAATCACAAGGCGCGGTCTTCTCTTGAGGACCACCACAGGACTCGTTGGCCGTGAGCGAGCAGAAGTGGCACTGCCACCGATCCCTGCCGGCCCACCAACGGCGAAAGCCCCCGGACGAGTCCAGGGACTCGAAGCCTAGCGCCGCGCGGGATCACTCGTACTCGCGCGACAACTCCTCGATCTCGCGGTTGGCGATCTTCTGCCGGCCGTCTATGCACTTGGCGTTGCGGCTCAGCAGGACCTCCACGCTGCTGCCCGCACGTTCGGCGACGTCGGTCGGGGCCACCCGGAGTTGAGCCAGGTCGACAGTGCCGAGTGCCGGAGGTTGTGCGGTCGGGCCGCGAGCGGTGAGGCGACCACGGCCGGGGGAAGCGCCAGCGCACGGACCTCCTGCCAGACGCGGTAGTGCGGCGAGGAGCCGACCACCTCCCCACGCTCGTTGGTGAACAGCCGCGCGTCCTCGGCAGTGCCGAGCCGGACCTCTTCCGTCGGCCGGTTCTCGAGACTTCGATCGTCATGCGTCTCACCGGAGTCCGTCCACTGCTGGCCGACGCTGGGACGAGTCCGGTTCAGCAGGGCAGTGCCCCAGCCGGCCTCAGGCAGCTTCCGGTCTGCCTCGGTCAGGCCGGCAGCCTCAGCCCGACGGAAGGCACCGTCGTACATGCAGGCGAGCAGGCCGACGAGCCGACGACCACGCGCCCGGCCGTACCCACCGACGCAACCGATGTAAGAGACAGCGGTCAGCAGCGATCGAGCCTGCTCGGGGTTGGCCACCACTCGGGGGTCAACTTCCCCCCACCTTCGGCTTTTTCGACGGATGCTTGGGATCGGGCTTTCCTTGAGCTCCCCAACCTGGCCGAGGACGACTGCTCTGGCTGGGTTGCCCCGTAACGTGTCTTCACCGTGATGCCATCCGCTGGGCAAGCAGCAGTGCGGCTTGCCCAGCGGTTTCCGTTTCGTCTCCGTTTTGCCTTAAGGACGTGCTGTGCCCCACACACCGCCGCTGGGTGATGGCCTTCAAATAGAGGGCTTGACCTATCAGGTCGAGGACCGCGTACTTCTCGACAACGTCGAGCTCACCGTGGCTCCGGGTGAGTCTGCGGCCATCACCGGGCCCAGCGGATCGGGCAAGTCCACGCTACTGATGTGCGTGCTCGGTCTGATCAAGCCGGACTCCGGCTCGATCGCCGCTGGTGGACATCGTCTGACCGGTCTGCTGCCCGGTGCCCTGGCCAAGGCCCGTCGTAGGCACCTCGGCATGGTCTTCCAGTTCGGCGAGCTGCTGCCCGAACTGACTCCCGCGGAAAACGTCGCCCTGCCTATGCTCCTGGACGGCTCTGACCATCACCACGCCTTCGCGACGGCGACCGAGCTTCTCATGGAACTCGACGTCCCCCATGACACCACCCCCACCGGCATGCTCTCCGGCGGGGAGCGCCAGCGCACTGCAGTCGCCCGCGCCCTGATCGCACAGCCGTCCGTACTACTGGCCGATGAGCCCACCGGCGCCCTCGATCACAAAGCACGCGAGAAGGTCGCTGACCAGCTCTTCAGAATGTGCCAAGAGCGCCGCTGCGCCCTGTTGGTCGTCACTCACGACCCCACTATCGCCGACCGCGCTACTCACGCCTTCCAGCTTCAGGAAAGCACTCTCATTCCCGCCGATCGAGGAACGTCGGCGTGATCGGCTCACAGCACACCCAGCCCCGCCGCCCAGGACGACTGTGGCGCCAGCTCCTCGGAATCGGTCTGGCTGCGGCACGCACGACGCCGGGAACGCGGCTGCGTTTTTGGGCGCTGATGGCGGCCTCGGCCGCCTTGGCCATGACTGCGCTGGCGCTCTTCACCACAAGCGCGACTTTCGATGGACGCATGCAGCGCGACGCTGCCCGCGGCCCCCTCCTCACCAGCAACGCCCGTCAGGCTACTGCCCTGTGGAAGGAAGCCGTCGACTCCTTCGGCACCTCACCGCACAGCATCATCTATATCGAGCCCGTCGCGTCCAAGAGCCCTCCACCACCAGGGCTCTCACGCTGGCCCCGGCCCGGTGAAGCCTTCCTCTCCCCCCGACTGGCCCAGGCGGCGGAGGATTACGACAGCCTTGACCGTTACGGTCACTACGCCGGACTCATCGACACGCAAGGGCTGAGGTCCCCCTCCGAACGCATCGCCTACGTCCGCCCCGCACACCCGCCGGCCGACCCCACAGCAGAGTCCTGGCAGTACATCACCGGCTTCGGCCAGCTCTTCCCAATGAACCAGGAAATCTACCCCCACAACAAGGCTGACACTGCCGGCACTATCGCTGTTCTGATGGCCGTACCGGCCCTGGCTCTGCTGGTCGTGGCCACCCGCGTCGGATCGGCTACTCGTGACCGTCGAAGCCAACTCGTCAACGCCCTTGGCGCCTCATGGGCCCATCGGGCTGTGATCAACATCGGGGAAGCCTTCGTTCCGGCCGCTGCCGGAACGCTGGTGTCCCTCATCCCGGCAGCGCTGCTGCTGGCCACCGATACACGCCTGCCCGTCACCGGCTACGTCATCAACGCAGCCGACCTGCGACGGGCGTGGCCCGAGCTGGCCGCCGCACTTGTCGCCTCACTGGTCTTGATGCTGCTGCTGGTAGTCCTCCTTCACCGCGTGCAACGCTCAAAGACAGCGACGCGGCCGGGCACCTTCTCTTCACGTCTGCCGAAATGGCGTCTGGGCTTGTGCGTGGTGGGCGTGCTGGCAATCGCCTTCAGTCAATACGCCCCCAAGGGGGCTGACCTCGTAGTCTTCCTGTCCGGTACCGTCCTGATGTGGGCCACTCTGCCCTCGGTGATGGCCATGCTGAGTGTGGCCAACGGCAAGCGCATCGCTGCGAGTGGTTATCGCAAGGGGAATGCCGGCCGACTCATCGCAGGCCGCTGGACCGCGTCCCACCCGGGTGTCCTGGTGCGGCTCTCCGTGGTTTTCATCATCGGTATCGGTCTCATCAGCCATCTCCAGGTCTGGAACAGCCGTCTGGGTGACAGTGCCGCCGAAGCCCAGCGGATCACTCAGCGCGTCGGAGACACCCTCTACACCGCCCACAGCAGCACTCTGACTCCTCAGGCCGTAAAGGTCCTCTCCCGTGGCCTCCCTGACGGAGCGCACCTTCTGGCGGCGACTGCTCACCCCGGTGACGAGGCACCCCGTATCGATCTGACGGGATCCTGCTCTGATCTGAGGTCACTGCATCTGCCCTGCCCGGCGACCGCTCAGCCGGTCGGCACGACTGATCCACGGCTGGAAGAGCTGGCCCGCCCCTTCGGGGGTAATCTCACCGTCCGGGCTGTCAGCGGCGATCTGTCCGTTGGCCAGGTCAACGGGTCTCTGATCATCACCACCGATGAGCCCGGGCACCGGGCTGAGGTGGAAAAGGCCGCCTATGCCGCACACCCGGGCATCAACGTCGAGACTCCTGGCGAAGTCTGGGTGATCGGAGCTCAGCAGAAGAGCCGGACCAATAACTGGCTCATCCTCTTCGGCGGTACTGGTCTGGCCCTGCTGCTCGTGGCGCCGCCGCCGAGTTCGTACGCATCAGAGCGGGGCTGGCGCCCCTGAGCGTCCTGACTGGAAATGACCAGGTCTTCCGCACGATTGCTCTGTGGTACCTGACTGTGCCGCTGCTGATCGCGACCTTCGGCGCGACGTTCGTCACCAATTGGCACTCGCTGTTCTTCGTCATCTCCCTGCGGGAGGGCAAATTCTCCTTGCCGGTTTTGGTCGCCGCAGCCACCGGCTTCGCCCTGGCCGCGGTGACGATCGGCCTTCTCGCAGCACGATCCGCCCGCCGCGCTGCACCGTCCTGGCGGCCCACAGCGGACTGAGTGGGCGTTCGGGACAGACGTCGTCTCGGATCACGGGCCGTGCTGCACCGACCACGCCACCTGGCGGCCGGCCACTCGAAGGGCGGGTGGCCGGCCGCCAAAAGTTACGGTGCTCAGACGGCCGCGCTATCCGTGGACTCGACCCGCCTGGTCTGCCACAGATAGGCCCGTGACCTGCTGTGTCGTCCAGGAACCAAGGGGCCTCGGGAGGCGGGTGCGCAGGTTCGAATCCTGCCGGGGGCACCTGCATGAGGTGCCCAAGGACCCCGTCACCGGCGGAAACGCTGAGGCCGGGGTCTTCGCGTATGTGCAGGCGTGTGCCGAGCGGCTCGGAGCGGCTGTGTGTCCGGCGACGTGGACACCCTCGTCCCCTGGCTGAACTCGCCCTGCTGTGCGAGGAGTCCCAGGCGGAGGTCGCTCGTCTGTCGCGATGAACCCCCGACGGGGCCCTTGCGTCATTTCCGCCACTTTCGCCCCATCCGCCCTGCTGTTCTACCGTGGAGAAGAACGACGCTGCTCGTACCCCTCACCGATCATCGAGGTGACGGTCATGACGGAGACCACACAGCGCAGTAACCCCACGACCAGAACCGGACAGGACGGCGCCCTGTCGTCGCAGGGCGGCAAGGGCGCCCCCGAGACGCGCGGGAGCACCGCGATCGCTGACCCGGTCGTGGCGAAGATCGCGGGCATGGCCGCCCGGGAAGTTCCCGAGGTGCACCAGCTCGGCGGCGGGATGACCAGGGCCATCGGTGCCGTGCGCGACCGCGTGCCCGGCACGGGCAGTGGTGTCACGCAGGGCGTGAAGGTGGAGGTCGGCGAGCGTCAGGCCGCCGTCGATCTGGACGTCGTCGTCGAGTACGGCGCCGCCATCGCCGACACCGCAGCGGACATCCGGACCAACGTCATCAACGCGGTGGAGCGGATGACCGGGCTGGAGGTCGTGGAGGTCAACATCTCCGTCGACGATGTCCATCTGCCGGACGAGGACGACGAGGAAGAGTCCGAGCAGGAGGACAGGCGGGTGGCCTGACCTCGATCGCCCCCGGGACATGCCCTCCGGATCAGGTTCTGTCCGACGCGCAGGGCATCAAGAGCCCTGGTCAGTGGAGCCTCGGAACCGCCCCCGCCTCGCACGACACCCGGACGCGCTCACCATGGCCGCAGTGGACGACGCGGTCCCCCAGGCCGAGCCTCTCCGCCTCGGTCAGGAACTCGGACAGCGGTGAGCGCATCACCGTGTAGTCGCCGTAGTGCACCGGCAGGACGAGCCGGGGGCGCAGGCGGCGGGCGAGTTCGGCTCCCTGGGGGCCGTCCATGGTGACGACGAAGCCGCCGGGGAGGCGGGTGCCGCCCAGGTGGAGGACGGCCAGGTCGGCGGCCGGGAAGTGCCGGCTGATCTCGTCGAGGCCCTCGTGGACGAGTGTGTCGCCCGAGAGGTAGAGCCGGACGCGGGGCGGACCCCCGGCAGGGCCGAACTCCAGCATGCTCCCCATGACCGGCGGCAGCAGCCTGCGCAGCATCGCGTTGCCGGCGTGTCGGCCGGGCAGGGCGGTGACCGTGACCTGGGCCGCGCCGCGCGCGGGGGTGAGCGACTTCCAGGTGGGCAGGCCCGCCGTGCGGTGGAACCCCTGCACGACCTTGAGGCGGCGGGCCGCGTGCGGGGTGGTCAGGATCGGCACGGTGTGATCCAGGTGCCGGCGGGCCCGGCGGTCCCAGTGGTCACCGTGCAGGTGCGACAGGACGATCCCGTCGATCCGTGGGAGCTCGGCCACGTCGAGGGCCGGTTCGGTCAGCCGGCGGCTGAGCAGGCCGTATCCGAGGTAGGCGTACTGGCCCCGGTGCAGGAAGTTCGGGTCGGTGAGCAGGGTCAGGGGGCCGTACGACAACAGCACCGTCGCGTTGCCGATGAAGTGGACGTCGAGGGTGTCGTCGTCGGTGGGGTGGTCCGTGGGCCGCGGCATGGCGCTCTCTCCCGTCTCCCCCTGGGGCGGGGTACCCCGCGCGGGAGCGGGCCAGTCGGCCGGAGCACCGAAAGGGGCATCGCGGACGTGAGGGGCAACGCGGACGTGCCCTGAAGCGGGTCAGGCCGAGCGCTTGCGGGTCGTCGACTTCTTCGCCGGGGTCTTCTTCGCGGTGCTCTTCGCCGCCGTCTTCTTCGCGCCCTGGGCCGACTTGGCCGTCGACTTCTTCGACGACGCCGCCGTCTTCTTGGCCGCCGTCTTCTTCGCTGTGGACGTCGACTTCTTGCCGCCGGTCTGCTTGGGAGCCGCGCGGGACGTCCTGCGCGGGGGAAGCGACTCGACCTCGGCGTGGTCGGCGGCCTCCTCGCCTCGGGACTCGCGGGCCGCGCGGACACTGCTCTCCAGGGCCGCCATGAGGTCCAGGACCTTGCCTCCGGCCGCGGGTTCCGGAGCCTGGGGCAGGGCCTCTCCGGCGGCCTTCGCGGCGATGACCTCCTCCACGGCCTCGCGGTACTCGTCGTGCAGGTCCTCCAGGTCGACCTCGCCGAGGGTGTCCATCAGCGCGTCGGCCAGGTCCAGCTCCTGGTCACGGACGGTGACGTTCGTGTCGGGGGCGAGGCCCTCGGGGGCGCGGACCTCGTCCGGCCACAGCAGGCCGTGCATCGCGATGGCCTCGCCGACGACCCGGAGCATGCCGAGGCGTTCCCGGCCGCGCAGGGCGAACTTGGCGATCGCCACCTTGTTGCTGCGTTTGAGCGCCTCCCGCAGCAGGGTGTACGGCTTCGCCGCCGGGGCGCCGCTCGCCTGCAGGTAGTACGCCGCGTCCATCTGGAGCGGGTCGATCCGGTCGGCCGGGACGAAGGCGACGATCTCGATCGTCTTGGCGGTGGGGAGGGGCAGGCTGGACAGGTCTTCCTCGGTGATCGGGATGATCGTGCCGTCCGCGTCCTCGTAGCCCTTGCCGATGTCCTCCTGGGTGACCTCGCGGTCCTCCAGTTCGCAGAACTTGCGGTAGCGGATGCGGCCGCCGTCCTCGGTGTGGATCTGACGGAAGGAGATCGAGTGGCTCTCGGTGGCGTTCACCAGCTTGATCGGAATGCTGACCAGGCCGAACGAGATGGCGCCGTTCCAGATGGATCTCACGTGCAGCACCCTTCGGGTCACGCTCGGGAGTGTTCGTCATGGTTTGCGTGGGATTCTTATCGTATGGCGCCTATCACAGTGGTGGAGGGGCGACGGCTCGCACTCAGCAATCTGGAGAAGGTGCTCTATCCCGCCACCGGCTTCACCAAGGGCGAGGTGCTGCACTACTACGCGACCGTCGCCGAGGTCCTGCTGCCCCATCTGCGTGACCGGGCGGTGTCCTTCCTGCGGTATCCGGACGGGCCGGACGGGCAGGTGTTCTTCGCGAAGAACGTGCCGCCGGGTACGCCCGAGTGGGTCACCACCGCCGAGGTGCCGCGGGTCGAGGGGCCCTCGCGAATGGTTGTGGTGCAGGACCTGCCGAGTCTGATGTGGGCGGCGAACCTCGTCACGGAGTTCCACACCCACCAGTGGCTCGTGGGCACGCCGGAGGAGGCCGACCGGATCGTGTTCGACCTCGATCCGGGGGCGCCCGCGAGCATCGTGCAGTGCTGCGAGGTCGCGCTGTGGCTGCGGGAGCGGCTCGCGGAGGACGGCTTCGAGACCTACGCCAAGACCTCCGGCTCGAAGGGGCTGCATCTGCTCGCCGCCGTGCGCGGGGCGTCCTCCGAGCGGGTGTCGGAATACGCCAAGGCGCTGGCCGTCGAGGCGGAGAAGGCCATGCCGCGCCTCGCCCTGCACCGGATGACGCGGAGCCTGCGGTCCGGCAAGGTCTTCGTCGACTGGAGCCAGAACGCCGCTCGCAAGACCACGGCGACGCCCTACACGCTCCGGGCCCGCGCGGAACCCACCGTGTCGGCGCCGGTGACCTGGGAGGAGATCGAGGCGTCGGGCGTGGATGGCCGGCTGGACTTCCAGGCGGGGGACATCGCGCCTCGGCTGCAGGACTACGGGGATCTGCTGGCGCCGCTGCTGGACCCGGGGTCGGCGGGACGGCTGCCATAGCCGCGGGTGGGACGGCTGGTCGGGATGCAAGGGGGCGGCTCGCAAGGCCGCTGACGGCTGGGCGGACGACTCGAGCGGTCCGGCAGCCCCCGCCGGACCGGCCCCGACAATCCCCGACGACCCAGCAGCCCCCGCCGGGCCGGCGCCACCGAAACACCCAAGCAACCCGGCAGCCCCGTCAGCCACGCTCAGCCCCGTCAGCCCCGTCAGCCCCCGCTCACACCCGTGCCCAGGTGTTCCGGTCCCGGGCCATCGCGTGCAGGGCCTCCACGTCCGCCGGTTTGAGGACGCCGCCCTGGCGCGCCAGGCCCCGCAGCTCCGTGTCCGTCAGGACACGGACCTCGCGTGGCGGGGCCGGGACCGACACTCCCGCGGGGTCCACCAGGGCGAGCGCCGGCCGGACCTCGGCGGTCAGGGCGTAGGAGGCGCGGTCGGCGTCGGCGCGGACGCGTCGGAGCAGGGGGTGCGGGTCGCGGCGGCCCAGGGTGACAAGCGGGTCGGAAACCGTCACGCGCTGCTTGCGGGCGTACAGCGCGTGCACGGCGTACAGGCCGCCGGGGCCGATCAGCAGGTGGTGGATGCGGTCGCCGCCGGGGAGCGGCACGGAGTGCAGCGTGTGCCAGCCGGCGCCGTCCAGGTCGTCCAGGGCGTCCCCGACCGCCTGCTCGGCCGCCAGGGCGCGGCGGCGGGGGTCGGGGCGAAGCCGGTGGGCCGGGCCGGGGGCGCGGTCGAGGTCGACGACGAGGGCCTCGCCGGGGCGGTTGGGGGCCAGGTCGTCGTCGGGGTGGAGGGTGAGGCGGGCGAGTTCGGCGGGGGTGGGCACCGGGGGCGGTCCGACCGTCACCGGGCCGGTGACGAAGGGCCTGAGGGCCCGCAGGACCTCGTTCTCGCGATCCTCGCCGAGCAGGTTCACCCGGGCCGCCTCACGGTCGTACCAGGCGATGTTCCTGCCGTCTGGGAGGCGGACGTACAGCCGCTCACGTCCGTGCCGCCAGGTCGGTATGACGCGCAGTCCGTCCATGCACCATCACCCCCGACCATGGGAACAGGCGGGGTGCTGCGGGGGCAAGAACCCGGTTACCTTTGAGAGGAGTTGGGCCTGCCTGGGTATCGGGCGCGGGAAGGACTCCGTGCCTGGTCAACGCCGTGCGGGCCCTCGGGCGGTGAGGGTGGGGAGGCGTCGTTGCGTACCCGCGGGAAACCCGATGTGCCGACTCCGGAGAGCCCGTGGAACGAGGTCGCCCCCGGTCTGTGGATGGGCGGCCACGAGTTCACGGGCGCCTCGGGCCAGAGGGAGTTCGCCGTCGTCCGGGACGAGTTCGATCTCGTGCAGACGCTGCTGCGGCTGCCGGGGCACGGGCCCGCCCCTGGCGTGCGGCACCATGTGTGGCCGATCCCGGACGGGCCGCTGGACGGAACACAGCTGGCCGGGGTGATCCGGCTGGCAGAGGCCGCGTGCGAGGCGCTGGAGGAGGGCCGCAGGGTCCTCGTCCGCTGTTACCACGGCTACAACCGCTCCGGCCTGGTCGTCGCGCACGCGCTGATGCGCCGGGGCAGCTCGGCCGAGGCGGCGATCCGGCTGATCCGGGACCGCCGCTCGCCCTGGGCGCTGCACAACGACCTGTTCGTCGAGTACCTGCGGGCCGGGCTGACCACGGCCCGGCTGCTGGAGGAACTGACCGAGCAGCAGGGCACCGGGTAGCACGGCATGACTGCCCTCCCGCGCAAATAGGACTTCCCTACGAATAAGGTGTACGCGGCCGGCGGTCGTGTCCGAGCCGCGTGATCACCCACGAACCGCAGGAGTGCAGTGCCCCTCAGCCGCCCTGGCAACCGCCCCGGCAGTCCGCTCGTCCACCTCGCCGGCCGCCCCGGCAGTCCCCTCGGCCACCTCGCCGGCCGCCCCGACGGACCTGCCGGCCGCTCCGGCCGCCCGCGGAACCGCCGTGGCCGGGTGGCCGGCCGTGTCGCTGTCGTCGCCCTGCTGCTGGCCGGCGCAGTGGGCTGCGGGGACGCGGGCGGGCTCGAGGGAGCCGGGTCGGCCCCGACGGCGGTCGGACCGGCCCGGCTCTGGCCCGAGCTGACACCGGCGTCCAGCCCGGCCTTCGAGATCGGCGAGGTGGACACCGAGGTGGTCAAGGGGGTGAAGGTCCCCGGCGACGACATCAGGAGGGTGGACCCGGTCGGCATCGTCCGGGCCGAGATCTCCGCACACCCCGCCGACTACGACGGCGCCGAGGCCCCCTACCGCGACACCGAGGCCCGGATGGCCGACTGCGCCGAGGGTCCGGGACACGGCACGTGCCCGGTCCTCAGGCCCTACTACCGGGACCTGACCGGCGACGGACGCGCCGACCTCACGCTGGGCTTCCGGCTGCTGCCCGGCAGGACCACCGCCGTGCGTGTCTACACCGTCGAGAAGAACCGGCTCGAGCAGGTGATGACCTGGGAGGACGCTCTGAGCGGCGTCGAGCTGGCCGGGCGTTCGCTCGTCATCCGCTCGCCCTCCGAGGTCGCCGGCTACGAGTACCGCCTCCAGTGGACGTGGGACCGGGACCAGCGGGCCATGCTCCTCACCCACGACGAGATGCTGCGCACCGGCCCGCGCAAGCACTCCCGGCCCCCGTCGCCTTCCCCCACCGTCTCCCCCTCGGCGAGCACCGGATGAGACCCTCGCTCCCCCAGTGGTCCGGCACGCTCGCCGCCAAGGCCGCCGCCTTCATCACCGTGATGTGCTGTGCGCTGGCCGCCCTGCTCGGTGTGCTGGTGCATGTGCAGGTGACGAACCAGACCGTCGGGCAGGCCCGCGACCAGGCGTTGCAGCGGCTGGCCCAGGCGGCGGAACGGTACGAGGCCGGGGACGCGCTGCGGCGGGGCGCGGGGGTGGACCCGCCGGGGCTGCCCCGGGAGCTGCGCGACCTGGCGGTGGCCGGGGAGCGGGGCACGATGGTCGCCGACCGGGAGGGACGCCCCACCATGTGGGCGGCGGGGCCCGCCGACGGAGAACGGGCCCTGGCCGTGGCGGTCGACTACTCGCAGCAGGCCCGCACCATCGCGGGCCTCGACCGGGCGATCCTGTGGTCGTCGGGCCTGGCGATCGGCGCGACGCTGCTGGTCGGCGCGTTCGCGGTGACGCGGGTGACGCGGCGGCTGCACACCACGGCACGGGTGGCGCGGCGGATCAGCGCGGGCGATCTGGACGCGCGCGTGAACGACCCCCGTACGGACCCGCGGACGAAGGGCCCGACGGGCCCGCAGGACGAGGTGGCGGCGGTCGCCGCCGCGCTTGACTCCATGGCGTCGTCGCTGCAGGGCAAGCTGCTCGCGGAGCAGCGGTTCACGGCGGATGTCGCGCACGAGCTGCGCACGCCGCTGACCGGACTGCACGCGGCGGCCGAGCTGCTGCCGCCGGGCCGTCCGACGGAGCTGGTGCGGGACCGGGTGGCGGCGCTGCGCACGCTCACGGAGGACCTGCTGGAGATTTCCCGGCTGGACACCGGGCGGGAGCGGCTGGAGCTGGACACCGAGCAGTTGGGGCCGCTGGCCGAGCGGGCGGTGCGGGCGGCGGGGAACGGCACGGAGGTCAGGGTCGTACGGGACGTGTCCGTGGAGACGGACCGGCGGCGGCTGGAGCGGGTGCTGGGCAATCTCGTGGCCAACGCGCACCAGCACGGGCGGGGGCCGGTCGTGCTGACCGTGGACGGTCCGGTGGTGACCGTTCGTGATCATGGGGAGGGGTTTCCGGAGTATCTGGTGACGCACGGTCCGCAGCGCTTCCGTACGGAGGGGGGTACGCGGGGTCACGGGCTCGGGCTGACCATCGCGCTGGGGCAGGCGGAGGTGCTGGGCGCGCGGCTGGAGTTCGCGAACGCGCCGGACGGTGGCGCGATGGCGACTCTGGTGCTGGCGGCGGACTGAGAGTTCGGGGCGCTTCCTCCTATGGCCCACTGTGAAGGGCGGGGGCCGTGGGCCGCTCCTAATGTGGCGATTAGTCAGCTTCGGCACTCTCGCCCCTACATGGAGGTAACCCCCATGTCTTTGCGCTCCCGCCTCACCATAGCCACCGCCGCCGGACTTCTCGCCGCGGCGGCCGCCGCCACGCCCGCCGCCGCCACGCACGACGACTGGGACCCGAGCGGCGGCAACGGGAACCAGCACGGCCAGCACGACCCGAGCGGCGGCAACGGGGACGGCCGCGACCCGAGCGGCGGGAACGGGGGCGACCACGACCCGAGCGGCGGGAACGGGGGCGACCACGACCCGAGCGGCGGGAACGGGGGCGACCACGACCCGAGCGGCGGGAACGGGGGCGACCACGACCCGAGCGGCGGGAACGGGGGCGACCACGACTCGCAGCTCTACCAGGGCGTCGTCACGGCCGGCACGCTGGCGCTGCGCAGTGCCCCGAACCGTGGCTCGCAGATCATCCGGTACGCCCACAAGGGCGACATCGTAAGGATCTTCTGCAAGACGGGCGGCGAGACCGTGCAGGGCAACCCCCTGTGGTACCTGCTCACGGACGGCACCTGGGCCTGGGGCGCGGCCCGCTACATCGACAACATCGGCCCCGCGCCACGCTGGTGCTGACATTCGGTCATCCAAAGACACACATGACGAACCGTTTGGGTAGGTTCCGGACATGAGCAAGGCCGGAATCACCGTGGCGACGGCGGACCCACCCGCGCCCGCCGTCCGCCGCCTCCCCCGGCGCCGGGGCATCGAACTCGCCCTCATCGTCCTGGCCGTACTGCTGTCGGTGTACGGCTACTGCGCCGTGGGCCTGGCCCAGCACGGCACCCTGCCCCCCGGTGCGGCCGGCTACGGCGCCGGGCTGGGCGTGCTGGCGCTGCTGGCCCATCTGGCCGTACGCCTGCGGGCCCCCTACGCCGACCCCCTCCTGCTGCCGATCGGCGTGCTGCTCAACGGGCTGGGTTTGGTGCTCATCTACCGGCTCGACCTGGAGACCCCGGGCGACCGGGCGGCACCGGCCCAGCTGGTCTGGTCGACGCTGGGTGTGGCGCTGTTCATCCTGGTCGTCCTGCTGCTGCGCGACCACCGGGTGCTGCAGCGCTACACGTACGTCTGCGTCGTCGCCGCCCTGGTACTGCTCACCCTGCCGATCCTGTTCCCGGCGGTGAACGGGGCCCGCATCTGGATCCGGGTGGCCGGGTTCTCCATCCAGCCGGGCGAGTTCGCGAAGGTGCTGCTGGCGGTGTTCTTCGCCGCGTACCTGGCCGCGAACCGCAACGCCCTCACCTGCACCGGCCGCCGCATCTGGAAGCTCCAGCTCCCCACCGGCCGGGTCCTCGGCCCGATCGTCGCGGTGTGGCTGGTGAGCGTCGGCGTCCTGATCCTGGAACGCGACCTGGGCACCTCTCTGTTGTTCTTCGGCCTGTTCGTCGTCCTCCTCTACGTCGCCACCGGCCGCACCGGCTGGATCGCCGTGGGCCTGCTGCTGGCGGCGCTGGGCGCGGTCGCCGTGGGCCGGCTGGAGCCGCACGTGCACAGCAGGATCGAGACCTGGCTGCACCCCTTCGCCTCCATCGAGGCCGGCGATGGCGCGAACCAGCTCGCCCAGTCCCTGTTCGCCTTCGCGGAGGGCGGCCTGCTCGGCACGGGCCTCGGCCTCGGCCACTCCGTCCTCATCGGCTTCGCCGTGAAGTCGGACTTCATCCTGGCCACGGCCGGTGAGGAACTGGGCCTGGTCGGCCTCTCCGCGATCTTCCTCCTCTACGGGCTGCTGGTGGAGCGTGGCTACCGGGCCGGCCTCGCCCTGCGCGAACCCTTCGGCCGGCTGCTCGCGGTCGGCCTCGCCTCGCTGGTGGCGTTGCAGGTGTTCGTGATCGCGGGCGGGGTGACCGGGCTGATCCCGCTGACCGGCATGGCGATGCCGTTCCTGGCGCAGGGCGGTTCGTCGGTGGTCACCAACTGGGCGATCGTGGCGCTGCTGGTCCGGGTGAGCGACTCGGCCCGGCGGCAGGGCGACGGGCAGGACACCCGGTGACGCGGCACATCCGGCACGCCGGCGTCTTCTGTGCGCTGCTGCTGGTGGCGCTGCTGCTGAACGCCGCCCGCGTCCAGGTCGTCCAGGCCCCCGAGTACGACCGCAACCCGGCCAACCGCCGCCCCGACATCACCCGTTACGAGGAGCCGCGGGGCGACATCCTGGTCGGCGGCCGGCCGATCACCGGCTCGAAGGACACCCGCGAGCACCTCCGCTACGAACGGACCTACACGGACGGCCCGTTGTACGCGCCGGTCACCGGCTTCGCCTCCCAGCTGTACGGGACGACGCTCCTGGAGCGCACCGAGGACGGCGTCCTGTCCGGCTCGGATCCGATGCTCGCTCCGTTCCCGCTGTGGAACGACTTCACGCGGGCACGGAGCACCGGCGGTGACGTCGTCACGACCCTCGACCCGGCCGCGCAGCAGGCGGCCTACCGGGGACTCGCCGGGCTCAAGGGCGCGGTCGCGGCGCTGGAACCGTCGACCGGCCGGATCCTGGCCCTGGTGTCCCGCCCGTCCTACGACCCCCAGCCGCTGTCCGGGAACGGGTCGGCGGCGGCCCGGGCCTGGACACGGCTCACCTCGGACAAGGACCGGCCGATGCTCAACCGGGCGGTACGCCACACGTATCCGCCGGGCTCGACCTTCAAGGTCGTCACCACGGCCGCCGCGCTGGACACCGGTGTGGTCACGGACCTCGACGCGCCGACCGACTCGCCCGACCCGTACACCCTGCCCGGGACGCGGACCCGCCTGACGAACGCGTCCCGGGGTTGCCGGAACGCCTCCGTGCGCGAGGCCTTCACCCTCTCCTGCAACACGGTGTTCGCCAAGCTCGGCGTCGAGGTCGGTGTGGGGGACATGACGGCCATGGCACACGCCTTCGGCTTCAACAACCCGTCGCTGCGGATCCCCTTCCCGGTGGCCCGGTCCACCTTCGACACCTCGCTCGACCGGGCGCAGCTCGGACTGTCGTCGATCGGCCAGTACAACACCCGCGCCACACCACTGCAGATGGCGATGGTCGCGGCGGCCGTGGCCAACGGCGGCCAGGTGCGGGAGCCGTACCTGGTGGAGCGCACGACCCGGCCGGGCGGCAGCGTCCTCGCGACCGCGGGCTCGCGCGCGGTCCGCCAGGCGATGTCCCCCTCGACGGCGGTCCGGCTGCGCGCGTTGATGCGGGAGGTGGTCGAGAACGGCTCAGGGCGCCGGGCCGCGATCCGCGGCGCCAAGGTCGGCGGCAAGACCGGCACCGCGCAGCACGGCCGCCGCAACTCCGGTACGCCGTACGCCTGGTTCGTCTCCTGGGCACAGGGTGACCGCGATCCGGCGCCACGGGTGGCGGTCGCGGTGGTCGTGGAGGACGCCGAGGCGGAGCGCCGGGACATCAGCGGGGGCGGCGACGCGGCGCCGATCGCGCGGGCGGTGATGGAGGCGGTGCTCAAGTCCCGCCCGCAGGTGCCCGGTCGGTGAGACGGGACTACCACGGCCGGGGCTCCCGACCTAACGTTCGGTGCATGACTCAGCCTGCCACCGCGTATGAACTCGCCGAGGTCAACATCGGCCGCCTCAAGGCACCGCTGGACTCCCCGCAGCTGAAGGACTTCGTAGACGCCCTCGACCCGGTGAACGCCGACGCCGACGCGGCCGACGGTTTCGTCTGGCGCCTGCAGAGCGACACGGGCAACGCCACTGATGTGCCCGTCTTCGGGGACTCCTGGCTGATCCTCAACATGTCGGTGTGGCGCGACATCGACTCCCTGACCGCGTACATGTACCAGGGCAGGCACCGGGAGATGCTCGCCCGTCGCCGCGAGTGGTTCGAGCGGGTCCAGGAGGCCATGGTCACCCTGTGGTGGGTCCCTGCGGGTCACCGCCCCACGGTCGCCGAGGCGGAGTCCCGCCTCCTCCACATCCGCACCCACGGCCCGACCCCGTACGCCTTCACGCTGCGGACGCAGTTCCCGCCCCAGGGGGCGACACCACTGATCGGCGAGGTGCCGGAGGGGCTGGGCTGCTCGGCCTAGCGGCGGCGGTCGGCGGCGGTGAGGTACGCCTGGCGCAGCCGGCGTACCCAGGCGGATATGCCGATCCGCCCGTCGAACGAGTGATCAATCCTCGACCCGTCGACCGGTTTCGATCGCCCCCTGCACCTCCGCCACCCGCTCCTTCTCCTCCGCCGCGAAGCGCTCGGCGTCCAACTGCTCGGCGATCTCCTCGTCCTGGGTCATCAGCAGGTCCAGATCGGAGTCGCCCATCTCCAGGACGCCCATGTCGACGTAGGCCTGCTGGAGGCGTTTGCCCCACAGGCCGATGTCCTTGACGCAGGGGACGATGCGGCTGAAGAGGAGTTTGCGGAACAGGGCGAGGAATTCGGACTGTTCGCTGTACTCCTCGGCCTCGGGCTTCGGGATGCCGAAGTTCTCCAGGACCTCCACGCCCCGCAGCCGGTCGCGCATGAGGTAGCAGCCCTCGATGACGAACTCCTCGCGCTCCCTCAGCTCGGCGTCGGTGAGCTGCTTGTAGTAGTCGCGCAGGGCCATCCGGCCGAAGGCCACGTGCCGGGCCTCGTCCTGCATGACGTAGGCGAGGATCTGCTTCGGCAGCGGCTTGTCCGTCGTGTCCCTGATCATGCCGAAGGCCGCCAGCGCGAGGCCCTCGATCAGCACCTGCATGCCCAGGTACGGCATGTCCCAGCGCGAGTCGCGCAAGGTGTCCCCCAACAGGGACTGGAGGTTGTCGTTGATCGGGTACAGCAGTCCGATCTTCTCGTGCAGGAAACGGCCGTAGATCTCGGCGTGCCGGGCCTCGTCCATCGTCTGGGTCGCGGAGTAGAACTTGGCGTCCAGGTCGGGGACCGACTCCACGATCCGGGCGGCGCAGATCATCGCGCCCTGCTCGCCGTGCAGGAACTGGCTGAACTGCCAGGAGGCGTAGTGCCGCCGCAGATCGCCCTTGTCCTTGTCCGTCAGCTTCGCCCAGTGCCGGGTCCCGTACAGCGACATCGCCTCGTCGGGAGTCCCCAGCGGATCGTACGGATCCACCTCCAGCTCCCAGTCGATCCGCTTCTGCCCGTCCCACTGCTTGTCCTTGCCCTTCTGGTAGAGGGCCAGGAGGCGGTCGCGGCCGACACCGTCACGTCGGCCTGGAAAGACGGCCTCCCAGTCGAAACGGGCCGCACCGGTCGCCGGCACCTGCCACACGGGCTCTTCGGGTTCCTTGGCGTACAGGTCGAAGGTCGGCATGTCCCGCAGGCTCACACGTGGTAGACGCCGGGTCAACAAGTCGCGCACAGGGGATTGACGAGCTTGCTGACAGGCAGTCTCATAAGGGGGACGGTGACGTGTGCACAACGAGGTGGGCAGCCATGACGACCCTGACGGAAGCCGACGCGCTCGACGGCCTGCGCGATGCCCTCGGCCTGCTGAAGGACCGGGAGCAGGTGGCCCAGCGGCTGCTCGACTCCTCAGCCAGGCACTCCTTCGACCCGGACCAGGAACTGGACTGGGACGCGCCCTTCGAGGAGGGCAAGTGGTTCTGGCCGCCGGAGCTGGTGTCGCTGTACGACACCCCGCTCTGGAAGCGGATGAGCGAGGAGCAGCGGATCCTGCTCTCCCGGCACGAGGCGGCGGCGCTGGCCTCCCTCGGCATCTGGTTCGAGATCATCCTCATGCAGCTGCTGGTCCGGCACATCTACGACAAGGCGGCGACGAGCGCGCACGTCCGCTACGCGCTCACCGAGATCGAGGACGAGTGCCGGCACTCCAAGATGTTCGCCCGGCTGATCACCCGCGGCGGCACGCCCTACTACCCGGTCAGCCGCCCGCACCAGCACCTGGGCCGCCTGTTCAAGACCATTTCGACGACCCCGGGTTCCTTCACGGCGACCCTGCTGGGCGAGGAGGTCCTCGACTGGATGCAGCGCCTGACCTTCCCCGACGAACGCGTCCAGACCCTCATCCGGGGCGTCACCCGCATCCACGTCGTGGAGGAGGCCCGCCACGTCCGCTACGCCCGCGAGGAACTCCGCCGCCAGATGGTGACGGCCCCCAAGTGGTCCCAGGAGTTCACCCGCGTCACCTCCGGCGAGTTCGCCCGCGTCTTCTCGGTGGCGTTCGTGAACCCCGACGTCTACACGAACGTGGGCCTGGACAAGCGGGAGGCCCTCGCCCAGGTCCGGGAGAGCGGGCATCGCCGGGAGGTCATGCGCAACGGCTCCAGGCGGCTGACGGACTTCCTCGACGACATCGGGGTGTTGCGCGGGGTCGGGCGACGGCTGTGGAAGTCGTCGGGGTTGCTGGCGTAGCGGTCCGGACGATCGGACGCCCCGCCCGGTGGGTCCGGATGGGGCGTCGCAGTGCTCTCGCTGCTCGTCCGGTGCGGGGCGACCCTCCAGCGCGGAACTCGGCCCGGAGGGCCGACAGTCCGCTCTTCGGGGACGGCCCCCCGGACGCGGCCCCGACCCACCACCGCCCCGCAGGCGCAGGTGCGCACCCCCACCGAAGCAGCCACAGGCCGCCGCAGGCTCCCCGCTCCACCGCCGGACGGCAACCGCCACGCAGCCCCCCGACGCCCCGATTACGCTGCGAGCATGACACCAGCCGCCCCCACCCCCGCCTACCGGCGACTCAGCGTCGAGGAACGCCGCAGCCAGCTCCTCACCTCGGCACTGAACCTCTTCGCCCACCGCGCCCCGGAGGAGGTCTCCCTGGACGACGTGGCGGAGGCGGCCGGGGTGTCACGGCCCCTGGTGTACCGGTACTTCCCCGGCGGCAAGCAGCAGCTCTACGAGGCCGCCCTGCGCTCCGCCGCCGACGAGCTCCAGCACTGCTTCGACGAACCACGCGAGGGCCCCCTCCTCCCCCGTCTGTCCCGCGCCCTCGACCGCTACCTCACCTTCGTCGACCAGCACGACACCGGCTTCAGCGCCCTCCTCCAGGGCGGCAGCGTCGTGGAGACCTCACGCACCACCGCCATCGTCGACGGTGTCCGCCGTATCGCCGCCGAGCACATCCTCAGCCACCTGCGGGCCACGGACCCGGGGCCCCGCCTGCGCATGACCATCCGCATGTGGATCACCGCCGTGGAGGCGTCGTCGCTCATCTGGCTCGACGAGGACAAGCAGCCCCCCGCCGGGGAGCTCCGCGACTGGCTCGTCGAGCAGTTCGTCGCCATGCTGACCGTGACCGCCCGCCGCGACCCGCAGACCGACGCCCTGGTCCGGGCCCTCGCCGAGGATGTCCGACACTGATCCCGTGAAGAGCGAAGACACCCCGTTCGAGGGCGGCCCCATGGACGGCAGGATCCTGCCCGTCCTGCTCGGCATCACCGGGCACCCGCCCAAGACGTACCGCATCCCCGTCCCGGCCCCCGACGGCGGCCCGCCCACGATCCTGGTCTATCGCCGCGTACCCCGGGGACAGGGCAAGGTCGGCCTGACCAACCGCTGGAAGTACGCCTACGCCCCCGAGGGCGCCCCGGCCCGCCGGCTCAACTGGCCCTGGTCGAAGCCGGACGCCACGCCACCCGGCAAGCCAGACGCCACGCCGCCGAGCAAGCCGGACGACGCCGACGGGTGACCTGGTTGCGCCGAACCGCGCACACCCACCGGGCACACCACGCTCACCCGCCTGATCCTCACGAGTGTCCGGTGGCCGAAAGGCCGCCCCCGCAACGGAGGTGATGGCATGTCGGCAAGACTCGTGCGTCTGGTCTGCGTCGCGGCGACGGCGGCGACAACGCTCCTCTCCCCCACCCCGGCCGCAGCCGCCCCGGACCCCGACCTCGCACAGGACGTCTCCGTCGCCGGTCTCCTGACAGATCTTCAGGAGCTGTACCGGAAGGCGGAGGAGGCCACCGAGGCCTACAACGCCACCGAGGAGAAGCTGAAGGAGCAGCGCGCCGAGACCGACCGCCTGGACCGCGCCCTCGTACGCGCCCGGCTCTCCCTGCACGACAGCCGGGCAGCGGCCGGCCGGCTGGCCCGGCAGCAGTACCAGAGCAGCACCGACATCTCCCCGTACGTACGTCTGCTCCTGGCCCGCGACCCGCAGCACGCGATCGAGCAGGGGCATGTGATCGGCCGGCTCGCGCGGGAGCGGGCCGACACCGTCGGCCGGCTCACCGGTGACGAGCGCAAGGCCCGTGACCTGGCCCGCAAGTCCCGCAAGTCCCTGGACAGGCAACTCGCGCTCGCCGAGCGGCGCGAGAAGGAACGGGACGAGGTCCGCACACGCCTCGGGGACGTCGAGGAATTGCTCGCCTCCCTCAGCCGCGACCAGCTGACCGCGCTCGCCGAGTTGGAGGAGGACGGCATCACGGAGGCCCAGGAGAAGTTCATGGCGTCCGGCGCACTCAGCGGCAGCGGCGGCAGCAGGAGCAGCGTCCGTCGGCCGACGGCCGAGGGCGGCCGGGCCGTCCGCTACGCCGTACGGCAGCTCGGCAAGCCGTACGAGTGGGGCGCGGAGGGCCCGAAGGCGTACGACTGCTCGGGACTGACCTCGCAGGCCTGGGCCGCGGCCGGGACGCCCGTCCCCCGGACCAGCCAGGAGCAGTGGAAGCGGCTGGAGCGGATCCCGCTGGACGAGCTGCGCCCGGGCGACCTGGTCGTGTACTTCCCCGAGGCCACGCACGTGGCGCTGTACCTGGGGGACGGCATGGTCGTCCAGGCACCCCGCCCGGGCGCGAAGGTGAAGGTGTCACCGATCGCGGCCAACCCGGTCCTGGGCGCCGTACGCCCGGACCCGGACGGGAAGCCCCTGCGGCGGTACCAGCCGCCGGAGCTCCCTGAGGGTGCCACGGACGGGCCGGACGAGGGCTACGAGGGTTACGCGGCGCCCGCGCCGGACGCCTCGGCCAGGTAGGCCTGGGTCTTGTCCGGGTCGTAGAGGAAGTTCTCGAAGTCGGACGGGTCGTTGAAGCCGTTGGCGAAGCGGTCGGCGACCGGCTGGATCCCACCGGCGGCGCCGATGAGGTTCAGGACGTGCTCAGGCGGCGGGGCGAGCATCGCGTTGGTCCACTTGGTGACGTGCTGGGCGGTGTTCCAGTAGCGGTCGAAGGTGGACCGCATCCACTCCTCGTCGAACGGCTTGTCGCCGTGCTCGACGATCGAGGCGAGGTAGGCGGCGGCGCACTTGGAGGCCGAGTTGGAGCCCTGTCCGGTGATCGGGTCGTTGGCGACGACCACGTCGGCGACGCCGAGGACCAGCCCGCCGCCGGGGAGGCGGCCGATGGGGTTGCGGACGGTGGGGGCGTAGCGGCCGGCCAGTGTGCCGCCGGCGTCGGTCAGTTCGACCTTGGTGGCCCGCGCGTACTCCCAGGGAACGTACCGCTCCATGAGTTCCAGAGTCAGGGAGAGGTGCTCAGCGGGGTCCTTGACGCCGTTGAAGGCGTCGAGGGGGCCGCCGGGTACGCCCTCCCAGAACAGGATGTCGGCGCGGCCGGAGGTGGTCAGGCACGGCATCACGAAGAGTTCGCCGACGCCCGGCACGAGGTTGCAGCGGACCGCTTCGGTGCCGGGGTGCTCGGGGCGCGGGCCGAGGCCGTGGACGTACGACACGGCCAGCGCCCGCTGGGGCTCGCTGTAGGGGGACCGCTCCGGGTCGCGGGCGAACATCTGCACCAGCTCGCCCTTGCCCGCCGCGACCAGCACCAGGTCGTACGTGCGGGAGAAGTAGTCGAGGTCGCCCACGGCCGCGCCGTGGATGACGAGCTGGCCTCCGCGCTGGGCGAACGTCTCCATCCAGCCGGCCATCTTCACTCGCTGGTCGATCGACTGGGCGTATCCGTCGAGGCGGCCCAGCCAGTCGATGGCCCGGGCGGAGGGGCCCTCGGCCCAGGAGCCGGGGGCGGCGACCGAGACACCGAGCCCTTCGATCTTCGGGGCCTGGGGCTCCCAGAAGTTCAGCTGAAGATCACGCTCGTGCTGCAGTGCCGTGTGGAACATGCACTGCGTCGACATGACCCGGCCCGTGCGGATCTCGTCCGCCGTCCGGTTGGACATCAGGGTGACCTCGTACCCCTGCGACTGGAGGCCGAGAGCTATCTGGAGCCCGGACTGACCGGCTCCGACGACGAGTATCTTCCGCATGCGGGGCTGTTCCTCTACTCGGGGGTTTCGTCGAGCGCGTGGCCCACGAGGGCCAGGAGGGTCTCGATCACGGAGATCCGGCGACGCGCGTCCATGATCATGACAGGTATGTGTTGCGGGATGGTCAGGGCCTCCCGCACGTCCTCCGGCTCGAACATCTCGCTGCCGTCGAAGTGGTTGACCGCGACCACGTACGGCAGTCCGGAGCTCTCGAAGTAGTCCAGGACCGGGAAGCTGTCCTTCAGACGCCGTGTGTCGGCCATGACGACGGCGCCGATCGCGCCGCGCACGATGTCGTCCCACATGAACCAGAACCGCTGCTGGCCCGGGGTGCCGAACAGGTAGAGCACCAGGTCGTCGTCGAGCGTGATGCGCCCGAAGTCCATGGCCACGGTGGTGGTGGTCTTGCCCGGCGTGGCGGTGAGGTCGTCGGTGGCCTCGCTCGCCTCGGTCATCAGCGCCTCGGTCTGCAGGGGCGTGATCTCCGAGGCGGAGGTGACGAGCGTGGTCTTGCCCACGCCGAAGCCACCCGCCACCACGATCTTCGTGGCGATGGGGGCCCGGGTGCGGTCCGTCTGCCAGGCGTGCATGCCCTCGTCGGGCTCGGCGAACGGGGATGTAGCGGAGACGCCGTGAGCGGCGTCAGAGACGACGGAGTCCACTCAGCACCCTTTCCAGCAGAGCTCGGTCCGGGCGGCCCGTGCCGTGGCCGGTTCCCGTTCCGTACACACGGATCTTTCCCTGGTCCGCGAGGTCGCTGAGGAGTACGCGGACCACGCCGAGCGGCATCTTCAGCAGCGCGGCGATCTCGGCCACCGTACGCATCCGGCGGCACAGTTCGACGATGGCCCGCAATTCCGGCATCACACGGGTGGAGAGGGAGCCGTTCGTGAGCTCCTTGCGCTCCTCCGCGGCGTCCAGCGCGGCCGTGCTCGCCACGAACGTCTCCACGAGGAGGACGTGGCCGAAGCGGGTCCGGCCGCCGGTGAGAGAGTAGGGGCGGACCCGGGCGGGTTTGCGCTCACCACCGCGGACCGGGAGCTGGTGCTTGGGCGTACTGCTCATCGGGCACTCCCCGCCGTCTGGGACTCCTCCAGGGATTTTCGGAGCTCGCTGCGGAGTTCCGGCGTCAGGACATGGCCGGCGCGGCCCACGAACAGGGCCATGTGGTACGCCACCACGCTCATGTCGCAGTCCGCGGAGCCGTGGACGCCGAGCAGCGAGCCGTCGCTGATGGACATCACGAACAGAGTGCCCTCGTCCATCGCGACCATCGTGTGCCGGACCCCGCCGAACTCCATCAGCCTGGCGGCGCCGACGGTGAGGCTGCCGATACCGGAGACGATGGTGGCCAGGTCGGCGGCGGAGCCGCGTGGTCCGGTCCGCCGGGTCCCGCGGGAGTGCAGGGCCTCGCGGGCCTCCTTGTTGCGGTGGTCGTCCGAGGACAGCAGAAGCAGTCCGTCGGACGAGACGACCGCGACCGAAAGGATGCCGGGGACCTCCTCGACGAGGTTGGTCAGCAGCCAGTGCAGGTTGCGGGCCTCACTGCTCAGTCCGATCAGTCCGAAGGTACTGGGAGCGGTCAACTGCTTGCCTCCTCGACTGTGCCCCCCGTGGCTTCTTCGGATTCAGCTGGTACTGCTGTGCCGGTGGCCGGCCGCTTGTGCGAGGCCGTCTGCTCGGCGATCTCCGCCTCCACGTCCCGGTAGCCGGCCTGGGCGCCCTGGCGGAAGCCGCCGAGGCGGCGGCGGAGGACGTCGGCGTCGACCGACCCGCCGCGCTGGCGCGGGGTCGTGGCCGGAGCGGTGATCTTGGGAGTGCGCTTGGGGAGGCCCTTGTCGGTGACGCGGTCCTCTTCGTCGTCGGCTGCGCGTTCGTGTTCCGCCTCGGCTTCGCCTTCGGCGGTCACGTTCCCACCCGCACCCCCCGTGCGGGTCGCGCCGTCGGGTGCGGGTGCACCCTGTGGGGCCGATTCGCCGTCGGGCGCGGGCTCGTGGCGCATCGGCTCCGGTTCCGCCTGCGGCGCGGACTCCGCCACACCCGGCGCTGCCGCGTCCGATGCCGCCCGCGGTGCCGGGAGCAGCAGCTCCATCGTGGTCTCGGCAGGGGTTTCCAGCGGTGCCGCCGGTACGGATTCCGCGGATGCGGCCGGTTCTGCCGCGTCCGCCCGAGCCGCCGGTGCTGCCCCTTCCGCGGGTTCCGGGTGCTCCGCGGCCTCCGCGGCATCCGTGGCCGCCCGGGACTCCGCGTGCCCCTCGTGGCCGGCGGCCCCCGCCTCCTCCCGCTGCACCGCCTTCTCCGCCAGTGCCACCAGCGGGTCGCCGCCCGCCGTGCGGCCGGGCAGGACGTTGGAGTTGGCCTCGGCGTCCGCGCCGGGGAAGGAGTAGGAGTGGGTGGTGCCGGAGAGGGGACCGGAGGCCGGGACGGCCGCGGGCGTGGCGGCCGCCAGCAGCGTGCGGGGCAGGACGACGACCGCCGCGACACCGCCCTGCTTCTGCTCACGCAGCTGCACGCGCACACCGTGGCGGTGGGCGAGGCGGGCCACGACGTACAGGCCGAGGCCGAGACCGTCCTCGCCCTCCTGGTCGTAGGGCGACTCCGGGTCGAAGTCGGACAGGCGGGCGTTGAGGCGCTCCAGCCGGTCCTCGGTCATACCGATGCCCTCGTCCTGGACGGAGAGCATGACCTCGCCGTTCTCCAGCAGCCAGCCGGAGATCTCCACGGGCAGGTCGGGCGGGGAGAACGAGGTGGCGTTCTCCATGAGTTCGGCCAGCAGGTGGGAGAGGTCGTCCGCGGCGAACCCGGCGATGTGCGCGTGCGGCGGCAGCGCGGCGATCCGGACCCGCTCGTACCGCTCGATCTCGCTGACGGCGGCACGGACGACGTCCACGAGCGGCACGGGCCCGGCCGCGTGCTGGACGTGCTCGGTACCGGCGAGAACCAGGAGGTTCTCGCTGTGCCGGCGCATGACCGTCGCGAAGTGGTCGAGCTTGAACAGCGTGGCGAGGCGGTCCGGGTCCTGCTCGCGCTCCTCCAGGTTCTCGATGACGGCCAGTTGCCGCTCGACCAGGCCCAGGGTGCGCAGCGCGAGGCTGACGAACGTACCGCCGATGGCCGTACGCAAACGCTCCAGGTGGGCGGCGGACTCGGCGAGTTCGCCGCGCAGTTCCTCGCGGGCGTCGGCCATCTTCTGGCGCTGGCCGACGAGGTGCTTGCGGTCGGCCTCCAGCGTGGTGATCCGCTCGGTGAGGGCCGCCGCGTGCGCGCGCAGGGCGTTGACGGAGCGCACGACCTGGGCGAACTCGTCGTTGCGGCCGGTGAACTTCACCGGCTCCTCGGCCCCCGGGTCCTCGGCCTCGGCGAGGCGCTTGGAGCCCAGGCGCAGGACGGCGAGGGGACGCGTGAGGCTGCGGGCCATGCCCGTGGCGACGCCGACGGCGAGCAGCATGAGGGCGCCGAGGACGGCGATGCGGATCTCCAGCGCGGTGACATCGTCGTCACGCAGCGCCTCGAGGTCCTTGGTGCGGCGGTCGTAGAGGGCGGACTCCACACCGCGCATCAGGTCGACACGGGCGGAGAGGGCCGCGTCCAGCTTCTTGGTGCCGGTGGAGAGTTCGCTGCCGGAGAGGGTCGGCTGGTCGGTCAGGGTCGCGAGGTACGTGTCGGCGGAGTTGACCTCGGTGCCGGTGACCGTGCTGTCGAACGAGCTGCGGGCCGCCTTGGGCGCGGTGTCGCGGAAGTCGGCCAGGGCCGCGTCGGAGCGCAGCCGGGCCTGCTGGGCGGCGGCGCTCAGGGCGTCGCGCTGCCGGGTGTCGGCGTCCGAGGAGGTGGAGGTCCGGGTCGGCAGGCCGGTGACGGGGTCGATGACCGTCCCGGTGCTGCGCGGCACGCTGAGCGCGGCGAGCAGCAGGCCGCGGGCCGCGGCGGCCTGCTGGACGGCGGAGTCCAGTTCGGCCAGGGCGTGGCCGCCGGAGCCGGCGCGCGGCGGTGTCTGCTGCGCCAGTTCCTCGGCGAGCCGGTGGAGTTCGGTGATGGTCGTGGAGTACGCCTGGTGCGCTTCGAGCGCGCTGCTCTTGCCGGTGAGCGCCGCCCTGCGCACGGCCGCTATGCCGTCGAGGTCGGACCGGAGCGAGGCGGGCGTGTCGGTGTCGGAGCGCAGCTCCTCGACCTGCCGGTCCACGCGGGCGCTGCGCTGCTCGGAGGGCGCCTTGGACTTGGGGCGGCCGGCCGCGATGTAGGCGGTGATGTCGTCGCGCTCGTCGGCGAGGGAGTGCGCGAGGACGAGGGCGTCCTGCGTCTGTTCCGCGAGCGTCACCAGCCCTTGTGACTCGTGGAGTTGCCCGGAGGCGGCCAGGACGGAAGGCGTCCCGGCCCCGGCGATGGCCGCGGCGACCACGGCGACGGCGACGATCAGCCGGTTGCGGACATGTGTGAGGCGGCCCTTGCCGGTGAGTGGCGTCGGCTCAGCTCCCTGATCGGTGGCCGTCTGCTTGCCTGTGCGACGAGGCCGCGTCTTCTGCACCGGTGCTCGCATTCCTGACTCGTGAACCCTTGGGTCCGGGTGACGCTCCGTCGACTGGCGCGTACTCCCGGTACACTTCCCGACCCTCCCAGCGCCGGTGGGCAGCGCACGCGCATCACCTGACCCGCCACCCGAAGGAGTGAACCCCGGAGGGGAGTTGAGGGGCAAGTTCCGTCGACCCTCACAGCGGCCTTGCGCGGCACGCCGGTTGGACGACGATGGCGGGCCGGTGGCAGTATTCGCCACCACGCCTTCCCGGAGCAAAGCATTCCATCCCAAACAGGGCCCCCGACCCGCCCGGGGACGCCGATCCGGCAGCCGTCGCCGACCATTTGCGGACCTTGTGAAGGGCTCGTGCAGACTGGCTGGATGCGCACTGAACTCGCCTCGGAACCCGGAGACGCGGACCACCCGAACGAGGACTTCGCCGGCGTCGGACTACCGGCCTCGGGGCAGGGCGGCTGCGTCGTCGTCCTGGACGGGGTCACGCCGCCGAAGACCGGGACGGGCTGTCTGCATTCCGTCCCCTGGTTCACCGCACGCCTCGGCGGAGCACTGACCGAACTGACCGTTTCACTCCCGGATGTCCCTCTGGTAGGCGCCTTGTCCCGCGCCATCGCGCGTACCGCCGAAGCGCACGCCGCAACCTGTGACCTTTCTCACCCCCGCACTCCGCAGGCCACGGTGGTCGCGGCTCGCTGGACCCCGGCCGCGGTGGAGTACCTGGTCCTGTCGGACTCGGCTCTCCTCGTGGAGTCCCCGGACGGTGCGGTGACGCCCGTCCTGGACGACCGGCTGGCCCTTCTCCCCCGCTCGGCCCTGGCCACGGACGCGCTGGTGGACGCGACGCTGCGTAACAAGGAGGGCGGCTTCTTCACGGCGGCGGCCGATCCGTCGGTGGCCCGGCGAGCGGTGACCGGCACCCTGCCCCGCCACGAGGTCCGCGCCCTGGCCGCCCTGACGGACGGCGCCGGCCGCTGGGTGGAGCGGTTCGAGGAGGGCGACTGGGCGGACTGCTTCCAGCTGGTGCGCAAGGAGGGACCGCAGGCGCTGGTGGACCGCGTGCGGGAGCTGGAGCGATCGGATTCGGCCAGGACGTTCCTCGGCCGGAGCAAGACGCACGACGACGCGACGGTCGTGTACGTCGAGTTCTAGGCACTCGGCGCCGGGGCTACTTCTCCATGCCGCGGTTGAGCTGGTGCAGCAGCCGGGCCAGTTCCGTGACCTCGCGGGTGTCCCAGTCGGCGAGGCGGCCGGCGTAGCGGGCGCGGCGGGCCTCCCGGACCCGGCGGACGCGGTCGTGCCCCTCCTGGGTCAGGGCGACCAGCCAGGCCCGCCCGTCGGCGGGGTCGGGCTCGCGGGCGACCAGGCCGAGCTCCTCCAGAGCGCGCAGCTGGCGGGACATCGTGGCCTTGCCGACGCCGATGTAGGCGGCGAGTTCGGTGGCCCGCTGCCGGCCGAACTCGTCCAGCCGGACGAGCAGCCCGTACGCGGACGATTCCAGGTCGGGGTGGACCTCGCGGGCCATCTCGCCCTGACTGGCCCGGGCGCGCCGCAGCAGCACGGTCAGCTCGCGCTCCAGCGCGAGGAAGGCAGGCTGGTCCACACCGCTTCCGGCCGCACCGGCATCGCGGTTTTCGTCCTCGTTGCCGTCCTCGTGCACGTAAGTCCTGCCTCAGTCGTCGCCGGGTACCTGCATTTTCCGCCACTCGCGGGCATCGCCGCAGCTCGGCAAGTATTCCGCAGGTCACGGCGTATGCCTACACAGGGTCACCACACGGTGAAGGCCCGGCTTCCCTCACGAGAACCCGGGCCTTCCCTCATCCGATGACCTCCGTCACGCGGCCACCGGAACCTCCGGCGTCGCACCCGCGGTGGCGGGCGAGAGCGCCAGCTCCAGCACCTGGCGGACGTCGGTGACGGCGTGGACGTCGAGCTTGTCCAGCACCTCCGCCGGGACATCGTCCAGGTCGGGCTCGTTGCGCTTGGGGATGATCACCGTGGTGACACCCGCCCGGTGCGCGGCGAGCAGCTTCTGCTTCACGCCGCCGATCGGCAGGACCCGCCCGGTCAGCGAGACCTCGCCGGTCATCGCCACGTCCGTGCGGACCAGCCGGCCGGACAGCAGGGACGCGAGGGCCGTGGTCATCGTGATGCCCGCGCTCGGGCCGTCCTTCGGCACCGCGCCCGCGGGGAAGTGGATGTGCACGCCCCGGTCCTTCAGATCGGCCACCGGCAGTTCGAGTTCGGCGCCGCGGGAGCGCAGGAAGCTCAGCGCGATCTGCGCGGACTCCTTCATCACGTCTCCCAGCTGACCGGTCAGGGTCAGTCCGGCCGCGCCCGTCTCCGGGTCGGCCAGCGACGCCTCGACGAACAGGACGTCACCGCCCGCTCCGGTCACCGCGAGCCCGGTCGCCACGCCCGGCACGGACGTCCGCCGCTCGGCGGGGTCCTGGGCGGACTCGGGCACGTGGTGCGGCCGGCCGATGAGATCGCGCAGGTCCTCGTCCCGGACGGTGAACGGCAGCTTGCGCTCGCCCAGTTCGTGCTGGGCGGCGACCTTGCGCAGCAGCCGTGCGACGGACCGCTCCAGGTTGCGCACGCCCGCCTCGCGCGTGTACTCGCCGGCGAGCTTGCGCAGGGCGCTCTCGTCGATGGTCACCTCGTCCCTGTCGAGCCCGGCCCGTTCCAGCTGGCGCGGGAGCAGGTGGTCGCGGGCGATGACGATCTTCTCGTCCTCGGTGTAGCCGTCCAGGCGGACGATCTCCATGCGGTCCGCCAGAGCCTCCGGGATCGCCTCCAGGACGTTGGCGGTGGCCAGGAAGACGACGTCCGACAGGTCGAGCTCGACCTCCAGGTAGTGGTCGCGGAAGGTGTGGTTCTGCGCCGGGTCGAGCACTTCGAGCAGGGCGGCGGCCGGATCACCCCGGAAATCCGAGCCGACCTTGTCGATCTCGTCGAGCAGCACGACCGGGTTCATCGACCCGGCTTCCTTGATCGCGCGGACGATCCGGCCCGGCAGCGCACCGACGTACGTGCGCCGGTGGCCGCGGATCTCGGCCTCGTCCCGCACACCGCCGAGGGCGACGCGCACGAACTTCCGGCCCATGGCGTGGGCGACGGACTCACCCAGGCTGGTCTTGCCGACGCCGGGCGGCCCGACGAGCGCGAGCACGGCACCGCCGCGCCGCCCGCCGACGACACCCAGTCCCCGGTCGTTGCGCCGCTTGCGTACCGCCAGGTACTCGGTGATCCGCTCCTTGACGTCCTCCAGACCGGAGTGCTCGGCGTCCAGGACCGCCTGGGCGCCCTGGATGTCGTACGCGTCCTCGGTGCGCTCGTTCCACGGCATCTCCAGGACCGTGTCGAGCCAGGTGCGGATCCACGAGCCCTCGGGCGACTGGTCGGAGGACCGCTCCAGCTTGTCGACCTCCTTGAGCGCGGCCTCGCGGACCTTCTCGGGCAGGTCGGCGGCCTCCACGCGGGCCCGGTAGTCGTCGGACTCCTCGCCCTCCTGCTCGCCGTTCAGCTCGCGCAACTCCTTGCGGACGGCTTCCAGCTGACGCCGCAGCAGGAACTCGCGCTGCTGCTTGTCGACGCCCTCCTGGACGTCCTTGGCGATGGACTCGGCCACGTCCTGCTCGGCGAGGTGGTCGCGCAGTTGCTGGGTGGCGAGCTTGAGCCGGGCCACCGGGTCGGCGGTCTCCAGCAGCTCGACCTTCTGGTCGGTGGTCAGGAAGGGCGAGTAACCGGAGTTGTCGGCGAGCGCCGAGACGTCATCAATGGCCTGGACCCGGTCGACGACCTGCCAGGCACCGCGCTTGCGCAGCCAGGCGGTGGCCAGGGCCTTGTACTCCTTGACCAGTTCGGTGACCTGCCCGGGCAGCGGCTCCGGAACGGTCTCGTCGACCCTGGTGCCCTCGACCCAGAGGGCGGCGCCGGGACCTGTGGTCCCCGCACCGATCCTCACCCGCCCCCGGCCGCGGATCAGCGCGCCCGGGTCGCCGTCGGCGAGCCGGCCGACCTGCTCGACGGTGCCGAGCACACCGGTGTTCGCGTACGTCCCGTCGATGCGCGGCACCAGGAGCACCCGGGGCTTTCCGGACGTTGTCCGGGCAGCGGCCTGGGCGGCCTCCACCGCGGCACGGACCTCGGAGTCGCTCAGGTCCAGCGGGACCACCATTCCGGGCAGCACGACCTCGCCGTCGAGCGGCAGCACGGGCAGGGTGAGCGGTGTGGACGTCGAAGCCATGATCTCCCCTTCGGCAGTCAAGTTGAGCTATGCCGACTCAATGCATGGGGGCGACTGGATGTTCCCCGACCGGCGTTCGCTGTCAGCGATCACCGCTGACGCCTGGGACGAGGGGGCGCGTATGGCCCTCTCGGTAATAGACCAATTCAACTGGCGCCCATTACGGGTGCGAGGGGGAGCGCGTGGACGGAACCGTGCGGGCATGGGTGGACGGGTGGACCGTGTCGCGCGGTGCGGCTCCGCCCGTGACCGAGCCGTGGGGCTGGACGATCGACATGGGGATGTACGGGCACGTCACGCGGCACGTGTTCGGCGCGACGGGCGAGGACCTCGACGAGACGACCGTCCGCAAGGTGGCCGGCGCGGTGACCGGGGACGGCGTGTGGCTGAAGGTGTTCCAGGACCCCTCGGTGGTCGCCGGCCGGCTGGACGGCGGCTGGTGGATCGACCCCGAGCCCGGTTACCTGATGACGGTCCCGCTGGCGGCGGACGGCGCTCCGGACGTCCCCGACGGCTACCGGCTGCGCAGCTGGTCGCGCGGCGGGGTGACCCGCCTGATGGTGGCCGCGCCGGACGGGTCCCTGGCGGCACGCGGCCAGATCGCCGCCCCGACGGGTGAAACCGCCGTCGTCGACCTGATCGAGACGGCCACCGAACACCGCCGCAAGGGTCTCGGCAGTCTCGTCGTGCGGACGCTGCAGAGCGCCGCCTTCCGGCAGGGGGCGCGGACCGGTGTCCTGGCCGGGACACCCGCGGGGAGAGGTCTCTACGAGGCGCTGGGCTGGGAGGTGGTGGCCCCGCTGACCAGTGCCAGGCACGGTCCTGCGGCCTCTGCTCAGGCCTGAGGGACCTCACTGCGGACCCTCGGCCCGAGGCGGGACGCGTACCACCGCCGCACCACCGGCCAGGTCGCGATGCCGACGCCCAGGGCGATCAGATGCCCCCAGTTCGTCATCGGGTCGGTGAAAGCGAGCAGGTCCTGGAGGAGCATTCCGCCGAAGGCGGTCAGCAGCGGCACGCGCAGCCACAGCGGCAGCAGTCCGGCCAGGGCACCGGTGCCGGCCGCGACACCGAAGCTCACGCCGTAGTCCAGGCGGTGCAGCGAGGACTCGGGGAGGTGCCCGGCCAGTACCGCGAGCCCCACGGGCACCTCGGTCGCGAGGGTGGCGAGGACATGCCCGAGCAGGAAGACAGCCGCCGTGCGCAGACCGCCGATGCGCCGTTCCAGCGCGGTCAGCACCAGCACGAAGGCGATGGCGAACGGCGAGGTCACTCCGCCCGCGACCCACAGCGCGCTGCCGACCAGCACCAGCTCCGGCGTCCGCGCGAGGTGCGCCACATCGGTGCTGGAACCCTGGAGCAGCGCGTGCACCAGCGCGGGGTCCGCGTGTTCGGAGAACAGTGAGGTCGCCCAGAGCACGGCCGCGTACCCGCAGGTGAATGGCGTCCCGGTGGGCGTGGGCAGCAACCGCCAGGGGCGCGGCGAGCGCCGTTGGGGCGGTTCCGCCGGAGCGGACAGGCGCAGACCCGCGTCCGCGCTCTCGTCCGTGCCGCGCTGGCGCGGCACACCGTCCAGCAGCCCCGACACACCGGAGGCGGGCGCGCCCGTCGGTAGCGGTGAGGCCGTCTCGTCGGGCGGCGCGGTGCGTTCCAATCCGGGCGCTCCTTCCATCATGTCCCAGCCTTCGCCTGCCACCACCCCGCTGTCTGTGACGGACGCCACGCGAAAGCCGATTCACAGCAACCTCCTGGCCGCTCCTCGCGTCCCCCTGATATTCCCCCGCCCCGGCAGCACAGACCTGGGAGGATGAGCCGATGCCCACCTCATTCGACACGCCTGACGTACTGGACCGGCGCGAGGGCCCGCACGGCGAGGTCGTGCTGCGGCGGCACGGCGACCGGCTGGAGATCATCGCCAACGGCTGCTTCCTCATGGACACCTCCGACGGCCGCTCGGAGCGGCGACTGGTCGACGCGGCCCTGGACGCCCTGCCCGGCCGGGACCGCCCCGACGTGCTGATCGGCGGACTCGGCGTCGGCTTCTCCCTCGCGCACGCGGCGGCGAACCGGCGGTGGGGGCGGATCGCAGTGGTGGAACGCGAGCACGCGATCGTCGAGTGGCATCTCCACGGCCCGCTCTCCGCGTTCTCCGCCACGGCCCTCGCGGACCCCCGCACGGAAATCGTCGAAGCCGATCTGGTGGCGTACGTCAATGAGACATCCGCCACGTTCGACGCCCTGTGCCTCGACATCGACAACGGCCCCGGCTGGACCGTCACGGAGGGCAACGGAGATCTCTACGGAGAAGCCGGACTGGCAAGCTGCGCAAGGGTGTTGAGACCCGGCGGGGTTCTCGCCGTCTGGTCCGCCCGACCCTCTCCGGAATTCGAAGAAACCTTGCGGAATGCCGGGTTCCAACAGGTGCGTACCGAAGAGATCCCGGTTGCCCGGGGCGTTCCCGACGTCGTGCACCTCGGCATCCGCCCTGGATAGCAAAGGCATACCGCCGCCCCGTACGCTGCTCCCCTGACGCCGATCATTCAAGCGTCAATCGCAACCATGCGCAGGCACGGCCAGTCAGAAGGAATCACCCCACTGATTCCGGAAAGCACACCCCAGGGGCGGGCGATGGAGCAGACACACACCTCCCACAACGGTTCGGCGACGGCTACCCCGGGCGCGCAGCGCCGGGTTCTCGTCGTCGAGGACGACGCCACGATCGTGGATGCCATCGCGACCCGCCTGCGAGCCGAGGGATTCCTCGTGCAAACCGCGGGCGACGGTCCGGCCGCGGTCGACACGGCCGAGGCCTGGCAGCCCGACCTGCTGATCCTCGACATCATGCTGCCCGGCTTCGACGGTCTGGAGGTCTGCCGGCGCGTGCAGGCCGCCCGCCCGGTGCCGGTGCTGATGCTCACCGCGCGTGACGACGAGACCGACATGCTGGTCGGGCTCGGCGTAGGCGCCGACGACTACATGACCAAGCCGTTCTCGATGCGGGAGTTGGCGGCGCGCGTGCACGTGCTGCTGCGCCGGGTGGAGCGGGCCGCGATCGCGGCGGCCACCCCCCGCTCCGGCATCCTGCGCCTCGGCGAACTGGAGATCGACCACGCGCAGCGCCGGGTCCGGGTGCGCAGTGAGGACGTCCACCTCACGCCCACCGAGTTCGACCTGCTGGTGTGCCTGGCGAACACCCCCCGCGCGGTGCTCTCGCGCGAGCAACTGCTCGCCGAGGTCTGGGACTGGGCGGACGCCTCCGGCACCCGCACGGTCGACAGCCACATCAAGGCGCTGCGCCGGAAGATCGGCGCCGAGCGGATCCGCACGGTGCACGGCGTGGGCTACGCCCTGGAGACCCCGACGCCATGAGCGGCGGGCCGGCCGCACGGAGGAACCCCGGGGAGCCGGAACCCTGGGGCGGGGTGAGCCCGTTCTCGATCAAGACCAAGCTGGGCGCGCTGGTCGTCATCTCGGTGCTGATCACCACGGGTCTGTCGGTGATCGCGGTGCACACGAAGACGGAGCTTCGCTTCATCACGGTCTTCTCGATGATCGCCACACTGCTCATTACGCAGTTCGTGGCCCATTCGCTCACCGCCCCGCTGGACGAGATGACAGCCGTGGCCCGTTCCATCTCGCAGGGTGACTACACCCGCCGGGTGCGGGAGAACCGCCGTGACGAGCTGGGCGACCTGGCCGTGACGATCAACGCCATGGCCGACGAGCTGGAGGCCCAGGACAGCCAGCGCAAGGAGCTCGTGGCGAACGTCTCGCACGAGCTGCGTACGCCCATCGCCGGGCTGCGCGCGGTGCTGGAGAACATCGTCGACGGTGTCACGCAGGCCGACCCGGAGACGATGCGCACGGCGCTGAAGCAGACCGAGCGGCTCGGCCGGCTGGTGGAGACACTGCTGGACCTGTCCCGCCTGGACAACGGCGTCGTCCCGCTGAAACAGCGGCGGTTCGAGGTGTGGCCGTACCTGTCCGGCGTGCTGAAGGAGGCCAACATGGTCGCCTCCGTGCGCGCGGGCATCGCCACCGGCTCGGGCAGTCACACCCGCACGGACGTCCATCTGCACCTCGACGTCCATCCGCCGGAGTTGACCGCGCACGCTGACCCGGAGCGCATCCACCAGGTCGTCGCCAACCTCATCGACAACGCGGTCAAGCACAGCCCGCCGCACGGCCGGGTCACGGTCAGGGCGCGGCGCGGCGCGCTGCCGGAGTCGCTGGAGCTGGAGGTCCTGGACGAGGGCCCCGGAATTCCGAAGGCGGAGTGGCACCGCGTCTTCGAGCGGTTCAACCGCGGTAACGCCAAGCGGCCGCAGGGGCCGGGCAGCGACGGCGGCACGGGTCTGGGCCTGGCGATCGCCCGCTGGGCCGTCGATCTGCACGGCGGCCGGATCGGAGTGGCCGAATCCGAGCGGGGTTGCCGGATTCTTGTCACCCTTCCGGGACTTCCATCTATGCCAAGTTGACGTAAAGTTCGAAGCGGAGCCACAAGATCCACGGGCGTCCGCGCTGACGGACACGTGTGATCAGGCACAGGCCCGCGCCGTCGGCGCGTCAGGCCCTGCTCAGCCCTTCCCTTCTGAAGCGGAACCACGCTTGTTTCCCGCCATTTCAAGCGCCGAAACGCACTCAAAGATGTGACTTGCGCGACGTTGAACGGGCCCGGCCTGACCTTCCCGCTCCCGGAGGCGTAGCCTTGATTCCCGCTGTCCATCATCTTGTGAAGCGGAAGAGGGCGGTTGCCGCCGTGTCGCCACAGTCCCCCAGTAACTCGAGCATCTCGACCGACACCGACCAAGCGGGTAAGAACCCCGCTGCGTCGTTCGGTGCCAACGAGTGGCTCGTCGACGAGATCTATCAGCAGTACCTCCAGGACCCGAATTCCGTAGACCGAGCCTGGTGGGACTTCTTCGCCGACTACAAGCCGGGCGGCGCTGCCGCCTCGGCTCCGGCGGGTACCGCGGCCGCGGGGGCCGCAGGGACCACCACCGCTCAGCCGGCGGCCCCGGCCGCCCCGGCCCCCGCCCCGGCGGCCGAGAAGCCCGCCGCCGCGCAGGCTCCCGCCCAGGCGAAGCCCGCCGCGCAGGCGCAGGCCCCGGCTCAGGTTCAGGCCCCCGCTCCGGCGAAGGCGGCCCCGGCCGCCGCCAAGCCGGCCGCCGCCAAGCCTGCGGCCGCCCCGAAGAAGGCCGAGCCCGCCGGCGAGGCCCCCGCGGGACCGGAGCAGATCGTGCTGCGCGGACCGGCGGCCGCGGTCGCGAAGAACATGGACGCCTCACTGGAGCTGCCCACGGCCACGTCCGTGCGCGCGGTCCCGGTGAAGCTGCTGTTCGACAACCGCATCGTCATCAACAACCACCTGAAGCGGGCGCGTGGCGGGAAGATCTCCTTCACGCACCTCATCGGCTACGCGATGGTCCAGGCCATCAAGGCGATGCCGGCGATGAACTACTCGTTCGCGAAGGTGGACGGCAAGCCGACCCTGGTCAAGCCGGAGCACGTCAACCTCGGTCTCGCCATCGACCTGGTCAAGCCGAACGGCGACCGCCAGCTGGTCGTCGCGGCGATCAAGAAGGCCGAGACGCTGAACTTCTTCGAGTTCTGGCAGGCCTACGAGGACATCGTCCGCCGCGCCCGCGACGGCAAGCTGACGATGGACGACTTCTCCGGTGTCACGGTCTCCCTGACCAACCCGGGCGGTCTCGGCACCGTGCACTCCGTGCCGCGCCTGATGCCCGGCCAGTCCGTGATCATGGGCGTCGGCTCCATGGACTACCCGGCGGAGTTCCAGGGCACCTCCCAGGACACCCTGAACAAGCTCGGCATCTCCAAGGTCATGACGCTCACGTCGACCTACGACCACCGGGTGATCCAGGGCGCCGCCTCCGGCGAGTTCCTCCGCCAGGTCGCGAACCTCCTGCTCGGCGAGAACAACTTCTACGACGAGATCTTCGAGGCGCTGCGCATCCCCTACGAGCCGGTCCGCTGGCTCAAGGACATCGACGCCAGCCACGACGACGACGTCACGAAGGCCGCCCGCGTCTTCGAGCTGATCCACTCCTACCGGGTCCGCGGCCACGTCATGGCCGACACCGACCCGCTGGAGTACCAGCAGCGCAAGCACCCCGACCTGGACATCACCGAGCACGGGCTCACCCTGTGGGACCTGGAGCGCGAGTTCGCCGTCGGCGGCTTCGCCGGCAAGTCGATGATGAAGCTGCGCGACATCCTCGGCGTGCTGCGCGACTCGTACTGCCGCACCACCGGCATCGAGTTCATGCACATCCAGGACCCCAAGCAGCGCAAGTGGATCCAGGACCGCGTCGAGCGCCCGCACTCCAAGCCGGAGCGCGAGGAGCAGCTGCGCATCCTGCGCCGCCTGAACGCGGCGGAGGCCTTCGAGACCTTCCTGCAGACGAAGTACGTCGGCCAGAAGCGCTTCTCCCTGGAGGGCGGCGAGTCCGTCATCCCGCTGCTGGACGCGGTGCTGGACTCGGCCGCCGAGTCCCGGCTGGACGAGGTCGTCGTCGGCATGGCCCACCGTGGCCGCCTGAACGTCCTCGCCAACATCGTCGGCAAGTCGTACGCGCAGATCTTCCGCGAGTTCGAGGGCAACCTCGACCCGAAGTCGATGCACGGCTCCGGCGACGTGAAGTACCACCTGGGCGCCGAGGGCACCTTCACGGGCCTCGACGGCGAGCAGATCAAGGTCTCCCTGGTCGCGAACCCCTCGCACCTGGAGGCGGTGGACCCGGTCCTGGAAGGCGTCTCCCGCGCCAAGCAGGACATCATCAACAAGGGCGGCACGGACTTCACCGTCCTGCCGGTGGCGATCCACGGTGACGCGGCCTTCGCGGGCCAGGGCGTGGTGGCCGAGACCCTGAACATGTCGCAGCTGCGCGGCTACCGCACCGGCGGCACGGTCCACATCGTCATCAACAACCAGGTCGGCTTCACCGCCGCGCCGGAGTCCTCGCGTTCCTCCATGTACGCGACGGACGTGGCCCGCATGATCGAGGCCCCGATCTTCCACGTGAACGGCGACGACCCGGAGGCCGTGGTCCGCGTGGCCCGTCTGGCCTTCGAGTTCCGCCAGGCGTTCAACAAGGACGTGGTGATCGACCTCATCTGCTACCGCCGCCGCGGCCACAACGAGTCGGACAACCCGGCCTTCACCCAGCCGCTGATGTACGACCTGATCGACAAGAAGCGCTCGGTGCGCAAGCTCTACACCGAGTCCCTCATCGGTCGCGGGGACATCACCCTGGAAGAGGCCGAGCAGGCGCTGCAGGACTACCAGGGCCAGCTGGAGAAGGTCTTCACGGAGGTCCGCGAGGCCACCTCGCAGCCGAACATCGTGGAGACGTCCGACCCGCAGGCCGAGTTCCCGGTCGCCGTGAACACCGCGGTGACCACGGAGGTCGTCAAGCGCATCGCCGAGTCGCAGGTCAACATCCCCGATCACATCACCGTCCACCCGCGTCTGCTGCCGCAGCTGCAGCGCCGGGCGGCGATGGTCGAGGACGGCACCATCGACTGGGGCATGGGCGAGACCCTCGCGATCGGCTCCCTCCTGCTGGAGGGCGTCCCGGTCCGCCTGGCGGGCCAGGACTCGCAGCGCGGTACGTTCGGCCAGCGCCACGCGGTGATCATCGACCGCAGCACGGGCGAGGAGTACACGCCGCTGCAGTACCTCTCCGAGGACCAGGCGCGGCTCAACGTCTACAACTCCCTCCTCTCCGAGTACGCGGCGATGGGCTTCGAGTACGGCTACTCGCTGGCCCGCCCCGAGGCGCTCGTGATGTGGGAGGCGCAGTTCGGCGACTTCGTCAACGGAGCGCAGACGGTCGTGGACGAGTTCATCTCGTCGGCCGAGCAGAAGTGGGCCCAGACCTCCGGCGTCGTCCTGCTGCTGCCGCACGGCTACGAGGGCCAGGGCCCGGACCACTCCTCGGCGCGCCCGGAGCGCTTCCTCCAGATGTGCGCGCAGAACAACATGACGGTCGCCATGCCGACGTCGCCGTCGAACTACTTCCACCTCCTGCGGTGGCAGGTGCACAACCCGCACCACAAGCCGCTGGTGGTCTTCACGCCGAAGTCGATGCTGCGCCTGAAGGCGGCGGCGGCCAAGGCGGAGGAGTTCACGACGGGCCAGTTCCAGCCGGTCATCGGCGACGCGTCGGTCGACCCGGCAGCGGTCAGGAAGGTCGTCTTCTGCGCCGGCAAGGTCTACTACGACCTGGAGGCCGAGCGCCAGAAGCGCGGCGTGACGGACACCGCGATCATCCGTATCGAGCGCCTGTACCCGCTGGCGGGTGCCGAGCTCCAGGCGGAGATCAAGAAGTACCCGAACGCCGAGAAGTACCTGTGGGCCCAGGAGGAGCCGGCGAACCAGGGTGCCTGGCCGTTCATCGCGCTCAACCTGATCGACCACCTGGACCTGGCGGTCGGTGCGGACGTGCCGCACGGCGAGCGCCTGCGCCGCATCTCGCGTCCGCACTCCTCGTCCCCGGCCGTCGGTTCCGCGAAGCGGCACCAGGCCGAGCAGGAGCAGCTGGTGCGTGAGGTGTTCGAGGCGTAACCGCCCTCGTGCGTCCTGTGCGGCCGGGCCGCATCCCCGCTTCCGGGGGTGCGGCCCGGCCGTTTGCGCCCACCTATCCTTGACGGCATGTACTTCACGGACCGTGGCATCGAGGAACTGGAGAAGCGGCGCGGCGAGGAGGAGGTCACCTTCGAGTGGCTGGCCGAGCAGCTGCGGACGTTCGTGGATCTCAACCCCGACTTCGAGGTGCCGGTGGAGCGGCTGGCGACGTGGCTGGCGCGGCTGGACGACGAGGACGACGAGTAGGAACCGCTCCTGGACGCTTTCCGGGCGCTGCGGTCGCCCCGGGCGGTGCCGGACCGGTGGCTGTCGTCGCCGGTCCGCCCCAGCGGAGTCAGTCGCGTGGGTGCGTGAGGGCGTAGGCCAGGCCCGGTGCGCCGTGCGCCAGGAGCAGCGCTCCGGCCGTGACCCAGCCGCCGCTGCGTCTGCGGAGCCCCCACAGCATCAGCGGTACGCCCGCCGCCGCCTGGGCGAGGGCCAGGGCGCCGGCCCTGGGGCGGCCGGTCCAGGGCATCCAGGGGCCGAGACGGCTTCGACGGTGTCGGGTTCCGCGACCGCCGTCCCCCGGCCCGGCCACTCGACGGGCACGCTGCCCGGCTGGAGGGCGACGGCTTCCCGGAGGCGATCGGCGGGTGCGCCGGGGGCGAGTCGGGGGGCATCGAGACGCCCACGCGCGCAAGGACCGCGAGCAGTCCGAGCAGGCGGGCGTGGCAGATGGGCGACGGGCTCCGGGCACCGCACGGCACAACAGCAGCGCCCCAGAGGCGGACCGGTGCGGACAGCTTCCGTCGGCATGGTCACACGCTAGGGCGATTCGCCTGGCCATGCGCAGTTCTCACCGCCTCGCCATCCCCAGAACGGGCGTCTTGACTTTCTCGGGCCGCGATATATCGTAAATGCGAGGACGCGATATGGCGCGTCAAATCGGAAGGCCTGCCATGTCCGAATGGTCCGTCAAGGAGCCGGCGAACGAGGGCGCCGAGCCGTGGGGCGGCCGGCCCGGCACCGGCAGCTCACCGGCGGACCCGAAGAGCGACCCCCCTGCCGGTCCGGGAGACAATTCCGTTTCCGGCCGGGACACCGGCGCCACCGGCGCCCCGGCCGACGGTACGACCGACAAGAAGGTGCTCTGACATGCCTCCCGTCTTCGCCCACGGCCGCCTCCGCCTCTACCTGCTGAAGCTGCTGGACGAGGCCCCCCGCCACGGCTACGAGGTGATCCGCCTCCTCGAAGAGCGCTTCCAGGGGCTGTACGCACCGTCGGCGGGCACGGTCTACCCCCGCCTGGCCAAGCTGGAGGCCGAGGGCCTGGTCACCCACACCACCGAGGGCGGCCGCAAGGTCTACTCGATCACGGACGAGGGCCGCGCCGAACTGGCCGACCGCAGCGGCGAGCTGGCCGACCTGGAACTGGAGATCCGCGAGTCGGTCGCGGAGCTGGCCGCGGAGATCCAGGCCGATGTACGCGGGGCCGCGGGCGACCTGCGCCGCGAGATGCGCGCGGCGGCGGAGGCCCGGGGCACCGGCACCGGCACCGGCACCGACGGCACGGAAGGCAGCACCCCGTCCGGCGGCTTCTCGCAGTTCGGCGACAAGGAGGCCTGGCGCATCGCCAAGGAGGAGATGCGGCGTGCCCGGCAGGAATGGAAGGAGCAGGCCCGGCGCGCCAAGGACGAGAGCCGCCGCGCCCGCGAGGACGCCCAGCGCGCCCGCCGCCAGGCGAAGGAGGCCCAGGAGCAGGCCCGGGCCCAGGCCCAGGAGCAGGTGCAGCGCATCACCCGCCGGGTCCAGGAGCAGGTGCAGGACCACTTCACCCGCGGCGACTGGCCGACGGGCCTGCGCGAGGGTCTGAGCGAGCTGGTCAAAGAAGTGGGGGAGTTCGGGAAGGACTACGGCAAGGACTTCGGCTTCGACTGGAGCGGCACGGCCAAGCGGACTCCGGAGCCGGCACCCTCACAACCCGCCGAGGGCTTCCCAGCCGCCTACGAACCGGCCTGGGCTCACGAGGACCCCGCAGACTCCACCGGCGACCCCGCGCGCGACCTCGACCGCCTGCTCGACCGCTTCCGGGACGACATCCGCGACGCGGCCCGCGACAACGGCGTCACTCCCGACCAGCTCCGTGACGCCCGCCGCCACCTGTCGACGGCTGCGGCCCACATAGGTGCACTCCTGCGCACCCCGAGGAAGTAACCGGCCGCGGTTCATCCCGCCTTGGCCTCGCCACCACTTCCGTACAGCACCCGCAGCAGGGACGCGTACGTCACCCCGTGGTCGGCGAGGACCTCGGCCGGCACCCCGGGGCGCATGGTCAGGGCGAGCAGGATGTGCTCGTCCCCGATGTGCCGGTCCCGCTGGGCGAGAGCGACCCGCAGGGAGCGCTCCAGCACGTCCTTGGCGTCCCGCCCGAAGGAAGGACGCCCGGACGACCACCACCGCTTGTCCTTCGGGTCCCCGGACATCGCCCCAACCCCGTGCACGTCCTCGACCCGGGCGACGATCTCGGCCACATCGATCCCCAGCCCGGCAAGCGCGTCACTCTCGGCCCGGGACAGCCCGGCCCGCCGCCGCGCCTGCCTCAGCGCCTCACGCACGGACTCCCTGCCCGCACCCAGCCCCAGGGCCGCGAGCGCGAAGGCCCCACGACTGCCCTCACGGTCGAGCAGGGCAAGCAGCAGATGCTCCGGCTCCACACACGGCCCGCCACCACCACCCTCCAGGTACTCGAACGCCCCCTTCACCACGTCCCGCGCGTCTTTGGTGAACCGCTCGAACATCAATGCCTCCCGTACTTCTTGTGCACGGCCTGCCTGCTCACACCGAGTTCGGTGGCGATCTCCTGCCACGACCAGCCCTGATTGCGCGCATTGCGCACCTGTACGGCTTCCAGCTGCTCCAACAGCCGGCGCAATGCGGCGACGGCCCGCAGGCCGACCCGTGGATCACGGTCACCGGCGCGTTCGGCCAGATCGGTTGCTTCGGTCATACCGTCAACCTACGTTGACACCACGCCTGCGTCAACCACCGTTGACACACGAAAACGGCCGGCCCACCCGGGACCGGCCGTCGACGCACCTTCAGGAGGACTCAGGGATTGGTCAGCACGACCTTCCCGAACTGCTCTCCCGAGGCCAGCCGCTCGAAGCCCTCACGCGCACGGTCCATGGGCATGACCTCGTCGATGACGGGCCGCACTCCCGTCGCGGCACAGAACGCGAGCAGGTCCTCCAGTTCGTCCTTCGTGCCCATCGTGGATCCGACGACCTTGAGTTCGAGGAAGAAGATCCGGGTCAGCTCGGCGTGCGAGGGCCGGTCGCCGCTGGTGGCACCGGAGATGACCAGCGTGCCGCCGGGCTTCAGCGACTTCACCGAGTGCGACCACGTGGCAGCCCCGACGGTCTCGATCACCGCGTCGACCCGCTGAGGCAACCGCGCCCCGGACTCCACGGCCTCCACGGCCCCCAGCTCCAGTGCCCGCTTCCGCCTGGCCTCGTCCCGGCTGGTGGCGAAGACCCGCAGCCCGGCGGCCTTGCCCAGCACGATGGCGGCGGTGGCGACACCACCGCCGGCGCCCTGCACCAGCACGGAGTCACCGGGCCGGACCCCCGCGTTGGTGAACAGCATCCGGTACGCCGTCAGCCATGCCGTGGGCAGACAGGCGGCCTCCTCGAAGGAGAGCCCCTCGGGCTTGGGCAGGATGTTCCAGGCGGGCACGGAGACCTGCTCCGCGAAGGTGCCCTGGTAGCGCTCGGTGAGGATGGAACGGGGCTCCCTGGGGCCGACCCCGTGCCCGCTCTGCCCGATCACGGAATGCAGGACGACCTCGTTGCCCTCCTCGTCGACGCCGGCGGCATCACAGCCGAGGATCATCGGCAGCTTGTCCTCTGCGAGGCCCACGCCACGCAGGGACCACAGGTCGTGGTGGTTGAGGGAGGCGGCCTTGACCGTGACGGTACTCCAGCCGGGACGGGCCTCGGGAGCCGGACGCTCTCCCAACTCCAGGCCGGAGAGCGGCTGGTCGCGGTCGATTCGGGCGGCGTAGACAGCGAACATGGCCTTGACGATAGGTTCCACCACCTGCCGAGTGGAACCACCGACGTCTGTGAGACACACCCTCTTGCCAACGTCCGGGGGTCGGTGCCGCCGAACGAGCGCACCCGCGCCCGCGCACGGCGAGTAGGGGCCGTGTCGGGGGGTGGCCGCCCCCAACGGTTGGAGCGTCAACGGACAGTCAGCCGGCGTGAGACCCCATCGCGCCGTTCCGGGGACGGACACCCCCCGGCGCGGCCCCGACCCACCACCCACCGCCAGGCGAAGACGCGCACCCGCACCCCGACGCACCACCCGAACAGCCCTGCCCGAACGTAAAGAAATGGCCCCGCCCGATCCCGGGCGGGGCCACATCACACAAACGCCGGCGTCACCGTCAGCGCCGAGCCACACCCTCGGCCCGAGCCGCAGCCGCCACCGCGGCCGTGACCGCCGGAGTGACCCGCTCGTCGAACGGCGACGGGATGACGTAGTCGGCCGCGAGATCGTCCCCGACCACAGCGGCCAGCGCCTCCGCGGCGGCCAGCTTCATCCCCTCGGTGATCCGGGAGGCCCGCACCTGCAGCGCCCCCGCGAAGATCCCCGGGAAGGCCAGCACGTTGTTGATCTGGTTCGGGAAGTCCGACCGCCCGGTGGCGACAACGGCCGCGTACTTGTGCGCGACCTCGGGGTGCACCTCGGGATTCGGGTTGGCCATGGCGAAGACGAACGCGCCCTCGGCCATCGACGACACCGCGGACTCCGGCACCGTCCCCCCGGACACCCCGATGAACACATCGGCCCCGGCCAGCGCCGCCTCCAGCGACCCCGTGATCCCGGCCTTGTTCGTGAACCCGGCCAGCTCCCGCTTCACCTGCGTGAGGTCGTCCCGGTCCGCCGACACGACACCCTTGCGGTCGGCCACCGCCACGTCCCCGACCCCGGCCTCGACCAGCATCTTCGCGATGGCGACACCCGCCGCGCCGGCACCGGAGATGACGGCCCGCAGGTCGCCCACCGCCCGCCCGCTCAGCCGCGCGGCGTTCCGCAGGGCCGCCAGCGTCACCACGGCCGTGCCGTGCTGGTCGTCGTGGAAGACCGGGATGTCCAGCCGCTCCTGCAGCTTCCGCTCGATCTCGAAGCACCGGGGCGCCGAGATGTCCTCCAGGTTGACGCCGCCGAACGAGGGCGCGAGCCGGACCACCGTCTCGACGATCTCGTCGACGTCCGTGCAGTTCAGGGCGATCGGGACCGCGTCCACACCACCGAACTGCTTGAACAGGATGGCCTTGCCCTCCATCACCGGGAGGGAGGCCTCGGGCCCGATGTCTCCGAGCCCCAGCACGGCCGTACCGTCCGTCACGACGGCCACGACCGACGACTTCCACGTGTAGTCGTGCACCAGCTCCGGCTGCTCCGCGATCGCGCTGCACACCTTCGCGACACCGGGGGTGTACGCCAGGGACAGGTCGTCCTTGTCACGGACCGGCACCGTGGCCTGCACAGCCATTTTGCCGCCGCGGTGCAATGCGAACGCCGGGTCGAAGGAGTCGAGGGGCTCCGCACCGCCCTCGGGATCCGTATCGCCGGTCTTGCTCTCGCCGCGAGGATTGACGATCTCCGCTGCCACTTCGTTTTACCCCTTAAATCTTCATCGGTTTGAGGGTGGCCACTCCTGGTGAGGCGTGGGCGGGACCGCGTACGGCCGTGGTCGGGCGTGTACGTCATACGTACGGGCGCATACGCGACGGGCGCGCCGCACACGCGCCCTGAGCCCCGGATGAGGGGTGTAAAGACCCTTCTTACCGGACGGAAGGCGCCGAGGACGAGTCCATAACGCGAAGGTCACATGCCGGTGGCCTGACTCTTCGTCCAAAATCAGGACAAGGCCTGGACAAACCCGCGACAACCGCTCAAGCGTCGGCGAAGTGCATGGCCCCCGTTTCGAAAATCCGGGAAACACCGAAGATCTTCCGGTCGGAACGAAAGACTCCCGCAGAAGGTCCGGCCGTGATGTACCGGAGTGGTGCGGTTCGGGGGTCGCCCGTTATCCGATTTTGACATGGCTGGCCCCCAGAATGGCGCAGTCCGAATGGCAAGATGCCGTAATCACACGAGGTCGCGACACTCGAAGACGTGTGCTCTCGTCGACCCACGGCTCTGTCGGCACCGCCGGCAGTCCACGGCGCTGCCGAACCCGTCGGCAGCGCACCGCCCCATCGGCAACTCCACCCATCCGCCGGAGGAACCCACCATGACCGCAAGCTCCACCCGTCGTACGACCGCCGCCCGCTCCCGGCTAGCAGCGGTCGGTGCGATCGCGGTCGCAGGCACGCTGATGCTCACCGGATGCGGTGACCAGACCAAGGACAGCGGCTCGGAGAGCGACACCGCGGCCTCGGCCCCGCTCGCCGACAAGCTGCCCCAGGCCATCCGCGACAAGGGTGTCATCAAGGTCGGCTCCGACATCGCCTACGCCCCGGTCGAGTTCAAGGACAGTTCGGGCAAGACGGTCGGTATCGACCCGGACCTCGCCGCTGCCATGGGCAAGCAGCTCGGGGTCGACTTCCAGTTCGAGAACGGCACCTTCGACACGCTGATCACGGGTCTGCGCTCCAAGCGGTACGACATCGCCATGTCCGCGATGACCGACACCAAGGACCGCCAGGAGGGCATCGACTCCGACACCGGCAAGAAGGTCGGCGAGGGCGTCGACTTCGTCGACTACTTCACCGCCGGCGTGTCGATCTACACCAAGAAGGGCGACGACCAGGGCATCAAGACCTGGTCGGACCTGTGCGGCAAGAAGATCGTGCTGCAGCGCGGCACGGTCTCCGAGGACCTCGCCAAGGCGGAGTCGAAGAAGTGCCCGGCCGGCAAGAAGATCGCCATCGAGCCCTTCGACAACGACCAGCAGGCCCAGACCCGCCTGCGGGCGGGCGGCGCCGACGCCGGCTCGTCCGACTTCCCTGTCGCCGCGTACGCCGTGAAGACCTCCGGCGGCGGCAAGGACTTCCAGCTGGTCGGCGAGCAGGTCGAGGCCGCCCCGTACGGCATCGCGGTCGCCAAGAACCAGACGCAGCTGCGGGACGCCCTCAAGGCCGCGCTGGACGCCGTCATCGCGAACGGCGAGTACGAAAAGATCATGAAGAAGTGGGGCGTCACGGACGGCGCCGTCAAGGAAGCCACCATCAACGGCGGCAAGTGACCGCGTCGCAGCGGCACTGAAAGGCAACACCCGTGACTGTTCACATCGACAAGACGACGGGCCCGGCCGACACGCCCCCGGCCGGGCCGGAGGCCATCAAGGCCATTCCGGTCCGGCACTACGGGCGGTACGTGTCCGCCGTCGTCGCCATCGCCCTGCTGGTCGGGGTCGTCTACGCGTTCTCACAAGGCAAGATCAACTGGGACGCGATCCCGGACTACTTCCTCGACGACCGGATCCTGGACGGCGTGGGCAAGACGCTCCTGCTGACGGTGCTGTCCATGGCGATCGGCATCATCGGCGGCGTCCTGCTCGCCGTGATGCGTCTGTCGAAGAACCCGGTGACCTCGTCGATCGCGTGGTTCTACATCTGGTTCTTCCGCGGCACCCCGGTCCTGGTACAGCTGATCGTCTGGTTCAACCTGGGCCTGGTCTTCGAGTACATCAACCTCGGGCCGTTCTACAAGGACGAGTGGTCGGACTTCATGACCCCGTTCCTGACGGCCCTGCTGGGCCTCGGCCTCAACGAGGCCGCCTACATGGCGGAGATCTGCCGTGCCGGTCTGCTCTCGGTCGACGAGGGCCAGACCGAGGCCTCGCACGCGCTGGGCATGAGCCACTCCCGGACGCTGCGCCGGATCGTCATCCCGCAGGCGATGCGCGTGATCGTGCCGCCGACGGGCAACGAGGTCATCAACATGCTGAAGACGACCTCGCTGGTCTCGGTCGTCCAGTACCCCGAACTGCTCCGCGCCGCCCAGGACATCGGCCAGACCTCCGGCGCACCCGCCGAGATGCTGTTCCTGGCGGCGGCCTGGTACCTGCTGCTGACCTCGGTCTTCAGCATCGGCCAGTACTACCTGGAGCGGTACTACGCGCGTGGCTCGAGCCATTCACTCCCGGCTACGCCGTTCCAGAAGATCAAGGCGAACCTGCTGTCCCTGTCCAACCGCTCGGCGTCGACGGGAGGCACCGCATGACCGCCATGGTCAAGGCCGAGGGCGTCCACAAGTCCTTCGGCCCCGTCGAGGTCCTCAAGGGAATCGACCTGGAGGTGAAGTCCGGCGAGGTGTTCTGCCTCATCGGACCGTCCGGTTCCGGCAAGTCGACCTTCCTCAGGTGCATCAACCACCTGGAGAAGATCAACGCCGGCCGCCTGTACGTCGACGGCGAGCTGGTGGGCTACCGCCAGAAGGGCGACAAGCTCTACGAGCTCAAGGACAGCGAGGTCGCCGTCAAGCGCCGGGACATCGGCATGGTCTTCCAGCGCTTCAACCTGTTCCCGCACATGACGGCCGTGGAGAACGTCATGGAGGCGCCGGTCCAGGTCAAGGGCGTGAGCAGGAGCCAGGCCCGGCTGCGGGCCCTGGAGCTCCTGGACCGGGTGGGCCTGGCCGACAAGGCGGGCAGCTACCCCTCGCAGCTCTCCGGCGGCCAGCAGCAGCGCGTCGCCATCGCCCGGGCCCTGGCCATGGACCCGAAGCTGATGCTGTTCGACGAGCCGACCTCGGCGCTCGACCCGGAGCTGGTCGGTGACGTCCTGGACGTCATGCGCGACCTGGCCGAGTCCGGCATGACGATGATCGTCGTCACGCACGAGATGGGCTTCGCCCGCGAGGTGGGCGACAGCCTGGTCTTCATGGACGGCGGTGTGGTGGTCGAATCCGGCCACCCGCGCGAGGTGCTGACGAACCCGCAGCACGAGCGGACGAAGTCGTTCCTGTCCAAGGTGCTCTGACAGAAGGCGACGGAAGGGGCGGTACAGGTGGCCCGTACCGCCCCTTCGCGTTGTCGACGCCGTCAGCGGCGCAGCGCTTCCACCGGTGGGATCCGGGCTGGCCGCCGGGCGGGGTAAGGGGGGTGCGGGATCGACCACGGGCGTCCGCTCACGTGCCCTGGCGGCCGACACCACGACCACCGCCCCGATCGAGGCGCCGTCGGATGAAACAGCTGCGGAGCGGATCGGGGCCGCACATCGACGGCCGCCGACAGGCCTCACGCCGCAGCGGCATCGCGGGAAGGCCGGCACGGGAAGGCCGGCACATCTCCCGTGCCGCCCTCGGTCGGCCCCGCCCGGCCCGGCGCGGTCAGTGCCCGGCACCCGTCTGCTTCAGCGCCAGCAGCAAGGTGTCCGACGGCGAGCACCACACCGGCCTGGCCTCGTCGAATCCCTTCTCGCGCAGCACGCGCGCGTGCCACTGCACCGACGGCATGTCGCCGTCGGCGTGTTCGCCGTAGATCTCGTAGCGGCGGGCCGTGGGCTCCGCGAGGACCGGATCCTGGGCGGCGAGCTGCCACCACTCGGCCCAGTCGAGGATGCTGTCCCGCTTGGCCTGATCCATACGGGCGTGCCGCTGAGCGCGCTCCGCGGCGTTGATCCTCGGCGTCGTCTCGTCGATCATGTGGTCCGCGTTCATGAAGACACCGCCGTCGCGGACGAGTCCCGCGACCTGGCCGTAGAGGTCCGCGAGGGGTTCCCGGTGCAGCCAGTGCAGAGCCGTCGCGGTCAGGACGGCGTCGTACGAGTCGTACGGGAGCTTCGCCGGCCAGTCGGGGTCCTTGAGGTCCGCGGTGACGAGAGAGACCCGCTCGTCGCTCGCGAAGGTGCCCTCGGCGATGGCGAGGAGCGCCGGATCGAGGTCGACTCCGGTGCTGGTGGCGTCCGGGAACCGGGCGAGCAGCCGGGCGGTGATGCTCCCCGTGCCGCAGGCGAGGTCGAGCACCCGGGGGGCGGGGCCGACGAGGGCCTCGACCATGTCGAGCATGATCCGGAACCGTTCCTCGCGGTCGGGCAGGTACCACTCCTGCTGGCGGTCCCAGCTCTCCTGCCAGGCCTGCCAGTCGGTGGTGGCCGTGGTGAAGTCCGCGTCCGTCATCGAGCCCCTCCTTCGTAATACCCTGGAAGCGCCATCAGCTGTTACAAGTGCGCGCTCACGACAATAGAGCTCCTCCGTAAGGACTACAAGTGGAACTGGCCTATTACTCGGACTATGCCGTGCGCCTCGTCAACACCGAGGAACCGGCCCGGGGCAAGGACACCCTGACGTCGGTCGAGGCCGTCCGCGAACTGTTCGGCCCCAGCCAGTCGGCGGCCCGTCGCGCCACCGACGCGGACGTGACGCGGTTCCGCTCGATCCGGGCCCGGCTGCGCGCGGTCTTCGAGGCGGCCGACGTGGGCGACGAGACGCTCGCCGTCGACCTGCTCAACTCACTGCTGCTGGAGTTCCCGGTGAGCCCGCAGATCTCCGGGCACGACTTCCGTGACGACGACGGCCGCCCGCTGTGGCACATGCACCTGGCGGACCACCCCTCCAACGCGACCGCGGGCTACACCGCGATCGCGGCGATGGGTCTGGCCTTCCACCTGACCGAGTACGGCGTGGACCGCCTCGGCCTGTGCGAGGCCCCGCCCTGCCGCAACGCCTACCTGGACACCTCCACCAACCGCTCCCGGCGCTACTGCTCCGACCGGTGCGCGACCCGGGCCAACGTGGCGGCCTACCGGGCCCGCAAGCGCTTGGAGGCGGCCCGGCCCGACCGGCCCGAAAGGACGGGCCTGGCGGCCGACAGCGCCCAGCCGAGCAGCGCCCAGGGCGAGCGCCGGCCGGACCTGAGCGGCCGGTAGCGGAATCGGACCCGCCCCAGCACCAAGTCGTCGGGCACGACGCCGTAGTCGGTGCTGTCGCCGCCGGCGTAGGCGTTGTCCCCTAGCACCCACCAGCCGTTCTCGCGCCGCTGGGCGGCTCGCTTCACCACGAGCAGGTCCTGCTGGAAGGGATGCCGCAGCACGACGACGTCACCAGGCCTGATCCGGGCCCCGTAGTGCACCAGGAGCCGGTCCCCGTGGTAGAGCGTGGGCACCATCGAGGGCCCGGTCACCTCGGCGACTCCGAAGGGCGGGACCGGTCCTCCGCGCTCGGACTCCTGCGACAGCTCCGGCATCACCCGGCACCTCCCCGGTTCTTTCCTTCACCAGTCTCACTCACCCCGGACTTTTGTCCTAAGCCTTAGGGGGCACTCGCGAAAAGCCCTCCGCCACGGAGTAATGTCCCCTGTGAGAAGACGATCACGAGGAAGGAATGCTCCATGCTTTCCCGCCTGTTTGCACCCAAGGTCAAGGTCAGCGCGCACTGCGACCTTCCCTGCGGTGTCTACGACCCCGCCCAGGCCCGCATCGAGGCGGAGTCGGTCAAGGCTGTCCAGGAGAAGATGGCCGGAAACGACGACCCGCACTTCCAGGCGCGCGCCACCCTCATCAAGGAGCAGCGCGCCGAGCTCGCGAAGCACCACGTCTCGGTGCTCTGGAGCGACTACTTCAAGCCGCCGCACTTCGAGAAGTACCCGGAGCTGCACCAGCTGGTCAATGACACCCTGAAGGCCCTCTCGGCCGCCAAGGGTTCGACCGACCCGGCCACCGGCCAGAAGGCGCTGGACTACATCGCCCAGATCGACAAGATCTTCTGGGAGACCAAGAAGGCTTGATCGCCTCACACGGCGAAGGGGCCCGGCCGGGATCAGCGGATCAGCGGCCGGGCCCTTCGCCGTACGTGCCTCGGTGGAACCGAGGCACCATCAGACAGATCCCGTACGCCGCCACGGCCGCGCGGGCCAGGAAGCACAGGGCGGCCTGTGCGAGGCCGAGGGCGGATTGCCGCCCGCTGCTCGCGGGTGTGCCTTCCAGCGGGCCGAGGCCGAGGACGCCGAGCGCGAGGACGACGACCACGGCGACGGTGGCGCCGACGCTCACCGCGGTGACCCGGCCCGGTGCGGTCCGGTCCGGTCCGGATGCCTGTCGACTCCCGGTCCTTCAGGCGGCCGTGCCGACCTTGGCCGGCGGCTCGGTGCGGAGGGTGACGTCGTGCGCGTCATTGACGTTCTGCGCGTCCACCGGGTTGCGGCGCGAGACGAGCACGATGCCGGTGGCGAGTGCGGCGCCGACCAGGGCGACGCCGGCCGTGCCCAGGTCGCCGCCGTGCTGGACGACCGCGGCTGCCAGTCCCCCGACAAGCGCGGCTGCGGGCAGGGTGACCATCCAGGCGACCGCCATCCGGCCCGCGACGCCCCAGCGGACCTCCGCGAGCCTGCGGCCGAGCCCCGCGCCGAGAATGCTGCCCGAGGCCACCTGGGTGGTGGACAGCGCGAAACCGAGGTGGGCGGAGGTGAGGATGACGGTCGTGGAGGCGGTCTCGGCGGCGAAGCCCTGCGGTGACTGGATCTCGGTCAGGCCCTTGCCCATGGTGCGGATGATCCGCCAGCCGCCGAGGTAGGTACCGAGGCCGATGGCCAGGCCCGCGGAGACGACGACCCACAGGGGCGGTCCGGCGTCGTGGCCGAGCGCGCCGACCGAGATCAGGGTCAGGGTGATGACGCCCATGGTCTTCTGCGCGTCGTTCGTACCGTGGGCGAGGGAGACCAGCGAGGCGGACGCGATCTGGCCGACCCGGAATCCCCGGGTGACGGACTCCTCGCGGGCCCGGGCGGTGAGCCGGTAGGCGAGGTAGGTGGCCAGCAGCGCGGCGACACCGGCCACGACGGGCGAGGCCACCGCCGGCACCAGCACCTTCTCGACGACCTTGTCGACGTGGATCCCGTGGCTGCCCGCCCCGACCCACACGGCCCCGATCAGCCCGCCGAACAGGGCGTGCGAGGAGCTGGACGGCAGTCCGGCGAGCCAGGTCAGCAGGTTCCACAGGATCGCCCCGACCAGCCCCGCGAAGATCATCCCCGGGGTGACGAGGCTGTCGTCGACGATGCCGCCCGAGATGGTCTTGGCGACCTCGGTGGACAGGAAGGCACCGGCGACGTTGAGGACACCGCTGATCAGGACCGCCGTCCGGGGAGCGAGCGCGCCGGTGGCGATGGACGTGGCCATCGCGTTCGCCGTGTCGTGAAATCCGTTGGTGAAGTCGAAGGCGAGTGCCGTGACGATCACGACCGCCACGAGGAACGTGATGTGGTCCATTCCTGAATGCAAACAAGCGCGGGCCAATGGGCGGGACACGGTGAGGCAAAGCCTGGTCAAGGTTCACGCAGGTGGCCGTGGCGGTCCCCACTACGATCGCGGCCATGAGGATCAGCTGGACATACGCCTTCATCGACCGCCCGCGCACGGGCTTCCGCACCGCCTGTGACTTCTGGACGGCGGTCACGGACACCCGCCTGTCCGAACTGCGCGGGGAACACGACGAGTTCGTCACCCTGCTCCCGGCCGGCGCCGACGCGAGCGTGAAAGTACAGGCCGTTGCGTCCGGGCCCGGCGGCGCGCACCTCGACTTCTGCGTGGACGACGTAGCGGAGTTCGCCCGCGCGGCGGTGCGGCTCGGCGCGAGCGTGGTGGAGGACCTCGGGTCGCTCGTCGTGCTGCGCTCGCCCGGCGGGCAGTTGTTCTGCGCGGATCCATGGCGTGGCCAGTCGACCCGCCCGGGCGTGGTCCGGGGCAGCCGGCTCGACCAGGTCTGCGTCAACGTGTCGCCGGCGGCGTACGACGCCGAAGTCGCCTTCTGGAGCGCGCTGCTCGCCGACTGGGAGTCGCTGCCCGGCGCTCTCCCCGAGTTCCACGTCGTCGAGCCGCCGCCCGGTCTGCCGGTCCGTCTGCTCCTGCAACGCCTCGACGAGGAGCGCCCGGCCTCCGCCCACCTCGACCTCGCCTGCGCGGACGTCACGGAGACCCGGGCCCGGCACGAGGAACTCGGAGCCGCGTTCGAGGCCGACTTCCCCGGCTGGACCGTGATGCGCGACCCGGCGGGCGGCCTGTACTGCCTGACGACCCGGGACCCGGAGACGGGCCGGAGGCGGATCTAGCCCTCGTCGCTGAACATGCACACGACTGTCCCGTCGGCCGACGGGCAGGGTGGCGGGTCGATGCTCTCCTCGGGCCGCGTCTGCTCCCGGACGTACGGCCCCTGGGGCTCCGTCGCGTCCTGCATCCAGAGCGTCAGCCCGCCCGCGGCGACCACGACCGGCGCCCACACGATCACCAACCAGCGCCACACCCTGCGACGCCGCTCCCCCGTCATGCTCATGCCTCACACGCCAGTCCCATCCTCCGGCCTGGGACACCGCCTGGATGCCGTACGCGGTCACCTCCTGGAACGTGCGGGCGAACCCGAAGCCGCCCGAGGTCCGTGGACCGTGGCGGCGGCGACCGCGCGATTGAGGCGTTCGACCGGGCCGGGAACCAAGCCGACGAGGATGTCGTACAGGCCGAGGATCTCGGCCCGGTCCGTCGCCTCGGACGAGGTACGGCCACTGCCCGGCCGCCGAGGACGCACCTGCGTGCCCTGCACCATGACCAGGTACTTCATCGGTCCGCTCCTTCGGCTCTGACCGCCCAGGTGGGCGGCTCTCCTCAGGGGCGTCGGAGCCGGGCCACGGTTCGCGACACGGTCTCAGGGGTTTTCCGCGACGGTTCCACCCGGGGCCGCCTCGGGTGGGGTCGTAGCAGGTGGGGCGGTGCCCTCGACGAGCCGGGCCACCTCTGCGGGCCCGGTGCCTTCGGCCTTCCGGGGGGCTCCGGAACGCCGGAAGGCCTCGCCTGTGCGGCCCGTTTCCACGCTCTGCGCGTCGTTGGACCGGCACTCGGGGTTGCGGCAGGGGCCCGCCGACCATCGCGGGACCCATGCGCCCAGCGTCTTGTGCCGCCGGACGACGGTTTCCACTGGCTGTCCGCAGGTGGGACAGACGTGTTCTTCGCTGCCCATGTCCTCAGGGTAGGCCGGTCGGGGGCTCAGCGCTTCCTGCTGGAGGTGCGCACCAGCACGCCGTTGCCGAACGTGCGCACCGGCTCCAGGGTGAACTCCGAGATCGCGCATCGGGACCCGAACATCGGCATGCCCGAGCCGTAGGCGATCAGAGGGCCAGGGGGGTCGGTGAACCAGGAGGAGTGGAGCGCCAGGGGGATCCGTGAACCAGGAGGGGGTGGAGCGCCAGGGTCGGGGGCGGCTGGAGGGTCGGACGACGGGAGGGTCGGAGCCTGCCGGGACCCAGACCGGCCGCAGGGCCGACGGCGCTCGGATGCCTGCCCAGGCCGACCGCCGGGGCGCCCTCCGGCGCGGCGCCGACGACGTGACGGCCGTGGTGCTGCTGAGCCCGGGCCGGGCAGGCGCTAGCCGGTCGTCCGTGCCCCGGGCTCGCGCCACATCGGCCACATCTCCGGGCCTTCCGGCAGGCCGAGGGCCGGGCCGGCGAGTTCGAAGCCGAGGCGCTCGTACAGCTTGCGGCTGCGGGCGCTGCTCGCCTCCAGATAGGCCGGCAGCCCCTCGCGGTCGCAGCGGTCGAGAACCGACTCGATGAGCGCGGTACCGAGCCCCTCGCCCTGGCGCCCGGGGGCCACACCGATCATCCACAGGTACTCGTGGGCCCGCCCGGAGGGGTGGATGCCCGTCGTCAGCCGGCCGATCAGCTCGATGCGTTCGTTGTCCGGGTCGACGGCCTCCCGCACCTGGGCCGGGCCCTCGTCCTCGGCGTCGCCGTCATGACCGTCGCCGGCGGGCAGGGACAGCCACAGCGCACAGGCCGCGCCGTCCTCGGTGACGTCGATGCGTCCGGCCTCGAGCACGATGTCGGTGAACGCGGCCATGAGTCCGGGGTGCTTGGCACGGCGGTCCTGCACGCCGGGGAAGACCCAGCCGCTCACGGGGTCGTCCTGGAACGCCTCGTCGAGCAGCCCTACGATCAGCTCTCTGTCCCCTTCGCCCGCCGTCCGTATCGCCACACCCATGCTCCGCCCCTTCGCTCGTCCCGACGGGCGTTGATCGTAGGGGTGTCGGGAACCGCCTGGGGCGGGCGGGGCGGGAGCTTGGCGAGATTCGGTCGAACATCCGTCCAAACTCGGTCGAGTGACACGGGTAAGGGGCGGGCCCCGCACACCGTGGGGCAGTGCGGGGCCCGCCGGCCGGACACCGGTGCCCGTGCGGAGTCAGGAGCCGCACGGCCCCGACGCTCCGGGGTCCTTCCCCTCGGTCGCCCGAAGGGTCACGAGGTGCTGCCGGCGATCCGCTGCTGCCGCGCTGCCGGCCGCCGACCTCTGTCAGCCGTCAACTGCTGCGCCGTGTCACGAACTCGGCGAGGGCCAGCAACCCGCCCGCCGCCTCCGGGTCCGGCACCGCGCGTGCGAGCTGCTGCACGGCCCGGGCCATCCGGTCGGCCGCCTGGCCCTGCGCCCAGTCACGGCCGCCCGCGCGCTCCACGGTCAGGGCGATGTGGTCGAGGTCCTCCTTCTCGCTGGGTCGTGCGTACAGTTCGACCAGTTCGGCGGCCTCCGGGGTGCCGGAGACCAGGGCCGCGACGACGGGCAGGGACTTCTTGCGGGCGGCCAGATCGGCGCCGGCGGGCTTGCCGGTGCGGCCCGGGTCGCCCCATATGCCGATGACGTCGTCGATGAGCTGGAAAGCGAGCCCGGCCTCCCGGCCGAACGCGTCCAGCGCCGCCACTTCGGCGTCCGAGGCGCCCGCGTAGAGCCCGCCGATCGCGCAGGCGCTGCCCAGCAGCGCGCCGGTCTTGGCCTCCGCCATGGCGAGCACCTCGTCCAGCGTGACCTCGCCGGGGCCGCAGCGCTCCAGGGCCGTGTCCGCGTGCTGCCCCGCGCACAGTTCGACCACGCAGTCCGCGAGCCGGGCGGCGGCGGCCCGGGACGCCGGGTGAGGATCCTCGGCGAGCAGCCGCAGGGCCAGCGCCTGCAGGGCGTCCCCGGCGAGGATCGCGTCGGCGTCGCCGAACACGGTCCACGCGGTGGCCCGGTGGCGGCGGGTGGTGTCCCGGTCCATCACGTCGTCGTGCAGCAACGTGAAGTTGTGGACCAGTTCCACCGCCGCGGCCGCCCGGGCCGCCCCCGCCCGTGCTTCGGGCCCCCCGAGGGCCGTCGCCGCGGCGAGGACCAGCGCGGGGCGGATCGCCTTGCCCGAGCCGCCCTCGGCCCGGGTGCCGTCGGCCGGCTCCCAGCCGAAGTGGTGGAGCGCGACCCGTCGCATCGGTCCGGGCAGCGAGCCGAGCGCGGCCCGCAGCTCCGGGTCGACCTCCGCCCGGGCCCGCTCCAGGAGCAGGACCGCCTCGTGCCCCTCGGCCGGTTCCGGCCGCGTGTCCCGCTGTGTCCCGATGGGCCCCCGCCTTTCCGGCGCCCCGGCCGCGTACCGGGGCTCGGCGCCGCGCTGCCCACCGGGAGCGGGCAGCGTCGTGTCCGTCCTGAACTCCGTGAGGAACTCACCCATGAGACCGCCTCGGAGGATGAGCGGACGGTAACGCTTCCGCTGCCGCTGGGCGCGTACCCCGAGGGTGTACCCGTCCTGACGGACGGGGACACGGTCGGCATACCGGGAGCGTCACCGCCAGCGGCCGATCTCGACGTTCTCCAGGACGCCGAGCGCATCCGGCACCAGGACCGCTGCCGAGTAGTAGGCCGTGACCAGGTACTTGATGATGGCCTGTTCGTTGATGCCCATGAAGCGCACCGAGAGGCTCGGCTCGATCTCGTCCGGGATGCCGGTGGCGCGCAGGCCGATGACGCCCTGGTCGGCCTCGCCGGTGCGCAGGGCGATGATCGACGTCGTACGCGCTTCGGTGACCGGGATCTTGTTGCACGGGAAGATCGGCACACCGCGCCAGGTGGGGATGCGGTTGCCGGCCATGTCGATGGTCTCGGGGACGAGGCCGCGCATGTTGAGTTCCCGGCCGAACGCGGAGATGGCGCGCGGGTGCGCGAGGAGCAGCTTGGTGCCGCGGCGCCGGCTGAGCAGCTCGTCCATGTCGTCCGGGCTGGGGACGCCGTCGTGCGGCTGGATCCGCTGGTCGTACTCGCAGTTGTGCAGCAGACCGAAGTCCCGGTTGTTGATGAGCTCGTGCTCCTGGCGCTCCTTGAGCGCCTCGACCGTCAGCCGGATCTGCTGCTCGGTCTGGTTCATGGGCTGGTTGTAGAGGTCGGCCACGCGCGTGTGGATGCGCAGCACGGTCTGGGCGACGCTCAGTTCGTACTCGCGGGGCCGGGCCTCGTAGTCGACGAAGGTGTGCGGGATGTCCGGCTCGCCGGAGTGGCCGGCGGAGAGGTCGATCTCCTTCTCGCCGTACTTGTTGGAGCGCTGCGAGGGGATCGAGCGGCGCTGCCGGAGGTGTTCGCGCAGGGTGTCGGAGCGCTCGGCGATCTGCTCGAACTCCGCGCGGGGCAGCACGAGGACGGTGCAGGCGGTGAGCGCGCGGGCCGTGTACTCCCAGATCGCGTCCTCGTTGAGCAGCGCGTCGTCGCCGAAGTAGGCGCCGTCGGCGAGGACGCCTAGAGATTCGTCGTCCCCGTACGGGCCCGTACCGACCTTCTCCACCCGGCCGTGCGCCAGCAGGTACACCTCGTCGGACGGGCTGCCGAACGAGACGATCACCTCGCCCGCCTGGAGCTCCCGCTGCTCGCAGCGGCGGGCGATCTCGAACAGCACCTCCTCGTCCTCGTACGACCGCAGTGCCGGCAGTTCGCCGAGCTCCGCGGGGATGACCTCGACGCGGTCGCCGGTCTTGACGAACGTCAGGCGGCCGTCGCCCACGGCGAACGTCAGCCGCCGGTTGACCCGGTACGTACCACCCTGGATATCGACCCAGGGCAGCATCCGCAGCAGCCAGCGGGAGCTGATCTCCTGCATCTGCGGCACGGACTTGGTCGTGGTGGCCAGGTTCCGCGCGGCCGCCGTGCCCAGACTCTGCTGCGGCTTGGTGTGCTCCGTGCGGACCTCTTCGCCTACCGACATAGAGAACTGCCTCCCCGGTTGTGACCGACGCCCATATGCCTCGGGCATCGCTGTCCGCGAGCAAGCCTTCCTCACGCAGGCTCGCAGTGCTATTACCCGAAAGAGCGGGAATGGATCTTCCCTTTGCTGGGCAGAGGCGGCCCGTTCAACGATCTGAAGCACCCGTGCCAGACGGCGGGGTGGCGACAACCCGTGGGAGCCTGTCGCTCTCATCGGCGGCGGCTTGGGCGGCTGGGAGCTCACCTTCACCGCGCTGGTCACCTACGCCTTCCGCGCCGCGGAGTCGTGCGTGGTGCCTGCGGGGCGGACCGTCGCTCATGGAACTGGTGCGCGACCTGCGCCGGGGCGGGCTCCGGCCCGAGCCGGGTGTCAGCCCCGAGCCCGTCTCCCCCACCACCGGGTGACAATGGCCCGGTGACCAGCCCCGGCACCCCCCGCTTCGCCGCACTTCGCCCCCGGCTGCCCTCGCCGGTACAGGAGGTCGTGGACGGCCGGTTCGAGCGCCGGGGGATGCGGCTGCTGCTGAAGCGGGACGACCTGATCCACCCGGAGCTGATCGGCAACAAGTGGCGCAAGCTGGCACCGAATCTCGCGGCGGCGGGCGGCCGTACCGTCGTCACCTTCGGCGGCGCCTGGTCCAACCATCTGCGCGCCACCGCCGCGGCCGGCCGGCTGCTCGGCATCCCCACGGTCGGCGTCGTACGCGGCGGCGAACTGGCCGACCGGCCCCTGAATCCCTCCCTGGCCCGCTGCACGGCCGACGGCATGCGGCTGCACTTCGTGGACCGCGCGACGTATCGCCGCAAGTCCGAGCCACAGCCCCTGGCCGACATCCTGCGCGCGGCGGACGTCGAGGAGGCGTACGTCGTCCCGGAGGGCGGCACCAACGCCGAGGCCGTACGCGGTTGCCTGGCGCTCGGCGCCGAACTGCGCGGCCGGGCCGATGCCGTAGCGGTGGCCTGCGGCACGGGGGGCACCCTGGCCGGCCTGGCCGCCGGTCTCGCCCCCGGGCAGCGCGCCCTGGGCGTCCCGGTCCTCAGAGGCGGCTTCCTGACCGCGGGAACCGAGGCCTTGCAGCGGCAGGCCTTCGGCGGCCGACGCGGTACCTGGGACCTGGACGACCGCTTCCATTTCGGCGGCTACGCGCGCGTGCCCGCCGAGCTCGACGCGTTCGCCGCGGACTTCGAGCAGCGTCACGGCCTGCCCGTCGAACGCCTGTATGTCGCCAAGCTGCTGTACGGGCTCGTCGCCCTGGCCGGCGAAGGCGCCTTCCCGCGCGGGACGACCGTGGCGGCCGTGATCACCGGCCGCCCCTTCCCCTGACGCCCGGCCGGGCCGCTACGCCGTCTCCCGGAAGGCCGCCGCCTCCTCCAGGTCCAGCCTGCGCAGCAGGGTCCGCAGCATCTCGTCGTCGATGTAGCGGCCGTCCCGGAGCTTGACGAACACCTCGCGCTCGGCGCTGATCATCTCCCGCGACAGTCGCCGGTAGGTGTCGTCGACGGACTCCCCGGTGACCGGGTTCGTCTGCCCGAGCCGCTCCCAGACGGCGTTGCGGCGGCGTTCCAGGACGGTGCGCAGCCGTTCGGCGAGCGGGGCGGGCAGGGTGTTGCGCTCGTCGGTGAGGAGTTCGTCCAGGCGCCGCTCGGCGGCCCGGGAGGCCTGCGCCTGAGCATTGGCCTCGGCGAGCGTCTCGGCCTGAACGTCCCGCCCGGGGAACTTCAGCAGGCGGATCAGCGGGGGCAGGGTCAGGCCCTGCACGACCAGGGTCCCGATGACGGTGGTGAAGGTCAGGAAGAGGATGAGGTTGCGCTGTGGGAAGGGCTCGTCGCCGCCGTGCATGGTGAGCGGGATGGAGAAGGCGATGGCCAGGGATACCACGCCCCTCATCCCGGCCCAGGCGACGACGAACGGCGCCTTCCACGTAAGGCTCTCCTCCCGCTCCCGGATCCGGGCCGACAGCAGCGGCGGCAGGAAGGCCGCCGGGTACACCCACACGAACCGGGCGGCGACGACCACCAGGAACACGGCGACCGCGTACCAGGCGGCTTCGACGCCCTCGTACTGCCCGAGGCCCCTGAGCACCACCGGCAGCTGCAGGCCGATCAGCGCGAACACCGCCGACTCCAGGACGAAGGCGACCATCTTCCAGACCGCCTCCTCCTGCAGACGCGTGGCGAAGTCGACCTCCCACGCGCGGTGTCCCAGGTAGAGGGCGACGACCACGACCGCGAGGACACCGGAGGCGTGCAACTGCTCGGCGACCGCGTACGCGACGAACGGGATGAGCAGGGAGAGCGTGTTCTGCGGCAGCGCGTCCTTCACGTGCGTGCGCAGCCAGTGGATCGGCGCCGTCAGCACCAGCCCGACCACGACTCCGCCGACGGCGGCGAGCAGGAACTCGCCGATGCCCCCGGCCCAGGTGGCACCCTCGCCGACGGCGGCCGCCAGGGCCACGCGGTAGGCGGTGATCGCGGTGGCGTCGTTCAGCAGGGACTCGCCCTGGAGGATCGTGGTGATCCGTGACGGCAGCCCGACCCGGCGGGCGACCGCCGTCGCAGCGACCGCGTCCGGGGGCGCCACGACCGCGCCGAAGACCAGGGCAGCGGTCAGCGGCATGTCCGGCACGATCTGGTACAGGGCCCAGCCGACCACGAAGGTCGCGAACAGCACGTACCCCACGGACAGCAACGCGACCGGCCGCAACTGCGCCCGCAGGTCGAGGTAGGAGCTGTCGATGGCGGCGGTGTGCAGCAGCGGGGGCAGGAGGAGCGGCAGCACGATGTGCGGGTCGAGGGTGTAGTCGGGCACCCCGGGGACGTAGCTGACCGCCAGTCCGACCGCCACCAGCAGCAGCGGCGCCGGCACCGGTGTGCGCCGCGCGGCCGCGGCTATCGCGGCGCTGCCCGCCACCAGAAGCAGCAGTGGCATCACGTCCATCGTTCTCGCCCGCCCTCGGTTTCCACGCGGTCTTCCGCTCGACCGTCGTAACCTGGCAATCATGAAACAGTGCACGCACGCCGACGGGCTGCCGCACCCCGAACCTGGTCCGCTCAACGAGACGTGTCCGGAGTGCTTGGCGGAGGGCATGGATCCGGTGCAGCTGCGGCTGTGCCTCACCTGTGGTCACGTCGGCTGCTGCGACTCCTCGCCGGGGCGGCACGCGGCGGAGCACCACAAGCAGTCCGGTCACCCCGTGATGCGGACGCACGAGCCCGGAGAGGCCTGGCGGTGGTGCTTCGTCGACCATGTTCTGGTGTGACCCGACAGCGCCCCGCCGCCGGACGGTTCGACCGTCTGACGTCTGGGTACGTCAATCCGGCGCGCGCTCTTCCTATTTGGGCCCGCCCGACCCCTAGACACGGAGCGTATCCACAGGTTTACTGTGAGTGACGGCAGGGGTCGGGGTCCCGGGGACAGGACCGTCGAGAGCGCGATAGCGTCACCGCTGAACCACGTATCGCGTTACCCGGGGGGCGACCCTCGGCCCTGAAACGCTTGTACCACCTTGGAGGTGAGGGTGTCCCAGATCGCAGGCGAGCCCGCGACCCAGGACTTCGTGGAAGTCCGGCTGCCGGCTGCGGGTGCCTACCTGTCGGTGCTGCGTACGGCCACGGCCGGTCTCGCGGCCCGTTTGGACTTCACCCTCGACGAGATCGAGGACCTGCGCATCGCGGTGGACGAGGCCTGCGCGATCCTGCTTCAGCAGGCCGTGCCCGGCTCGGTGCTCAGCTGTGTCTTCCGCCTCGTCGACGACTCACTCGAGGTCACCGTCTCGGCCCCGACCACGGATGGTCATGCCCCCTCCCGGGACACCTTCGCCTGGACCGTCCTGTCCGCTCTCGCGGGCAAGGTCTCCTCCGCGGTGGACAAGGACAAAACCGTTTCGATCAGCCTCTACAAACAGCGCGGCGCGGGACCCGGGCCGGCGTGAGGAACGAGGACGGGCCGGTGCGGGACGAAGAGCGCGGCACACGAGAGCTGCCGGCCGAGGATACGGGCACGAGCGGTCCGAGCACGGCCCGGCGCATGGCGGACGGCATCGACGGCATTCCCGAGCAGGCCCGCCCGCACCCGGAGGACGACGCCGCGGGGGCCGTCCCCCCGGGCGGCGGGCGGCCGGAGTCGGACAGTGCCGCGCGGAGCGCGCCTCCGGGCGTAGGGATCGCCGCATCCCCGGCCCAGGGGGGTCCCCCCACCCGCGCGAAGCCGAGGGCGGCGGAGGAGGCGAGGGCTCGGGGAAGGGCGACGGGCGGGACGATGAGCGAGCACGAGCGACACTCCGAGGACGAGACGCCGAGCGCACGCCACACACAGGGTGCGCGGCACGGCTCCCCGGACCGCAGCGGGGCGCGCGAGATGTTCCTCAAACTGCGCACCCTGGACAGCGGCAGTCCCGAGTACGCGGAGCTGCGCAACCAGCTGGTCCGCATGCATCTGCCGCTCGTGGAGCATCTGGCGCGGCGCTTCCGCAACCGCGGCGAGCCGCTGGACGATCTCACCCAGGTCGCCACGATCGGCCTGATCAAATCGGTCGACCGTTTCGACCCGGACCGCGGCGTGGAGTTCTCCACGTACGCGACGCCGACGGTCGTCGGCGAGATCAAGCGGCACTTCCGCGACAAGGGCTGGGCGGTGCGCGTCCCGCGTCGGCTGCAGGAGCTGCGCCTCTCGCTCACCACGGCCACGGCCGAGCTCTCGCAGCTGCACGGCCGCTCCCCCACGGTCCACGAACTCGCCGAGAAGCTGGCGATCTCGGAGGAGGAGGTCCTGGAGGGCCTGGAGTCCGCCAACGCGTACTCCACGCTGTCCCTGGACGTCCCCGACACCGACGACGAGTCCCCGGCGGTCGCGGACACTCTCGGCGCGGAGGACGAGGCGCTGGAGGGCGTGGAGTACCGGGAGTCCCTCAAGCCGCTGCTGGAGGACCTCCCGCCGCGAGAGAAGCGGATCCTGCTGCTCCGGTTCTTCGGCAACATGACTCAGTCCCAGATCGCGCAGGAGGTCGGCATCTCGCAGATGCACGTCTCCCGGCTGCTGGCGCGCACGCTGGCGCAGCTGCGGGAGAAGCTCCTCGTCGAGGAGTGACGGCTACTTCTCGATGTCGCCGGGGTTGCCGGGCCCACGGATCCCGAGGGCCCGGGTCGTCTCGGGGTTCACCAACAGGACGAGCGCCGCGACTGCCACGACCGCGAGGGCGATCCCGCCCGGGATGGCCATGCTGTCGGCCTGCAGCAGGTTGTAGGACACCGGCAGCGCCAGGAGCTGGGTGATGACGGCCGGGCCGCGGCTCCAGCTGCGGCGGGCGAGCAGACCGCGGGCGGCGAGCAGGGGCAGCAGTGCGAGCACGACCAGCGTGACGCCCCCGGTCACGGCCTGCTGCCGGTCGTCCGGCTCACCGGTGAGGCCGAGGACGAGCATCCAGACGCCGCCGACGACCAGGGCGAGCCCCTCCAGTGCGGCCAGCAGCGCGGCGTACGTCAGACGCCGGGGGCGCGGGCCGGTGGTTTCCTCGATGGTGGGGCTCTGCTCACTGCTCACCCCTGAAGGGTAGCCCTCGCCGTACGGGCGCCCAGGGGCGAGGTTCAACCCCCGCTCTCTTACCGGATCCCTACCTCGGTCTGGGCCAGGTACCCCCCAGTAGGTACGCTGCCAGTCATGCGTGCACTTCTCGTGGTCAATCCGGCGGCAACCACCACAAGTGCGCGTACGCGCGACGTACTGATCCACGCGCTGGCCAGCGAGATGAAGCTGGAAGCGGTCACCACCGAGTACCGCGGCCACGCCCGCGACCTGGGCCGGCATGCGGCGGACAGCGACGACATCGACCTGGTGGTCGCCCTCGGCGGCGACGGCACGGTCAACGAGGTGGTGAACGGTCTGCTTCACGCGGGCCCCGCCCCGCGGCACCTGCCCGGCCTCGCCGTGGTCCCGGGTGGCTCGACCAACGTCTTCGCCCGCGCCCTCGGCCTGCCCAACGACGCCGTGGAAGCCACCGGCGCCCTGCTGGACGCCCTGCGCGACGGCAGCGAACGGACCGTCGGCCTGGGCCTGACCTCGGGCACCCCGGGCACGGAGGATGAGGCAGTACCGGCTCGCTGGTTCACCTTCAACGCGGGGCTCGGCTTCGACGCCGGTGTGGTCGGCCGGGTGGAGCAGCACCGCGAGCGCGGACGGAAATCCACACATGCTCTTTACGTACGCCAGGTTGTGCGTCAGCTCCTCGGCGAGCCGAACCGCCGGCACGGGACGATCACGCTGGAGCGGGCAGGCGAGGATCCGGTCACAGATCTGGTGCTGTCCATAGTCTCGAACACCTCACCGTGGACATTCCTGGGGAATCGCCCGATCTATGCGGCACCTAAGGCCTCGTTCGATACCGGCCTCGACATCTTCGCCCTCAGTCGCCTGTCCACCGTGGCTGTTGCCCGGCATGGCACCCAGTTGCTCACTTCGTCCCCCGAGCGCGGACCCCATGGAAAGCACGCCACTTCTCTGCACGACTTGACAGAGTTCACCTTGCATTCGAAGGTCCCTCTCCCCCTCCAGATGGACGGTGACCACCTAGGGCTGCGAACCAGCGTGACGTTCACAGGCGTACGCCGTGCACTGCGTGTGATTGTGTGAGCAGAACCGGCTAAAGTCCTTTCACTCGAACGTTTAGACCAGGATCCACCCCATGGAAGTACGGCTGTGACCTAGCCGACACCGAAGAATCAAAAAAAACTTTCCAGAAGGGGTTGTATCCGCCGCTGAGGTTTGCGAGTCTCTACGTGGCGATCGGGACGGCCCGCAACATCGGCCTCCACTGATCACCAGAACCCCTCTTCAATTCACAGGACCCACGCCAGGGAACTGGCGGTCGTCCCTTCACTTGTTGAGGGATTCGTGAAAGCGTTCACATTCACAAGCACCTGCACGTAATACCAAGGAGAGGTAGCAGCCATGGACTGGCGTCACAACGCCGTTTGCCGCGAGGAAGACCCCGAGCTCTTCTTCCCCATCGGCAACACCGGTCCTGCGCTGCTGCAGATCGAGGAAGCCAAGGCCGTCTGCCGTCGCTGCCCGGTGATCGAGCAGTGTCTGCAGTGGGCGCTCGAGTCCGGCCAGGACTCCGGCGTCTGGGGTGGTCTCAGCGAGGACGAGCGCCGCGCCATGAAGCGCCGCGCCGCCCGCAACCGGGCCCGTCAGGCCTCCGCCTGACAATCCACCCCTGCTGACAGCCTGAGCTTGGCGGCGCGTACAGCGAGTACGCATCTCCCGCCCCCGAGCCGCAGCGCGCAGTTCCCCCCGATGCGCTTAGTCAAGCAGCAACGAGCTTTAGCCCCGGGCCACCTGATGGCCCGGGGCTCTATGCTGTCGTAGCTCCCTTTCGAGGGCTCCGGATGGCGCTACTTGTCCGCCCGGACCGGGATGTCCAGGATCACTCGGGTGCCGCGCTCCGGGGCCGGGACCATGTCGAAGGTGCCGCCCAACTCACCCTCCACCAAGGTCCGCACGATCTGCAGGCCGAGGTTGCCGGCGGTGTGCGGATCGAAGCCCTCCGGCAGGCCGATGCCGTCGTCCTGGACCGTGACCAGCAGTCGGGCCTCCTTGGTGGTGCCGCCGCGGACCGCCGACACCTCGACCGTGCCGGTGTCGCCCTCGCGGAAGCCGTGCTCCAGGGCGTTCTGCAAGATCTCGGTCAGCACCATCGACAGCGGGGTGGCGACCTCGGCGTCGAGGATGCCGAAGCGGCCGGTCCGCCGGCCCGTGACCTTGCCCGGGGAGATCTCCGCGACCATCGCGAGGACGCGGTCGGCGATGTCGTCGAACTCCACGCGCTCGTCCAGGTTCTGGGAGAGCGTCTCGTGCACGATCGCAATCGATCCGACGCGCCGCACCGCCTCTTCGAGGGCTTCCCGGCCGCGGTCGGATTCAATGCGCCTGGCCTGGAGGCGGAGCAGGGCCGCGACCGTCTGCAGGTTGTTCTTGACCCGGTGGTGGATCTCCCGGATCGTCGCGTCCTTGGTGATCAACTCGCGCTCGCGGCGGCGCAGTTCCGTGACGTCGCGGAGCAGGACGAGGGAACCGATGCGGGTGCCCTTGGGCTTGAGCGGGATCGCGCGGAACTGGATGACCCCGTCACTGGCCTCGATCTCGAACTCGCGCGGCGCCCAGCCACTGGCGACCTTGGCGAGCGCCTCGTCCACCGGGCCCCTCGACGGGGCGAGTTCGGCGGTGGTCTTGCCGAGGGGCTGGCCGACCAGGTCGGAGGCGAGGCCGAGCCGGTGGTAGGCGGACAGGGCGTTCGGGGAGGCGTACTGGACGATGCCGTCGGCGTCGAGCCGGATGAGACCGTCACCCACGCGGGGTGAGGCGTCCATGTCGAGCTGTTGGTTCGCGAACGGGAAGGATCCGGCCGCGATCATCTGCGCAAGGTCGGAGGCGCTCTGCAGGTAGGTGAGCTCCAGCCGGCTCGGGGTGCGCACGGTGAGGAGATTGGTGTTGCGTGCGATGACACCGAGGACGCGCCCCTCCCGCCGCACGGGGATCGACTCGACCCGTACGGGGACCTCTTCACGCCACTCGGGGTCGCCCTCGCGCACGATGCGCCCCTCGTCGTGGGCGACGTCCAGCATGGGGCGGCGGCCGCGCGGGACGAGGTGGCCCACCATGTCGTCCTGGTACGAGGTCGGGCCGGTGTTGGGCCGCATCTGGGCGACCGAGACGTACCGGGTGCCGTCGCTGGTGGGGACCCACAGGACCAGGTCGGCGAAGGAGAGGTCGGAGAGCAGCTGCCACTCCGAGACCAGCAGATGAAGCCACTCGAGATCAGTGTCGTCGAGGGCGGTGTGCTGGCGTACGAGTTCGTTCATGGAGGGCACGTGTGCGAGCGTACCCGGGGGTTTGCAGGGGCCTGAAACACCCGCGGGCCGCGGCGCCTGAGAGGGACCCTCAACCCTCCAGGCACCGCAGCCCGGAGCAGTATCGGCCGTGGGGTGTGCGGTCCCGGTCGGCCGAAGGATGAGGAGCCGGGGCAGTCAGGGCAGAGAGCCTCGGTTCCTCGGTCCGTCTTCCTGTGCGGGGAAGACGGAGCCTGGCTGCGCGCTGTGACACGCGCTCTCGCCACGCATTGTGGACTAGACCACTTGCGGGTGTCCATGCGTTGGAGGCTGTTCGTTGTTGTTAGTTCTCCGACTCTCGGACGCGTCGGCGTCCATCAGGCAGCCTAACCCGTGTGGGTTCCTGTGCGGGGCCAGATGGACATGGCAATTTCCGCGACCGCCTCCAGCTCCTCCCGGCTCGCCCCGTCCCGCGCCTGTTGTGACATGCCTTGGATCATCGCGCCGGTGTGGCGGGCCAGGGTCTCCGACGCGGTGGCGTTCCCCGGTCTCGGACGCCGGGCGGTGGGTGACCGGGAGCTGGGTGGATGCGACGGAGGGTTCTCTTGCTCAGCCATCCGGCGTCCCGGGGCTGACGTAGCCGTTCCGTCGTCCCGGTGGGGGCACTGACGTAACCGCCCCTGCACCGGGCCGGAAACGGCCACGCCCGGCCGGTGTTTGTTCACCTCCTGGAGACGTGCTCGGCACAGGGCTGCCGTCGGCCGGGGAACGGCGGCGTTCACCCTGAGAGGGAGGTCCCAGCTCTGTTAGATTGGTCTAAACCACACGACCCCTCCCGGGTCCGGTCCCAGGTGAGCATTCCTCTCAGATCGGCAGGCCCAGCGTGGAAGTTGTCATCGTTCCGGACGCCAAGGCGGGCGGCGAGCTCATCGCCGAGGCCATGGCTCAGCTGCTCCGGCGCAAGCCCGACGCCCTGCTCGGCGTGGCCACCGGCTCGACGCCGCTGCCGGTGTACGAGGCGTTGGCGGCGAAGGTGCGCTCCGGTGCAGTGGACGTGGCGCGGGCGCGGATCGCCCAGCTCGACGAGTACGTGGGGCTGCCCGCCGACCATCCGGAGTCGTACCGGTCGGTGCTGCGGCGTGAGGTGCTGGAGCCGCTCGGGATCGGGATGGACCGGTTCACGGGACCGGACGGCACGGCGCAGGACGTGCAGGGGGCGTGCGAGGCGTACGACAACGCCCTCGTGGACGCCGGGGGTGTGGACCTTCAGCTGCTCGGGATCGGGACCGACGGGCACATAGGGTTCAACGAGCCGTGCTCGTCGCTGGCGTCGCGGACGCGGATCAAGACGCTGACCGAACAGACCCGGATCGACAACGCGCGCTTCTTCGACGGGGACATCGACCAGGTGCCGCACCACGTGATCACGCAGGGCATCGGCACCATCCTGGAGGCCCGGCACCTGGTGCTGCTCGCGACCGGTGCGGGCAAGGCGGACGCGGTCGCGGCGACGGTGGAAGGGCCGGTCGCCGCGGTGTGCCCCGCGTCCGCGCTCCAGCTCCACCCGCACGCGACCGTCGTCGTCGACGAGGCCGCCGCGTCGAAGCTGAAGCTCGCGGACTACTTCCGGCACACGTACGCCAACAAGCCGGAGTGGCAGGGCATCTAGCCCCGCACTTCGCAACTCGATTCGGATGTTCCGGTTGTCGTGGTGAGGTCCGGGACTGGTGGTGTGGCGTTGGCCAAGGCGTGCGGCGCGAGCGCACGGGCTCGGACAGGGGTGCCGAGCGGGCGGAGATCACGTACGACCCCCCGGGACCCGAGACCACCAAGGTCGGTCGCCGTACGACGGGACAGCTCGTGTTCGGCGCGGTGCTCATCCTGCTGCTGGGCGGCCCTGTCCTGCTGGCCGGTGCCGCGCCCGTGGGGGTGGGGGTGGCAGCGCTGGTCATCTGACCATGTACCGGGAGCCCGAAGGGATTGCCCTCCGGGCTCTCTCCGCTGTGGGGGCAGCCAGATCCGGATCAGCGCTCTGCGAGGTACCGGTCTAGCGGCCGAGGGCCCCGGTGTCGACCTCGTCTTCGGCCGGTTCGTCCTGGGCGCGCCAACCTGCCACCCACAGGGGCATCATCCAGTGGACGACGAGGACGGCGACGAGCAGGGGTCCGGCATAGGCCTTCGGGGCGTCACCCTCGACTCCGCCCGTGATCAGCAGCACGACGGCCGCGGTGGCCAGGAGCAGGGTCGTCACGCGGTGGGCCCGGGCCAGGACGCGGGTGCGTTCGGCGGACTGGCGCTCGTCCAGGACCTGTTCGCGCAGTTCCAGCAGGCCTCGGGTGGCGCCGTTGATTACGCCGGTGGCGACCATCCAGGGCAGCAGCGGCACCGCCATCACGGCGGCGGGCCACAGGGGCTCGCCCTTGGCGAGGAAGAAGTGGGTCATCAGCCCGCCGATGGCCACGGTGAGGGTGACGTGCGCGGCGACGGCCAGGCGGCGGCGCGCCGCCGTGGCGTACCAGGCCGCTACCCGGCGGTCGTTCATCAGCCGCAGCATCCCCCGGTCGTAGCGGGTCAGGCGTGTCGTCGTCATGGCTTGTTCCTCCCGTAGACCTCGTCCGTGAGCGGCCGGAACGGTTCGAGGGAGAACAGGGCCTCGACCGGCAGACCGAAGAACTTCGAGATCTTCAGCGCCAGGTCGAGGCTCGGGTTGTACTGCCCCCGCTCGATGTAGCCGATGGTCTGGTAGTGGGCTCCCACTGCCTCGGCCAGGCTCTGGCGCGACACCTTCCGTTCGGCGCGCACCACGGCCAACCTGTTGTGCACCTGCTCGCTCATGTATAAGAAGTACTACATTCGAATGCAGCCTTACAACCCGCAATGCCAACTGCGGCCATGCCCTATCCGCCTTGGAGGCCCGTGATTCCGGCGATCACCTCGGCGGCCGCCCGGCCGCAGACGCGGGCCGCGCCGTGGGTGGCGATGTGCAGGGCGCCGCGGGGGGCGGCCTGGGGGACGCCCATCTCGACGACGAGGGTGTCGGGGCGGGTCGCCAGCAGGGTGTCGAGGGCGGCTGCCATCCAGGGGTGGCGGTGCTCGTCGCGGACGACGGCGACGATGCGCCGCCGCCCGGCTGCCTGAAGGGCCGCCCGGCCGGCCTCTTCCCCGGCTTCGCTCTCCTTGCCGTCCTCGGTGGAGAAGCTTCCGGTCACCGTGCCGGGCAGGAGGTGGATCAGCTCTGCGGCGACGCCCCACGGGGTCTCGTCGCCGACCGCGATGTTGGCGACGGGGGTGAGGGCGGCGACGTAGGGCGGTTCGGTGAGGGGCCTGAAGGTGGCGGGGTCGCCGAGGCCGGGCGCGGCGGTCACCGTCAGGGCGCGACGGGCGGCGTGCAGGCCGATCTCGGTGCCGTGGGTGCTCTCTGGCGAGCGGCTCGCCGTGCCCGCCCAGCGGGCCAGGGTCCGGACCCGGTCGGCCGCGTCGGCCAGGCGTTCCTCGGGGAGTTCCCCGGTGCGTACGGCAGCGACCAGGGCGTCTCGCAGGCGCAGCACGGTCGCGTCGTCGGCCAGTCCGCCGCCCACGCAGATCGCGTCGGCGCCCGCGGCGATGGCGAGGACGCTGCCGCGTTCGATGCCGTAGGTGCCCGCGATGGCCCGCATCTCCATGCCGTCGGTGACGATGAGGCCGTCGTAGCCGAGGTCGCCGCGGAGCAGGCCGGTGAGGATGCGCCGGGAGAGCGTGGCCGGACGGTCGGGATCCAGGGCCGGGACCAGGATGTGGGCGCTCATGACGGCCCGGGTGCCGGCGGCGATGGCGGCGCGGAAGGGGGTCAGTTCGCGGTCGGCCAGCACCTCGGCGGAGACGTCGATGCACGGCAGGGCGTGGTGGGAGTCGACGGCCGTGTCGCCGTGGCCAGGGAAGTGCTTGGTGCAGGCGGCGACTCCGGCCGACTGCAGACCCGTCACATAGGCGGCGGTGTGCCGGGCGGCCAGCCCCGTGTCGGCGCCGAAGGAGCGGACGCCGATCACCGGGTTGCGCGGGTCGGAGTTGACGTCGGCGGAGGGGGCCCAGTCGAGGTTCACCCCGCAGGCGGCGAGGCGGCGGCCCAGTTCGTGGGCGACCTGCTCGGTCAGCTCCACGTCGTCGACCGCGCCGAGCGCGTGGTTGCCCGGGAAGGAGGAGCCGGTGCGCACCTCGAGGCGGGTCACGTCACCGCCCTCCTCGTCGATCGCGACAAGGACGTCGTCGCGTTCGGCGCGCAGTTGTGCGGTCAGGGCGGCCAGTTGGCGCGCAGAGGCGATGTTGCGGCCGAACAGCCCGACGGAGGCGAGGCCCTCACCGATGCGGCGCAGCAGCCAGTCGGGGGCGGTGGTGCCGGTGAAGCCGGGCTGGAGGACGGTCAGGGCGTCGCGGGTGAGTGTGTCGGTGCCGCCGGCGAGTGTCGTCATCGGTTGGGGTCATCCCTTCACGGCGCCCGCGGTCAGGCCCGCGGCCGTCTTGCGCTGGACGAGGAGGGAGAGGGCGACGATCGGCACGGCCATCATCGTGGCTTGGGCCGTCATCGGGGCGTATTCGGTGCCGTGCTTGGTGGTGAGGTTACCGAGCCGGACGGTCGCGGTCTGGTACTGCCGGCTGAGCAGCATCAGGGCGTAGAGGTATTCGTTCCAGGCCTGGATGAAGCCGTGGACCGAGGTGGCGACCATGCCGGGGGTCAGGAGCGGGAAGACGACCCGGAGGAAGGCGCCCGTGCGGGAAACAGCCGTCGACCATGGCCGCTTCCTCCAGTTCCTTCGGCATGTTCACGATGAAGCCGATCGCGGTTGTCAGTTTGCGCTTCACGCCACCCTCCTCAGGGATCCCACGAGCCTCTGTTCCCCGCAGTGATCGAGGGGCCGATCCTGGACCAAAGGTTTAGACCAGCGTGGGGAGCCTGGACCAGACCAGGGGCGGCGTCAAGGGTTACGAGAGGGTCCTGACCAGCCGTTATGCGACCTACATATGCAGGATCCTTTAAAGAAGAAGCCAGCGAAAAGCCCGGCAGGCACGGCATACTGCGGGTAGACCACAGGGAACGGTGGACTAGACCAAAAGAGGCGCCGACGGTATACAAGTGGGATCGTGTCGGCAGACCGGAGCCGGGAAGGCGGAGCATGAGCACCGACGTCAGCAGTGCGGAGAACGAGACCGGGGTGCCCGTCCGTACCGCACGCGTGCCCAAGTACTACCGCCTGAAGAAGCACCTGCTGGACATGACCGAGACGCAGGCGCCCGGCACTCCGGTGCCGCCCGAGCGCACGCTGGCGGCGGAGTTCGACACCTCGCGCACGACCGTGCGCCAGGCGCTGCAGGAGCTGGTGGTCGAGGGCCGGCTGGAGCGCATCCAGGGCAAGGGCACGTTCGTCGCAAAGCCGAAGGTCTCGCAGGCGCTGCAACTGACCTCGTACACGGAGGACATGCGGGCCCAGGGCCTCGAACCCACCTCGCAGCTGTTGGACATCGGCTACATCACCGCCGACGACCGCCTGGCCGGCCTGCTGGACATCACGCCCGGCGGTCGGGTGCTGCGCATCGAGCGGCTGCGCATGGCCAACGGCGAGCCGATGGCCATCGAGACCACCCACCTGAGCGCGAAGCGCTTCCCCGCCCTGCGCCGGTCCCTGGTGAAGTACACGTCCCTCTACACCGCGCTCGCCGAGGTCTACGACGTCCATCTCGCGGAGGCCGAGGAGACCATCGAGACGTCCCTGGCCACCCCGCGCGAGGCCGGCCTGCTCGGCACGGACGTCGGCCTGCCGATGCTGATGCTGTCCCGGCACTCGGTGGACCGGGAAGGGCAGCCGGTGGAGTGGGTGCGGTCGGTGTACCGGGGGGACCGGTACAAGTTCGTGGCGCGGCTGAAGCGCCCCCAGGAGTAGCGGACCGGCAGCGGAGTCGTCGATTTCTTTTGGGTACCGCATTACGGACGAGGGGTTCCGTTTTCGCCACACCCTGACCTAGATTGCCTGCGCATTACACAGGTGATCACTGAGGGGACGGAGCCGCCTGATGTCGCAAGCCTCAGAAGCCAGTAGAGGGCCGGTGGTGACGCCCGTGCGCGTCGTCATCGCCGTCTGCCTCATAGCGCCCTTCGTGGCCATGCTGTGGGTCGGCTCGTACGCGAAGACCGACCCGGCCTTCATCGGGATCCCGTTCTTCTACTGGTACCAGATGGCGTGGGTGCTGATCTCCACCGCGCTGACCATGATCGCCTACAAGCTGTGGCAGCGTGACCAGCGCGCCCGCTCGGCCTCGAAGGGCGGTGCGTCGGAGTGAAGGACGGCGTGAACGGCGTCGCACTCGCCGTCTTCATCTTCTTCTTCCTGGCCGTCACGGTCATGGGCTTCCTGGCCGCGCGCTGGCGCAAGGCCGAGAACGAGCACAGCCTCGACGAATGGGGCCTGGGCGGACGGTCGTTCGGCACCTGGATCACCTGGTTCCTGCTCGGCGGCGACCTGTACACGGCGTACACCTTCGTGGCCGTCCCGGCGGCGATCTACGCGGCGGGCGCGGCCGGCTTCTTCGCGGTGCCGTACACGATCCTGGTCTACCCGCTGATCTTCACCTTCCTCCCCCGCCTGTGGTCGGTGTCCCACAAGCACGGGTACGTGACGACGTCCGACTTCGTGCGCGGCCGGTTCGGCTCGAAGGGCCTGTCACTGGCGGTGGCGCTGACCGGCATCCTGGCGACGATGCCGTACATCGCGCTCCAGCTGGTCGGTATCCAGGCCGTGCTGGACGTGATGGGGGTCGGCGGCGGCGAGAACACCAACTGGTTCATCAAGGACCTGCCGCTGCTGATCGCGTTCGGTGTGCTGGCGGCGTACACGTACTCGTCGGGTCTGCGGGCGCCCGCGCTGATCGCGTTCGTGAAGGACACGCTGATCTACATCGTCATCGCGGTGGCGATCATCTACATCCCGATCAAGCTGGGCGGTTTCGACGAGATCTTCGCCAAGGCGGGTGACGCGTACAGCCAGACGAACCCGGCGACGGGTGCGCCGCGCGGTGCGCTGGTCCCGCCGGAGGCGGGCCAGTGGACGTACGCGACGCTGGCATTGGGCTCCGCGCTCGCGCTGTTCATGTACCCGCACTCCATCACGGCGACGCTGTCCTCCAAGAGCCGTGAGGTGATCCGCCGCAACACCACGATCCTGCCGCTGTACTCGCTGATGCTGGGCCTGCTCGCGCTGCTCGGCTTCATGGCGATCGCGGCCGGGATCAAGGTGCAGAACGGGCAGCTGGCGATCCCGCAGCTGTTCGAGACGATGTTCCCGGACTGGTTCGCCGGTGTGGCGTTCGCGGCGATCGGCATCGGCGCGCTGGTGCCGGCGGCCATCATGTCCATCGCGGCCGCGAACCTCTTCACCCGCAACATCTACAAGGACTTCATCAAGCCGGACGCCACGCCCGCGCAGGAGACCAAGGTCTCCAAGCTGGTCTCCCTGCTGGTGAAGGTGGGCGCACTGGCCTTCGTCCTCACCATGGACAAGACGGTCGCCATCAACTTCCAGCTCCTCGGCGGCATCTGGATCCTGCAGACCTTCCCGGCTCTGGTCGGCGGCCTGTTCACGCGCTGGTTCCACCGCTGGGCCCTGCTCGCGGGCTGGGCGGTCGGCATGGTCTACGGCACGGTCGCCGCGTACGGCGTGGCCTCCCCGACCCAGAAGCACTTCGGCGGCTCCTCCAAGGAGATCCCGGGCATCGGCGAGATCGGCTACATCGGCCTCACGGCGTTCGTCCTGAACGTGGTCGTGACGGTGGTCCTGACCTTCGTCCTCAGGGCCCTCAAGGCCCCCGACGGCATCGACGAGACGAGGCCGGAGGACTACACGGCGGACGCGGGCGACCCGGGCGTCCAGGTGGAGCTTCCGCCGGCGACGGCGGGCTCCTCGCACTGAGTCGTACGTGACGACGGGCCGCCGGTGAGAAACCGGCGGCCCGTCGTCATACCCGTCCCGCACACTCAAACCATGGACATCCTCATCCGGCGAGTGAAGCCCACCGAGTACGACGCCCTCGGCGAGATCACCGCCCAGGCCTACCTCAAGGACGGCCTCCTCGACTTCGGTGAGAGCGACTGGTACCTCGGCGAACTCAAGGACGTGGCCAGGCGGGCCGCCGCCGCGGACGTACTGGTGGCCACCCGGGGCGAACACCTCCTCGGCGGCGTGACCGTCGTCCCCTCCGGCGGCCCCATGGCCGACATCGCCCTGCCCGGGGAGGCCGAGATACGGATGCTCGCCGTCGCCCAGGAGGCCCGCGGCCGCGGCCTCGGAGAGGCCCTCGTCCGCGCCTGCGTCGACCGCGCCCGTGCGACGGACGGCTGCGTCCGCGTCGTCCTGTCGACGCAGCGCACCATGCACTCCGCCCACCGCATCTACGAACGTCTCGGCTTCGTCCGCGTCCCGGAGCGCGACTGGAACCCGATCCCGGAGCTCGACGACATCACTCTCCTTACCTACGAGTTGACGCTATGAAACCGTCGCGACACTACATCTAGGGGTGCTGTCGCCACCCGGCACAAGATGTATGCTCATGCTCGCTGTCGCCGCAGGGGAATCCGGTGCGAATCCGGAACTGTCCCGCAACGGTGTACTTGTGCATGTTCGTGCACAGGAGTCAGTCCGAGGACCTGCCGACAGCGCACCCGGCCGCCCGGCCGGTGTGCCTGACGTCCGGGCCTCGTGGAATGGGCCGGTGGACGCGACGCCGCGTGCGCTCGTGTGCTGCCGCCCGCCACTCGACGAGGCCCCCGTGCCGAGCGAGGGAGAGCCCCACGTGACCATCGCGCCAGCGGAACCGGTCTCAGCCGCCGAAGAAGAGCACGACGCGCCCGGTGCCGCGCTGCTGCGGACCCTGACCGAGCTGACCGCCGACCTCCCCGACGCCGAGCCCGGCCGGGTCGCCGCCGCCGCGCTGCGCGGCCGGTCCGCGCGGGCCGACGAGTCGGAGTTGCGCGAGCTGGCGACGGAGGCGGCCGCCGGCCTCATCTCCGAGGATCCCGCCTACTCCCGGCTGGCCGCGCGCCTGCTGACGATCGGCATCCGCGCCGAGGCCGCCTCGCAGGGCGTCACGTGCTTCACCGAGTCCGTCGCGGTCGGGCACCGGGAGGGCCTCATCGCCGACCGGACCGCCGAGTTCGTGCACCTCCACGCCGCCCGTCTCGACGCCCTGATCGACACGGCCGCCGACGACCGCTTCGAGTACTTCGGCCTGCGTACGCTCCACAGCCGCTACCTGCTCCGGCACCCGCTCACCCGCAAGGTCGTCGAAACGCCCCAGCACTTCATGCTGCGGGTGGCCGCGGGGCTCGCCGAGGACGACACCACCCGGGCCCTCGACGAGGTCGCCGCGCTCTACCGGCTCATGAGCCGGCTCGACTACCTCCCCTCCTCCCCCACCCTCTTCAACTCCGGCACGCGGCACCCCCAGATGTCGTCCTGCTACCTCCTCGACTCCCCCAAGGACGAGCTGGACTCCATCTACGACCGGTACCACCAGGTGGCCCGGCTGTCGAAGCACGCCGGCGGCATCGGCATCGCGTACTCCCGCATCCGCGCCCGGGGTTCGCTGATCCGCGGCACCAACGGCCACTCCAACGGCATCGTCCCGTTCCTGAAGACCCTCGACGCCTCGGTCGCCGCCGTGAACCAGGGCGGCCGCCGCAAGGGCGCCGCCGCCGTCTACCTGGAGACCTGGCACTCCGACATCGAGGAGTTCCTGGAGCTGCGGGACAACACCGGCGAGGACGCCCGCCGCACGCACAACCTGAACCTGGCGCACTGGATCCCGGACGAGTTCATGCGCCGCGTGAACGCCGACGCGCCGTGGTCGCTGTTCTCCCCCGCGGACGCGCCCGAGCTCGTCGACCTGTGGGGCGAGGAGTTCGACACCGCGTACCGGGCGGCCGAGGCGAAGGGCCTGGCGAAGAAGACGCTGCCCGCCCGCGAGTTGTACGGCCGCATGATGCGCACTCTCGCGCAGACCGGCAACGGCTGGATGACCTTCAAGGACACCGCCAACCGCACCGCCAACCAGACGGCCGAGCCCGGTCACGTCGTGCACTCCTCCAACCTCTGCACGGAGATCCTGGAGGTCACCAGCGACGGGGAGACAGCGGTCTGCAACCTGGGCTCGGTCAACCTCGGCGCGCTCGTCGACCAGGCCGGCGAGGACATCGACTGGGAGCGGCTGGACGAGACAGTCCGTACGGCCGTCACGTTCCTCGACCGGGTCGTGGACATCAACTTCTATCCGACCGAGCAGGCGGGCCGCTCCAACGCCCGCTGGCGTCCGGTCGGCCTCGGCGCGATGGGTCTGCAGGACGTCTTCTTCAAGCTGCGCCTTCCCTTCGACTCGCCAGAGGCCAAGGCGCTCTCCACGCGCATCGCCGAGCGCATCATGCTCGCCGCCTACGAGGCCTCCGCCGACCTCGCCGAGCGCAACGGCCCGTTGCCGGCCTGGGAGAAGACCCGTACGGCCAAGGGGGTGCTCCACCCCGACCACTACGACGTGGAACTGACCTGGCCGGAGCGCTGGGCCGCCCTGCGCGAGCGCATCGCCGCGACCGGCATGCGCAACTCCCTGCTCCTCGCCATCGCCCCGACGGCCACGATCGCCTCGATCGCGGGCGTGTACGAGTGCATCGAGCCGCAGGTGTCCAACCTGTTCAAGCGCGAGACCCTGTCCGGTGAGTTCCTCCAGGTCAACTCCTGCCTGGTGGACGAGCTGAAACGGCTCGGCGTGTGGGACGCCCGCAGCCGGGAGGCCCTGCGCGAGGCGAACGGCTCGGTGCAGGACTTCGCCTGGATCCCCGAGGACGTACGGAAGCTGTACCGCACGGCGTGGGAGATCCCGCAGCGCGGCCTGATCGACATGGCGGCGGCCAGGACCCCGTTCCTGGACCAGTCCCAGTCCCTGAACCTCTTCCTGGAGACGCCGACCATCGGCAAGCTCTCCTCGATGTACGCCTACGCCTGGAAGTCCGGGCTGAAGACCACGTACTACCTGCGCTCGCGCCCGGCGACCCGCATCGCCCGCGCGGCCCAGGCCACCGTCCCCGTGCAGCAGCCGGCGCCGGAAGACGCCGTCGCCTGCTCCCTGGAGAACCCCGAGTCCTGCGAGGCCTGCCAGTAATTCCCACCCGCCACCCGACCGCCACCCCTGGAGGACGGCGCTTCGCGCCGACTGTTATGACTCAGAACCTTCTCGACCCCGGCTTCGAGCTGACTCTGCGCCCCATGCGCTACCCGGACTTCTACGAGCGCTACCGGGACGCCATCAAGAACACCTGGACCGTGGAGGAGGTCGACCTCCACTCGGACGTCACCGACCTCGCCAAGCTGTCACCCGCGGAGCAGCACCTGATCGGCCGTCTGGTGGCCTTCTTCGCGACGGGTGACTCGATCGTCGCGAACAACCTCGTGCTGACCCTCTACAAGCACATCAACTCCCCCGAGGCGCGGCTGTATCTGAGCCGGCAGCTCTTCGAGGAGGCCGTCCACGTCCAGTTCTATCTGACGCTCCTGGACACCTACCTCCCCGACCACGACGACCGGGCGGCGGCCTTCGCGGCCGTCGAGAACATCCCCTCCATCCGCGAGAAGGCCGGGTTCTGCTTCAAGTGGATGGACTCGGTCGACCAGCTCGACCGGCTGGAGACGCAGGCCGACCGCCGACGCTTCCTGCTGAACCTGATCTGCTTCGCCGCGTGCATCGAGGGCCTGTTCTTCTACGGCGCCTTCGCGTACGTCTACTGGTTCCGCAGCCGGGGCCTGCTGCATGGCCTCGCGACCGGCACCAACTGGGTGTTCCGCGACGAGACGATGCACATGTCCTTCGCCTTCGACGTGGTCGACACCGTCCGCAAGGAGGAGCCGGAGCTCTTCGACGACCGGCTGCGGCAGGAGGTGACCGACATGCTCCGTGAGGCCGTCGAGGCCGAGCTGCAGTTCGCGCGCGACCTGTGCGGTGACGGCCTCCCGGGCATGAACACCGAGTCGATGCGGCAGTACCTGGAGTGCGTCGCCGACCAGCGGCTCACCCGCCTGGGCTTCGCTCCGGTGTACGGCTCCGAGAACCCCTTCTCCTTCATGGAGCTCCAGGGGGTTCAGGAGCTGACCAACTTCTTCGAGCGGCGGCCCTCCGCGTACCAGGTGGCGGTGGAGGGCACCGTCGACCTGGACGAGGACTTCTGAGCCGGCACGCCTTCGCGGGTCCCCTGGGCCTCCCTGATCTGACGGTCGACGCGCCGGTCGCGCAGGATACCGATCACTGACGGGAGGACCAGGAGGACCAGCATCCCGAGGACGAAGATCATTGCGATGAGTGTCTGTACCTGGTTCGTGTCCATGGACACCACTGTCGCGCCGATGACTCCTTACCGTCAGTGGCAGTACTGTCATAGACCCTCGAATTACTGCCACTGACGAGGCACACTGGAGACATGCTCCAGAACGTGACCGTCGTCCTCCTCGACGGCGTGAACCCCTTCGAACTCGGTGTGGTGTGCGAGGTCTTCGGCACCGACCGCAGCGACGACGGCCTGCCGGTCTACGACTTCGCCGTGGCCTCGGCCGAGGGCCCGGCCCTGCGCACGAACACGGGCTTCTCGCTGAACGTCGAGCACGGCCTGGAGCGGCTGGAGACGGCCGACCTGATCGCCGTGCCCGCCGGGCACCGCTACGAGACCCGGGACTTCCCGCCGGAGCTGCTGGACGCCCTGCGGCACGGGGTCGAGCACGGTGCCCGGGTGCTCAGCGTCTGCTCCGGCGTCTTCGTGCTGGCCGCGGCGGGGCTGCTGGACGACCGCCGCTGCGCCACGCACTGGCGGCACGCGGACGCCCTCGCCCGGCGGTACCCGCGGATCACCGTCGAGCCGGACGTGCTCTACGTCGACGAGGACCCGGTGATCACCTCCGCCGGCACGGCCGCCGGTATCGACGCCTGCCTCCACCTGGTCCGCAAGGAGCAGGGCTCGGAGGTCGCCAACAAGATCGCCCGGCGGATGGTGGTGCCCCCGCACCGCGACGGCGGCCAGGCCCAGTACATCGAGCGCCCGCTGCCGCACTCCGAGGCCGACACGATCGGTGAGGTGCTGGCCTGGATGGAGCGCCACCTGGACCAGGAGGTGACCGTCGAGCAGCTGGCCGCCCGCGCCCTGATGTCCCCGCGGACGTTCGCCCGCCGCTTCCAGCAGGAGACGGGTACGACTCCCTACCGCTGGGTCCTGCGCCAGCGTGTACTGCTGGCGCAGCGGCTGCTGGAGGCGACGGACGAGACGATGGACGCGATCGCCGGTCGAACGGGGTTCGGTAACGCGGCCACGCTGCGCCACCACTTCGTCCGGGCGGTCGGGACGACGCCGAACGCCTACCGGCGGACGTTCAGGGGCCCCGAAGCGGCCTGACGATCAGCGGGCGGTCACCTCGGCACCGGCCGCAGCAGCAGGTCGTGCGGCCGGAGGGTGATCCCGACGCGGGTGCCGTCCTTCGAACCGGGAACCTGCTCGAAGCGGTACTTGGCGGCCAGCGCCGCCGTGATCAGGGTCAGCAGGGCCATCGAGAAGTGATCGCTCGGGCACTTGCGATTGCCCACGCCGAACGGGCTCATGGCGTGCTTCGGGATGTCCTTGATCCGGTCCGGAAGCCAGCGGTCGGGGTCGAACTCCAGATTCCGGTCGTACGACTTAGCATCGCGCTGGATCGCGTACGGGCTGTAGACGATGTCCGCCCCGGCCGGAATCCGGTATCCGCCGAGTTCCGTGTCCCGTACCGCCCGGCGCGTCAGAATCCAGACCGCGGGGCTCAAACGCATGCACTCGACGACGACATTGTTGGTGTGCCTGAGGGCTCGGACGTCCGCGAATGCCACCGGCCGCCCACCGGTGACCGCTTGCACTTCGTCGCGCACCCGGTCCGCGTGATCAGGGTGTTCCGCGAGCATATGCAGAAGCCACATGATCGTGGAGGCGATGGTTTCACTGCCGGGGGTGAGGATCGCGACGACCTGATCGTGGATCTCCTGTTCCCCGATGGGGTCACCATTCTCATCCTTCGCCTCCAGCAATGCCGTCAGCAAATCGTCCGGCTTTTGACCGGATGCGCGGCGCTCGGTCACGATCTCGTCGACCAGGAGATGCAAATCGGCCAAAGCCCGGTTGAATTCGCGGTTGGCCGGGAACGGCAGCCGGTAGAGCGGCCCGAGCGGGACGACCATGCGCCGGTACATCCCGCGGAAGACGGTGGCGAGGGCGACGCACAGCCGTTCCGCCCGCTCGTCCATGTAGTCACCGCGCAGCAGGCAGCGGGCCGCGACGCGCACGGCCACCCGGAAGGACTCGGACGTGCAGTCGATGGTCTCGCCGGGCTTCCAGCGCTCGGTGAAGGCGTGCGCCTCCTCCTCCATGATCGGCCCGTAGGCGGGGATGGCGTCGAGCCGGAAGGCGGGCTGGATGGTGCGTCGCTGGCGGCGGTGGCGCGGGCCGTTCGCCGTGGCCACGCCCTCCTTGCCGAGCAGGCCCTCCAGGGACTCCCACAGCGGCCCGGCGATGATGAAGTCGTTGCTCAGCGCGAGGGCGCCGGTGAGGGCCGGGGTGGTGACGGCGTAGACCGTCTTCGGTCCGAGTTTCAGGCGGACCACGTCGCCGTGGTCGCGCAGCCGGGACATGAACGCCAGCGGGTCGCTCACCAGCTTCCAGCCGTGGCCGAGGACGGGGACCCCGCCGCCCGCCCGGGGCGGCTCGTGCGGCTCCGGAGCCAGAGGGGTTTCCGGCTTCACAGACTCGACGGTCATTTCTCACCTGCCGCTTCGTTGTTGACGTACGGGGGCGTGGACCGGTCGTCCCAGCTGTCGACCATGTACCGGCCGGACTCGTGGTGGAACCAGTAGACGGAACTGAACCAATTCCGCATATTGCTCAGGCAGGCCCGCACGGCGACGCTCAGTTCCTTTCCCCGCACGGTGCCGTCCGCCAGGTCGTCGGCGAAACGTAAGGCTTCCTGTTCGACGTCGATGAATTCCGTGATGCATTCCTCGACACGCCGCCTCACTTCGACGACCGCCTGTTCCAACGTCAGCCCCTCATGGATGATGAGACTGATTCCGAGATTATGCACCTCGTCGCCCGCTATTTCCTTGGGAAGCGAGCAGAGGTCGTTGTACCAGGCGGCGAATTCCTGACTCAGGAGCGCCGCCCGGCGGAATGCCGGGTACTTTCTGACCGAGTCGGGGAGTTCGCACCCCGCCGTCGGCTCCAGCAGGTCCGTCCATATCCAGTGCGCGAAGGTGAGCCGGCGCAACCGGAGGTATTCCTCGACCGTCGGCACGATTCCGTGTGTGCGGTTGTGGAACTCCTGGTCGTACGCGTCGATCACCGCGTGGAAGTGCCGGGCGAACCGGAGGTTCCACGTCTGGGGCAGGAACGCGTACAGCCGTTGCACGCTGTCCGCGAGCCCGGCGACCAGCGGGTCCTCGTGGTGCAGGTACTCTCCCGGGGAATCGAGCGCCGAGTGCAGCCGGTCCTTCAGTTGCCGCCAGGCGGTCGGACGGCCGTGCACGATGTCGCGGTCGTGACGGTCGTCCCAGACGAAGAACCAGGCGCTGTAATCCGCGATCGCCTGCATGACCTCGTCGGGGGCGCCGATGTAGTACCCCGCCATGAGGTCGGTGTAGCACAGGCCATCGGCATATTCCTCCACCTTCTCCGCGGGCATGAGCCGCTTTTCGAGCAGCCAGGCTCGGGTCTCCTCCTGGCACTTGGGCCAATACGGGTGGAGTTGCCGCGGAAACGCCGCCTCGATCACCGGGAGAGAGAGCGACGGTGGAACCGCGATCGCGACCGGTGTCGATGTGGTGCCGTGTGACAAAGCATGCACGAACTAACCCCTCTCAGCCGCCAGTTGGCGCGGGCGCCCCTCCCTTCGTGCCGGGCGTGCGCCGTTGCATACCCCGCTCGTCTCATTCAGCACTACAACTGACCGTTCTGGGAACGTATTTGCTTCATTCGCTACCCCACACTGCCTGGGACCTCCCGTTGTGTGGCGGGTGTCGGATCACCAGGCGAGCAGAAACGATCGAACGTGTGACGGGCAGGCGAACGGCACAGACGAACGGCGCCTGTTCGGGTGGGGAACCCGGACAGACGCCGTGCGCCTGGTGAGGCTGAGGTCTCAGTCGTTGGCCACCACGGGGTAGCGCGGCTCGTTCTCGGCCATCTGCCGCAGGGCGTCCTTGCGTTCCCGCTTGGAGAGCCGGTCGATGTACAGGTAGCCGTACAGGTGGTCGGTCTCGTGCTGCAAACACCGTGCGAAGTATCCGGTGCCGCGCACCTTGATCGGATTGCCCTTCTCGTCCTGCCCCGTCACCTCGGCGTAGTCGGGCCGGGCGAGCGGCGCGTACGCGGTGGGCACCGACAGACAGCCCTCGTTGCTGTCGTCCAGACGGCGCTTGTCGGCGGGCAGTTCGACGAGCCTGGGGTTGCAGACGACGCCGGTGTGCCGGACGCCCTCGTCGTCCGGGCAGTCGTAGACGAAGACCTTGGCGTCGACGCCGATCTGGTTGGCGGCCAGGCCCACTCCCTCGGCGGTGCGCTGGCTGGCGAACATGTCCGCGACGAGCTGCTGGAACTCCTCGCCGAAGTCGGTGACGTCCTTGCACTCCTTGTGCAGCACCGGGTTCCCGACCACCGTGATCGGCCGCGAGGTCCCCCGCTCCCGCCAGGCAGCCTCGCGCTCCTCGCAGTCCTCCGTGTCGATCACGTACCCCTCGTCATCCACGGGGAGCACGCCCGCGTGCTGCTGATCGGTGTCCTGCTGAGCCATGACGTTACGTACGCCTTCCTGAAACAAACCGGGCTGAGATGCTGATACAGGTTACGCGGGTGTCGGAGCCCCTTTCGGGGGCGCGGGAACTGCGCGAGCAACCACGACGGAGCCGCACCCGGCAACGTACCTAGCAGACCTCTTCGAGGTCCCGCCAGTCACGAGAATCCGGGCTGTCGGCCACCCACCCGTCCAGCACCCCCCTCACGAGGGAAGCCGGCGCAGCCAACCCGCACTCCCGCTCCGGCACCCAGAGTTGCCCGTCCGTCCGATGCCCCAGCGGCCCGGGATGCCCCGGCTCACTGTGATCATGCGGATCCAGGTGCTCCCCGTCACCCTCGTCGGACGGCATCCGGGACTCCGAGCACATCCGGCACAGCAAGCGCACCGACGACGACCAGTCCTCCGCGGCGAACCCGGCGTCCGAGGCGAGCTGCTCCAGCGCGTCCCGGTCCGCCTCCGTCGCCGCCTCCAGCAGCACCACCCACGTCGGCACGGGAGACGGCGCCCACAACTCGATCTCGTCGAACACCGGGTACGTGTGCCCGGCGGCCGTGGTCCGCTCCCCGTGCGGCACGCCGTCGTGCAGGACGACCTCACCCCAGCGCCGTCCGGACGACGGCAGCGGAATGGACAGCACCTCGATCCGCGCGGGGTCCAGACGCCGGCCCCACACGACCTCGGCCTCCCCCTCCGGGGACAGCCGTACGGCCGCGCTGCCGAGGTCCATGCCGACGGGCTCACCGGCGTCGTTGGCCGCCCCCGGCATCCGCAGCCCGTAGGCCTGCCAGGCGCGCCGGGCCAGCGGCCAGTCCTGCAGCGCGGTCGCGGCGATGCCGACGTTCCACCAGTCGGGCGCACCGGCGTCCTTGTCCAACAGGGCCACCGCCCTCAGACCCGCCGCCCGCGCCTGCTCCCAGTCGTGCCGGAACTTGTGCAGCAGCGCCAGGTTGAACCAGGACTCGGAAAGCCAGGGCTCCAGATCGGCGGCACGTGTCAACAGTGCGCCCGCGTCCTCGTACCGGCCGTCGCCGATCAGTGTGAACGCCCGGTCCGTGGCCTGCCGCCAGGAGGCGGAGGGCCGGTGCCGTCCCTTGCCGAAGATCCTCACGATTCCCGCCTGCCAGTTCCGTGCGGTGGGCTGGCCGTAGCTGTGTTTCGAGCCCCCGGACACCTTCTCCTTCGCATCCAACCACGTACGGCCTCGGGGGCGCTCATTACCCATGGGTTACCCAGCCACGGGCAGCGTCAGACTGCTCCTTGCCAATACCCGGGCCAGTGATTCCACCACCTCCGGCGCATACGTACCGGCGGTGGCGAGCCGGAGTTCCTCCAGCGCCGTCAGCGGCCCGCCGGGCCCTCCTTCCCGGGACTTCTCCTCGTACGCGTTCACGGCCCGGACGATTCGCGCGGCGAGTGGCTGCTCGGCGTAGGGGTCGGCCTGCCGCTCCACCACCACGGCGACCGCCTCGTCGACGCCGGTCTGCCGTACGACGGCCCCGCCGAGCAGCGCGATCCGCCGCTGTTCCGCCGCCGGCAGGCCGGCGGTGGCGCCCGCGGGCACCGGGTCGACGAGGCTCAGCTGCCCGATGTCGTGCATGAGCGCGGCGTATTCCAGCACGGCCAGCTCGGGCTCGGTGAGGCCCAGGTCACGCCCGACCGCCTGGCTGAGTGCGGCGACACGGCGGGCGTGCCCACAGGAGGTGTATCCGGCGACCTCGGTGGCCCGGGCGAGGGAGGCGATGGTCTGCCGGTAGGTCGCCCGGACGGCGGCGTAGCGCCGGAACGACATCTGGGCGAGCAGCAGCGGCACGGAGAAGACGGGCAGCGCCCACAGGCCCACGACGGCGACCGCCAGCGCCATCACCGCCCCGGTCGCGATGACGGCGGACCCGATGCCGCACACGGCCCGCAGTTCGTCCCGCAGCACCGCCCCGAAGGGCCAGCCGGTGCGGGAGTGGGCCAGGGCGGCGGCGAGCAACGCGTCGCACAGCGCGGTCAGGGACAGCAGCGCGAGCAGCAGCAGCGCGTAGGCGGGACCGCCCCAGCCGTCGAACATGCCCCGGGTGTACGGCGGCTGGAAGCACACGGCGACGAATCCGACGGTGAGCACGCGGCGCGCCAGGTGGTCGAGCGTGGGTCCCTGGCCGCGGGCGACGTGCGGCACGCTGCCGAGCAGGGAGGCGGCCAGGACCACGGCGACGCCCTGGGCGAGGCCGTGGTGCGTGGCCCGACCGCCGGCCTCGCCGAGCAGTGCGTAGGACAGGGCCGCGGCGGCCCCGAGCGGTGCCGGTTCCCGGACCTGCGCGTCGTTGCGCCGGGCGAGCTCCCCGACGGCGACGAGGATGCCGAAGGCCAGGGCGACGCGGCGTTCCTCCAGCCCGCTGTAGAGGGTGGCGGCGAGGGAGCCGGCGGCGAGGAGCGCGGCACAGGTGTGGACGAGGGTGAGGAGCCGCGGCTGCCGGTGCGCGCTCACCGGTGCGCTCCCGGCCGCCTGGAGACGGGCGCGCCGAGCGGGGGGACGCGAGGCGTGCGCACCTCCTCGTCGTCGGCGGTCACCGCGGGATGCCATCCCGTCCGACCGACGGCCTCGACGAGGGCCGCGACCATCACCGGGTCGAACTGGCTGCCGGCGCACCGCTCCAGCTCCGCCAGGGCCACCGCGACGGGCCGGGCCCTGCTGTAGCTCCGGGTGGACGTCATGGCGTCGAAGGCGTCGGCGACCGCCACCACCCGTGCGGACTCGGGGATCTGACGACCCATCAGGCCGTACGGGTAGCCGCTGCCGTCGAGCCGTTCGTGGTGGTGCAGCACTGCGGCGCGGGCCTCGCCGAGGAAGCCGATGCCGCGCACCATCTCGTGCCCGTACTCGGGATGCAGCTCGATCACCCGCCGCTCCTCGGGCGTCAGCGGCCCGTCCTTCCTGAGCAGCCGGGTCGGAACGCCGAGCTTGCCCACGTCGTGCAGGATCCCGGCGAAGCGGAGCACTTCGACGCGCTCGTCGTCCATGCCCAGCTCGCGGGCGATCATCATGGAGGCCTGCCCGACGCGCTCGCTGTGCCCGCGGGTGTACCCGTCCTTGATGTCGACGGCCTGCACCAGCGCCCGGATGGTCGCCTGGTGGGCGGCGCGTTCCCGGTGGTACTGCGCGAACGCCCACCACGAGACGCACATGGGCAGCAGCACGAGCAGCGCGGCCACGGGCCCGTACGGGCTGCGCCACAGGACGGCCATCATCAGCCCGGCGAGCCCGTGCACGGCGATCGGCGCGAGCGAGCGCGCCACCATCCCCCGCCAGGCCCGCCGCACCGGCACCCGCTCGGCCACGGCCAGGATTCCGCCGTCGAGCACCGCGAGGACCAGGCAGAACGCCAGCGCGGCCGCCCCGGCCGGTCCGAGCGCGTAGGGGACGTCACCGGCGAGGACCGCGTCCCGGCCGCCGAGCGCCCCGTGCACCTTGCCCGCGGCCCATACGCCGAGGACGAGCTGGGCGGCCCGCCAGATCCGCCGCAGCGCCACGGGCCGGTGTTCGACCTGCGAGAGCAGCGCGCCGGGCACGGCCACCAGCGCGGCGGCGGGCGCGGGCAGCAGGAAGGCACCCGCGAGCAGCACGGGGTAGAAGGTCCCGGCCGGGTGGGAGATGCCCACGAACCGCGACCGGGCGACGCGCTCGCAGCCGGCGTACAGCAGGGCGAGCAGCGCGACCGCCCACCAGGGTGTGCGGACGCCCGCCGGGGGCAGCAGGCAGACCAGGGCGCCGCCGACGACGCAGGCGACGTACGCATGTACCCGTGCCGGTACCGCTTCCATCAGCCCCTCCCCGGCCATCTCCGTCAGGCCCGGAGCCTAGGGCGGCGGAAAGGGGATCCGCGGGCCGAGAACCCGCGGATTCGCACGTTCGAGTGACGTGTTCGAGGGTGACTACCCCGGCAGGGGCGGGGTAGGCGGAAGGAGGGGGAGTGTCAGGACTCCCGCGGCGCGGCGGGCGAGGCCGTGATGTCCTGCTCGGGGACGGCCTGGCCGGAGCGGATCAGCTCGATCCGCCCCATGACCTTGTCCCGCAGGTCGCCCGGCACGTCGTCATGCCCGCAACAGCGCTTGACCAGCTTCTTCACGGCCTGCTCGAGGCCGTACTTCTCGAGACAGGGCGAGCACTCCTCGAAGTGGTGCTCGAACTTCACGCAATCCGAGTCCGGCATCTCACGGTCGAGGAACTCGTAGAGATGATCGAGGATTTCGCTGCAATCCGTCTCGTGCGGCTCTCCGCAGCTCATGACCCCGAGCCTTTCGCTTCGTTCGACTCTCCGGCGCCGGCCGGGACCATCCCCCGCTCACGGGCGTAGTCCTCCAGCATGCCGCGCAGCTGACGGCGGCCCCGGTGCAGCCGGGACATCACCGTACCGATGGGTGTCCCCATGATGTCGGCGATCTCCTTGTAGGCAAAGCCCTCGACATCCGCCAGGTAGACGGCGATGCGAAACTCCTCGGGGATCGCCTGGAGCGCTTCCTTCACATCCGAGTCGGGCAGGTGGTCGAGCGCCTGCGACTCCGCGGAGCGCAAGCCCGTCGACATGTGCGACTCGGCGCGGGCGAGCTGCCAGTCCTCGATCTCCTCGGCCGCGGAGCGCTGCGGTTCGCGCTGCTTCTTGCGGTACGAGTTGATGAAGGTGTTGGTGAGGATCCGGTACAGCCACGCCTTGAGGTTGGTGCCCTCGCGGAACTGGTGGAAGGACGCGTACGCCTTGGCGTACGTCTCCTGCACCAGGTCCTCGGCGTCGGCCGGGTTGCGCGTCATGCGCAGCGCGGCCGAGTACATCTGGTCGAGGAACTCGAGCGCGTCCCGCTCGAAGCGCGCGCTGCGCTCGGCGGTCGTCTCAGCGCCCGTGCCGCCCTGGCCCTCGGGCTGCTCCGCCTGGCCGTTTTCGGTCCCTGCGTCGGTCCCAGTGACCGGACCCACCTCCTCGAGTGTTCTCATGGAACCGAGACCGGTCCCACCCGAATCGGAGGATAGACGACGATCCCGTCCGCCCGCCGCCCGAACAGGGGCGGTCCTGGCCGCGTGCAGCACCGTCCAGTCCAGGTCGGCACGGCTGCTGCGGCTCGGGCATACGGTCGAACCCATGCGGCGGACTCCCTCTCCTACGACGTCGGTGCTGGTCTCCAGCACGTACGTCCCGCACAACAGTGACCGCCGCCCCGGCATTCCCGAAGCTTTACCCGAGTGACCCGCTCCACGCCACGACCGCGTCCGTGATGACCGCCACGGCCTCCTCCTGTGAGATCGCCGCGCGCTTGGGCACGGCGAAGCCGTGATCCCCGTACGGAACCTCCACGAGTTCGTACGAGCCCTCGGGGAACTCCTCCGGCTTCCCGAACGGGTCGTTCCCGCCCTGCACGACCAGGGTGGGAACGCCGGAGCCCAGGAGCTCCTCGGCGCGGGACTTCTCGGGCTTGCCGGGCGGGTGGAGCGGGAAACTGAGGGCGAGCACGCCGTGCGCCCCCAACTCGGCGGCGGTACGGCAGGCCACCCGGGCTCCCGCACTGCGCCCGCCCGAGATCACCGGCAGTCCGGGACCGGCCAGCGCGGGCCAGATGCCGCGCCAGCCGACGTCCAGGGTCCTGGGCGCGGGAGCCAGCTTCTTCCCGGCCACTCGCCAGGGCTGCTCCACCCGGGCCACGGCCACGCCGTGGGCGGGCAGGACGGCGGCCAGAGCCGTCAGGTCGCGGGCCTCGATGCCGCCGCCGGCGCCGTGGCCGACGGCGAGCACGAGCCGGGCCTTCTTCGCCCCGTGCCAGGTGATGCGGGCGGTTCCGGCCTCGGTCTCGACGGTCTCGACCGTCGCGTCGGACACGTTCGTCACGTTCGTCACGTTCGTCACGTTCGTCACGTCAGAAGAGTGTGCCCTCTTCGGGCCCCTCCAGCTCCTTCAGCAGCTCCGGTCCGTTGTTGCGGACGTTGCTGACGGCCGTGGTGACGGGGTAGGCGCGCATCAGTCCGGCGGGCGGCGGCGCGAGCAGCGCGCGCAGGTCGTCGGCGTCCGTGCGGGAGGGGTCCAGCCAGGCGTCCCAGCGGTCCGGCGTCAGCATCAGCGGCATCCGTGGGTGGATGTCGGCCAGCGCCCTCGGCCCGTCGGCCGGGGCCACCGCGAGCGGGCTCTGCTCGGCCTCCGTCGTGATGACCGAGCAGGTCACCCACCAGGCCTGCGGGTGGTCGTCCGGCAGCGTCCTGTCACGCCAGAACTCGTACAGACCGGCCATCGCGAAGACCGACCCGTCCGCCGGGGTCACGAAGTACGGCTGCTTGCGGGGCCGCTTCTTCTTCCCCTCGGCCTCCAGCTCGCGCTCCTGCGTGCCGGTGACCCACTCGTAGTAGCCGTCGGCGGGCAGGATGCAGCGCCGGGAGGTGAAGGCGCGGCGGTAGGACGGCTTCTCGTGGACGGTCTCCGCGCGGGCGTTGATCATCCGGGCGCCGCCCTCCGGAGTCTTCGACCAGGACGGGACGAGCCCCCACTTCAGGGTGCGCAGCTGCCGGGCCGGCCGCGGGTCGTCCGCGTCCTTCAGGGGACGGTCCAGGACGGCGTAGACCTCCTTGGTGGGCGCCACGTTGTAGTCGGGTCCGAGGGTCTCCTCGGGCTCCCACTTCTCGATCTCGAAGATTCCCGCGAGATCCGCCGGCCTGCGACTCGCCGAATACCGTCCGCACATGTGATCCACCCCTCCGACCCGCGGAAACGCCTGCGATGCCGCGCCGAAGTCAGCACGGACACGTCCAAGAGTGGCAGACCGTCGCCTGGCACCGACTGAAGGAGTCGGCCGAGCCCCCGGAGGCGGGTCGCGGACGGGGTGAAGGGCTCCGCGTGGGCGCGCACGGTCGGCACCGGCAGAGCGGGGAGCCCCGGATGACTCCGGGGCTCCGCTGTGTGACCTGCACGTCTGCCGCCAGGAACGATCGCTGTCAGGTCGGCGTCTCAGATACCGTCCGCGCATACGTGCCGCACAGCCGGACTCCGCGCGACCAGGAGGAGCCTCCCCCCGACATGGACCACACCGCATCCGCCTCGCTCGCCTCCCTCTGGGGCGAGGTCTCCGGCACGCAGCCCGACCCCGACCTGTGGGTGGTGATCGCGACCCTGGTCGCCGCGCTCGCCGTGGTGACCCCGCACGGCCTGTGGCGCGTCTCGCGCAACGCCATCACCATCGCCCACGAGGGCGGCCACGGGCTCGTGGCCCTGCTCACCGGCCGCACCCTCACGGGCATACGCCTCCACTCCGACACCAGCGGTCTGACCGTCAGCCGCGGCAAGCCGCACGGCATCGGCATGATCCTCACGGCCGCCGCCGGCTACACCGCCCCGCCCCTGCTGGGCCTCGGCGGCGCGGCGCTGCTGGGCGCCGGCCGCATCACGCTCCTGCTGTGGCTGGCGACGGCCCTGCTCCTGGCCATGCTGGTGATGATCCGCAACGCCTACGGCGCCCTGACCATGATCGTCACCGGCGGCCTGTTCGTGATGGTGTCCTGGCTGGCCGGTCCTCAGGTGCAGGCGGCGTTCGCGTACGCGGTGGTGTGGTTCCTGCTGGTCGGCGGGGTGCGTCCGGCGTTCGAGCTGCAGGCGAAGCGTTCGCGGGGCGGGGCGGGCGACTCGGACGCGGACCAGCTGTCACGGCTGACGCACGTACCGGCCGGGTTGTGGTTCTTCCTGTTCCACGCGGTGTCGCTGTGCTCGCTGATCGGTGGAGGGCGCTGGCTGCTGGGCCTGTGACCGGCCCACCGAGGGGCCGGCGCCGCGTCGAGGCGCGCCGCCGATCGGGCGCGAGCAACCCCAACGGGGCCGCACCCGAACAACGGCCTGCCCCCCGGCCTGCTTATAAAGTAAAGGCATGGCCCCGAACACCGCAGACACCGCCCTCTGGCCCGCCCCGCACGCGAGCGGAGCCGTCGACGCGACGGTCCACGTGCCCGGGTCCAAGTCCGTCACCAACCGTGCCCTGGTCCTCGCCGCTCTCGCCTCCGAGCCGGGCTGGCTGCGCCGCCCCCTGCGCTCCCGGGACACCCTGCTGATGGCCGGCGCCCTGCGCGCGATGGGCATCGAGATCGAGGAGACGGTGTCATCCAGCTCCTCCGTCGCAGGCGGCCCCGACGGCGCCGGTGAGGCCTGGCGGGTGCTGCCCACGGGTCTGCGCGGCCCGGCCACGGTCGACGTCGGCAACGCCGGCACGGTGATGCGGTTCCTGCCGCCGGTCGCCGCGCTCGCCGACGGTCCCGTCCGGTTCGACGGTGACCCCCGCTCCTACGAGCGTCCACTGAACGGCGTCGTCGACGCGCTGCGCCGGCTCGGTGCCCGGATCGACGACGACGGCCGCGGGGCGCTGCCGCTGACCGTGCACGGTGGCGGGGCCCTGGACGGCGGCCCGGTCGCGATCGACGCGTCCTCCTCCTCGCAGTTCGTGAGCGCCCTGCTGCTGTCCGGCCCGCGCTTCAACCAGGGCGTCGAGGTCCGGCACACAGGCGCCACACTGCCTTCCATGCCGCACATCCGCATGACCGTCGACATGCTGCGCGCGGTCGGCGCCCAGGTGGACACCCCCGAGTCGGGCGGCGAGCCGAACGTCTGGCGGGTCACGCCGGGCGCCCTGCTCGGCCGTGACCTGGTCATCGAGCCGGACCTGTCCAACGCCCAGCCGTTCCTGGCCGCGGCGCTGGTGACCGGCGGCAGGGTCGTCATCCCGGACTGGCCGGCCCGCACCACACAGCCCGGTGACCGGCTGCGCGAGATCTTCACCGAGATGGGCGGCTCCTGCGAACTGACCGAGTACGGGCTGGTCTTCACCGGCTCCGGCTCGGTCCACGGCATCGACGTCGACCTGAGCGAGGTCGGCGAGCTGACGCCGGGCATCGCGGCCGTCGCGGCCCTGGCGGACTCCCCGTCGACCCTGCGCGGCGTGGCCCACCTGCGGCTGCACGAGACGGACCGGCTGGCCGCGCTGACCAAGGAGATCAACGAACTCGGCGGCGACGTCACGGAGACCGCCGACGGCCTGCACATCCGCCCGCGCCGGCTGCACGGCGGGATCTTCCACACCTACGACGACCACCGCATGGCCACGGCCGGCGCGATCATCGGCCTCGCGGTCGAGGGCGTGCAGATCGAGAACGTGGCGACGACGGCCAAGACCTTGCCGGACTTCCCCGACCTGTGGACCGGGATGCTCGGGGCGTAGGACGCAGGGATCACGTCATGCGCCGCTACGGCAAGCACACCGACGAGGACGACATCCGCACCCGCCCGGGCCGCCGGAACACCCGGCCCCGGACGAACATCCGCCCCAAGCACGAGGACGCCGCCGAAGGCCTCGTCCTCACCGTCGACCGGGGCCGCCTGACGTGCCTCGTCGAGGACCGTGTGGTCATGGCGATGAAGGCCCGCGAGCTGGGCCGCAAGGCCGCGGTCGTCGGCGACCGGGTGGCCATCGTGGGCGACCTGTCCGGCAGGAAGGACTCACTCGCGAGGATCGTGCGCATCGAGAAGCGCACCTCCGTGCTGCGCCGCACGGCGGACGACGACGATCCGTACGAGCGGGTGGTCGTGGCCAACGCCGATCAGCTGGCCGTCGTCACCGCCCTGGCCGACCCGGAGCCCCGCCCCCGGCTGATCGACCGCTGCCTGGTCGCGGCCTACGCCGGCGGCCTGGACCCGCTGCTGGTCCTGACCAAGTCGGACCTCGCCCCGCCCGACGAGCTGCTGGAGCTGTACGGCCACCTCGACATCCCCTACGTCGTCACCAGCCGCGAGGAACTGCAGAACGGCACCGCCGTCGCCCGCGTGCGCGAGCAGCTCGACGGCAAGATCACCGCGTTCGTCGGACACTCCGGTGTCGGCAAGACGACCCTGGTCAACGCACTGGTGCCGCAGGAACAGCGGCGTTCGACCGGTCATGTGAACGCGGTGACGGGCCGCGGCCGGCACACCACGACCTCGGCGCTGGCGCTGCCGCTGTCCGGCGGCGCCGGCTGGGTGATCGACACTCCCGGCGTGCGGTCCTTCGGGCTCAACCACGTGGATCCGTCCCAGGTCATCCACGCCTTCCCCGACCTGGAACCGGGCACCGAGGGCTGCCCCCGCGCGTGCAGCCACGACGAGCCGGACTGCGCGCTGGACGCGTGGGTGGCCGAGGGGCACGCGGATGCGGCGCGGCTGTACTCGCTGCGGCGGCTGCTGGCCGCGCGGGAGCGGACGGAAGGCGACTGACCTCCGCGTTGTTTGTCCTGCCGTGCGGACGGTAAGTGCATAATCGCACCAAGCCGGATGCAAGCCTGACCAAAACTTGATGGACCCGGACGTAGCGGTCACTGAACGTGGGACACGGGAGGACACCTCATGGCGTGGCTGCTGGTCATCGTGGCAGGGTTGCTGGAGACCGGCTTCGCCGTGTGCCTGAAGCTGTCGCACGGCTTCACCCGGCTCTGGCCGACCATCGCGTTCTGCGTCTTCGCAATCGGCAGTTTCGGCCTGTTGACGCTGGCGCTCAAGAAACTCGACGTGGGCCCCGCGTACGCGGTGTGGACCGGCATCGGGGCGGCGGGCACGGCGATCTACGGCATGGTGTTCCTGGGTGACCTGGTGTCGACCCTGAAGATCGTGTCGATCAGCTTCGTCATCATCGGCGTGGTCGGGCTGCAGTTGTCGGGGTCGGCACACTGACCTCGGACCGACGCCCTGTCATCCGGATTGCCGGTGCAGGGCGCTGCGGACCAGGTCGGCCACGCCGCCCTCGCCGGGTGGTGCGGACACGCAGGACAGGGCGAGCCGGACGGCGAGTTCGCAGGAGCGGGCCAGGTCGGCGGTGTCGGGCCTGGGTACGCCGGGGCCGGCCAGGACGCTGACGGCCCGGTCGCGGACGAGGGCGACGAAGTCGCCGGGCGAGGGCAGCGGGCCGTCGGCGCGACGCTGGGCCGGTACGGCGGAGCCGGAGGGCACGGCCGTCAGGGTCGGCGAGGGCAGACACTCGCTCCAGCAGCCGGTGAGCAGGGCCCGGACCAGGACATTGTCGCGGGCGGCGGAGGCGGTCCATTCGGCGGTGGCTGTGAGCCGGTCGCGGGGGTCGGCGTGACCGGCGAGCGCGCGGTCGACCCCGGCGAGATAACCGTCGGCTTCTCTCCTCACGAGGGCCCGGGCGAGACCGTCCTTGCTGCCGAACTCGTTGTACAGCGTCTGCCGGGACACCTCTGCCGCAGCGGCCACCTCCACCATGCGTACGGCGGACCACGGCCGGTACGCCAGCGCCGTGAAGGCGGCGTCCAGTAGAGATTCCCGCGCTGCAGGCATCATCGCCTCCCCTTGGGGCGAGCGGCTCTGCGCCCAGGTTTGACGCGCACCCGACCACTGTCAAGGGTTCGCGAACGCACGCGGGGGCGGGTTCGAGCCGACCTGCGCGGGTGCCGGCTCACGAGCGTGACCGACAGCCCGGTCGTCCGGCTCAGCCGGGTGGTCACCGTCGGCGAGGCCGCTTGCGCCGCACGGCGGGTGCGGGCGCGGCGTGGTTCCCGACGCTGCGGGCAGTCGTGTCGCCGGGGCGGTACGGGCGGGCGCAGCGGGAGCCCGTCGCGCCGGGTTGCGCACCCGCCCGGCCTCGATGCCGGCGCCGAGCGTCCCTCCACACCACTCGACCACTCCCCCCACCCTCACAAACCCCCGGTAGCCCCACCCCCACCTCGGCAGATAGGTTCGTCACATGCCCGACTACCTCGACGACCTGCGTCTCGCACACGTTCTCGCCGACGCCGCCGACGCCGCGACGACGGACCGGTTCAAGGCCCTCGACCTCAAGGTCGAGACCAAACCGGACATGACCCCGGTGAGCGAAGCCGACAAGGCCGCAGAGGAACTCGTCCGTAGCCAACTCCAGCGCGCCCGCCCGAGAGACGCGATCCTCGGCGAGGAGTACGGCGTCGAGGGCACCGGCCCCCGCCGCTGGGTCATCGACCCGATCGACGGCACGAAGAACTACGTCCGCGGCGTCCCCGTCTGGGCGACCCTCATCTCCCTCATGGAGGCCGGCGAGGGCGGCTTCCAGCCCGTCGTCGGCGTCGTCTCCGCCCCCGCCCTCGGCCGCCGCTGGTGGGCCGCGAAGGGCCACGGCGCCTTCTCCGGCCGCAGCCTCACCAAGGCCACCCGGCTGCAGGTCTCCCGCGTCTCGAAGCTCTCCGACGCCTCCCTCGCGTACTCGTCGCTCAGCGGCTGGGAGGAACAGGGCCGCCTCGACGGCTTCCTCGACCTCACCCGCGAGGTGTGGCGCACACGCGCCTACGGCGACTTCTGGCCGTACATGATGGTCGCGGAGGGCTCCGTGGACATGTGCGCCGAGCCGGAGCTGTCCCTGTGGGACATGGCCGCCAACGCGATCATCGTGACGGAGGCCGGCGGTACCTTCACCGGACTGGACGCCCGCCCGGGTCCGCACAGCGGCAACGCGGCCGCGTCGAACGGCCTGCTGCACGACGAGTTGCTCGGATACCTCAACCAGCGCTACTGAGCGCCCCGTTGTTACCGAGTGCCCCCTTGTTGACCCTCCCTTTGCCTGCCACTCTGAGAGTCCCCCCGCTTGTGAACTTGTGAAACGCTGAACAAACGGCGGGGACACTCCCAGGAGGTGGCTCCATCCATGCTCGTCCGTGACGCCATGAGTACCGTCGTCCTCACCATCGGCCCGACCCACACCCTGCGCCAGGCCGCCGCGCTGATGTCCGCGCGCCGGGTGGGGGCGGCCGTGGTCCATGACCCCGACGCCGGCGGCATCGGCATCCTCACCGAACGCGACATCCTCAACTCCGTTGGCCTGGGCCAGGACCCGGACACGGAACACGCCCACGCCCACACCACCACCGACGTCGTGTTCGCCGCTCCGGCCTGGACCCTGGAAGAGGCGGCCGGCGCCATGACCCATGGCGGCTTCCGGCACCTCATCGTGCTGGACGGCGGCGAACCCGCCGGCATCGTCTCGGTCCGCGACATCATCCGCTGCTGGGTACTCGCACGGCAGCAGGTTCCCGCGTAACTGCACGGACGGGCCGGGCCCCCTCTCAGGGGACCCGGCCCGTCCACTACCGCGAGCGGTCCAGCCCGCCTCTCCCCGTTCGTCCGCCATCACATCAACGTGCTCGGCCGGTATTCCTTCCGACTTCCCGAGCTGCCCGGGGGGCCTTGCGTCCGCTGTGTGATCCGGACGCCGCCGAAGGGTTGGTGACGCCCGGTGAGGAGCGTCAGCGGTGCAGGACGCTGATGACCGCTCACCGGCCGTCAGGGCCGGAGGCGAATCAGGAAACCTGACCAGCGGCCGCAGCGTCGGCGACTCCAGGGGCGGTTGGCTTCGCGGCGGCAGGAGGCGTGCGGTAGGCGCGAAGGGGTCCGTTGGCCGCGGCCACGGCGGCGATCGCCAGGATCGCGGACAGTCCGCCGAAGACCAGGGAGAAGGGGGCGGAGGTGGCAGACGCCAACAGGCCACCACGGAAGTTGCCGAGCTCGGGGCCGGCGACACCGATGACGTGTTCTACCGAGGAGACCCGTCCCCGGTACGCGTCCGGGGTCTCCAATTGGACCAGGGCACTGCGGGTGACGACCGCCACGGTGTCGGCAGCGCCCGCCACGACCAGGCAGCCGAGCGCCAGCCACAGCGGCCCCGCCAGGCCGAAACAGGCCAGCGCCAGGCCCCAGACACCGGCTGCGGACAGCTGTACGAGGCCGCCTCGGCGCCAGCGCGTCACTGTGCCGGAGAACAGACCGGCCGTGATTCCCCCGACCGCGACGGCGGAGAGGCACAGGCCGAGGGTCTGCGGATTTCCTCCGAAGCGGATCTCGTTGACCAGCGGGAAGAGGGCGATGGGCATGGCGAGCAGCGTTGCGGACAGGTCGGTGGCCATCGAGCCCCACAGCGTCGGGCGGCGCAGGACGATCCGCCAACCGCCACGCTCTGGCCGGCGCCTGCCGCCTGCCGCGTGGGTGCCTTCGGGCCGCACGGCGGGCAGGCGGATCACCGCGAGCATCGAAACTGCCATGGCCATCGCCTGGACCGCGTATGCGGCAGGGAAATCCCAGCGGGCGATGATCAGCCCGGCCGTCGCGGGCCCGGCCAGCATCGCTGCCTGGAAGGAGACGTTGGTCAGCGCAATACCGGCCGCGACCTGGTCGCCCGGCAGCAGCCGGACCGGGAAGGTACGCCGGGCAGGAGCTCCCAGAGCGCTGCAACTCGTCCCCACGGCGACCAGGGCGAGCAGCAGCAGCACGTTGCGGTTGTCCGCAAGGGCCTGGGCACACAGCCCCGCGGCGGCCAGCACTTGGCCCGCGGTGGTGGCCCGCACCACCGCACGGCGGTCAACGGCATCGGCCAACGTGCCGCCGAGCAGCCCGAACAACACCATCGGCAGGCCGGTAGCGAGCCCGATGGCGCCGGTGCCCACGGGGCTGCCGGTCAGGTCCCAGACCTGGGCCAGCACCGTCACATTGGCTATCTGTCCGCCGAGTTGAGAAACCGAGGTGCCGATCCACAGGTCGCGAAACGCCTGACTGCTACGCAGCGGGCGGGTGTCGAGGAACCGGATGCCTCCCCTCATCGCGGGGGCTCGACAAGGTGGTGAAGGATCCGCTGCCGCATCGACCGGCGTTCCAGCGCCCGCCGCACCTCCTCGACAACGGTGGTCATCGCGTACGGGATTTCGCCGTCCAGCTCGGCGACCGCCTCATGGGTAGCGCGCCACTCCGCCTCCAGGAACGGCACCAGCGACCTGCCGCGCTCGGTCAGGTCGATGCGCCGGGTGCGGGCGTCGGGCCCCGGCTCGGAGGTGACCAGATCCTCCTTGCGCATGGCGGCGATGGTCTGGCTGATAGCGGAGTGCGAGCGGTCCAGGGACTTCGCAAGCTCGCGAATGGTCAGTGGTCCGGTGTGGGCGAGCCGGATCAGCGGATAGGCAAACCGAGGCCGCACCCCCTCGATGCCACGCTCGACGTAGACCTGCTCGATCTCGGCGTCCATGGCTGCCAGAAGCGCGTGCAGGGAGCGCCATGGATCGGGTAGCGCTGTGGGATCCGAAGATGTCACAGCGCTAATATAACAGTGCTGTGATAATCCAGATCGCGATCAACCGCTTGGCACCACGGCTGTACTGCCGATCTCCGAGTACAGGCGGCTACGTGAGCCGGGGGTGCTCCGGTCGCCGAACAGTCAGGTCACCTGACGCGGGGACTCGGGCGAGAGGCTCCAGGAGTCACAGGCGTTGCCCGCTTCCGTCGAGCCGGTGTGCGCCCCACTGCGCCACTCCTGCCCGACCTGCCCCTCCGACAAAGTCGCCCCTCGTCCTACAATAGACAATATCTAAAGCAAGTAGAACTCTAAACTCACACCTGTTCGGGACCTGGTTCCCTTAGCTGTTAGGCTGGTGGCTATGAGTGACCTTCTGGAACGCCTGCGCGGACGCGGATGGCGGATGACCGCGCAGCGACGCGTCGTGGCCGAGGTCCTCGACGGCGAACATGTCCATCTGACAGCCGACGAGGTCCACGCCCGGGCCGTCGCCAAGCTGCCGGAGATCTCCCGGGCCACGGTCTACAACACGCTGGGTGAGCTCGTCACCCTCGGCGAGGTGCTGGAGGTCTCCACGGACCAGCGCGCCAAGCGATACGACCCGAACGCCCACCAGCCGCACCACCACCTGGTGTGCGCCCAGTGCGGCGCGATCCGCGACGTCCACCCCGTCGGGAACCCCCTGGCGGACCTCCCCGACTCGGAGCGCTTCGGCTTCACGGTCTCCGACGTCGAGGTGACGTACCGCGGCGTCTGCCCGAACTGCGCGGTCGCGTAGCCCTACCACACCAGAGCCCCGGCACCGATGGGTCGCCGGGGCTTTGCGCTGCCCGCAACGTGCCGCAACAGGAAGCAGCAAACACACCGAGGGCCGGAACCCTTTCGGATTCCGGCCCTCGGCCTTCAGTAGCGGGGACAGGATTTGAACCTGCGACCTCTGGGTTATGAGCCCAGCGAGCTACCGAGCTGCTCCACCCCGCGGCGATGAATGCAACGTTACGTCAATGACGAGGGCGGATGCAAATCGCTTCACGCCGATCCGGAACCACGGCCCGCTGCCCCGGCCGGCCGCGCCCCACCACACCAGCCTGCGCCGCAACCGATCCGGCTCGCCTGCAAGCCCCCCGCTCCCTCTGCGACCGCAACCGATCCCACCCGACCGCACCCGCCGCCCCGGCAACCGTCGGACGCCGCTGCGCCCCGCCGACCCCGCGTACCCGCACCCCACCACTCCCGCCTGCCAGCCGGCCACCGATGGCCGCTCGCCCGCAAGCCGCCCCTCCCGCTCGCCCGCGGCCCGCCGGTCCCGCTCATCCACGACCCGACGCTCCGCTCAGCGGCGGGCAAGCGTGCCGCTGGGCCGCTGGGAGTCCGCCCTGCTCAGGGAAAAAGAGAGCCTTGGGGAAGGTGGGTTGCAAGGGGCATCCCCTGCACGAGCGAAGTCGAGAGTCGGGGCCCCTATGCACCCCGCTCCCCCGTGCTGCGGGACCCACCCGGCCTCAGTAACCACGCCGAGCACCCCGCACCCGTGCCTCAAGCCGACAGCTCCTGCCGCAGCGCGTCCCGCAACCGTGCCGCCCGCTCGGCCACGGACTCCGGCCCGAGCGATACCGCCCGGTCGGCCCACCGCTGCCCCTCCGCCAGCTCACCCCGACGCGCGTAGACCAGGGCCAGCCGCAACGCCGCCCGCCCGTGCCCGGCGTCAGCCGCCCGCGTCCACCAGACCGCCGCCTCGGGCTCACTCCCCTCCCGGGCCAGCAACAGCCCGAGATTGAACGCACCGTTGCGCGACCCGGCCTCGGCCGCCTCCCGGTACCACCGAGCCGCCTCGACGACATCGCCCCGGGCCGCGGCCAGCATGCCCACCCGGACCTGCGCCCGCCGGTGGCCCTGCGAGGCCGCCCGCTCGTACCACTCCTCGCACTCGCTCCGCCGGTGCACCGGCTCCCCGAGCTCATGCGCCGGCTCCGGCGGCCGCCGCGCGTCGAGCACGGTCGCCAGCCGGTACGCCGCCTCCGCGCTGCCACCCCCGGCCGCACACCGCAGATGCCGCTCGGCCTCCTGCTCGTCGCCCTCCCGCAGCCGAGCCATGCCGACCTGCAACGCCGCCTCGGTGTGCCCGGCCGCAGCGGCACGCTCGTACCAGCGCAGCGCGGCCTCCTCCTCGCCCCGCCCGGCGTGGAGGATGCCCAGGTTGAACGCCGCGTCCACGCTCCCGGCCTCCGCGGCCTTGGAGAACCACGGCTCCGCGCCCGTCTCGTCCCCGCCCTGCAGCAGCAGGATCGCCAACGCGTTCGCGGCCTCCCGGTGCCCGGCGTAGGCCGCACGCCGGTACCACTGCTCGGCCTGCGGGGTGCGACCCTGTTCCGCGCAGAGCAGCCCGAGGTTGTACGCGCCGTTCACGTCGCCCGCGTCCATCGCGGCCCGGTACCACCGCTCGGCGGTCTGGGTCTCGCCCCGCTCGGCGTGCAGCGCGCCCAACGCGTTGGCCGCGTTGCCGTCGCCGTCCTGGGCGGCCCGCAGCCACCACACGGCCGCGCTCTCGGTGTCGCCGGCGTCGCGCAGCAGGAAACCGAGCGCGCAGGCGGCCCGCGCCTCGCCGTCCTTGGCGGACGTCAGGTACCAGCGCCCGGCCTCCTTGAGCTCGCCGCGGCGCTCCAGGATCGTCCCGAGGTGCAGTGCGGCCCGGCGGTGCCCGCGCGCTGCGGCCTGCCGGTACCACTGCTCGGCCTCGTCGGACACCTGGACACCGTTGTCACCGCCGGTGTCCCCCGCCGCCTTCCGGTCCAGCGCCCTCGCCAGCCGGTACGCCGCCTCCCGGTGCCCGCGCTCGGCCGCGACCCGCATCCACTGCTCGGCCCCGGCGTCACCGCGGTGCTCCAGCAGGTCGGCCAGGGCGTACGCGCCCAGGGTGTGGCCCTGTTCGGCGGACTGGCGCAGCCAGTACTCGGCGGCGGGTTCGTCACCGCGCTCGCGGTGGTGCCGACCGAGGGCGTGCGCGGCCGCCGCGGATCCGGCGACGGCGGCGATCCGCCACCATCCGGCGGCCTCGTCGGCGTATCCGCGCTGGTGGAGAAGGACCCCGAGGTTGTTGGCGGCGGCCCGGTCGCCCGCGGCGGTGGCGGCACGCAGATGAGGTTCGGCACCGTCGAGATCACCACGGCGCAGCAGCATGGCTCCGAGGACACTCATCGCCTCGACATCACCGGCCTCCGCGGCGAGCCGCTGACGCAGCTCTTCGGCCGCCTCGTCGGCGAGCTCCCCGGCCTCGTCCGGGGTGTCGATGTCCTCCCGGCCGGAAGTCTGCACAAAACGCCCTGTCCCGAACAGAGTTGCCTTGTCCCCCATAACGTCCATCGTCGCACCACCTGCAACCTGGGTACACCTCGTATACCGCAGCCAGTGAGGTCACTACAGCGTTTTGTCGACATGCCCACAGAGAGACAAGTCAAACACGGATTGCACAACTCCCCCCGGCGGCGCGGCCGCAGACCCCGCCAGCACATGCGTTCGCACATCACGAAGGCCCGGATTCCTTTGTGGAATCCGGGCCTTCGTCGCCGCTTCGTCACTCGGACATCGCGACTTCAGTAGCGGGGACAGGATTTGAACCTGCGACCTCTGGGTTATGAGCCCAGCGAGCTACCGAGCTGCTCCACCCCGCGCCGTTGTGTTCACAACCGTATCACGGCGCGGGGCGGGCATTTCACCAGGCCAGGCCCTAACTGCTCGGCTTCGGGCTCGGACTGCCGCCGGGGCTGCCGCTGGGCTTGCTCTCGCCGCCCCCGGCGCCCCCGCGGCTCGCCTCGGCCTGGGCGTCCTCGGCCCTCCGCAGGGCCTCCTCGAGGTCCTTCTGCGCCCGGCCGTACGCCTCCCAGTCGTTCTTCTTCAGGGCCTCCTGGCCCGCGTCGAACGCCTTCTGGGCGTCCTCCAGGGCCTGTTGGACCGTCGGGTTGTCGGACGTCGGCGGTGGCGGCGTCGTCTCGGTGTCACCCTCGTCCGGTGGCTCGGGGGTCGCGCCCTCCGTTCCGAAGACCTTGTTGAGGGCCTCGTCGAGCGTGTTCTCGAACGCGGTCTGGCCTCCGTAGGTGACCAACACCTTGCGCAGCAGCGGGTACTTCAGTCCACCACCGCGTACGTAGACCGGCTCCACGTACAGCAGTCCTCCGTCGAGCGGCACCGTCAGCAGGTTGCCGTACTCGACTTCGGAGTCGCCGCCTCTCAGGAGCCTGATGGACTCGGCGATGTCCTCTTGGGAGTTGAACTGGCTCTGGACCTGCTTGGGCCCGTTGACCGTCGTGTTCGTCGGCAGTTTCAGGATTCTGATCTTGCCGTAGCCACTGGTGCCCGCCTCGGCGTCGACCGCCATGAACGCGCTGAGGTTGTCCCGGCCGTTGGGCGTGAAGGTCGTCGTCAGCGAGAACGCCTGTGCCTTCTGGTCGGGCATCCTCATGCTCAGGTAGTACGGCGGGACCGCGTTGCCCGACCGGTTCGTCGGGTCGTCCGGCACCTGCCAGACCTCGCTGCCGCTGAGGAACGTCGTGGCGTCCCTCACGTGGTAGCGGGTGAGCAGTTCCCGCTGGACCTTGAACAGGTCCTGCGGGTACCGCAGGTGGTCCATGAGGTCCTTGGAGATGTCGCTCTTGGGCTCCACCGTGTCCGGGAAGGCCTTCATCCAGGTCTTCAGGACCGGGTCCTTGGTGTCCCACTGGTAGAGCTTGACCTCGCCGGTGTACGCGTCGACGGTCGCCTTCACCGAGTTGCGGATGTAGTTGACCTGGTTCTGCTGGGCCACCACCGCGCGGTTGTCGTTGGCGGCGGTCAGCGAGTCGGCCGTCGTGTCACCGAGGGTGGTGCGCGAGGAGTACGGGTAGCCGTTCGTCGTCGTGTACGCGTCGACGATCCACTGGATCCGGTGGTTCACCACCGCGGGGTAGGCGTCGCCGTCGATGGTCAGCCAGGGGGCGACCGCTTCGACGCGCTCCTTGGGCGTGCGGTTGTACAGGATCCGCGAGCCGTCGCCGATGGCGCCGGAGTACAGGATCTGCGGCTCGCCGAACGCGACCGCGTACGCGGCCCGGTTGACCGGGCTGGAGAGGTTGACCCCGCTGTCACCCTTGTAGCTGGTGGTCTTCTCGCCGTTGTCGTCGGAGTAGTCGATCTCCTTCTGGGGACCGCCGACGATCGAGTACGTGGTCGTCTTCTCGCCGTAGTAGACCCGCTGCTCGTACGTGCCGAGGTCACCCTTGGAGGGCAGGTCGGACTCCGTGAAGACCGGGCGGCCCTGGGCGTCGGCGCTGGTGCCCTCGGCGGCGACCACTCCGTATCCGTGGGTGTAGCGGAAGTGGTTGTTGATCCAGTTCTTCTTGGGGATGCCCGCGAGGTTCAGCTCACGCAGGCCGATGACCGTGTCCTGGTCCTTGCCGTCCTTGGTGTAGCGGTCGACGTCCAGGTTGTTCGGGAACGCGTAGTAGTTCCTGATCTGCTGCAGCTGCTGGAACGTCGGCGAGACGATGTTCGGGTCCATGATCCGGATGCTCGCCGTGGAGCCGACGTCGTCGCGGAGCGTGGTCTTGTCCTCGGTCTTGCTCGAGCCCGAGTAGTCGGTGACCTTGGTGCCGTCGATGCCGTAGGCCTTGCGCGTCGCCTCGAGGTTCTTCTCGACGTACGGCGCTTCCTTGGCCTGCTCGTTCGGCTGGACCTGGAACTTCTGCACGATCGCCGGGTAGAGGCCGCCGATGAGGATCGCGGAGAGCACCATCAGGCCGAAGCCGATCACGGGCAGCTGCCAGGTGCGCCGCCAGAGCGTGGCGAAGAACAGCAGCGCGCAGATGACGGCGATGCAGAACAGGATGGTCTTGGCCGGCAGGTAGGCGTTGGCGTCGACGTACCGCAGACCCGTCCAGTTGTCGGTCGCCCGGAAATCGCTGGACTTCACCGCGAGTCCGTACCGGTCGAGCCAGTAGGCGACCGCCTTCAGAGCCACGAAGATGCCGATGAGCACCGACAGGTGCCCGGTGGCCGCAGCCGTGGCGCGGGCGCCGGGGCTGGTGACTCGCAGCCCGCCGTACAGGTAGTGGGTGAGCGCGGCGGCGATCACGGACAGGATCGCGGCGGCGAAACCGAAGCCGAGCAGGAACCGGTACCAGGGCAGGTCGAAGGCGTAGAAGGAGACGTCCAGCTTGAACTGGGGGTCCTTCTGGCCGAACGGCACGCCGTTGACCCACATCAGCCATGTGCGCCACTGGCCGGACGCGGAGGCGCCGGCGATCAGGCCCACCAGGGCGGTGATCCCGAACAGCAGCCACGTCTTGTAGGGCGCGATGCCCATCCGGTAGCGGTCGAGGTTCTGCTGCTCCATCGACATGGCGCTCAGCGGCGGCCGCATCCGATGCGCCAGCCAGATGTTGAAGCCGACCGCCAGGGCCATGAGCAGGCCGAAGACGAAGAAGAGCCCGATCTTGGTCCACAAGGTGGTGGTGAAGACCGACGAGTAGTCCACCGACCGGTACCAGAGCCAGTCCGTCCAAAAGCCCGCGAACATGGTGAACGCCATGCCGAGGACGGCCAGGACGCCCAGCGTCATGAGCAGGGTTCGGACACGCCGGGACGGGCGGCCCGCTCTGATCCGCGGCCCTGTCGGGCCTCCGCCGCGGTCCGGCATCTGGAAAGCCAAGGTGCGCACCTCGAAGTTCGCTGTTGATTCGTCAGACCCGCGTCGTCACGGGCCGTCCGTGGCCCCCGTGTTCGTGGGCCCCCACCTATGCAACTTACTCACCGTTTACTCGGTTCCCGATTCCGGCCAGGAACGAGGCAGGATTGTGACCATGTCCAACACTCCCATGGCGGCGAACCCGCTCACCCGGGCCGTGCTCGAGATCGACGAGTACGTCTCCGGCCTCGGCTGGGACCAGCCGGCCCGCCTCTTCGCCCTCGTCGACACCGCACGGCTGAAGGCCGAACAGCCCTCGCTCGCGGACCGGCTCGGCCTGGGCGACGCGCCCGAGACCACCGGCCTCACCCCGATCGAGCAGGACGAGATTCCAACGGGCAAGCCGCTCGACGAGTTCCTCGCCACCATCGCCTGGCCCGACGCGGTGGCCGGCTGCGCCCTCACCGTGGAGCGCCTGATGCTGCCGCCGTCCGCGGAGGCCCAGGTTCCGAAGGATCTGAGCGAGGCGGCGCTGACGAAGTGGGTGGCCGACCACCCGGAGCGGCAGGAGGTCCGCATGACGGTCGCGGTCCTGCGCGACGGCGCCCGCGACTCGGCCCTGCGCCTGCGCGAGAAGGACTCCCCCACGGAGGTCCTGACGGGCTCCGACCTGGTCCCGGGCCTGGCGGAGGCCTTGGCGGCGACGTTCGAGGAGTAGCGCCGAAGGGCTGTGGGCTCCGGCCGGCCGCGCCGGGCCCACCCGCCCTGGGGGCTACTCAGTGCACTTCGGCAGGTCCGCGGTGTCGCCGGTGCGGAGATCCTTCAGGGCGCCGAGGGCGTCCTGGATGGTGTCCACCTTGATGAGGGTGAGGCCCCGGGGGGTGTCCCTGGCGGCCGCCGCGCAGTTGTCGGCAGGCGTCAGGAAGTACTGCGCGCCCTTGGCCCGCGCGCCCACGGTCTTCATCTCGATGCCGCCGATCGGACCGACTTTGCCCTGGTCGTCGATCGTGCCGGTGCCCGCCACGAACTTGCCCCCGGTCAGGCTGCCCGGCGTGAGCTTGTCGTAGACGCCGAGCGCGAACATCAGCCCGGCGCTCGGCCCGCCGACGTCCGCCAGCTTGATGTCGATGGTGAACGGGAACGTGTGGTCGGTGCCCGCGGAGATCCCGACGATGGCGCGCTTCTTACCGGTGTCGTCGGACGTCGTCGTGGTGACGGTGACGTTCTCCGTACGGGTCGGTGTCCGCTTCTCCTTCTCCGCGGCGGCCTGCTCCTTGGCCGGCACGATCGTGAAGCGGACGTCCTGGCCCGGCTTGTGCTTGGTGACGAGCTTCGCGACGTCGGCCGGTTCCTTCACCGTCGTACCGTCGACGGCCTTGATCACATCCCCCGCGTGCAGCTTGCCCTCGGCCGGAGTCCCCTTGACGACCGTCGAGACGATCACCCAGGACTTCACCGGAACGTCGAGTTCCTGCAGCGCGGCGACCTTGGCGCTCTCCTGGGACTGGCTGAACTCCTCGGCGTTCTCCTGGGTGGACTGCTCCTCGGTCTTGCCGTCCGGGTAGAGCGTGTCGTGCGGCACGACCTTGTTGTCATGCGCCAGCCAGCCGTAGACGGCCTCGACCAGGTTCATCCGGTAGTCGGCGCTCGTGACCCGGACCGTGGTCATGTTCAGATGGCCGGTGGTCGGATAGGTTTTCCGCCCCGAGATCTGCAGCACCGGCTCACCGTCGTGATCGCCGAGCGTGTTCACCGTCGGCCCCGGGGACATCTCCGAATACGGCACGGGGATGAACACTCCCGCGCACAGGAGCGCGATCAGCATCAGGGTGGAGGCGAGCATCGTCGCGGTGCGGCGTGGCATGACTCGACAGTACGGGACGGTCCTGTCAGCGCACCGTCAGGGCCGCCCGTACGGGGCGACCCTGGGCCTTAAAGCGCTTGTGACCTGCTGGTTCTCCGACCCTCAGCTCCCGGGCCGAGGCCTCTCCATGGCCTCGCGGAAGCGGGCGTATCCGATGAGCTCCGGGCCGTCGTTACGGACCCTGCGGGTCCTGTTGGCCCAACTGCCCCAGAGACCCGCGCCGATCGCAGCCACAAGCGGAATCAGCAACCAGGCGAGCGCCGCCATGCCGACCTCCAACCCCATCGAGCTCCGCGAACTGACTGATCAGCAGATTAACCATCAGCAGTGACAACGCTCACGCCAGGGGTGCGGTTACGCAACCGGAAGACGGCTTCCCGGATCAGCAGGCGCCGACCCACTCCTCGGTGCCGTCGGAGAACTTCTGGTGCTTCCAGATGGGCACCTCGTGCTTGAGGTCGTCGATCAGCTTCCGGCACGCCTCGAAGGCCTCGCCCCGGTGCGGACAGGAGACGGCGACGACCACGGCGAGATCGCCGACGCTCAGATCCCCGACCCGGTGCACGGCAGCCAGCGCCCGTACCGGGAACTCGGCGACGACCTTCTCGGCGATCCGCCGCATCTCGGCCTCGGCGCCGGGATGGCACGAATAGCCCAGCTCCGCGACATCGGCACCCCCGTCGTGGTTCCGCACGGTCCCGACGAAGAGCGCGGTGCCCCCGGCCGCGTCGTCCCCGACGGCCCGGAACACCTCGTCGACGGAGAGGGCCGTCTCCCGAATCCCGATCAGCCTGATCGGGTCCTGCGCGGCCTGCTCGCCAGGATGATCGCTCGTGGATGCCATGCCTCCATCGTGCCGCACGGGACCGACAGTACGGAACAGAGCTGTCGAGCGGCACGCGCGCGTACGCGTCTGTAGCCTCCTGCAGCGGCACCTCTCAGATCCGCCGCCGGGCCTTCCGCGCCCGGCGCACCACCGCTGCCGCGCCCAGCAGCGCAACCGTCGCACCGGCGGCACCGGCGGCCGTCGCGTCCTTGCGGCCCAGTCGGCGCCCCGCCACGGTGCGACGACCGGAGACCTCCTCCAGGAGTTCCGCCAGGACCTCCTCGTTGGTGTACCGGGGCCGCCACCCGGCGTCGTGCAGCCGGCTGCCGCTCACCACCCAGGGGTACATCGTGTACGCCAGGTCGCCCGCGGGGGACGGTGTGAGCCCGATGCGGTGCAGCCGTGCCGCCGCGCCCAGCGCGACCGCCGACGGCAGCTCCATCCGCCGGATGCCGCTGAGCTCCTCCACCTCCTCCTGCTCCAGCCACCCGTCGCAGCCGACGGCGAGTTCCCCGTCGACCTTCTCCAGGGCGGCGTACTCCAGCGCGCTGCAGAGATCCTCGATGTGGCAGAACTGCCACGCGGGCCGCGATCCGGCGACCACGAGCAGCCGGGGAGACTCGAAGTACCTGGTCAGCGCGGTGTCGGTGCCGCCCACCAGGACGGCGGGCCGCACCACGGTGACGTTGAGCCCCGGGTGCGCTCGAGGAGCCCGCCGGGCCAGCCGCTCGATCTCCAGCAGGTCGCCGACGCCCGTCGCCTCCGCCGTGGCCTGCAGCTCCGCGTCCTCCGACAGCGGCAGTTCGTTGTCGGGCAGCGCCCCGTAGACCATCGCCGAGGTGCACAGCACGACCCGGTGCACTCCGGCCGCCGCGGCCGCCGTCAGGACGGTCTGCGTCCCCCGTACGTTGTAGGCCGTTCGGGCGGCTGCGTCGGTCTCCAGGTCGAGATCCAGCGCCAGGTGCACCACCACGTCGGCGCCGCGCAGCTTGTCCGCGATGGCCGGGTCCCGGACGTCCAGGATGTGCCACTGCGCCGCCGCGCACTCGCCGCGCCTCTCGTCGATGGCCACGACCTGCTTGACCTCGTCGGACGCGGCCAGCTGCTCGGTGAGCAGCGCGCCGACGCCGTACGCGGCGCCGGTGACCGCGACGACGGGTCCGCGCGCCGCGGGACGCACGGAACTGGTTGACTGGTTTCGCGCTGCGCGAACCTGCGGATCTGGGGAACTCACCGGGCGTCTCCAGCGGTTGTCTTCAGTACGAGCGCGTGCCACGCGTGCGTACCAGGTGGCATCCATCCTGCCGCAGGCCGTCAGTCGGCGAAGCACCGAGGCCCGATCCGTTCCAGGTGTCTACGCTGGGTGGTGTTGTCGGGCAGCCGTGCCGCCGGAAAGAACCGGCGGCCCTACCAGCCGAGGAATCCCGTGAGTGACACCCCATTCGGATTCGGCCTTCCGCCGGAGGAGCCGGACGACGGCGACGAGGGCAAGAAGAAGGACCAGCAGAGCGGTGGTGGTCAGGGACCGGCCAACCCGTTCGGTTTCGGCGGCCTGCCCGGAGCCGGAGGCCCCGGTGCGGACAATCCGTTCGCAGCCATGTTCGGGTCGCTGAACCCCACCGACCTGGGCGCCGCGTTCCAGCAGCTGGGCCAGATGCTCTCCTACGAGGGCGGCCCGGTGAACTGGGACATGGCCAAGCAGATCGCCCGCCAGACGGTCTCCCAGGGCTCCCCTGACGGCACCAAGGACGCGAGCGTCGGCCCCGCCGAGCGCAGGGCCGTCGAGGAAGCCGTCCGCCTGGCCGACCTGTGGCTCGACGACGCCACGTCCCTGCCCTCCGGCGCCGCCTCCGCGGTGGCCTGGAGCCGCGCGGAGTGGGTCGAGGCGACCCTGCCCGCCTGGAAGGAGCTCGTCGATCCGGTCGCCGAGCGCGTCGGCAGTGCCATGGGCGACGTCCTGCCGGAGGAGATGCAGGCCATGGCCGGCCCGCTGATCGGCATGATGCGCTCGATGGGCGGCGCGATGTTCGGCACGCAGATCGGGCAGGCCGTCGGCGTGCTCGCCGGCGAGGTCGTCGGCTCGTCCGACATCGGCCTGCCGCTCGGCCCCGCCGGCAAGGCCGCGCTGCTGCCGGTGAACATCGAGACGTTCGGCAAGGACCTGAGCGTCCCCCAGGAGGAGGTGCGGCTGTACCTCGCCCTGCGCGAGGCCGCCCACCAGCGCCTCTTCGCGCACGTGCCGTGGCTGCGCTCGCATCTGTTCGGCGCGGTCGACGGCTACGCGCGCGGGATCAAGGTCGACACGGCCAAGCTGGAGGACGTGGTCGGCCAGTTCGATCCGCAGAACCCCGAGCAACTGCAGGAGGCCCTCCAGCAGGGCATGTTCCAGCCGGAGGACACACCCGAGCAGAAGGCGGCCCTGGCCCGTCTGGAAACGGCTCTGGCGCTCGTGGAGGGCTGGGTGGACGCGGTGGTCCACGCCGCCGCGAAGCCACGCCTGTCGTCCGCCGACGCCCTGCGCGAGACGCTGCGCCGCCGCCGCGCCTCGGGCGGCCCGGCCGAGCAGACGTTCGCCACGTTGATCGGTCTGGAGCTGCGCCCGCGCCGTCTGCGTGACGCCTCACGACTGTGGGCCTCGCTCACCGACGCGCGCGGTGTCGACGGCCGGGACGCCCTGTGGCACCACCCGGACATGCTGCCGACGGCGACCGACCTGGACGACCCGGACGGCTTCGTGCACCGCGAGCAGATCGACTTCTCCGAGCTGGACAAGATGCTCGGCGAGGCGGCGGACAAGCCCGACCTCAAGAAGCCCGACCTGAAGAAGAACGACGAGGGCGACGACGAGAACAAGGGCGACGACGCCGGGTGAGCCTGTACGACGACGCGGTCCTCGTGCTCAAGGGGTACGAGGACCAGACGGACCTGCGCCAGGCCTACCTCGACCATCTGGCGGAGCACCCGGACGGCCTGTGGAAGGCGTGCCACGCCGGTCACATCACGGCGAGCGCCCTGGTGGTCGACCCCGAGCGCGGACGGGTGCTGCTGACCCTGCACAGGAAGCTGCGGATGTGGCTGCAGATGGGCGGCCACTGCGAGCCGGGCGACGCCACCCTGGCGGCCGCGGCCCTGCGTGAGGCGACGGAGGAGTCCGGCGTCTCGGGGCTCTCCCTGCTCCCGGGCGGCCCGGTGCGCCTGGACCGGCATCCGATCCCGGCTCCCTGCCACTGGCACTTCGACGTCCAGTACGCGGTATCGGCGCCCCCGGACGCCGCGCACGCGGTCAGCGACGAGTCGCTCGACGTGCGCTGGTTCGGGTACGACGAGGTGGCGGACGTGGCCGACGAGTCGGTCGTACGGCTGCTGGAGGCGACCCGCGCGAGGCTCGCGCCTTGAGCCACAGGTAAGGGGCGCTTGCCTTCGCGGTCGCCCCTTACCTCCGCCCTGAGCATCGGCCGCGCGGGAACGGCGCGATCAACCCCCACACCGCCCGCGGCCCGGACCGGACCGCAGCCCTGAAACCCGTCGGCCGAAACCACGGAGCGTCAGCTCCAGACGTTGCCCTGGTTCTGCCCCCGCACCCCCTGCTGGCCCATGCCGTACTGGGCGGCGAGGCCCGGGCCGATCTGGGCGTTCTGCGGCGGCAGCAGCTCACTCGGCTGGACGAGGGCGAAGCCGGAGCCCATGAAGCTCAGCTCCCAGCCCTCGCCGGTGTTGCCGCGGCGCCGCCACACCCCGGAGGCGTGCGTCTGCGCCTGCATCTGCACCCGAAGGCTCGTCGACCAGGCGACGATCGCGTCGGCGTCGCAGTTGACGTACTTGTCCGGCGTCACCCGCAGCAGCAGCGGCATGCCCGAGGTCATCAGGGCGACCTTGCCCCGGCCGCTGATGTTGAGCTGGTACTTCCCGGAGCCGGAGATGCCGTAGAGGCTGTCCACGGCGATGACCTCGTGGTGCAGGGACGAGTCCATCGCCAGCACGTAGCTGCTGTCGACGGTGAGGCCGTCCTGGTCCACGTCCATGACGTGGACGTGCTGCTTGAGATTGGCGAGGTAGACCGTGCCCTGCCCGTGGCAGCGCATGAGGTCGAGCCCCTCGCCCGTGCGCGCACGCGCGCGTGCCTGGTCGTTGCTCTGGTACTCGGCGTCGAACTCGACGAAGCCCTGGTAGGCGACCATGGTGCCCTTGCGGGCCAGGATGTCGTCGTGGCCCTCCAGGGCGACGCGCAGCATCTGCTTGTTCTGCAGGCTCCAGCGCTCCTGGGTCTGCTGCTCGTTGTAGGCGAAAATCGGGCTCTGCATGGCTTCTGGCTCCCCCTCAGCCCCGGACCCGGAGGCGGTCGGTGCTGTCCTCGCTGGGCTGGACGACGACGATGCCCTGACCGGAGAAGGCCATCTGGTAGGCCTCGCCGCTGCCGCGGCCGATCAGCGACTGGGCCCGGAAGCTGCGCTTGCCCTTCACCTTGAGGTTCGGGGACCAGGCGACGAGGGCGTCGGGATCGACGTAGGTCTCGTCCTCGCCTCCTCCGCAGTCGACCACGATGGGCTTGCCCCGGGAGGTCAGCGCGACCCAGCCCTGCCCGGAGATCTTGGTGTTCCACAGGCCCTGCCCGGCGAACTTCGCCAGGCCCTTGACCCGCTCCACGCCCCAGGTGAGGTGGGCGTCGAAGGCGAGCAGGTTGGTGGCGTTGACGGAGATGCCGTCGCCGTTGAGGTTGATGACGACGACGTTCGCCCCGTAGTCCGCGAGGTAGAGCAGGCCGTCGCCGGAGCACTTCATCAGGGGCGCGCCCTCGCCGGTCAGCCAGTCCTTGGCGATCTGGCGCACGGCCGGCGGGTTGGGCTCGTACTGGACGAACCCTTCGTAGGCGACCATCGACCCCACGCGCGCGAGGAGGTCGTTGCCGGTCTGCATGGCGACCTTCAGCATGTGGTTGCCGTGGTTCTCCATGCGGGCGGTGACGGGTGCGGGGGCGTAGCCCGCGAGTTGCTGTGTCATGACGGGCTCCCTCAGACCTCGTACGGCTGGACGACGATGAAGTTGCCGGGAGCGCCCCGGAACTGCAGGTTGACGCTTTCACCGGTGTCGCCGGGGTAGGCGTTGCGGCGCATGCGCACCTGGCTGGAGACGACCACCTGGGAGGCGGCCGACCAGGCGACCACCGCGTTGCAGTCGGCGAACGTCGTGGGCGTGACCGGGAGGACCACGGGCGTGCCGTGTGTCTTGACGACGATCGTGCCGGTGCCCGTGAACTGCATCGTGAACAGCGCGCCGCCGGGGATGCCGTGGCCCTCGACGCGCCGGACCTCGTACTGGAGGCTCTCGTCGAAGGCGAGGACGTTCTCCGCGGAGACGCAGATGCCGTCGCCCTGGAGCTCGATCGGGTGCAGCATCGTCGAGTTCTCGGCGAGGAACACCTGGCCCTGGCCGGTACAGCGCATCAGCTGCATCTCCTGGCCGGTCGCGTTGCCCACGATCCGGCCGGCGAAGCCAGCGCCCTTGTAACTGAAGTCGACCTTGCCCTGGTAGAGCACCATGCTGCCCTGCCGGGCCAGCACGGGCTGTCCGCCGATGCCGAGGTCGACGCGCACGAGCTTCTTGTTCTGCTGCGTCCAGCGCTGCCCGGTGGGGGTCTCCTTGAACTGCTGGAGCGCGGCGGCCACGCCCGGCCCCTGCTGGGCACCGACCTGCGGGGCCCCCTCCTGCGGGGCTCCGTGTGGGGCCTGCCCGTACGGCTGCTGCTGTCCGTAGCCCGGAGGCGGGGTGGGCTGGCCATAGCCCGGAGGCGGGGCCGGGGTGTGGGGGGCCTGCGGGGCCTGGGGCCGGCCGTAGCCGGGGGGCGGCGGGGCCGTCTGGCCGGGGGCCTGGCCGTACGGCGGCGGCTGCTGACCGGGCTGGCCGTACGGCGCGGGCGCCGGGGCCGGCGGTGGCACCGGGGAGCCGCCGGGCGGGGTGGGCATGGGCGCGACGATGGTCGGGGCGGCGTGCACCTGGGGCGCGGGCGCCGGTGCCGGAGGCAGCGTGGCGCCCGGCGGGGGCGCGAAGCCCTGCGCCGCCGGCTGGGGAGCAGGTGCCGGGGCGGGCGCCGGGGGCGCTGCCGGCACGGGGGCTGGCCGGGGAGCGGCGGGGACACCGAACGCGGGCGGAGCGAAGCCCGGGGCGGCACCGGCCTGCGGCTGCTGTGGGGCGGGCTCGGGCGTCTCCTCCTCGGCCACCTCGCCGCCGAAGTTCTTCAGCAGCGCGTCGAGTCCGCCGTCGAAGCCCTGGCCGACGGCGGCGAACCGCCACACGTCCCTGAGGTAGAAGTCGCCCAGCATCACGGCCCGTTCGGTGGAGAACTCCGAGCCGTCGAAGGAGTAGCGGGCCACCTCCTCGCCGCCCGCGACGATACGGATGTACCCGGGGGCGATCTGCGACATCTGTCCGGCGCCGTCGATCGTCGCCGTGAAGGACAGCTTCTGGATCTGCGGCGGGATCCGGTCGAGCGTCACCCGGAAGGACTCCGTGTCGCCCGCCTGGGCGCCCAGGAGCTGAAGGGACTCCTCGGGGGACTTCGGCTGGTTGAAGAAGACGAAGTACCGGTCGTCCGAGAGCCGTTCGTCGGCGTCGAGGCCGAAGCAGCTGATGTCGAAGCTCAGACCGGGGCCGGAGATCTGCACGCCTACGTACAGATCGGTGCCCGCGGTGAGGTCACTGATCCTGGCCTTGTGGCCGCGTTGGAATTCCCTGGCCATGCGTAACGACCGTCCCCCATCCAGAACGTGAGTGCGTCGCGCCAGGCTAACGGCAAACTCGGACATCGGACGGTGTCGGTACAGACCCGGTACAGAACCCTCGCTCAGCCGTATCGGCTGCTCACTCGCGGAAAGCGGTCACTCACCAGCGGGGGTCTCACCCCGCGCACCGGGCACATGGGGCAGCCGCTCGGCGGCGACCACGCCTTCGAGGTACCCCCTGGCCCGCTCCGTGCGGGGATAGGCCTTCAGCAGCTCCCAGAACCGGGGACCGTGGCCGGGGACGAGCAGATGGGCCAGTTCGTGGAGGAGGACGTAGTCGACGACGTACTCGGGCATGCCCTGCAGGCGGTGCGACAGGCGGATGCTGCCCTCGGAGGGGGTGCAGGATCCCCAGCGCGTGTTCTGGTTGGTCACCCAGCGCACCGACGCGGGCCGGGCCCGTCCCTCGAAGTACTGCTCCGAGAGGCGCCGGGCCCGCTCGGTGAGCTCGGCGTCGCCCAGGGCCCGCTTGCTCTCCTGGGCGGCCAGCTTGCCGAGCATGACGTTCACCCAGCGCTGCTCCTCCGCCTCGGACATCCGGGCGGGAATGAGCACTACGGTGCGATCGCCCTCGCGGTACGCGGAGACCGTTCTGCGTCGGCGGGCGCTCCTGCGGACCTCGATGGCGCTCGCCCGCGAGCCGCTCGGCGGCTGGCTCGTCGTGCTGCGCTGTGGCTTTCCGGTGCGGTGCAGTGGGTCGGCGGGCACGCCCCGACGTTACCCGCTGGGCACGGGGAAGTCCCGGCTCCGGGACGGTTCGGTGCCGACGCCCGCACCAGCCGCCGGATTTGTACGACGAATCCCCGTGCCTGTGGACAACTTTCGGCAGCGGACCGCCGGTTTGGGCATGCTGGATCCCGTCGGCGAAGCGAGCGGCGGGCCGGTCCGGGACCAGGTACCGAGCCCGCATCCGGGTCCGGCCTGCGCCCGGGCCCTTCCTGCGGCCAGGTGCGGACCTTACTCCCGCCCGACCGGCGAACGGGGACGATCGATGGCATACGGGGGCTGTCATGCATCCGATGGTGAAACCCGCGCTCAGGCGCGGCTGGCGCGACCTCAAGACGGTGCAGTTCGGGATGGCACCGGCGCACGCGATGACGCTCGGCCCGATAGACCAGGCGACGGGCAGCTTCCTCGACCTGCTGAACGGCACGCGGGGCCTGGAACTGCTGCGCGAGGAGGGACGCCGCATGGACCTGCCCGAAGGCCATGTCGACAGGCTCGTGCGCGGGCTCGCGGAGGCCGGGCTCCTCGACGACGCCCGGGGCGGCGGACCGGACGCCGACGCCCTGCGGCGCAAGAAAGAAGTCCTCGACCGGCTCCGCCCGGACCTGGCCTCCCTGTCCCTGACGACCTCCGTGCCCGGCGACGCGATCAGGCAGCTCACCGCCCGGCGCTCGCAGCGTGTGCAGGTGCGGGGCGCCGGCCGGGTGGGCGCCGTGCTGGCCTCGCTGCTGGCAGGGGCCGGCGTGGGTGAGGTGGACGTGCTCGACGGCGGCTGCGTGGAGCCATGGGACGTCGCGCCGGGCGGGCTGCCCGCGGAGGCCGTCGGGGACCGCAGGGACGAAGCCGCCCGCCGTGCCGTGCGCCGGGCTTCCCCGGATCGCCCGCCACGCCGGGCGGCGGCCCAGGCTGCGGAATGCGACCCCGGTTTCTCGCTGGTGATCCTCGCTCCTCGGGACGACGTCGACGTGCACGCGCCCGACCCGTCCACCGCCGAGCCCCTGATGTCCTCCGGGACACCCCATCTGTACGCCGGGGTCGTGGAGGGGACCGGCGTGGTCGGCCCCTTCGTCCTGCCCGGGGAGACGGGCTGTGCGGGGTGTCTGCAGGAGAGCCGCACCGACCGGGACCCGACCTGGCCCCGTCTGGTCGCCCAGTGGCGTTCCGGCCGGCAGCGGCAGGTGCGGCCCTGCGATCTGACGCTGGCCACGACCGTGGCCGGACTAGCGGCCGCCCACGCGCTCGCTTTCCTGGACGGCCGGGTTCCGTCGAGTGCCGGGGCTCGCTGGGAGGTCTCCGTTCCGGGGCTGCACTGGCATGCGCGGCCGGTCTGGGCGCATGCTGCATGCCCGTGCGGAGCGGTGGAGAGGGGAAAGGGGGAGCACCTATCGGAGGACGGGGAGTCGCACGAGACAATGGCGGTGCAACGGCCGTCGAAGCAGTGCCGTAAGGCAGCGGCGGAGCGGCCGGCTGGGACTTGGAGGGCGCATGTCTGATCTTCCCCGGAAGGCGGTCACCCGGACCGCCAAACTCGCCGCGCTCCCGCTCGGCATCGCCGGGCGGGCGACTTGGGGGTTCGGCAAGCGGATCGTCGGTGAGTCCGCCGACCTCGTCGGCCGCGAACTCCAGCAGCGCACTGCGGAGCAGCTGTTCAAGGTGCTCGGTGAGCTCAAGGGCGGCGCGATGAAGTTCGGCCAGGCCCTGTCCGTCTTCGAGTCCGCACTGCCCGAGGAGGTGGCCGGCCCCTACCGGGCCGCGCTGACGAAGCTCCAGGAGGCCGCGCCGCCGATGCCGACCCGTACCGTGCACGCGGTGCTGCGGGAGCGGCTCGGCGAGGACTGGCAGGAACTGTTCCTGGAGTTCGAGGACAAGCCGGCCGCGGCGGCCTCGATCGGACAGGTGCACCGAGGGGTGTGGCACGACGGCCGTGAGGTGGCGGTCAAGGTGCAGTACCCGGGCGCCGGCGAGGCACTGCTGTCCGACCTGAACCAGCTGAGCCGCTTCTCCCGGCTGCTCGGTCCGCTGATCCCCGGCATGGACATCAAGCCGTTGATCGCCGAGCTGAAGGACCGTGTCTCGGAGGAGCTGGACTACGGCCTGGAGGCCCAGGCCCAGCAGGCCCACGCGGAGGAGTTCGCGGACGACCCGGACGTCCTCGTGCCGCAGGTGGTCCACCAGTCCGACCAGGTCCTGATCACCGAGTGGATCGACGGCATCCCGCTGTCGGAGATCATCTCGGACGGCACCCAGGAGCAGCGCGACCGTGCCGGCCAGCTCCTGGCCCGCTTCCTCTTCTCCGGCCCCGCTCGCACCGGCCTGCTGCACGCCGATCCGCACCCGGGCAACTTCCGGCTCCTGCCCGGCGGTCCGGAAGGCGAGGACGACTGGCGCCTGGGCGTCCTGGACTTCGGGACGGTCGACCGTCTCCCGGGCGGGCTGCCGGCCACCATCGGCGACTCCCTGCGGATGACCCTCGACGGGCAGGCCGAGACGGTCTACGAGCTCCTCTGCGCGGAGGGGTTCGTCAAGGAGACCATGGAGCTGGATCCCGACGCGGTCCTCGACTACCTGCTGCCGATCATCGAACCGGCCCAGGTCGAGGAGTTCACCTTCACCCGGGGCTGGATGCGCAGTCAGGCGGCGCGGGTCGCCGACCCGCGCTCCCCCGCCTACCAGCTCGGCAAGCGGCTCAACCTGCCCCCGTCCTATCTGCTGATCCACCGGGTGACCCTGAGCACGATCGGAGTGCTGTGCCAGCTGGGGGCCACGGTGCGCCTGCGCGAGGAGTTGGAGGAGTGGCTGCCGGGGTTCGTCCCGGAAGACCCGGCGGACGGCGAGGAGTCGGTCGCCCAGGCATGAGCCCGGCCGCGCGCCTCATCATCAGCCGGAGTCCAGGCGCCCCGCGATCGACCTGAGGTTCGCCGACGCAACGCCCGGCTTCATCGCCCGACACACCGGACCCTTGGGCCCAACGCACCGCGGGGGCCGGTCCGTTCGGTACGGACCGGCCCCCGCCAGAGAGCCCGGCCTCCGGTCGGGAGGCCTGTGCTGCAAGTGAGGTCGGTTACTGCATGACCGCCATGGCGAGCGCCCGGCGGGCACGCCGGGAGGCGCGCTCCGCCTTGCGCTGCATCCGGCGGGCGGTCACCAGACGCACGGCCTGGCGTTCCTGCTCCGCCTCGTGCAGTCGTTCGCGCATATGCGCACGAGCCATGGCTTCTGGAATGAGTTGCATCTCTCGGGTCCTGTTCTGACGCGAGTCCTTCGCGCCGGTGGTGGTGAAGTCTTGGGTCGCGGAGCCTGCGGGCTCGTCAGTGGACGGCTTCATCGGGGCCTGCTTCTGGGGGTCGTGCGTGAGGGGGCGATCGATCGTTCCTGTGGTGTTCATGCGGTGACCGGGTTCTTGCGCGGGCGGCCACGCGGCCGCTTCCGGGCGACGACGACACCCTGCACGAACAGCTCGCCACCCCAGACGCCCCAGGGCTCACGCCGCTCCTTGGCGCCGGCGAGGCAGGCCTCCATCAGCGGGCAGGTGCGGCAGAGGGACTTGGCGTACTCGACGTCCGCGGGCGACTCGGCGAAGAAGACCTCCGGGTCGTACGAACGGCACGGGACGGGTACACCGAGGTTCTCGATGGCGTCGTCGAGCGCGGTGAGCGCGGTGAGCGGAGTGAGCGGAGTCAAGGCGGAGTCCTCCGTGGAGCCGGGCTTGGGGATCGTGTCGGAAGGCGGTACGGACGGTGCGTGCGCTTCGAGTTGCACGGTTCGTCTTCCTCGTCTGGTCGTTCCGGCCTGTTGGCGGGGGGGCGGCTGGTACCGGGTTCTTTTCTTGTCCCGAGGCTCCTTCGGTCCGTCGTCCCTGGTCGGGGACAAACAGAAGGGCCGCGGATCCCGGATGGGGTTCCGCGGCCCTGAAGGCGCCGGCCTGATCGGCGATCAGGCTGGATCACTCCAGGGTTCTGGCCCACGGAAGGCCCACATCTGGTGGTGCTGCGTCGTCTGCTTCCGGAATCCGGCACCGGTCGCCGTAAGGGCATAGGCCTGCGCCTGTGCCGCTACTGCTGCTTCCAGTGCCTTGGTCGGTCGCTCATTGCGCTCACGGACAGGAAGGCCCGCAGGAGCAATGGAGGAGGACGCCGGACGCGCGGCACGAATGCCGGACAGACCGGTGCCCAGGTTCGGAACGCCGAGCATGCACGTGGAGACGGCCGAGCGATCGGTCATTTTCACGATGCTGATGGAGCTGGTGTTGATGCTGATCACTGGACTCGCCTCCTCTCGGCGTCTCGGGGGACTGGGTGAACCAGTCCGACGGAAATGCAAGTACAACACGGAATCAGGGCCTCCGAGAAGGCCGCTGCTCTCGTGCCTAAGAACCTATGGGGGTTGCTGGGGCATGCGCAAACTATTTTCTCGACGAGTTCGTGTCAGTCCTGATCTTCGTCCTCCGTCACGTACTGGCCTGCGCAGATGGCCAGTACGTCGGCCCCGTAGCGGTTGAGCTTGCGCGTCCCGACCCCCGGGATGCGTGCCAGCTCGTGCGCGTCGTCGGGCGCGGTCTCCGCGATCGCCATCAGGGTCCTGTCGGTGAAGACGCAGAAGGCGGGCTGACCACTGCTGCGCGCCTGGTCGGCGCGCCACGCGCGCAGCCGCTCGTAGAGGCCCTCGTTCATGTCGGAGGGGCAGTCGTCGCAGCGCATCAGTTTCATCTCGCCCGCGTCGGTCAGGGTGCGGCCGCAGACCCGGCAGCGGGCGGGGATTCGCTGGGTGCGTCTCGGGGCGGAGCCCCTGGTTCCGGGGACGCCGCGCTCGATCCCGCCCGCGCCGCCGGCGGTGGCGCGGCCCGTCGTGGCCGTCGAACCGGGGCGCAGTCCGTCGAGAAAGCGGCTGGGGCGGCGGCTGGGGCGGCCTCCGGGTGAGCGGGAGAGCGCCCAGGAGAGGTGGAGGTGCTCCCGCGCGCGGGTGACGCCGACATAGAGCAGACGGCGCTCCTCCTCGATCTGCTCGTCGGTCTTCGCGTAGGTGATCGGCATCATGCCCTCGGCGACGCCCACCAGGAACACGACATCCCACTCCAGTCCCTTGGCGGAGTGCAGGGAGGCCAGGGTGACGCCCTGCACGGTGGGGGCGTGCTGGACGTTCGCGCGTTCGTCGAGCTCGGCGACGAGGTCCGCCAGGGTGGCACCGGGTTTGGCGGCGGCGAAGTCCTGGGCGAGGTTCACCAGGGCGGCCAGCGACTCCCAGCGCTCGCGCACGGCGCCTGAGCCGGCCGGCGGCTGCGGTGTCCAGCCCTCCCCCGACAGCACGGCGCGCACCTGGGAGGGCAGGTCGACGACATCGTCCAGGAGGGAGTCGTTGCCGCCGAAGCGGGCCGCGCCGCGCAGGGCGACGCCCGCCTTGCGCACCTCCGGGCGGTCGAAGAACCGCTCGGCGCCGCGCAGCTGGTAGGGCACTCCGGCGTCGGCGAGGGCCTGCTCGTAGGTCTCGGACTGCGCGTTCGTGCGGAACAGGATGGCGATCTCGGCGGCCGGGACGCCCGAGTCGATGAGCTCGCGGATGCGGCGGGCCGCGCCTTCCGCCTCGGTGGGCTCGTCGGTGTACTCGGTGTAGACCGGCTCGGGGCCCGGGGCGCGCTGGGAGACGAGCTCCAGTCGGTGGTCGGCGGCCCGGCCCTTCGCCTGGGCGAGCAGGCCGTTGGCGAGGTGGACGACCTGGGGGGTGGAGCGGTAGTCGCGGACCAGCTTGACGACGGTGGCGCCGGGGTGTCGGGTGCGGAAATCGAGCAGATGGTCCGGTGTGGCTCCCGTGAAGGAGTAGATCGTCTGGCTGGCGTCGCCGACCACGCAGAGGCTGTCCCGCTCGCCGAGCCACAGTTCCAGCAGGCGCTGCTGGAGGGGGCTGACGTCCTGGTACTCGTCCACCACGAAGTGCTGGTACTGGCCGCGGACCTGCTCGGCGATGTCGTGCCGGTCCTGGAGGACGGCGACGGTCAGCAGCAGGACGTCCTCGAAGTCGATCACGGAGCGCTCGCGCTTGACGTCCTCGTAGGCCGCGTAGAGCTGGGCGATCTCGGCGGGGGCTCGGGGGGTATCACGGCCGGCCTTGGCAGCGGCGGGCGCGTAGTCGGCGGGGACGGTCTGGGTGACCTTGGACCATTCGATCTCGGCGGTGACATCACGCAACTCGCCTCGGTCGAGGCGGATGCGGCAGGCTGCGGCCGCGTCGGCGACGAGCTGGACCTTGCGGTCGACGAGCCGCGGCATCGAACCGCCGATCGCTTTCGGCCAGAAGTACTGGAGCTGGCGCAGGGCTGCCGAGTGAAAGGTGCGCGCCTGGACGCCCCCGGCGCCGAGCTGGCGCAGTCTGCCGCGCATCTCGCCCGCGGCGCGGTTGGTGAAGGTGACGGCGAGCACGCTGGAGGGGTGCAGGATGCCGGCGCGCACTCCGTAGGCGATGCGGTGGGTGATCGCCCGGGTCTTGCCCGTACCGGCGCCCGCCAGGACGCACACCGGACCGTGCAGGGCGGTGGCCACCTCGCGCTGCTCGGGGTCGAGCCCGTCGAGCACCGCGTCGGCCGAGTCCGGTGCCTGCGGGATCAGGGTGGAGTGCGTTGCTGCTGTCACACGGCCATGCTGCCAGGTCACGGGAGACAGCCGCGAAGGTTGTCCACAGGCAGGCACTGATAGTCGTACCGATGCGGCACGCATCACGTCCGGCGGAGGCGGGGCACCGGGAATGGTGGACCTTTCATATACGTTCCCCCACTGCTAACCCGTCCCCGAGTCACCCAAGGAGCGCGAGCGACATGCCGGGCACTGTGACGATGTACAGCACCACGTGGTGCGGCTACTGCCGCCGGCTGAAGAGCCAGATGGACCGCGAGGGCATCGCGTACACCGAGGTCAACATCGAGCAGGACCCGGAATCCGCCGCGTTCGTGGAGAAGGCCAACGGCGGAAACCAGACGGTGCCGACGGTTCAGGTAGTTCCCTCCAACGGTGGGACCGAGGTCGTCATGACGAACCCGAGCCTTGCCCAGGTGAAGCAGGCACTCGGCGTCTGACCCACATCACACACGACCCCCGACCGGCCTGGCTCCGGATCGGGGGTCTTTGTATGCCCGGCCTGTACGGGGCCGACTCGGCGGTAGCGTGATCGGCATGACGACCGAAGACGAGGCGTACGGCGAGGCGCTGGTCGGAGGCATGGTGAACGCGGGGGCGGTCCTCCGCCGGGGTGAGTTGGTGGAACGCCCGGCACCGCGCAACGCACACGCCTCCATGCCCACCTCCTGGCGCTGAAAGAGCACGGATTCGACGCGGCTCCGACCCCCGTGGGCCTCACCGCTGACGGTCGTGAGCAGCTGACCTTCGTTCCCGGCGACGTGGCTCTGCCACCGTTCCCGCCCTGGGTGTTGACGACAACCGCCCTCGAATCGGTGGGCGTCCTGCTGCGCCGCCTGCATGAGGCCAGCGCGACCATCGCGGTCGACAAAGACGTCGAGTGGCCCCAGGACCTCGCCGATCCGGAGGGAGGGACAATGGTGTGCCACAACGACGTGTGCCCGGACAACGTAGTCTTCCGCGACGGTCATGCCGCCGCCTTGATTGATTTCGACCTGGCGGCGCCCGGCCGCCCCCTCTGGGACGTCGCCATGGCTGCCCGCTACTGGGTACCCATGCTTGATCCGGCATCCGCGGCTGCCCTGTATCCCGCCGGATCGGACGCGGTTGCACGACTGCGGATCCTCGCCGACAGCTACGGCCTCTCGCCGAGGGAGCGCACCGAATTGCCCGGCGTGATCGAACAGGCCACGGAGATCTGCCGGGCCTTCGTCGCCCGCCGCGTGGCTGACGGTGATCCTGCCTACCTCCAAGCGCTGGCCGACCGTGGCGGATGGGCACGGTGGGACCGCATGCAGGCCTGGCTGACCGACCACCGCGAGACGTTCGCTGTCGCGCTGCTGGACTGACGTGCTCGGGCGCTGATCCCCCTCACACCTGCCGAGGACTACCGGGACCACACCGACGCCGGCCGGTTCCCGTACGGGTCGGGCATGCGGGCGCGCCCGTTCAGGCGACGGTTCTCGTCGGGAGCGGCTTGCCGTACCAGAGCTCGATCAGGCGGGCCGCGATCGAGATGCCGTAGGGCGGGAGCACCTCGCCGGACTCGAAGGCGGCGCGCAGTTCGTCGCGGGAGAACCAGCGGGCCTCGTGGATCTCGTCGCCGTCGACGTCGATCTCGGTCGAGGTGGCGCGGGCCAGGAAACCCAGCATGAGGCTGGACGGGAAGGGCCAGGGCTGGCTGGCGAGGTACTCGACCTGACCGACGGCGATGCCCACCTCCTCCTTGACCTCGCGGCGCACCGACTGCTCGATGGACTCGCCGGGCTCGACGAAGCCGGCGAGCGTCGAGAAGCGGCCCTCGGGCCAGTGCACCTGGCGGCCGAGCAGGATGCGGTCGTCCTCGTCGGTCACGGCCATGATCACGGCCGGGTCGGTGCGCGGGTAGTGCTCCGCGCCGCAGGCCGGGCAGCGGCGGATGTGGCCGGCCGCGGCGATGACCGTGCGCTCGCCGCAGCGCGAGCAGAAGCGGTGCGTGCGCTGCCAGTTCTCCAGGCCCACCGCGTGCACCATCAGGCCCACGTCGCGGGCCGACAGCAGGAGGCCGGCCTCGCGCAGGCCCGCCGGGCGCGCGGACTGGTCCATGCGCCCGGGCAGAGCGTCCTTCTGGAGGGCGAAGTAGCTGACGCCGTCCTCGTCGATGCCGAGGAAGTAGCGGTGCGCCTCGGTGAGGGGGGCCTCGAAGGAGGGGGTCATGACGAGTTCGGTGCGCCCGTCCGCCGTCTCGTCGATGAGGACCTGGCCGTCGGAGACCACGAAGCAGCGCGTGGAGGGGTGGCTCCACGCCGCCGCGAGCCAGGCCTCGTCGAGCCGGTGGTGGGCGGCCCGGTCGATGCCGCTCGGGGCGGTGAGCGAAATGGGGCGGTCGGCGTTGTGGTCGGTCCAGGTGGTCACGGGTGCTTCCAACTCCCCCGGTGGAACGGTTGGTTCGGCGGACTGTTCGACGGGATGTACGGCGGGAGACGACCGGGTCCGGCGGGCTCGGGCGGCGGGGCGGCCCTTCCAGTGTGCCCCGCGCGCGTGGCCGGTCCGGACGGCGCGGAGGGCTCAGGGGGCGTGGCGCCAGTGCTCGGCGAGGTCACCCCACAGGTACGCGGTGGTTTCGACGCCCTTGAGGAGCAGGTCCAGTTCGACCTTCTCGTTCGGGGCGTGCCAGCCGTCGGAGGGGACGGAGACGCCGAGGAAGAGCACCGGTGCGCCGAGGACGTCCTGGAGGTCGGCGGCCGGTCCGGAGCCGCCCTCGCGGGTGAAGCGGACCGGCTTGCCGAAGGCCCGGCCCATCGCGCGGGTGATCGACTGGAGGGCCGGGTGGTCCAGCGGCGTCAGGCACGGGCGCGTGGCCCCGCTGAACGTGATCTCGCAGCGGATCCCGGCGGGCACCTGCTGCCCGGCCCAGGCGCGGACGGCCTTCTCCACCTGGCCGGGGTCCTGGCCCGCCACCAGGCGGAAGGACAGCTTCACCAGGGCGGAGGACGGGATGATCGTCTTGCTGCCGGGGCCCTGGTAGCCGCCGCCGATGCCGTTGACCTCCGCGGTGGGACGGGCCCAGACGCGCTCCAGGGTGGTGTACCCGGCCTCCCCGTGGGTGGCGTACGACTTGGCCGCGCGCAGCCACTGCGCCTCGTCGAAGGGGAGTTCGGCGAGGAGTTCGCGCTCGCGGTCGGTGAGCTCGACCAGTCCGTCGTAGAACCCCGGGATCGCCACGCGCGCGTGCTCGTCGTGCAGGGCGGCGACCAGGCGGGCGGCGGCCGTCGCCGGGTTGGGCACCGCGCCGCCGAAGGAGCCGGAGTGGATGTCCTGGTCGGGGCCGTGCAGCCGTATCTCGCACTCGGCGAGGCCGCGCATGCCGGTGCACACCGTGGGGGTGTCCTCGGACCACATGCCGGTGTCGGAGACGATCACGGCGTCGGCGGCGAGCCGCTCGGCGTGCTGCTCGACCAAGGTCCGGAAGTGCGGCGAGCCGGATTCCTCCTCGCCCTCGATCAGCAGCTTCAGGTGCACGGCCGGGGTGGTGCGGCCGGTGGCGGCGAGGTGGGCGCGGACGCCGAGGGTGTGGAAGAAGACCTGGCCCTTGTCGTCGGCCGCCCCGCGCGCGTAGAGGCGGTTGTCGCGGACGACGGGTTCGAAGGGCTCGCTGTCCCAGCCGTCCTCCCGGACGGCGGGCTGAACGTCGTGGTGGCCGTAGACCAGCACGGTGGGCGCCTTCGGGTCCTCACAGGGCCACTCGGCGTAGACGGCGGGCGCGCCCGGGGTTTCCCAGATTTCGGCCGTCGGGAAGCCGGTCTCCTTCAGCTTGGCGGCGAGCCAGTCGGCGCTGCGTCGTACGTCGGGCGCGTGGTCCGGCTGGGCCGACACCGACGGGATGCGCAGCCACTCGGCGAGGTCGTCGAGGAAGGCGGCGCGGTGCTGCTGGATGTACGTACGGACGACGCTGTCCGGGGTCTGGCTCATGGTCACGAGCCTATCGGCCCGCACTGACGTCCTAGGAGTGCGGTTCCTCACCGAGCTCTCCACGAGGCGGTTCGTCCAGCAGCAGCCGCTCCAGGGCGGCCCGGTCGGGCAGTTCCTGCGGGCGTACGACCTCTCCGGTGCGCACGTACAGGAACGCGGCCGTGACCGCCTCGGGGGGCACCCCCTGCTGCTCGGCCCAGGCGAGGCGGTAGACGGCGAGCTGGAGCGGGTCGGCCGTGCGGGAGCGGCTGGTCTTCCAGTCGACGATCTCGTACGTCGCGTCCTGTCCGTCGCCCTCCTTGTAGACGGCGTCGATCCGGCCCCGGACGACGCGGCCGGCGATCTCGAGCTGGAAGGGGGCCTCCACCCGGTAGGGCGTGCGGTGCGCGTACGCGGTGCGCTCGAAGGCGTCCTTGAGGGCCTGGAGGTCCCGCTCGTCGGCGATCTCGGCCTCGCTGCCGGGCAGTTCCCCCGGCTCCAGCATCGGCAGCGTGAGCTCCTCGAAGCGGGCCTCGACCCAGGCGTGGAAGCGGGTGCCGCGGCGGGCGGCGGGCTGGGGCGGGCGGGGCATGGGGCGGGCCAGCTCCTGGGCGAAGCCGTCCGGGTCGGCGGCCAGGTGCATCAGCTGGGACGCCGTGAGCGACGCGGGGAGCGGGACGTCGGTGACGCTGTCGCGGGCCCGCAGGAGCTCGCCGGTGAGGGCGTCGAGGTCGCGGTCCCAGGAGGCGACGGTGCGGGCCTCCTCCGGGGTGAGGTGGGGGTGACCCCCGGGGTGCGGGGGCTCCGGCGGGGCCGCCTGGTGAGGGATGGTGGGGCGGCGGTCCGCGGGCCGTGCGCTGCCGTCCGCCTGGGCGTCGCTGATGGCTTCGTCGAAGGGAACTCCGTCGAAGGGGTCTGCCCCGAACGCGTCCGCGCCGAACAGATCCTCGTCGGACGGGCCTTCGTCGAAAGGGTCCGGTTCGCCGTACGGGGGCTCGTCGTCCTCGGGCGGCGGGGGCCACTCCGGGTCGTCGGTCGCGTTTGGGTCGTGCACGGCCGCGGGGTGGGCGTCCTCGTGGGAGGCGAGGTCCTCCAGGTGGGCCAGGACGGTCTCGGCGGCCGCGCGGCGGCGGGCCAGGGCCGTCTCGTCCAGGGGCAGGGGCCACACCTGGTCGGCCGTCGCCTGGTGCAGGGCCGGGTTCTCCTCGTCCTCGGCGGGTTCCTCCGCCCAGGCCTCGATCTCGCCGTGTCCGACTTCGCAGTGCTCGTGGAGGGCTTGGAGGAACGCGGAGGGGCCGCGGCGCTTCTTCTGGGTCGGGCCCCACCAGTGGCCGGAGCCCAGGAGGAGGGAGCGGGGGCGGGTGAAGGTGACGTAGCCGAGGCGGAGTTCCTCGGTGTGCTGGTGGTCCTTCATGGCCTCGTGGAAGGCCTTCAGGCCCTTGGCGTCCCAGGAGGCGACGTCGGGAAGGGTGTCGGCGTCGCCGCGCAGCTCGTGCGGCAGGACCTTGCCCTGGGAGGTCCACTTCTCGCGGCCCTGGCTGCTGGGGAAGGTGCCGGTGACCAGGCCGGGGACGACCACGACGTCCCATTCCAGGCCCTTGGACTTGTGCGCGGTGAGCACCTTGACGGTGTTCTCGCCGCCGGGGAGGGCGTTGTCGAGGCCCTTCTCGTACTGGGCGGCGGTGCGCAGGTAGCCGAGGAAGGCCAGCAGGGTCGCCTCGTTGTCGCCGGCGGCGAAGGACGCGGCGATGTCGAGGAAGTTGGACAGGGTCTCGCGGCGGCGGGCGGCCAGGGCGTGCGGGGACGCCGACAGTTCGACCTCCAGGCCGGTGACGGCGAGGACGCGGTGCAGGACGTCCATCAGCGGGTCGGCCAGGGAGCGACGCAGTTCGCGCAGTTCGGTGGCCAGCCGGGCGAAGCGCACGCGCGCGTCGGGCGAGAACGGCAGTTTGTCGTCGTCCCCGCGGCCGTCGAGAGGCGTCTCCAGGAAGGTGTCGAGGGCGTCCGCGAGGGAGATCACCTCGGACGGGTCGGTCCCTTCGACGGCCTCGGCGAGCCGGCGGTCCGGGTCGTCGTCGCCCTCCACGCGGGCGTGGGACACCAGGAGCCGAGCGCGTCGCCCCAGCAGGGCGAGGTCGCGGGGCCCGATGCGCCAGCGCGGGCCGGTCAGCAGACGGACCAGGGAGGCGTTGGCGCCGGGGTCCTGGAGGACCTCGCACACGGCGACGAGGTCGGCGATCTCGGGCAGGTGCAGCAGCCCGGACAGGCCGACGACCTCGACCGGGATGTCCCGGGCGACCAGGGCACCCTGGATCTCGGCGAAGTCGGTCGCCGTGCGGCACAGGACGGCGATCTCACCGGGCGGGGTCCCGGTCCGCACGAGGTGGGCGACGGAGTCGGCCGCCCAGTCGATCTCCTCGGCGTGGGTGCGCAGCAGTGCGCAGCGCACGATGCCGTCGTGCTCGGCGCCGGGGGCCGGGCGCAGGGCCTCCACGCCCGCGTGCAGGGCGCGCAGGGGCTCCGCGAGACCGTTGGCGAGGTCGAGGAGGCGGCCGCCGCTGCGGCGGTTCTCGCTGAGTGCCTGGCGGACCGCGGGGCGGCCGTCGGCGTGGGCGAAGTGCTCGGGGAAGTCGTCGAGGTTGGCGACCGAGGCGCCGCGCCAGCCGTAGATCGCCTGGCAGGGGTCGCCGACGGCGGTGACCGGGTGGCCGGTGCCCTCGCCGAACAGGCCGGCCAGGAGGACGCGTTGGGCGACCGACGTGTCCTGGTACTCGTCGAGCAGGACCACCCGGAATTCATCGCGCAGGAGGCGGCCCACTTCGGGGGCCTGCGCGAGCTGGGCCGACAGGGCGATCTGGTCGCCGAAGTCGAGCAGGTCCCGCTCGCGCTTGGCCGCCCGGTAGCGGGTGACCAGCTCGGCCAGTTCCCGGCGGGCGGCGGCCGCTTCGGGCACCTTGCGCAGGTCGGCGTTGGTGAGCTTGGCGCCGCGCAGGGTCAGCAGCAGTTCGGCGTCGTACGCGCGCAGCGCCTCCGGGCGTACGAGGTGCTCGGCGAGTTCGGCGTCGAGGGTGAGGAGGTCGCCGACGAGGTCCGCGAAGGAGCGGGTCAGGGCCGGGTGGGGTCCGGGCGACTCGCGCAGCACGCGCGCGGCGAGCTGGAAGCGGGTGGCGTCGGCGAGCAGCCGGGAGGTGGGCTCCAGGCCGATGCGCAGGCCGTGGTCGGTCAGCAGACGGCCCGCGAAGGCGTGGTACGTGGAGATCACCGGCTCGCCGGGCGGGTTGTCCGGGTCGATGGCGTCCGGGTCGGTGACGCCGGCCTTCACCAGCGCCTTGCGGACACGCTCGGCGAGTTCGGCTGCGGCCTTGTTGGTGAAGGTGAGGCCGAGCACCTGTTCGGGGGCGACCTGGCCGGTGCCGACCAGCCACACCACGCGTGCCGCCATCACCGTCGTCTTGCCCGAACCGGCTCCGGCCACGATCACCTGCGGGGCGGGCGGCGCAGTGATGCAGGCCGTCTGCTCCGGGGTGAACGGGATACCGAGGAGGTCCTTGAGCTGTTCGGGATCCGTGATGCGGGCGGGCATATCGGAGAGGCTAGCGGCGGCCACTGACAGCCCGGACCGGATCGGCCTCCGGGCGCAGGAAGCACAGGTGGAGGGATGGATCACTCGATGACATGCCGTCCCTCTTGCCGCGCGCTGCACGAGGCCCGGAACGCGCAGTGTGTGCAGTGCTGCCCCGCGGTCGGCGTGAACCGTTCGTCGAGGACCTTTCCGGCGGCCGTGGCCAACAGGTCGCCGACCCACTCCCCCTCCAGCGGCTCCTGCGCCTGCACCTTGGGCAGCGTCTCGCCACCGTCGCGCTGGGCGGCGCCCTGACGCAGATGCACGAGTTCGGCGCCGCCCGGCTCGGGCCGCACACCGTCGAAGACCTCGTCGACGGCGCCCTCGCGGACGGCCAGCTGGTAGACGGCGAGCTGCGGGTGGCGCTCCACCTCCTTGGCGGTGGGCGCCTGCTTGCCGGTCTTGAAGTCGACCACGTAGGCGCGGCCGTCGCCGTCCACCTCGACGCGGTCCATCTGGCCGCGGACGCGCACCTGGTAGTCACCCGCCTCGAGGGTGACGTCGAAGTCGTGCTCGCTGGCCACGGGGGTGCGCCCGGTGCGGTCCATGACGTGCCAATGGAGGAACCGTTCGAGCGCCACGCGCGCGTCGGCCCTCTCCTGCTCCGACTTCCACGGCGCGTCGAAGGCCAGGGCGTTCCACACGGAGTCGAGGCGTTCCATGAGGACCGAGAGGTCGGCAGGGGTGCGCCCGGAGGCGACCTCGTCGGCGAGGACGTGCACCACGTTGCCGAACCCCTGCGCGGCTGTCGCGGGCGCGTCGGCCTTCACCTCACGGCCCAGGAACCACTGCAGGGCACACGTGTTGGCCAGCTGGTCGAGGGCGCTTCCCGAGAGCACGACGGGCTGGCCGCGGTCGCGCAGCGGCACCTTGGACTCGGTCGGCTCGAACATGCCCCACCAGCGGTAGGGGTGCGCGGACGGCACCAGGGGGCGGCCGTCCTCGTCGGCGAGGGCGGCGAGCCGGGCCAGGCGGCGGGCGGCGGCCTCCCTCAGGGCGTCGGAGACACGCGGGTCCACGGTGGTGGCCCGCAGCTCGGCGACGAGCGCGGCGACGGACAGGGGCCGGCGGGGGCGTCCGGTGACGTCCTTGGGTTCGACGCCGAGTTCGGTGAGGAAGCGGGAGGGCTGGTCGCCGTCGTTCGCGGGAGCCTTCACCGCGGTCACGACGAGCCGTTCACGCGCGCGTGTGGCGGCCACGTAGAAGAGGCGGCGCTCCTCGGCGAGCAGCGCGCCCGGGGTGAGGGGCTCGGCGAGTCCGTCGCGGCCGATGCGGTCGGCCTCCAGGAGGGAGCCGCGGCGGCGCAGGTCGGGCCACAGGCCCTCCTGGACGCCCGCGACGACCACCAGGCGCCACTCCAGGCCCTTGGCGCGGTGGGCGGTCATCAGGCGGACCGCGTCGGGGCGTACGGCACGCCCCGTGAGGGTGTCGGCGGCGATGTCCTCGGCGTCGATCTCCTCCAAGAAGTTCAGCGCGCCCCGGCCGCCGGTGCGCTCCTCGGCACGGGCCGCCGTGGCGAACAGCGCGCACACGGCGTCCAGATCGCGGTCCGCGTTACGCCCGGCCGCACCGCCCCTGCGTGCGGCCCGCTCCAGCCGCCCGGGCCACGGTGTGCCCTCCCACAGGTCCCACAGAGCCTCCTCGGCCGTACCGCCGCCGGCCAGCCGCTCACGGGCCTTGCGCAGCAGCGCGCCGAGGCGCTGGGCGCCACGCGCGTACGTGGGGTCGTGCACGGCGAGCCGCTCCGGCTCGGCGAGCGCCCGCGCCAGCAGCACGTCCGAGGGCGGCGGCAGCGGGTTGCCCGCGGCCCGCTCCTCGTCGCGCAGGGCGCGGCCGAGACGGCGCAGGTCGGCGGCGTCCATGCCGGCGAGCGGCGAGGTGAGGAGGGTGAGGGCGGTCTCGGCGTCGAGCCAGCAGATGTCCGGGGTGGGCGCGTCCTCGGAGGAGGGGGCGTTGGTGGGGGCGTCCTCTGCGGACAGGTCGGGGGTGGGGGCGTCCTCCGCCGACAGGTCGGGGGTGGGGGCGTCCTC
>NZ_JBSFVB010000005.1:0-132968 GCF_053592115.1 Streptomyces sp. NPDC002788 | reverse complement strand
TCCGCCGACAGGTCGGAGATGGGGGCGTCCTCCGCCGACAGGTCGGAGATGGGGGCGTCCTCCGCCGACAGGTCGGAGATGGGGGCGTCCTCCGCCGACAGGTCGGAGATGGGGGCGTCCTCCGCTGAGAGGTCATGGGTGTGGGCGTCCTCCGCTGAAAGGTCCCCCTCGGGCTCCCGCGGCTCTGAAGAGCCCGGCTCGCAGACCCCCGTGTCGGCAGCCCCGGCCACCGCCCGCAAAGCCGTCAGCAGCGGTGCCACCGCCGGTTCGTGCCGCAGCGGCACGTCGTCGCCGTCGACGTCCACGGGTACGCCCGCCGCCGTGAGGGCGCGGCGGACCGCGGGGATGATGCGGGAGCCGGCACGCACCAGGACGGCCATCTCGCTCCACGGGACACCGTCCTCCAGGTGGGCCCTGCGAAGGATGTCGGCGATGTTGTCCAGCTCCGTCCCGGCCGTCGGGTACGTGTACGCCTCGACGCGGCCGCCGTCCCGTACGGGCGCGAGTTCGCGGTGAGCGCGCACCTTCTCGGCGGGCAACCGCGTCAGCGGCATGCGCTGGGTCAGCAGCCGGGTGGCGGCCAGCAGCGCGGCGCCGGAGCGGCGGGACGTGCGCAGCACCGCGACGGGGGCGGGGCGGCCGTCCGCACGCGGGAAGGCGTGCGGGAACTCCAGGATGCCGTTCACGTCCGCCCCGCGGAACGCGTAGATCGACTGATCGGGGTCACCGAACGCGACGAGCGTGCGGCCGCCGCCGGCCAGGGCGTGCAGGAGTCGTACCTGAGCGGGATCGGTGTCCTGGTACTCGTCGACGTAGACGGCGTCGTACCGGGCGGCGAGCCACGCGGCGACCTCGGGCCGGCGGGCGAGGAGCACCGCGCGGTACACGAGTTCGGCGTAGTCGATCACGCCTTGCAGGTCGAGCACGTCGAGGTACTCGGCGAGGAACGCGGCCGCGGCGCGCCAGTCGGGGCGTCCCGTGCGGCGGGCGAAGGCGTCCAGGGCCTCGGGGCCCAGGCCCAGCTCGCGGCTGCGGGCGAGGACCGCGCGGACCTCGTCGGCGAAACCGCGGGTGGTCAGGCAGGCGCGCAGCTCGTCCGGCCAGCGCACGTGCGCGAGCCCGAGCCGCTCCAGGTCCACCTGGCCCGCGAGCAGCTCCCGCACCGAGACGTCCTGCTCGGGGCCGGACAGCAGCCGCATCGGCTCCACGAACAGGTCGCTGTCCTGGTGGGCGCGGACCAGGGCGTAGCAGAACGAATGGAAGGTGGCGGCCCGGGGAGCGCGGGCCGCCCCGGTCCGCAGGGCCATGCGGTCGCGCAGTTCGACGGCCGCCCTGCGGCTGAACGTGAGGACCAGGACGCGCTCGGGATTCCCGCCCCGGGCGATCCGCTCGGCCACGGACTCCACGAGCGTGGTGGTCTTGCCGGTGCCGGGGCCTGCGAGGACGAGCAGCGGGCCTGCCGCGTGGTCAACCACGGAACGCTGCGAGGCGTCCAGAAGAGGGGGGTCCACGCGGGCAGGAGGGGTACGTACCAGTCGGTAGGCGCCACGGCTCCCCCGCCGCACCCGGGGGTGCGACAGGCCGCTGGTGGAGGAAGAGGAGCTCACGTGGTTCGCCGGTCCTGGTGGAAGTGCTGGTTGGCGGGCCACCGCGCGTGGCGGGTGACCGCGGGGTGACGGGGACAGGTGCAGCCGACGCTACGCCGACGGGTGAGGCGGAAGCAGGGCTTCCCCTTCTTCCCCCCGGTCACTCGCGGCACTCCGGGCACCCTCGGCACTCATGTCCCTCACCTCCCGAACGTACGTCATGCCACCGAACCGCCCCGGTTCCCCCGTCCGGATCACGGGTCACACAGGAGGCCGTCCGATGGCGGAAGCTGTCAGGTGTGACCCTCCGCGCGATCGTCGCCGTCCCACCGCGCCCGTCTCATGTCGATGCGCGGCAGGTGGCCCTCGGCGGCCCGGCTCGCCTCCTTCAGGGGCGTGCCCTCCTCCCGGTAGTGCCCGAGCGCCCGCTGCTCGTGCCCCGGGAGCAGGGCGCCGTCCGCGCGGACGACCCGCCACCACGGCACGGCTCCCCCGTAGAGCGCCATCACCCGGCCGACCTGCCGCGGACCGCCCTCCTGCAGCCACTCGGCGATGTCGCCGTAGGTCATGACACGGCCCGGCGGGATCAGTTCCGCGACGTCGAGGACCCGCTCGGCGTACGGGGGCAGCGCTTCCGCGCCGCCGTCCTCGTACCCGCCCCCCACAGGGCTCTGCTCACTCATCCGCCCCATCCTGCCCCACCCCACCGACAACGGGCCGTGCCCGCTCCCGAGCGTCCGTCTCGCCCGGCACAGGCGCGTCGGGCAGACTGTCCGCCCCGCATGTGCACCCTGATGCCCCCGTGTATCGGTGTGGCATGCCACCATCGTGCGGGCGGTGACCGGTGATACGAGACCAAGAAGAGACGATGAAGCAGCAGGGTGCGCACCCCGAGGACACGGAGGGCACCTCTGACGCCTCGTCGCGCCCGGGCGCTCCGGACGACGGCCGGAAAACGGCCGCGAAGAAGGCCCGGACGGCCGCCGAGGAGCCCGACGTCGCGCACATCGACGAGGTGGAGGGCGACGAGCCACTGCTCCCCGCGCGCGTGCACCGCCCGTCCGATCTGATGCGGCTCCTGGTGGGCGTGCTCGCCGTCGCGGTGCTGATCGGGATCGCCGCGTTCGCGCACGGCACCACCTCGGGCCTCGAACAGGACATCAACAAGGGCACCGGGCAGGCTCCCGACCTGCTCATCAAGATCGCGGGGCTGGCCTCCAGCATCGCGATCCTGCTGGTGCCGGTCGCTTTCGCCATCGAGCGGCTGATCAAACGGGACGGCCTCAGGATCGCCGACGGCGTCCTCGCGGCGGTCCTCGCGCACGGTGTGACCCTAGCCACCGACCTGTGGGTCGCCCGGGCCGCCCCCGACTCGATCCAGGAGGCGCTCACCCAGCCCTCCCCCGGCGACATCCACGCGCTGACCGACCCCGTGCACGGCTATCTGGCGCCGGTCATCGCGTACATGACGGCCGTCGGCATGTCCCGCAGACCGAGGTGGCGCACGGTCCTGTGGGTCGTGCTGCTCCTCGACGCCTTCTCGATGCTCGTCACCGGGTACACGACCCCGTTCTCGATCATCCTGACCGTGCTGATCGGCTGGACCGTGGCCTACGGCACGCTGTACGCGGTCGGCTCACCCAATGTCCGGCCCACCGGGAAGACCCTGATGGCGGGTCTGCGGACCGTCGGCTTCCGTCCGGTCAGCGCGTCCCGCGAGGACATCTCGGACAACAGCCCGGACACCGGCGACCGGGGCCGCCGCTACTTCGTCGCCCTTGAGGACGGCCCGCCCCTGGACGTGACCGTGGTCGACCGGGAGCAACAGGCCCAGGGCTTCTTCTACCGCGCCTGGCGCAACCTGACCCTGCGCGGCTTCGCCACCCGCAGCAGTCTGCAGTCGCTGCGCCAGGCCCTGGAGCAGGAGGCGCTGCTGGCGTACGCGGCCATCGCGGCCGGTGCCAACGCACCCAAGCTGATCGCCACCTCCGAGCTCGGCCCCGACGCGGTGATGCTCGTCTACGAGCACAGCGGCGGCCGCACCCTGGACTCGCTGTCCGACGAGGAGATCACCGACGACCTGCTGGGCGACACCTGGCACCAGGTGAAGGCCCTGCAGTCGCGGCGTATCGCGCACCGCAGGCTGGTGGGTGACGCGATCCTGGTGGATGGTTCCGGCACGGTGATCCTCACCGACCTGCGCGTCGGCGAGATCGCGGCCGGCGACCTGCTGCTGCGCATGGACATCTCCCAACTGCTGGTGACCCTCGGCCTCCGAGTGGGTGCCGAGCGGGCGGTGGCCTCGGCGGTGGGCGTGCTCGGTCCGGACGCGGTGGCGGACTGCCTGCCGATGCTCCAGCCCATCGCACTCAGCCGCTCCACGCGCGCGACGCTGCGCCGGTTGGCCCGGGAGCGGGCACAGCGCGAGCGCGAGGCGGTCCTCGATGCGTCCCGGCAAGCCAAGCAGACGCGACTGGAGGAGACCTCGGACCAGACCGCGCCGGTCCTGGAGAAGCCCGACAAGAAGGCCGTACGGGCGGAGCAGCGGGCCGAGAAGCAGGCCATCGACGAGGCCCTGGAGGAGGCGCGCGAGGAGGACCTGCTCTCGCAGATCCGGCAGCAGGTGCTGCGGATCAGGCCTCAGGCTCCGGTCGAGCCGGCCCGCCTGGAGCGGGTCCGGCCCCGCACGCTGATCAGTTTCATCGCCGGCGCGATCGGTGCGTACTTCCTGCTGACGCAGCTCACGCACATCGAGTTCGGGCCGCTCATCGCGAACGCCGAGTGGGGCTGGGTCGCCGCGGCCGTGCTGTTCTCGATGGCCAGCTACGTCGCGGCGGCGCTGGCCCTGCTGGGGTTCGTGCCCGAGCGGGTGCCGTTCCTGCGGACCGTGGCGGCCCAGGTGGCCGGTTCGTTCGTGAAGATCGTCGCCCCGGCGGCCGTGGGCGGTGTCGCCCTGAACACGCGCTTCCTGCAGCGCGCGGGGGTGCGCCCGGGGCTCGCGGTGGCGAGTGTGGGCGCGTCGCAGTTGTTCGGGCTGGGCTGCCACATCCTGATGCTGCTGGCCTTCGGCTATCTCACCGGCACCGAGAAGACGCCCTCGCTGTCGCCGTCCCGGACGGTCATCGCCGGCCTGCTGACGGTGGCGGTGCTGGTGCTCGTCGTGACCTCGGTGCCGTTCCTGCGGAAGTTCGTCGTCACGCGCGTGCGGTCGCTGTTCGCCGGCGTCGTGCCGCGCATGCTGGACGTGCTGCAGCGGCCGCAGAAGCTGGTCACCGGCATCGGCGGCATGCTGCTGCTGACGGCCTGCTTCGTGATGTGCCTGGACGCCTCGATCCGCGCGTTCGGCGACGAGACCACCTCGATCAGCATCGCCAGCGTCGCCGTCGTCTTCCTCGCGGGCAACGCCCTGGGCTCCGCGGCGCCGACGCCGGGCGGTGTGGGCGCGGTGGAGGCGACCCTGACGGTCGGTCTGATCGCTGTCGGGCTCCCCAAGGAGGTCGCGGCACCGGCGGTTCTGCTGTTCCGTCTGCTGACGTTGTGGCTGCCCGTGCTGCCGGGCTGGCTGGCCTTCAACCATCTCACCCGCAAGCAGGCCCTTTAGGGGTCCTTGCGCTATGCCCGCCCGGGTCGGACGCTCATAGTGCAATGCCCCCTCAGCCTCAGCGACCCCTCTTACCTCGTACGGCACACGTCCCGCGCGTACCGCTTCGGGCCGCCGCAGGATGGAACCATGCGACTGCGCGCCGCCGCCCTGGCCTCCGCCGTGCTGCTGTCCGCCGTGCTGGCGGGCTGCGGTGGTGCCGACGACGCCAAGGACGAGGACCTCACGCGGCAGAAACTGGACTGGAAGGCCTGCCCGGCCCCGGACGAGGCCCAGGGCGGCGGTGCTCCGCCCTCGCCGCTGCCCGACGGCGGCGAGTGGCAGTGCGCCACCATGAAGGCGCCCCGCGACTGGGACGACCCCAAGGGCGACACGATCGGCCTCGCACTGATCCGGGTCGGGACCACCGGCGACGACAGCGCACGCATCGGCTCGCTCATCTTCAACTTCGGCGGCCCCGGCGGCTCGGGCGTCGCCTCGCTGCCCTCCTTCGCGGAGGGTTACGAGACTCTGCGCACCCGCTACGACCTGGTCAGCTTCGACCCGCGCGGAGTCGGCCGCAGCGAGCCCGTGATCTGCGAGAACGACCAGGAGCTCGACGCGTACTTCCAGCAGGACGCGACCCCTGACGACGCCGCCGAGCGCGCCGCACTCCTCGACAACACCACGGAGTTCAACGACACCTGCGAACAGAACTCCGAGAAGATGCTGCCGCACGTGCGCACCACCGACGCGGCGCGCGACCTGGACCTGATGCGCCAGGTCCTCGGCGACGGCAAGCTGCACTACTTCGGCATCTCCTACGGCACCGAACTCGGCGGTGTCTACGCCCACCTGTTCCCCAAGAAGGTCGGCCGGGCGGTGTTCGACGCCGTCGTCGACCCCACCCAGAACGCCGAACAGGGCTCGCTGGCGCAGGCCAAGGGCTTCCAGCGCGCGCTCGACAACTACGCCGAGGACTGCGTGTCGAAGACCGAGGAGTGCCCGGTCGGCGACAGCGCGCAGGACGTGAAGGACCGTATCGCCACACTGCTGAAGGATCTCGACCGCAGGCCGATTCCCGGCGTCTTCCCCCGCGAACTGACCCAGACCGCGGCGACCAACGGCATTGTGCAGGCGCTGTACTCGCAGGACTTGTGGGAGTACCTCACCGAGGGCCTGCAACAGGCGTACGGGGGCGACGGCAGCATCCTGATGCTGCTGTCCGACTCGATGAACGGACGCAGTGAGAACGGCGAGTACGACAACTCGTCCGCCGCCCACACCGCCATCAGCTGTGCCGACACCAAATCGCGCTACGACACCGCCTACGTGGAGCGGAAGCTGCCCGAGTTCCGGGCCGCGTCCGCCCTGTTCGGCGACGTCCTGGCGTGGGGCATGATCGGCTGCACCGACTGGCCCGTGGCGGGCGCCGCCGACCATCCGGAGGTGAGCGCGCCGGGCGCGGCGCCGATCCTGGTGGTCGGAAACACCGGTGACCCGGCCACGCCGTACGAGGGCACGCGGAAGATGGTGGACGCGCTGGGCAAGGGCGTGGGTGTGGAGCTGACGTACCGGGGGCAGGGACACGGCGCCTACAACAGCGAGAACACGTGCGTGCAAGGCGCTGTGAACGGCTACCTGCTGGACGGGAAGGTCCCGCCGACGGGCACCGTCTGCACCTGACACCGCGAGCGAGCTCGACGAACACGCAGGTCAGAGAGTTATCCACAGGCTGGAACGGCTGGCGCGGCATCTGCCTACCATGGCCTGACCGCCATCCGCGGCATGGAGCGGACGGCCTGAGGGGGGATGGGCAATGACGCGCTTCGTACGGTGGACCGCTCTGGCGGCCGCCTCGGCCCTGCTGGCCGCGGGCTGCAGCGGCGGCTCGTCGGACGACGGCAGGGACGGGCTGTCCTGGGGCCGGTGCGAGGCCACGGCCGAGGCGCCCGCGCCGAGCGGTGAATGGCAGTGCGCCACGCTGAAGGTGCCGCTGGACTGGTCGAAGCCGGACGGCGAGACGATCGGCCTGGCCCTGATCCGCTCCAAGGCCCGCAGTGCGGATCGCGTCGGCTCGCTTCTGTTCAACTTCGGCGGCCCGGGCGCCTCGGGCGTGTCCATGATGCCGTCCTATGCCCCGACGGTCTCCAAGCTCCGTGAGCGGTACGACCTGGTGAGCTGGGACCCTCGCGGCGTGGGCGCCAGCGAAGGGGTGCGCTGCCGCGGCGACAAGGAGATCCAGGCGGCCGAGTCGGTGGACATCACTCCGGACACGGCCGCCGAGGAGAAGGCGTACTTCGCGGACGCCGCCGACTTCGCCGAGGGCTGCCGGAAAGACGCCGGAAAGCTGATGGCGCACGTCTCCACCGCCGACTCGGCCCGCGACATGGACCGCATCCGCGAGGTCCTCGGCGACGAAAAGATGCACTACTTCGGCATCTCCTACGGCACCGAACTGGGCGGCACGTATGCCCACCTGTTCCCGAAGAACGTGGGACGCATGACCCTGGACGCGGTCGTCGACCCCGGCGCCGACACCGTGGGCCACGCCCAGAACCAGGCAAGGGGCTTCCAGCGCGCGCTGAACGGCTACCTCGAGTCCACGGGCCAGGACCCGCGGGAGGGCTCGCGGAAGATCGCGGACCTGCTGCGGCGCATCGACACCCGTCCGCTGCCGACGGCCACGCCGGGGCGCAAGCTGACCCAGACGCTCGCGGTCACCGGGATCATCCTGCCGCTGTACAGCAAGGACAGCTGGCCGACGCTGACCAGCGCCCTCGCCGCGGCCGAGCGGGGGGACGGCTCGGAGCTGCTGGCCCTCGCCGACGGCTACAACGAACGCGAGCCCTCGGGGCGTTACGGCACGACGACCCACGCGCAGCGGGTCATATCGTGCCTGGACGACAGGCAGCGGCTGACCCCGGCCGAGACCCGGAAGCTGCTGCCCCGGTTCGAGAAGATCTCCCCGGTCTTCGGGACGTTCCTCGGCTGGGACACGGCCGGCTGGTGCCACGACTGGCCGGTGCCCGGACAGCACGACACCCCGGAGGTGAGCGCCCCCGGCGCGGCACCGGTCCTGGTGGTCGGCAACACGGGCGACCCGGCCACCCCCTACGAGGGTGCCCGGAGGATGGCCGACGAGCTGGGCAAGGGCGTCGGAGTGATGCTCACCTGGCGGGGCGAGGGACACGGCGCGTACGGCAGCGGGAGCGACTGCGTCGACTCCACGGTGAACGCGTACCTGCTGGACGGTTCGGTACCGAAGGACGGCAAGGTCTGCTCATGACGACGACGGGGGCTCCGGCCACCTGTGGTGCCCGGAGCCCCCACCGCTCGGAAAGGAGGCCGGCTACGGCTCGGTTCGCCGGCCGGTCCGGTCAGTAGACGGGCAAGTCACGCGGAACCCAGCCGCACCTGCGGGCTGACACCACACCCGCACGGCGGTCGGTCGCACGGCCAGGTGCGCGACCGCACCTGCCCGGTGCCGCCGCCCGCCGTCAGGTATTGGCCCCTCGTGCCGCCACCGCCCAGCGGTCCACGATCTGCCCACCTTGCACTATGACCAGTTCGTCGGCCAGGTTCACCGGCGTGCACACGTGATTGGGAACGACCGCGACCGCGGTTCCGAGCGGTGGGGCCGTGATGCCCTCGGGCAGCACAACCGTGGCGTGGTGTTCGGACAGCGACGTCACAGACGCGTCCGGAAAGTCAGGAAGATATCCGTGGCCGGTCACCCACGGGGACCTGTCCGACCCCAGCACCTTGCTGCCGACGTCGAGCACGAAGCGACCCGCAGCCGGCATGCTCACCACCGTCGCCACGGCGTGCACGGCAAGGTCGGCCGCACTGCAGGTGCCGATGGCCAACTGGGTCGCGTCGTTGAAGACGTACACGCCAGGCCGCAGTTCGTTCACCACACCCGGCTTCCACCGTCCCGCCGTCGGTGTCGAGCCCCCGCTGACCACCCGGGCAGACAGGCCCACGGCGTTCAGGGCTTCCGCAGCCTCGCCGAGCGCCAGTTCTTCTTCGCGCGCCGCCTGCTCACGGGCCTGCGGGTCGCGCCGGTAACCATGCCCGGGGAAGGTGAACACTCCGGCAACGCCCAACCCGGCATCGGCTGCCGCCTTGCCCACCGTGGCGGCGTCGGCCGGGAGGACTCCGGTGCGGTGGTGACCGCTGTCGACCTCGATCACCACTTCGACCGGACTCGCAGTCCCCCGAACTGCACGCCCCAGACGCTGGACACTCTCGACGGAGTCGGCCCCGACGCGCAGGGCTGCGGTCTCTGCGAGCCGACGCAGTCGCCTCGCCTTGCTGTCATCGACCCACAACGGATAGGCGACGAACAAATCGGTGGCACCACCACGGGCGAAAACCTCAGCCTCGCCAACCGTGGCCACCGTAAGGCCCACTGCTCCCGCGCCGATCTGCCTGTCGGCGATCTCCAGACACTTGTGCGCCTTCGCATGAGGACGCACCGCAAAGCCGCCAGCCTTGGCCGCGGCCGCCAACCGGCTGATGTTGCGCTCCATCACGTCGATGTCCACCACCAGCGCGGGCGTGACCATGCCTTCAGAAAGACCAGTGCTCAAATCCGTGCACCTCCACCGGCAGATCACGCGCAGACGATCACCCGTGGTTCCTCTCGAGAACCAACCGACCGCAGAGCCCGGCCATAAAAGCGCATGAAAGCGACAGGCAGGCCGATTGGGAGGAGGTGCGGCACCACGACATCACGAGTTCAAGTCGAGTAGCGGAGCCGGTGTCCGACCTTCGTGCGGCATTCAGGCACTTGCGGGCCGTCCCTGGGCCGTGCAAGGTCACCCGACGCCGACCGACAACGACACAAGCCCACGGCATCCGAACCGGTCGGAGCCGTGGGCTTCGTCAGTCCCGCTGGTCAGCGGAAGGGGTGGTCAGTAGACCGGCTTGTCCGGCTCGATCTGGTTGACCCAGCCGATCACGCCGCCGCCGACGTGGACCGCGTCCGAGAAGCCCGCGGACTTCAGGACCGCGAGGACTTCCGCACTGCGGACACCCGTCTTGCAATGCAGGACGATCTTCTTGTTCTGGGGGAGGCTCTCCAGGGCGGTGCCCATGAGGAACTCGTTCTTCGGGATCAGCCGGGCGCCCGGGATGGAGACGATCTCGTACTCGTTCGGCTCGCGGACGTCGATGATGTCGATGCTCTCGCCGTCGTCGATCCACTCCTTGAGCTGCTTGGGAGTGATCGTGGAGTCGGCGGCCGCCGCCTGGGCCTCCTCGGACACGACGCCGCAGAAGGCCTCGTAGTCGATGAGCTCCGTGACGGTCGGGTTCTCGCCGCAGACCGCGCAGTCGGGGTCCTTGCGAACCTTGACCTGGCGGTACTGCATCTCCAGTGCGTCGTAGATCATCAGCCGGCCGACCAGCGGCTCACCGATGCCTGCGAGGAGCTTGATGGCCTCGTTGACCTGGATGGAGCCGATGGACGCGCACAGCACGCCCAGGACGCCGCCCTCCGCGCAGGAGGGGACCATGCCGGGGGGCGGGGGCTCCGGGTAGAGGCAGCGGTAGCAGGGACCGTGTTCGGACCAGAAGACGGAGGCCTGGCCGTCGAAGCGGTAGATCGAACCCCATACGTACGGCTTGTTCAGCAGCACGCAGGCGTCGTTGACCAGGTAGCGGGTCGCGAAGTTGTCCGTGCCGTCGACGATCAGGTCGTACTGGCTGAAGATCTCCATCACGTTGTCGGCCTCGAGCCGCTCCTCGTGAAGGATCACGTCCACGTACGGGTTGATGCCCTTGACGCTGTCGCGGGCGGACTCGGCCTTGGAACGGCCGATGTCGGACTGGCTGTGGATGATCTGGCGCTGCAGGTTCGACTCGTCGACCTCGTCGAACTCCACGATGCCGAGGGTGCCGACGCCCGCGGCGGCCAGGTACATCAGCGCCGGCGAGCCCAGGCCGCCGGCGCCCACACACAGCACCTTGGCGTTCTTCAGCCGCTTCTGCCCGCCCATCCCGACGTCGGGGATGATCAGGTGGCGGGAGTACCTGCGAACCTCGTCTACGGTGAGCTCGGCAGCCGGCTCGACCAGGGGTGGCAACGACACGGGGACTCCGTTGGTCGGTCAATCACTACGGTTGTTCTCCCCGTAACAGTGCCATGTGCTTTTTCATTCCGAGACACCTGTTCCGACCAGCGAGACGACGTCGTCCCAGTAGCCGGGCATGGCCTCCCAGGGGTCGGCGTGGCCGCCGCGGTCCGTGCGGTCGGTGAACCCAGACCGTCGCGGCGCCCTGCCGGCGGGCGATGCGCAGCCCCTCCTCCAGGTGGAGGCGGGGCACCCCGTGGACGAAGTGGCAGAAGCGCTCGGGCGCATGCTCGGCGGTCCACTCGGCCACCTGCGACCAGCGGTAGTCGCTCCACGGGCCGGAGAAGGTGACCAACTGGTCGACGAGGTCGACGTAGCCCGGGTGCGGGTGGATGCCGTGACCGAGGACGACGTGCGCCTCGTCACGGACGACACAGAGGGTGGGGACCGTGCGGCGTACCTCGGGCAGTCCGACGTGGTCCGCCAGGCAGCGCTCCAAGAGGAAGCCGTCGACCTGGTACCAGTCGACGAACCGATGGGCGTCCGAGATCAGCTCACCGAAGTTCCGGGTGACGTAGCAGGTGTCGAGGTGGCCGAGGACGCGGGTGCCCGCGTTGCGCAGGCGGCCGGCCGCCTCCAGGCAGTGCGGGGCGGGGCGGGTGCCGGGGCCGTCCGCCACGTTGAGGACCACCCGGTGCAGCGGGGTTCCGGGCGGGTGAGTTCGCCCCATCCGGTGGGGGCGAGGAGGGGGTGAGCGTAGCCGGGGGCGCCGACGCCGGGGTTGAGTTCCGTGCCGGAGGTGCTGGCCTGGTGCTGGTCAGATGCGGCATGCCGCCTCCATCCAGATGTCGGCCAAGGACTCCTCCAGGCCGATCCGGGGCCGCCAGCCGAGCCGGTCGCGGGCGGTGCGGACGTCGGCCTGCTGCCAACTGCCGCAGCCGTCCGGGTACGGGTACGCGACCGGAGGCGCGTGGTCCGGGTCCGGGCGGGGGTGCCCGATGGCCGGGCGCAGCGCACCGGGTGGGCCGTCGAGTTCGTTGAGGGCGCCGCCGTATCCGGCCACGCGGGCGAGGACCGCGGCGGCGTCGCGCAGGCGCACGGCGCGGCCGGAGCCGATGTTGACGACGCCCTGCGCGGCGGAGAGCGAGGCGGCGTGCACGGCACGGGCCACGTCGCGGACGTCGATGAAGTCGCGCTGTGCGCCGAGGCCGCCCAGTTTCAGCTCGCCGTCGCCGGTCTGCATGGCGCGGCGCATGGCCTCGGCGAGACGGCCCAGCGGGGAGCCGGCGGGGGTACCGGGTCCGGCCGGGGAGAAGACGCGCAGGACGACGGCGTCCAGGCCGGAGCCGAGGACGAGTTCGGTGGCGGCGAGTTTGCTGACGCCGTACGGGCCGCCGGGCCGGGGCACGGCGTCCTCGGCCGTGGAGGAGCCGGGCTGGCTGGGTCCGTACTCGGCGCTGCACCCGATCTGCACCAGCCGGGCACCGCAGCCGCTGCGGCGCAGGGCCTCGCAGACGGTGGCCACGGCGACGGTGTTGTGGCGGGTGAGTTCGCGGGCACCGCCGCGGGTGGCGCCGGCGCAGTTGACGACGACTCCCGGGTGGACCGCGTCGAGGAAGCGGGTGAGAGCGCCGGGGCTGCCGGACGCGAGGTCGAAGCGGACGTCGGCGTCGTCGCCGCGGCCGAGTGCGGTGAGCTGCACGGCCGGGTCGGCGAGGAGACGGTCGGCGACGAAGCGCCCGATGTAGCCGTTGGCTCCGATCAACAGGACTCTCATCGCGCGGCTCCCGTCGTGGCCGGGGCTCCTGGCTGGGTGGTCATGCGGGTTCTCCTTGAGGCGGGAGGGACGGGTGTGACGGGTGCCGCCCGCGGCGGTGGGCCGGGGCAGCGGCGGTCACCGAGAGGGCTCCGGCGGCGCATGGGCCGAGGCCCGGGTCAGCTTGCGGGTCGCGTGGATCAGGAGGGCCAGGGCCGCCGCCCCGCAGGCGAGGGCCGGGACGCTGCCGGCGCCCCAGGCGGTGACGAGGGCTTCGACGGGGATGGCCAGGAAGCCGCACCCGGGCAGGCGGGAGGTGAACACTGCGGCGAGAGCGGCCGCCTCGACCGTGACGGTCGCGGCGAGGACCACGGCCGGGGCGTAGGTGTAGCCGTGGGCGGTGAGGAGGCGGGCCAGAAAGAGGAGGGTGCCCAGGGCGATGGCCTCCGCGTAGGCCGGGGGCTCGTCGAGAAGGGTGGTGCAGAGGGTGAGCAGGGCGATCAGGGCGGCCACGAACAGGGCGACCGTGCCGAGCAGGAGCGGTCGCACGGAGGCGGCGAAGTCCTCCAGGCCGCGGCTCGCCACGAGCTTGCGGCGGGCCCGCACGGTGAGGAGGTGGGCGGTCCAGGCCGCCGGCGCGCATGCCAGGGCGAGTGCCAGGACGGGGGCGGCGGCGAGGGGCCAGGGGTCGTCGGCCGTGCCGGTGGGCAGGGCGTCGGGGCCTCCGGCGAGGGCGCTGTGGAGCAGGCCGTTGCCCAGGAGGGAGTAGGCGAGGAGCCACAGGGTCCACGTGGTGGTCCTGCCCTGGGCCGCGCCGGGCCGGGGCCCGGGCCGGCCCGCGTCGGTCCTGCTCAGGGGACCCCGGCGCACGGCCGCGCGAAGGGCCAGGGCGACGGCGACCGCTCCGGCTGCCGCCACGAACAGGCGTGCCTGGCCGTGGGTGAGGTGCACGGCTGTCACGGCGGCGGCGCACAGCGCTCCGGGCAGGAGCGTCAGGAGGGCCCAGTCGGCGCGTACTCGGGGGGCGGCGGGCCTGGTGGGCGGGGGCGCGTCCCCTTCCCGGGAGACCCGCGCGTACATCTCCTCGGCCAGGGAGAAGACGTCCCGGTGCCGGAAACGGGCGGCGGTGCGGTCGGTGATGCCGTGCGCTTCCAGTCCCGCGGCGATCTCGAGCGGGTCCACCGCGCGTTCGCAGAGTTCTCGGTGACGGTGCATCAGCACCATCACGGGGTCGGCGGTACCGCGGCGCGGGGCGGACGGCTTGCCGTCGGCGGCCGTCCGCCGTGGCGCGGGCACTGTGCGACCGCCCCTGACCTCCGAGCCAGACACCTGACCACCGGCAACCGCCTCCCCCGGCGCGAGCACAGTGCCGCCACCCCTGACCTCCGAGCCAGACACCTCACCACTGGCGACCGCCTCCCGACCAGCAGGCGCTTTACCGCCCACAGCCGCCTCCGAGGCAGACGGCGCACCCGGCCCCTCCGGGGCAGGCGCCGGGAACGCAGGGCCCAGTGCCCGCTCCGATTCGGCGTCCCACGACCCCGGGCCGGCCGGGGTTCCCGGCCGGTCCCGTTCGCCCAGGTCCTTCATCGCGCTCCCTCCGGGGCGGAGACGGGCGAGGAGGCCCGTACGGAGTTGCCGGCGGCCCGGCCGGGACCACTGAGGGCGGCGAGGCGCGGCGGCGGGGCGGACCAGCTCACCGGGATCTGCGCCTCGGCGGGAACCGCGAAGGGCAGCGGCTCCCCCGCCCTGTCGAGCACGACGCGGCGGACGGGCGTGCGCGAGACGATCTCCAGGTAAATGCCGTGAAATGCCTCGATGTTCTGCTCGACCGTGAACAGTTCGAGGGCCCGGGCGCGTGCGGCGGCGCCCAAGCGCTCACGGCGCTCGGGGTCGCGCAGCAGCGCCACGCACGCCTCGGCGAGCGCCCGGGGATTGCGCGGCGGCACCACGAGCCCTGTGCCGCCGATGATCTCCACGACCGCGCCGACGTCCGTCGAGACGGTCGCGCACCCGCAGAGCATGGCCTCGACGAGCCCGAGGGGGAAGCCCTCGACGACGCTGGACAGCACGGTCACGGCGGCCGAGGCGTAGGCATCGGCGCAGAACGGGAGTTCCGGCCCGCCGATCTCCTCGAAGGACACCGGGTTGTCGCCGTCGGAGTGCGGCCCTTCGGCCTCGTCGGGAAAGAGCTGGGCGGCCAGGGTCCTGCAGTGGCCGAGGTAGGCCGCGCCCTCGGGGCCGGCGGCGGCTCCGACGATGCGCAGGCGGGTCCTCGGCTCCTGTTTGCGGATCTCCGCGAAGGCGTGCAGCAGGGAGACGAGGTCCTTGGCGGGCGCGACGTGGCCGACCCAGACGAGCGTGTGCGGGTCCGCCCACTCCGGGGACTCGCCCACCTCCGCGAAGGGCCGGGCGTCCATGCCGGGGTAAACCGTCCGGAGCTTCTCGCGGTCGGCGCCGCAGCGCTCCTGCCAGCGGCGGGCGTGCGTGTTGCCGGCGGTGACCACCTCGGCCTGCCGGTAGGCCTCGGCCGCGAGCCGGCCCTGGAAGGCCGCGAGCAGGGACCGTACGGCGGGCGGGGCGTCGGGGGCGGAGAGGTAGTGCGTCCGCAGGCGTACGCCGTACTCGGTCACCATCAGGGGCACGCCGGTGAAGTGGCGGGCCAGCAGGCCCGGCAGGGCGGCCGTGCCGCCGGAGGCGGCGTGGCAGAGGTCGACCGCACCGAGGCCGTCATCCTCGTACCAGTCGAGGGAGAGGGGGCTCAGGGCGCGTTCCAGGTACGCGGCCACGGCGAGCAGATCCGGTACGCGCGCCTCGCGCGCGGACCGGTGGGCGCCGGGCGCACGACAGGCGCGTTCCAGGGTGCGCACGGCGGCCTCCGAGCGGAGCACTCCGGCCAGGCCCCCCTCGTCGCGGGCGAGTTCGGCAAGCCCGTAGAGCGCGTTGGCGAAACGGTCCGCCTCACCGGTCGGCGCGCCCCCGGGAACACCCGCGATCGACGCACCCCCAGCGGCACCGGAGGCAGCAAGGGCACCAGAGGCAGCGGCCGGCACACCCCCGGACGCCTCCGCGGGCACCCCGCACAGCACTCGCGCCAGTTCCCCGAAGCACTCGGTGAATCGCCGCCGCGCCCGGCGCCCCAGCACCACCTCGTCGTCCTCGGCCATCCACAGCGACGCGGTCCGCACCCGGCGGACGTTCGGCGGCAGCGGGATCCAGCCCTCGTCCTCCTGCTGTTCGCTGCGGCTGAGCGCGTAGACGTCGAACTCGTGCTGGGCGAGCCCGTGCACCAGCCGGTCGCACCAGAGCCTGGCGTCACCGCTCACATACGGATAGCCACCCTCCGTAAGCAGTCCGATGCGCACGAGTGCACCCCCGATCTCCCGTATGGGGAGCCGCCGTTGCCCGGCGGCTCGCAGCGGGACGAACGTATGCGGACAAGGCGGTGGTGCGATGGACGGTTGTCCGTCGCACCACCAAAAGGGGTGAACGGTCGTAACTTTCCCGTGCGGATCCGGTTCCGTCGCGCTAGGAGATCAAGTGAACGCGGAACGTCACGCTGCGGCCAGCCCCTCGCGCCCTCCGGCTCGCGCATCGGCCGGCTCCCGTCGCCGCGCCCGGCGCGCGTACGACGGTCAGGCCGTGGAGGACGGAGACCAGCGCGAGCCCCGGTTCGCGCCGCGACTTGCCCAGGGCCGCCACAGGGGCCAGCTGGTGACGTCGAGGGCGGAGACCGCCTCGTCGCAGACGATGACGCGCGGGTCGGTCGCAAGGCCCGGGCGATCCGAGGGTCGTCTCGCCGCTGCCGCTCTCGCCGACGATGCCGAGGTCTCGCCGCGGCGCGGGGCCGGCGACAGGTCGACGGCCGTGAAGGGCCGCTTCCCACGCCCGAACCCGCGCCTCAGGCCGGGCGCCTCCAGCGCACGCCCCGCGGCACGACCGTCAACTGCCGGGATACGGCCAGGGGTTGGCTCGGCAGCGGATGCCGTCGTGGTCGAGGAACTTGGTCTGCTGCTGCATCACCGGGGCGAGGTCGCCGTCCTTGTCGCAGGTGACGTGGCCGTAGCCGAGGCGGTGCCCGACCTCGTGGTTGATCAGCATCTGCCGATAGGCGTGGATCTTGCTGTCGCCGTACGTCTCCGAGCCCTGGGCCCACCGGTACGCGTTGATCATCACGCGCTCGGTGGCGGCCGAGTCGCAGGAGACGTTGTCCACGGTGGTGTCCAGGCCGGACTTGGCACACCAGTCGGCGGTGGTGCCGGGGCTGGCGAGGGTGATCACGAAGTCGGGCTTGCCGGAGTAGATGCGCTCGAAGGTACGCGCGCCGTTGTGGGCCCAGCTGCGCCGGTCGTTGAGCGTCTTCTGCACGGCCTCGGCGAACAGTCGGCCGTCCAGCCCGAGCCCCTGCTCCACGTCCACCCGGTAGGTGAACTTCTGCCCGGTTCCCGGCGCCTTGGCGATGCCGGGGACGGCGTCGAACTTCCCCGACGCCTTGAGCTTGGCGCCGAGCGGGTAGATCCGGCCCATCTGCTCGTCGTACGTCAGCGGGGTCGCGCTGGGTTCCGGGGCCGGAGCCCGTCCGTCCGCGCGGGACGCGGAGTCCCGGAGGTCGCGGGCCCGGTCCGTGGCGGACTGCGACTGAACGTCGGCCTTGCCCTGCTCGCCGGCGACCTGACCGGCGACGATGAGGGCCAGCACGGTGGTGACGGCGGCGGCCGCGATGCCGATGAAGGTGCGGCCCTTGCCGGGTGCGGGCGTGCCGGCGGCCCTCGCGCCGTCGTCGCCCGAACCGGAGTCGGCCGGGGTGCCGACGTTCCAGTCCGTGACGGAGGCGTAGGCGTCCGCGGCGTGTGCGGAGGCGGGCGCACGGGGCGCGAAGACGTCGTCCTCCTCGTCGAAGGCGTCGAGATACTCCTGCCGCGGCTCGGGCACGGAGGCCCGGCGCTGCCGCGGTATCGGAGCACCGACCCCGGCGGGCCCCCCGCCGGTCCCCCTCGACTCACCCCAGCCGCCCCCGGCTTCCCGCTGCTCGGGGTGTCCGCCCCGCGCTCGGGGGAAGCCGTGCGCGGGGGTGCCGTCGCCGAAACGCGGCACTCCATGCGCGGGAGTACCGTCCGGCAGCCAGCCGTCCGGCAGGCGGGGGGTGCCGTGCGGCGGTGTTCCGGGGGCCGGTGCGGGACGTGGTCCGGGCACGCTGCGCGGGCCCGGCGGCTGCCAGCCGCCCTGCGCGGAACCGGGAGGCGCCGTGCGGCTGCCCCGGCTCGTGTCCGGGCCCTGGCCCTGGCCCTGCCTCTGCGGCGACCCGGCCCTGGTGTCCGCGGAGTCACCCTTGGCGACAGGCCCACGGCGGCTGTGGCGTCCCACGTCGCGCCTCAGCCCCCCATGTTTTCGTCGGTGCGTTCCGCGTCGACGGTCTCGTCCCGCTCGGCACCCGACCTGCCCGGATCCGCCTCGCCCTCATCCCTCGCGGCGCTCCGGGCCCGCTCCGCGCCCAACTCTCCGGCCCTTTCGAGGAGTTCACGAAACGCCATGGCCACCGTCTCCGGGTACTCCATCATGGCCACATGGCCCGCATCCGGCAACGTCACCAGCCGGGAGTCACGGAAGGCCCGGGCCGCCTTCTGAGCCATGCGGAAGCCGACGAGCAGGTCACGGCCGCCGTAGACGAGCAGGGTCGGCGCGAGAACCCGTTCGGCCTGGCGCCACAGACTTTGCTGACCGCCCAGCGTGTAGGCGTTGACGATCCCGCGCGCGGAGCGCGCCATCGCGTCCCAGAAGTACGGCAACCGCAGCCGCCGCTCCATCTCCTCCACGGCGTTGCGGAATCCTTCCGGCGTCACCCGCCCGGGATCCCCGTAGCAGAGCGCCATCACGCCGCGGACCCGCTGCTCCGGCGTCCACGTCCGGGTGAGCCGGGTGAAGAGCGGTGCCACGCCGGGCACCGCCAGGAGCCCCGTGGGCACGGCGGTGCGCTGCACGCGGATTTCCGGCAGAGCGGGCGACACGAGCGTGAGCGTACGGACCAGATCGGGCCGAACCGCGGCGACACGGGTGGCGATGGCGCCACCGAGCGAGTTTCCGAACAGGTGCACGGGACCACGGCCGGAGGCGTCGAGGTACCGGATGACCGCGCGCGCGTGCCCCGTGACGGAGTAGTCGCCGTCGTCCGGCGGCGGCGAGTCGCCGAAGCCCGGCAGGTCCAGGGCCTCGCTGTCGACGGCGTCCTCCAGCAGCGGCATCAGCGCCGACCAGTTCTGCGAGGAGCCCCCGAGTCCGTGCACGTACAGCGCGGGCGGCAGCCCCTCGCGCGCGGGTGGCCTCGAGCGCACGTTCAGGGTGACGCCGGGCAGCTCGACCGACCTCAGCCGCTCGCCTTCCGCGACCCTGACGGTCCCCACCTTCGGCAGCACATTGGCGGGCGGCACGAACGGCAGCTCGGTCGAAGACATGCGGCAATGTTACGAGACGATCACGCAGTGACTCATGCGTTCGCATGTGTTCGCCGTCACAGGACTCAGCCACATGAGAAGGCCTCGGAGAAGGCACCCGGGAGCACCATGGGAAGCAGTCGACGGGATGTACACCGGGTCACGTTCCGGACGCGGATCGCATAGCGTCCGGATCGGGTGTCTCCTAGGCTCGTAGAGAGGGCACCCGCGTGTGGCCCCTGCATTCCCAGGGACGTTCGTAGGAAGGGAGCCCAGCATGGCCGTAGACCCCACCGACCCGGAGACGTTCGAGGTCGAGGATGCGCCGGAGGCGCCGGAGTTCGACGTCGAGGCCCCCGAGGTCGACGCGGCCGAGCAGCAGGCGGAGATCGCGCCGGACCGCGACGACCCGCTGACCGGCGTCGACCCGGAGCGCGCCAACGAGGCCGACCTGGCGGAACAGGCCCGGATCGTCTCGCTCGACGAGGACGACTACCGGTGACGGACGCCGCCGACGGGCGACGGACCACGCCACCGAGCAGGAAAGGGGCCGGATTTTGCCCGCTCTGACCCTGTTTGAAACCTTGTCAACCGCTTTCGTAACCGTCCGGTCCGTGAAATTCTGCGCTCTCACCGCGCACACCACGGTTACCGAAAAGTACGATGGCGACGCGGCCAGATCCGCACGTGGACGACTTTGGGAGGCGGCGTGACAGCCATCGAGCAGACAGAGGCGGTTCGCCCGCGGGGCACACGCCTGCCACGCCGTGCCCGACGGAACCAGCTCCTGGGCGCCGCCCAGGAAGTCTTCGTCGCGCAGGGGTATCACGCAGCCGCGATGGATGACATCGCCGAGCGCGCCGGCGTCAGCAAGCCGGTGCTCTACCAGCACTTCCCGGGCAAGCTCGACCTCTATCTCGCCCTGCTGGACCAGCACTGCGAGTCGCTCATCCAGGCCGTCCGGAACGCGCTCGCATCGACGACCGACAACAAGCAGCGCGTGCGGGCGACGATGGACGCCTACTTCGCGTACGTCGAGGACGACGGCGGCGCCTTCCGTCTGGTCTTCGAGTCGGACCTCACGAACGAGCCCGCCGTACGCGAGCGCGTCGACAAGGTCACCAACGAGTGCGCCGAGGCGATCTGCGACGTGATCGCCGAGGACACCGGCCTGTCGCGCGCGGAGTCGATGCTGCTCGCCTCGGGTCTGGGCGGACTCGCCCAGGTGGTGGCCCGGTCCTGGCTGCACAGCGACCGCAGCGTGCCCCGCGACCAGGCGGTGCAACTGCTCACCTCGCTGGCGTGGCGGGGCATCGCGGGCTTCCCGCTGCACGGGACGGACCAGCAGCACCACTGACGGGCGCGTTGTTCCCGCCCGGTGTTCGCTCGTGGCGTTCTCGGGCGGAGCGTGTACGTCCCCTCACCGGGCTAATGTGTGCTGCGTACGGCGCGGAAGGTCGCGCACATCACTGACCGTCGGAGGGACATAGCCGTGGAGGTCAAGATCGGCGTGCAGCACGCGCCCCGCGAGATCGTTCTGGAGAGCGGTCAGAGTGCCGAGGAGGTCGAGCGGGCCGTGTCCGAGGCGCTGGCAGGGAAGTCGCCACTGCTGAGCCTCGTGGACGAGCACGGCCGCAAGGTCCTGGTCCCGGCCGACCGACTCGCCTACGTGGAGATCGGCGAGCCGGCTCCGCGCAAGGTGGGCTTCGGCGCGCTGTAGGCGCATGCGTTCAGCGGGGCGGGACGGCTGTCGGCCGACCCGCCCCGTTCGCGTCCCCCCCCCTCGCGATCAGCCCTTGCGGCGCACCGGTTCCTCCACGGATGTAGCACGGGTCGCCCTCAGGGGTGGATTGGATTCCGCAGGTCAGGGGTAAGACGGGCTACGACCGATATGGGCAGGCCGGCCATGTGGGAGGGACCCTCGACATGCTTCTGGAAGCGCTGAGTTCCACGATGCTCGGCCTGGCTCTGGCCTGGGCGGCCACGCACCGGCTGTCGCACCGTCTCCCACCCCGCCCCCTGGTCCTGTCGACGGGTGTCGCCGGTGCCCTGTCCGGGGCCTTCGTCATGCACAGCGCGCTGGACGCCGGGCATCTGCTGCTGGTCCTGCTCGGCGCGGTGATCGTCTCGGTGGCCTCGCTGTCGCTGCTGCTGCGCCCCGCGAGGCGCCTGCGCCGACGATCCGCGACGGCGTAGCCGAAGCGGTCCGGAGCGCGGGTGGCCGCCCGGACGGCGACGGCCCGCGGCCGCCACCCGGCCGGAACCGGCCTTCGCGCAGACCTACGCGGCCAGACCCAGCGCAGCCATCCGCTTGGTGTGCGCCTCGGTGATCCGGGAGAACATCTTGCCGACCTCGGCGAGGTCGAAGCCGTCCGCGACGCCGCCCACCAGCATGGTCGACAGCGCGTCCCGGTCGGCGACCACCCGCTGGGACTGCGACAGCGCCTCACCCATCAGCCGCCGCGCCCACAGCGCGAGCCGCCCGCCGACGCGCGGGTCCGCGTCGATCGCCGCCCGCACCTTCTCCACGGCGAAACCGCCGTGCCCCGTGTCGTCGAGCACGGCCAGCACCAGGTTGCGGGAGTCGGAGTCGAGCCGGGCTGCGACCTCCCGGTAGAAGTCGCTGGCGATGGAGTCGCCGACGTAGGCCTTGACGAGGCCCTCCAGCCAGTCCGAGGGGGCCGTCTGCTTGTGGAAGCCGTCGTACGCGGCGACGAACGGCTCCATCGCCCGCGTCGGCTCCTCCCCGATCTCGGCGAGCCGGTCACGCAGCCTCTCGAAGTGGTGGAACTCGGCCGACGCCATCTTGGCCAGCTCCGCCTTGTCCTCCAGCGTCGGCGCCAGCTTGGCGTCCTCCGCCAGCCGCTCGAACGCCGCCAGCTCCCCGTACGCGAGCGCGCCGAGCAGGTCCACGACCGCGGCACGGTACTGCGGGTCGACGGAGGCCGTCGCCCAGTCCCGGGCGGCGACCGAGGTGGGTTCGGCGGCGGTGTCCGAGGCGTTCTCAGGCTTGTCAGAGCTCGTCATGAAGCGCACAATAGCCCGCTCACCGGGAGGCGCGAATCCCTGGTCAATCACTGTGACGACGACTACGTGACCGAATCGGCCATCGCGTGTGCGCCGATCCGGGGTATGGTGGTAATGCGCCTGCTGGTACGTCGTCGTACCTCGACAGGCCGCACGTATGAGGATGCCCGGTCGGTGGCCCGATCGGCTCCGACCCGACAGACCTCCCGTCCGTACGGCACAGTGCGTACGGATGCCGGAGGGACACCCTCAGCGGCATGAGCGCTAGAGCGTCGGCGCGGTCCCGTGCTCTACGGCCCGCCCGTAGGCAGCCGACGTCCCCGCACGGTCCTTGACACGACCCCCGCGCTCGCCTCGCGCCGCCCACACAGAAGAGGCAGCACCCTGACTACGACGTTCCGAGAGCTCGGAATCCTCCCCGAGACCGCCGAGGCCCTGGAGGCCGTCGGCATCATCACCCCCTTCCCCATCCAGGAGATGACGCTCCCCGTGGCCCTGTCGGGCAAGGACGTCATCGGCCAGGCCAAGACCGGCACCGGCAAGACGCTGGGCTTCGGCCTCCCGCTCCTCGAGCGCGTCACCGTCCCCGCCGACGTCGAGGCCGGACGCGCCGAGCCCGAGGACCTCACCGACGCCCCGCAGGCCCTGATCGTCGTCCCCACGCGCGAGCTGTGCACGCAGGTCACCAACGACCTGCTGACCGCCGGCAAGGCGCGTAACGTGCGCGTCCTCGCGATCTACGGCGGCCGGGCCTACGAGCCCCAGGTCGAGGCCCTCAAGAAGGGCGTCGACGTGGTCGTCGGCACCCCGGGGCGGCTGCTCGACCTTGCCGGGCAGAAGAAGCTGAACCTGAAGCACATCAGGTGCCTGGTCCTCGACGAGGCCGACGAGATGCTCGACCTGGGCTTCCTGCCCGACGTCGAGAAGATCATCAACATGCTGCCGGTCCGGCGCCAGACCATGCTGTTCTCGGCCACCATGCCGGGCGCGGTCATCGGCCTGGCCCGCCGCTACATGTCGCAGCCCACGCACATCAGCGCCACCTCCCCGGACGACGCGGGCGCGACGGTCGCGAACACCAAGCAGTACATCTACCGCGCGCACAACATGGACAAGCCCGAGATGGTCGCGCGCATCCTCCAGGCCGAGGGCCGGGGACTGGTCATGGTCTTCTGCCGCACCAAGCGCACGGCGGCCGACCTCGCCGACCAGCTCAAGCAGCGCGGCTTCGCCTCCGGCGCGGTCCACGGCGATCTGGGCCAGGGCGCCCGTGAGCAGGCGCTGAGGGCGTTCCGCAACGGCAAGGTGGACGTGCTCGTCTGCACCGACGTCGCCGCCCGCGGCATCGACGTCGAGGGCGTGACGCACGTCATCAACTACCAGTCGCCGGAAGAAGAGAAGACGTACCTGCACCGCATCGGCCGTACGGGCCGCGCGGGCGCGAAGGGTACGGCGATCACGCTCGTCGACTGGGACGACATCCCGCGCTGGCAGCTGATCAACAAGGCGCTGGACCTGGGCTTCAACGACCCGCCCGAGACGTACTCCACGTCCCCGCACCTCTTCACCGACCTCGGCATCCCCGAGGGCACGAAGGGCATCCTGCCGCGCTCGGAGCGCACGCGCGCCGGGCTGGACGCGGAGGAGCTCGAGGACCTGGGCGAGCCGGGCGGCCGCGGACCGCGCGGGCGTGGCGACCGGGGTGGTCGCGGCGGCCGGGAGGAGTCCCGTTCGGCCGACCACGAGCGTCCGTCCCGTACGCCGCGACGCCGCCGCCGTACCCGCGGCGGGACGCCGCAGGACGGGGCACCGGAGACCGCAGGCACCACGGCACCGGAGGCCACGGCGCCCGGCGGTACGGCCGAGGCGGAGGCCGTCACTGCGCCTCGCACCCCGCGTCGCCGTCGCCGCACCCGCGGCGGAGCCCCGGCCGGGACGGCTCCGGCCGCAGCGGTCGAGGCACCCGCGTCGGAGCAGGCGGAGACCTCCGTGGCCACGGCCGAGGGCACGGCCGCGGAGTCCCCCGAGGCGGCTGCGAAGCCCCGCCGGCGCCGCACGCGCAGGTCGGAGACGCCGGTGGAGACGCCGGTGATGGAGACCGAGGCCGCGGTGACACCGCTGGTCGCGGAGGCCGAGTCGGTCACTGAAGGTGTGACCGCCGAGCCCGAGGCCGCCGCCAAGCCGCGCCGCCGCACCCGCAAGACAGCGGCGTCCGGGGCCGAGTCGGCCGTCGACACGGCCGAGGGCAGCACCGAGTCCGCGCCGGAGCCGACCGAGACGAAGCCGCGCCGCCGCACCCGCAAGACGGCCGCCGCAGCGGAGGAGGCCGTCGACACGGCCGAGGCCGCGGAGACCAAGCCGCGCCGTACGCGCAAGGCCGTGGCAACGGCCGAGGCCGCGGTGACACCGCCGGTCGCGGAGGCCGAGTCGGTCACTGAAGGTGTGACCGCCGAGCCCGAGGCCGCCGCCAAGCCGCGCCGCCGCACCCGCAAGACAGCGGCGTCCGGGGCCGAGTCGGCCGTCGACACGGCCGAGGCCGCGGACACCAAGCCGCGCCGTACGCGCAAGGCCGTGGCAACGGCCGAGGCCGCCGTCGACACGGCCGACGCCGCTGAGACCAAGCCGCGCCGTACACGGAAGACCGCCGCCGCGGCCGAGGCCGCAATCGACACGGCCGAGGGCACGGAGGCCAAGCCGCGCCGCCGCACCCGCAAGGCCACCGAAACGGCCACCGCCGAGATCCCGGCCCAGACGGTCCAGGAGCCGGAGGCAGCCGAGGCCAAGCCGCGGCGTACCCGCAAGGCGGCGGCCGCCAAGGCGGTGGAAGCGGTCGACACGGCCGAGACCACCGAGGCGAAGCCGCGCCGTGCGCGGAAGACGGCTGCCGCGACTCCGGACACGGAGGCTCCCGAAGCCGCCGAGACCAAGCCGCGCCGTACACGGAAGACCGCCGCCGCGGCCGAGGCCGCCGTCGACACGGCCGAGGGCACGGAGGCCAAGCCGCGCCGCCGCACCCGCAAGGCCACCGAAACGGCCACCGCCGAGATCCCGGCCCAGGCCGATCAGGAGCCGGAAGCGGTCAAGCCGCGCCGTACGCGGAAGGCGACCACGGCCGCCACGGCCGCTGCCTCCGAGGAAGCGACGGAGGCGAAGCCCAAGGTGCGTCGCACCCGCAAGGCCGCGGCCACCGCGGAGCCCACGGAGGGCTGACGCCCCTCTTCGACGGCCCGGCCCCCGCACAGGGGCCGGGCCGCCGGCGTTCCCGGGGGCACCCGGCCGGCCCCGCCCCCACCCGCTACCCTCACCCCCGTGACCAGCCACCCCGCCTTCCCCCCGCCTCCGGGCGCCCGCGCATACCGTCTGCGCACAGCGCGCGGTGAGTTCGCCGTCGTCGACTCGTCGCCGAAGGTGGGTGCGGAAGTCAGGGGAGTCGCCCTGATGCTGCCCGGGTTCACCGGGAGCAAGGAGGACTTCCGGCTGCTGCATGAGCCGCTCGCAGAGCGCGGGTACCGGGTCGTCGCCGTGGACGGGCGGGGGCAGCACGAGTCGGACGGGCCCGCGCACGACGAATTCGCGTACGCGCAGGGGGAACTGGCCCGGGACGTGCTCGCGCAGGCCGAGGCGCTCGGCGGGCCCGTGCACCTCGTCGGGCACTCGCTCGGCGGGCAGATCGCCCGTGCGGCCGTGCTCCTCGACCACTCCCCCTTCCGCTCCTTCACCCTGGTCTCGTCCGGGCCGGCGGAGATCTCCGTCTCGCAGCAGCAGCGCGTGAAGCTGCTGCGGGACGCGCTCGCGGTGATGTCGATGGAGGAGGTCTGGGAGGCCATGCGGGCGATGGGGCCGCCGGAAGAGGTCGGCGGGCCCGCCCGCGGCCTCGGCGACCAGGAGCAGTTGCGCCGCCGCTGGCTGGGCAACCGGCCCGCCCAACTGCTCGCGACCGGCCGTCAGCTGTGCACCGAGCCGGACCGCGTCGCCGAACTCGCCGCCGTGCCGCTGCCGTTGCACGTCCTGTCGGGCGCGCGTGACGACACCTGGCCGGTGGCGGTCCTCGACGACATGGCCCTCCGGCTGAAGGCGCACCGTACGGTCATCGCTGGGGCCGAGCACTCCCCCAACGCAGACAGTCCGCTGCCCACGGCCCACGCCCTCGCCGACTTCTGGGACAGCGTGCAGCGGGCTTAGACCTGGCTAAGGGGTCCTTGCACTGTGCCCGCCCGGGTCGCGCGGCCTGGCACAGCGCCTCGCCGCGTTGCCAAAAACGCGCCCTGACCGGACGCTCCTCAGACCCGCGTCTGCAGGTGCTCCCAGAAGCCGTCGCGCAGTGCCCTCCGGAGGTCCGCCTGGCCGCGCAGCGAGTACTGGAGGAGACCCTCCGCGTCCACGAGCAGGTCCTGGTCCACCGAGCCGGGCAGGTACGGATGGCCGGGCAGCAGCTCCACCAGCGAGTCCCGGCCGCGGGCGGCCAGCCACTTCTCCGCGATCTGCGCGCCCACGAACCGTACGTCCTCGCGGGCGGGCCGGGCCGTGGTCGCCTCGTAGGCGGGGGCCGTGCGGCGGGACACGTAGGGCTTGAAGAAGTCGAGGTCGAAGGTGCGCTGGCTGTCGACCTCCCACAGGAGGGGTTCCGCCTGGTTGCGGCCCTCCGGCGCCTCGATGCCCCAGAGGTGGACGCGGGCGCCGTAACCCTGCGCCGCCTCCACCGCCGACACCAGGTCCTCGTCGCCGCCGAGCAGGGCCGCGTCGCTGATGGCGCGGTGCCGGGCGAGGGACTCCAGGTCGGAGCGGATGAGGGAGTCGACGCCCTTCTGTTGGTTGTTGGCGTTCAGGTTGCCCAGCCGCACCTTGACGTCCGGCAACTCCGCGATGGTCTGTTGCTCGGCCGTGTGGATGCGGCGCCGGGCGCCGTCGTACCAGTAGACCCGCAGCAGTCTGCTGTCGGCGAAGATCGTGCGGGCCTTGTCGATGAGCGCGTCGATCAGGCCCTCGGCGTCCAGATCGAAGGCGCGGCGGTCCTCCATTCCGGATACCAGGCGTCCCGCGGCCGCGTACAGGTACCCGGCATCGACGAAGATCGCGTGAGTGGAGGGCGTCTTCGCCACCTCGGCGAGCATGCGCTGCAGCAGCTCGTTGGTGCGGTCGATGCGGGTGCTGAGGGCCGCGAGGTCGTCGTTCATCGTCTCCATTGTCCAGGTGGTCACGCTATGAACACAACCGGTCCCGGTCGGTCCTGTAACGACACTCTTACGGCTCGGTAATTAGCCGTTCGAAAAATTTCCTTAGCGTAGGGAATGTTTGACCCATGCATCCCTGTTGACTCATACGGAACACCGCGCGCCGCAGCCCGGTGGCCGCACACCCAAGTAGTTCTCCTCAGGAGGATGACCAGACGAAGGGAGAAGCCCTTGCGCTTCGAAATCATGCGACTCGACGACGTCGACGGCACACCTGTGGACTCGACCGTTGTGGACGCCGCCTCCGTCAACCACATCGTTCAGCAGGCCGCCGCCATCGGGCAGCGCCTGTGGATCCGCCCGGCCGAGACCACGGCCTCATAACGCGCGCAGCGCTCACACACTTCGCAGCCCCCGCCCCGGCATCGACGGAGCGGGGGCTGCGCTGCTGCGGACCGCTGCGACCGGGGGCGTACACAACCTGGGCACGTCGTGGGCATGCACCTCCTGCCCCGCCTGCCCGACGGCCTCACCCGGCCCTGCCGGTCACCGCGGGCATCCCGCCGAGCCGTCAGCTCCCCCGGATCACCTGCGTGACACCGTTGATGATCTGCTGCACGGCGATGGCGGAGAGCATCATGCCCGCGAGCCGTGTCACCAGGACCACACCGCCGTCCTTGATGATCCGGATGATCACCAGCGAGTACCGCATCACCAGCCACAGCACGACGTGGATGGCCAGGATCGCCGTCCACACCGACACCTGCGTGGCCACGGTGTGGGCCTTCTGCACCGCGAGGATGACCGACACGATCGCGCCCGGCCCGGCCAGCAGCGGCATGCCCAGCGGCACGAGGGCGACGTTGACGTCCTTGGTCTGCTTGGGCTCGTCGGTCTTCCCGGTGAGCAGATCCAGCGCGATGAGCAGAAGCAGCAGTCCGCCCGCGATCATCAGCGCGGGCACGGACACGTGGAGATAGTTCAGGATCTGGTGCCCGAGCAACCCGAAGACGGTGATCACTCCACCGGCGACGCAGACGGCCTGGAAGGCCATCCGCTTCTGCACCTTGCCGGGCCGCCCGGCGGTGAGCGCGAGGAAGATCGGGGTGATCCCCGGCGGGTCCATGATGACGAAGAGAGTGAGAAAGAGAGAGCCGAAGACGGCGAGGTCGAACATGAGCGTGATGGCCTTGCGCGTGGTGAGGGAGCGTGCGGCGGGCCGACGGCCGCCGCTGCTGTGGGCAGGCGTTCCGCACGGCGATGGGGACACCGCCCTGCTCGAACGCAGTGGAGAGCTTCGGGGCACAGCGGCAGCGCCGAGTGCCCGGACAACGGACTTGCGGGAGAGAGACCCTCAGACGGCTCCGCCGGCCCCGGGCACCGGAAACGCCCCGAACGCCCGCCGCGTGATCTCCCCGTACACCTCGGGATCCGTCGTGTACTCCCCGAGCACACATGTCTTCCGGCTGCCGTGGTAGTCCGAGGAGCCGGTCACCAGGAGCCCGAGTTCCTTGGCCAGTCCCCGCAGCCGCGCACGCGTCTGCGCATCGTGGTCCATGTGATCGACCTCGATGCCGTCCAGCCCGGCCGCGGCCATCTCGGCGATGGCGGCCTCCGGGACCGTACGCCCCCGCTTGCTCGCCGCGGGATGCGCGAACACCGCCACCCCGCCCGCGCCCTTGATCAGCCGGATCGCCTCGAAGGGGTCGGTCTCGTGCTTCTCCACGAAGACCCGGCCGCCGTCGGCCAGCCAGTCCTCGGTGAAGGCGTCGTTCACCGTCGGCACGACGCCCAGTTCCACCAGCGCGCTCGCCACATGCGGCCGCCCGACGGACCCGTCACCGGCGATCCGCGCCACCTGCTCCCAGGTCACGGGCACGCCCAGCTCCTGAAGCTTGGCGATCATGCCCTGGGCGCGCGGCACCCGGTCGTCCCGCACGAGTTCCCGCTCGGCGAGCAGCGCGGGCTCCTCGGCGTCGAAGAGGTAGGCCAGCATGTGCATGCTGACCCCGTCGATCCGGCAGGAGAGCTCGGCCCCGGTGACCAGCGTGAGGGCCTCGGGCAGCGCGGCGACCGCCTCGGCATGTCCGCGGGTCGTGTCGTGGTCGGTGAGCGCCACGACATCCAGTCCGGCAGCAGCGGCCTTGCGCACCAGCTCGGCCGGCGTGTCCGTACCGTCGGAAGCGGTGGAGTGGGTGTGCAGATCGATACGCACGACACGGACTCCAGACACGGACGGGACGAACAAGGGCTGCTCAAGGATAACCAGGTTTTCCGACGCCCCATGTCACACCCGAACCCGGCAGACGCCCCCTACACCACCGCCCGCACCAGGCGTGGGGGCTGCGCGGCCGGCCCGGAGGCAACCCGCACCCGCCCTCAGGCCCCGAGCAAGCGCGGCGACAAGGCGCCGCAGGGCACCAACTCGACCTCGGCTCCGGCGTCCCGCAGATCCGTCAGCACCAGTTCGTCGTACATCAGCAGCCCGGACTGCTCAGGCCACACCACAGCCCACAACCACAACCCCAGCGCCTCACCGGCGAACACCGCCCGATCGTCCGGCGCCCCGGAGACATGCCACAGCGGCGTGGGCCGTCCCGCGGCCAGCACCTTCGCCTGAGCCGGCTTCCCGACATCCATGTACGGCCCCGGATCCGGCCCGTCCATGCCCGCGTAGCGCGCCCCGAGCCCGACGCCGAGCTCCTCGGCCACCAGGATCAGCTCGCCCATCCCCCCGAGCGGCCCCGGCCCGGTACAGGCCACGGCCGTCGCGCGGCCGCCGGTGCGGTCGTCCCCCGCACAGGCCACACCCGTGAACAGCCACCCCACCGGCAGCGGCCAGGGCATCCACACCGGCACCTGCGTGCGGTGCACCACGACGTTGAGGGCGTCGACGCTGGGCGGTATCACGGGCTGCACCGGATGGACGGTGCCGTGCACAGCGCACTGCCACGAGTCGGAGAAGAGGCCGGGAGCCCTGACCCGGCCACCGCACTTCGGGCAACTGGGTTCGCCCCTCATAGGGCCCCACGGTCCTACCCCCGCCCCGCCGCGTCAAGGACGATCACCCAACCGGACGGAACCCTTCACCCAGACATTAGATGTAATGACATTATTTAGCACTGCCAACTCAGCATGTGCGTACCTCGGTCTCGGGAAAGGGAGCAAGCATGGGCCCCTCCGACGCCGGAGCGGGCGGTCTCCTGAAGCGGCCCAAGTCCGTGTGGGCGACCGCCGGGGCGTCGGTCGTCACCTTCACGGGCATCGGACTCGTCGACCCGATCCTGCCGGGCCGGCCCTCGGAGTGTCGGACGCGCCCCGGCCGGTGGCGAGCGCGGGCTTCAACTTCGTCCGCTGGTTCGCGGCGGCCGCCGCACCGTACTTCGCGCCGAGGGCCGAGGGGTGGACCGACCTCCACATCCCGTTCGCGGTGACGGCGGTCACCGCGGTCATGGGGCGCGATCGGGGTCGTCGTACGCCGGAAGGCCCTCACCCGCGAAGCCGAGGAGCCGGAGCCGAAGCACGCCACCGAGGACGGTGTCACCTTCTTCGTCAACTGATGCTTTTCAGCTGCGGGTTGGTGAGGTTGCTCACTCCAGCGGAACGGACTTCCGGGACGGATCCCGGAGGTCCGTCCCCTGGTTCAGCCACCGCTCCTGGAGCGCTTGGGCGCCGTGCACCCGCTTCCACGCGGCCTCGTTCGGGGTCATCGGCAGCAGCGGCAGGAACCGTACGGGGTCGAGGGGCTCTTCGAGCTCCAGGTCCTCGACCAGGCCGCCCGGCTCGGCGACCAGGACCGAGGTGAAGGGGGCGCCGGGCCACAGCGGGTCGCCGACGTCGAGGGACGCGCCGGGAGCCACGACGAGGCCCTCCACCTGCGGAGAGGCGGCGAGCGCGGCGAGCGGGCGGAGCACCTGGTCGGTGGCGGCGAGACCGGAGCGGACGGACAGCACCAGCTCGGAGCGCGGGCCCTTGACCGGGTCGGCGACGACGGCCGTGGGGTCGGTCATGGGGTGCGCGGACATGCCGAGCGTGGCGTAGCGGACGATGTCGCCCTCCTGGAAGCGGAGCACCTCGATGCGGTCCGTGCCGAGGAAGGTGACCGCCGCGCGCGCGTCCGGCTCGCCCAGCGCGGTACGCAAACGGGCCTCGACCAGAGGAAGAACGTCAGCCATGCCGCGAGCATAGGACTCGTCAGTAGCGGGCAAAGCAGCGCCTTGACAGTTGTGTCGGCTGCTACTCTTGCCCGGTGGTTCGGGGCAGCACGCAGAAGCGTCGCGATCAAGCCCCGACGCCGAAGGAACTCCCTTACGAGGGACCGGCCGGAGGAGGTGGGGCTGCAATGGATCGAAGTCGACCGTGCAGTAGCACCACGCTCTCCCGCCGCTGATGTAGCTGCTCCGTCTTCTGGCCGGCCGCCACCTCTCGCACTCGCCTTCACCGCGGAAGAGCGCTTCGTTTCGCTTTGCCTGATCTGCCTCAGTAGCTGAATCAGTAACGAGACTCGCCACCGCGACGGTGCGGTGCTCCCCGCTTTGTGGACGTGCCAAACATCAGCAGTCACTACGTCCTCATTCCGGGTAGTTCCAACCGTCGCCGGCGCCTTTCGTTGCCCGCCCGCGAAGGAGCCCGCCATGTCGATGATCCGCGACCTGCGCGCCGTTGTCCGTCCGTCCCGTGTGTCGCTGCGCAAGGACGGCGGGGCGTACGACGCCACCCGCGGCCCTGCGGCGGCCTCCGCCGTCGTCGACTGCGCCGTCTACCGCGACGGCCGTCGCATCGAGACCGGGACCCCGCTGACCCCACACGAGGCGGTGCGCCTGGTGCGCCGTGACGGCGGGTTCGTGTGGATCGGCCTGCACGAGCCGACGGAGGCCGAATTCTCCGGCATCGCCCGTGAGTTCGGCCTGCACCCGCTGGCCGTGGAGGACGCCGTCCAGGCCCACCAGCGGCCCAAGCTGGAGCGCTACGACGACTCCCTCTTCACCGTCTTCAAGACCATCCACTACGTGGAGCACGACCAGCTCGACGCCAACAGCGAGGTCGTCGAGTCCGGCGAGGTCATGTGCTTCACCGGCCGGGACTTCTTCATCACCGTCCGGCACGGCGGGCAGGGCTCCCTGCGGGCGCTCAGGCACCGCCTCCAGGACGACCCCGAGCTGCTGGCCAAGGGCCCCTCGGCCGTGCTGCACGCCATCGCCGACCACGTCGTCGACGGGTACATCGCCGTCGCCGACGCGGTGCAGGACGACATCGACGAGGTCGAGACCGAGGTGTTCTCGCCGGGGCGCAAGGGCGGCGCCGCGCGGGGCACGGACGCCGGCCGGATCTACCAACTCAAGCGCGAGGTGCTGGAGTTCAAGCGGGCGGTGTCGCCGCTGCTGCGGCCCATGCAGCTGCTGAGCGAGCGGCCGATGCGGCTGATCGACCCGGACATCCAGAAGTACTTCCGGGACGTCGCCGACCACCTGGCCCGGGTCCAGGAGCAGGTCCTCGGCTTCGACGAGCTGCTGAACTCCATCCTCCAGGCCAACCTGGCGCAGGCGTCCGTGGCGCAGAACGAGGACATGCGGAAGATCACCTCATGGGCCGCCATCATCGCCGTGCCGACGATGGTCTGCGGGGTGTACGGCATGAACTTCGACCACATGCCGGAGCTGCACTGGCGGTACGGCTACCCGGTGATCATGGGCATCACGGTGGTCATCTGCCTCGGCATCCACCGCACGCTGAAGCGGAACGGCTGGCTGTGAGCCGCGTGGATAGGCTGGTGCCATGACAAGCGAGCTGCTCGGCCAGGCCCTCGTCGAGGAGGCCACGAAGAAGTCCGGCCTCGTCTGGGTCCAGGGCCCCGACGGCCCGGCGCGTGCCCTGTGGCACGTGTGGCACGAGGGCGCCGCGTGCCTGGTCGGCGACGGGCCCGGCGAGCAGCCGCTGCCGAGGCTGGCCGACGGGGCCGAGGCCCGGGTGACGGTGCGCAGCAAGGACAAGGGGGGCCGGCTGGTCTCCTGGACGGCGCGCGTCACGCACCTCGCACCGGGCTCCGAGGCGTGGGACGCGGCGGTCGCCGAGCTCAAGGGCAAACGGCTGAACGCGCCCGACGGCGAGGCCATGACCGAGCGCTGGGCCCGTGAGTGCCGTGTGCTGCGGCTGGAGCCGACCGGGGCGACGGCGCCGCTGCCCGACGGCTCCCTGTCCGAACCGCCCCGGCCCTCCCCGGCGATCACCCGCCGGCCGGTCCCGGCGGGGCTGCCCCGTCTGCTGCTGAAGAAGCGCAAACGGACCTGACGGCCTACGACGCCGGCAGCTGCTTGCCGTAGTCCACCGTCTCGCTCTTCTCCGGCTCCTTCAGGGCGAAGTCCTGCCCCCAGGCGGAGAACGTCAGGATGCCCGCCCCGCCGGCCCGCTCCAGGCGCAGCGGGTACGGCTTGCCCTCGAGGGAGACCTCCAGGGTGCCGCCGGAGCCCTTGTCGCCGGTGACGCGGATGGTGCGGACGCCCCCCTGCTCGTCGTGGCCGTCCGTCGCGAGTGCGCCGTGCAGGGTCAGCAGACCGTCGAGGAGGACTCCCTTGTCCGTGAAACCGCTGAACTTCTTGTACGAAGGGTCGCCCTGCGGCACCTTCACGAACTTCCCGCCGAGCTTGGCGGCCGCCGCCGCGTCCGACGTGCCGCCCTCGCCCTGGCCGCTGCCGTGACCCCAGAACTCCGCGTCGGCCATGACGAAGAGCTGCTCACCGACGCGCAGCAGCTTGAAGGTCGCGCCCTTCGTGGTGACCGACCCGGTGCCGCCGTCGTCCTTCAGCCGCATGTCGAGCGCGTACGTCCGCCCGCCGCTGACGACGTTGCCGTGCACCCGGACCGCCCCGGCGGACTCGGCCGCCGCGCGGGTCTTGGCCTGGATCTTGCCGGCGGGGAGTCTGCCGACGCCGTTGGTGCCCTCGTTCGGATCCTCCGCGCAGCCCGTGAGCACCGTTCCCGTCACGAGCAGCGCGCACGTCGCGCTCGCGAGTGCGGCACCGCGGTTGCGGCCGTGGCGAATCGGAGTCACAGGTGGGGCTGCCTCTCTGACGGGAGACCTGAACGGCGTACCGCAGGGTACCGGGGTCGTGTGGGCAGGTCGGAGCCAGTCCGTCCGGACCGTCCGCCGACGCACCGCCGATCGGGACGGGCTAGCCTGAAGCCCACCCGAGCGGGCAATTCGGAAGAGACAGGCACAGAGAAAGCCCCAGAGACAGGCACCACGAACCACCCCGCACGAAAAGGAGCCGCGGCCATGGCAGCGGGCGCCCCCCGGATCTTCGTATCGCACCTCTCCGGTATCGCCGTCTTCGATCCCGCCGGCGACCAGGTGGGACGAGTGCGCGATCTGGTCGTCATGCTGCGGGTGGGGCAGCGGCCGCCGAGGCTGCTCGGCCTCGTCGTCGAACTCGCCACCCGCCGCCGTATCTTCCTGCCCATGACCCGGGTCACGGCCATCCAGTCCGGCCAGGTCATCACCACCGGCGTGCTCAACGTCCGGCGCTTCGAGCAGCGGCCCACCGAGCGGCTGGTCTTCGGAGAGCTCCTGGACCGGCGCGTGACGCTCACCGAGACCGGCGAGGAGGTCACCGTCCTCGACCTGTCGGTGCATCAGCTTCCCGCCCGCCGGGAGTGGGAGATCGACCGGGTCTTCGTCCGCAAGGGCAGGAAGGGAAGTGCCTTCCGGCGGGCCAAGGGCGAGGCGCTGACCGTCGAGTGGACCGCCGTGACCGGCTTCTCCCTGGAGGAGCAGGGGCAGGGCGCGGAGAGCCTCCTCGCCACGTTCGAGCAGCTGCGCCCGGCCGACCTGGCCAACGTCCTGCACCACCTCTCCCCCAAGCGCCGGGCCGAGGTCGCCGCCGCCCTGGACGACGACCGCCTGGCCGACGTGCTGGAGGAGCTCCCGGAGGACGACCAGATCGAGATCCTGGGCAAGCTCAAGGAGGAGCGCGCCGCCGACGTCCTGGAGGCCATGGACCCGGACGACGCGGCCGACCTGCTGGGCGAGCTGCCCACGGACGATCAGGAACGGCTGCTGCGCCTGATGCAGCCCGGCGACGCGGCCGACATGCGGCGCCTGATGTCCTACGAGGACCGCACGGCGGGCGGTCTGATGACCACGGAGCCGATCGTGCTGCGCCCGGACGCCACCGTCGCCGACGCCCTCGCCCGCGTCCGCAACGCCGACCTCTCCCCCGCCCTGGCGGCCCAGGTCTACGTCTGCCGGCCACCCGACGACACCCCGACCGGCAAGTACCTGGGCACCGTCCACTTCCAGCGCCTGCTGCGGGAGCCACCGCCGTCCCTGGTCAGCTCGATCCTCGACAGCGACCTGCAGCCCCTGGACCCGGAGGCGGAGCTGCCGGCCATCGCGGGCTTCTTCGCCACGTACGACATGGTGGCGGCCCCCGTCGTCGACGAGGCCGGCTCGCTGCTGGGCGCGGTGACCGTGGACGACGTACTCGACCACATGCTCCCCGAGGACTGGCGGGAGACCGAGTTCCACCTGGACGAGGAGGAGGTGGCGACCGATGGTTCCTGAGCGCGACACCCTGCGCGAGCGCACGCCGGCGGGCGCCACGGCCGCCTCCCGGCCGCGCGCCGCCCGCCTCGACCAGCCGGGCATGCCCAGGCACCGGATCCTGCCCGAGTACGACCCGGAGGCCTTCGGACGGTTCTCGGAACGCATCGCGCGCTTCCTCGGCACCGGACGGTTCCTGGTCTGGATGACGGCCGCCATCATCCTGTGGGTGGCGTGGAACAGCCTCGCGCCCCGGCCGCTGCGGTTCGACGAGTACCCCTTCATCTTCCTGACCCTGATGCTGTCGCTCCAGGCCTCCTACGCCGCCCCGCTGATCCTGCTCGCGCAGAACCGGCAGGACGACCGGGACCGGGTCAACCTGGAGCAGGACCGCAAGCAGAACGAGCGGTCGATCGCGGACACCGAGTACCTGACCCGCGAGATCGCCGCCCTGCGCATCGGCCTGGGCGAGGTCGCCACCCGCGACTGGATCCGCTCGGAGCTCCAGGACGTGATCAAGGAGATGGAGGAACGGCACGACGGCCACCGTCACGACCCCGTCGTCTTCCCGGCGGAGCGGTCACGGGGGCGTGACGCAGACGACCGCTGAGACGCTTTCCTACGCCCCGGTACGGCGCCGTACCATCGTCCTTATGGCTACGGAAGACGCGGTGCGCGAGGCACTGGCGACGGTGAACGACCCCGAGATCCACAAGCCCATCACCGAACTCGGGATGGTCAAATCCGTGGAGATCGGCGCGGACGGGGCGGTCGCGGTCACCGTGTACCTCACGGTCTCGGGCTGCCCGATGCGGGACACGATCACGCAGCGCGTGACCGAGGCGGTCTCCCGCGTCGAGGGCGTCTCACACGTCGACGTCACGCTCGACGTGATGAGTGACGAGCAGCGCCGCGAGCTGGCCTCCGCCCTGCGCGGCGGCCAGACCGAGCGGGAGGTCCCCTTCGCCAAGCCGGGCAGCCTCACCCGCGTCTACGCGGTCGCCTCCGGCAAGGGCGGCGTCGGCAAGTCCTCGGTCACGGTGAACCTGGCCGCGGCGATGGCGGCCGACGGCCTCAAGGTCGGTGTCGTCGACGCCGACATCTACGGCCACTCCGTGCCGCGCATGCTGGGCGCGGACGGCCGTCCCACCCAGGTCGAGAACATGATCATGCCACCGTCGGCGAACGGCGTGAAGGTCATCTCCATCGGCATGTTCACCCCGGGCAACGCCCCGGTCGTCTGGCGCGGCCCGATGCTCCACCGCGCCCTGCAGCAGTTCCTCGCGGACGTGTACTGGGGCGACCTGGACGTCCTCCTGCTGGACCTGCCGCCGGGCACCGGCGACATCGCGATCTCCGTCGCCCAGCTGGTCCCGAACGCCGAGATCCTGGTCGTCACCACGCCCCAGCAGGCGGCGGCCGAGGTCGCCGAGCGCGCGGGCTCCATCGCCGTCCAGACGCACCAGAAGATCGTCGGCGTGGTCGAGAACATGTCCGGCCTGCCCTGCCCGCACTGCGGCGAGATGGTCGACGTCTTCGGCACGGGCGGCGGTCAGGCGGTCGCCGACGGCCTGACCCGCACGACCGGCACGAACGTCCCGGTCCTCGGCAGCATCCCCATCGACGTCCGCCTCCGCGAGGGCGGCGACGAGGGCAAGCCGGTGGTCCTGACGGACCCGGACTCCCCGGCGGGCTCGGCCCTGCGAGCGATCGCGGGCAAGCTGGGCGGCAGGCAGCGGGGCCTGTCGGGCCTGTCCCTCGGTATCACTCCGAAGAACAAGTTCTGATCGCTGCGCCGCTGAGGGCAACGCCCTCAGCGGCGCGGAGCCGTGTCGGTCTGCGGCTGCGCCGCGTGGGCGCGAGCAACCACATCGCACCCGCGGCCGGCCTCGATGCGGAGGCCCCACGGCGAAGGGGCGCCGAACCAGCCGGCGCCCCGGAGTTCACGCGTACGCGGCGATGTCCTTCACCGCGGCGAACCCGAGCCCGTACGCACTCATCCCCCGCCCGTACGCGCCCACATGCACACCTGCGGACGTGGACCCGGCGAGCACCCACCCGAACTCCGACTCCCGGTAGTGGAACGCCGTCAGCACCCCGTCCACGGGAAGCGACAGCGTCGACCAGTCCGGCCCGTCGAGGTCGTCCGCCAGCACCCACGCCGTCTCGGTCTGCTGCTCCAGCCAGTCGTCCCGCAGGGAGTGGTCCATCTGCCCGGGCCACGTGAAGGACAGCAGACCCACACCCGCGAGCCACGCCGCGGAGGACACCGACGTGGCCTCCAGCAGCCCCGTACCGTCCGCGGTGCGCCGTGAGGGGTTCGCCGCGACGGTCACCACGACCGCGAACTTCTCCTTGGCCTCCTGATCACCCGCGGCGGCATGCTCGTTGCGCACCGTGGGCTCGTCGCCGTGCCCGATCGACCCGTGTTCCACGGCTCCGTCGGCCGTCGTACCGACCTGCATCAGCCAGCGCGGTCCCGTGAAGGCCTCGTCGAGGCCGTACCACGGGAAGGGCGCACGCAGGTAGCCGTCGATCGTACGGCGGGCGGAGGGGGCTTGTTGCCCGCCCTCCCCGGCCGGCGTCTGTGCGACTGCCCGACTCGTCGTCTCCATGTGCCCGGACGCCTCCTCGCTCTCGTCGGGCCGGTACGGCCCGCCCCCCTTCGGGCGGCGTCGTGGTCCACCTACGGCCGCCCATCAACTCGGCAGCATAGCCACACGGCTGCGAGCGGCAGGGAAACCGCCCGGTTCGAGGGCCGCACGGGCGCCTGGATCAGGCCGCACACAGCCCGACCGGAGTATGAGACGCGTCACGCGCCCCGGGGCTCACACCCGGGGACGGGTCGCTCAGGTGGCGTCCGCGTCGAAAGGCGGACGGTCGTCCCGGTCGGGCGTCTCGGGCTTCTTGGTCATGTCGATCCGTCCGCCGGAGGAGCCGGCGGACGACGACGAGGAGGACGTGTCGGAGTCACGGCTGTGGACGGCGTCGGTGACCTCGGCCATCTCCTTCTTCAGGTCGAAGCCGTTGCGGATCTCCTTGAGCCCCAGGTCCTCGTTGTCCAGCTGCTTGCGGATGAACGTCTTGGGGTTGAGATCCTCGAACTCGAAGTCCTTGAACTCCGGGCCGAGTTCCTCCCGGATGTCGTTCTTGGCGCTCTCCGAGAACTCACGGATCTTCCGGATCGTGCGTGTCACGTCCTGGATGACCTTGGGGAGCTTGTCCGGACCGAAGACGAGCACGGCGAGGACGATGAGCGTCACCAGCTCGAGTGGTCCTATGTCATTGAACACCTGAAGCTCCTTGCGATGTCCTCGGTCCTCGGCCCTCGTGGTCGGTGCGGGTCTTGCCGTGGTCCGGGCCGGATCCACGGTACCCGGCGATCCTGTCCGACCGGTACCGTCCCGGGACCTCCGCGTGCGGGGAGTGGGAGCGCTTTCCCGATTGTTTGCCTTGTCGGTCCCTTATGGGGCCCGATGAGAGGTCTGCGAGTTCCGGACATCACGCCTCAGCCACCGGACGATCCGAGGACGAGCGAGACCGTCCGCTCCTTGCCGCCGCGCTCCAGGGTCAGCTCCAGACGGTCGCCGGGGCGGTGCGCCCGGGTCTTGACGATCAGTTCCTCCCCGGAGTGGACGCGTCGGCCGTCGACCTCGGTGATGACGTCGCCCGCCTTGAGGCCGGCCTTGGCTCCCGGGCCGCCCTGGGTGACCGGCGGTCCGCCCTCGCTTCCCTCGGTGGCGACCCGGGCGCCGTTGCCCGTGTAGTCCATGTCGAGGGTGATACCGATGACGGGGTGGGTCGCCTTCCCGGTGTTGATCAGCTCCTCGGCGACGCGCTTGCCCTGGTTGATGGGGATGGCGAACCCGAGGCCTATCGAGCCGGCCCGCCCGCTCTCCGGGGCGGAGCCGCTCTCCGCCGAGCGGATGGCCGAGTTGATGCCGATGACCTGGGCCTTGGTGTCGAGCAGGGGCCCGCCGGAGTTGCCGGGGTTGATGGGCGCGTCGGTCTGCAGCGCGTCGACGTACGAAACGTCGCTGCCGTCGCCCTTCTCGCCACCGGCCGTGATGGGCCGCTGCTTGGCGCTGATGATGCCGGAGGTGACCGTGCCGGCCAGGTCGAAGGGCGCGCCGATGGCCACGACCGGGTCGCCGACCTGCACGTTGTCCGAGTTGCCGAGGGGCAGGGGGGTGAGCCCGCGCACGCCCTTCACCTTCACGACGGCGAGGTCGTAGCCGCTGTCCCGGCCGATGACCTCGGCCCGGGCGGTCTCCCCACCGTCGAAGGTCACGGTGATCTCGCCATCGGATCCGCCGGGCTGCACGACGTGGTTGTTGGTGAGGATGTGGCCGCGGGTGTCGAGCACGAAGCCGGTGCCGGTGCCCTGCTCGCCGGCGCCGCTCACATGCAGGGTGACCACGCTGGGCAGGGCCCGTCCGGCGATCCCGGCCACGCTGTCGGCGTCCCGCCCGGCGGCCTCCTTCCGCGCCTGCGGCAACTCCACGGCCCCGACGCCGCCGTTCCGCTCCAGATACGTCCCCACGGCACCGCCGATGCCCCCGGACACGAGCGCGAGCACCAAGGCCCCGATCGTCAGCGACTTCCTGCCCCGGCTACGCCGCTGCTCCGTGCTCAGTACGGCGGCGCCGTTCTGCTGGAGCGGGCCGTGGCCGCCGGTAGCTGCCCAGGGGTCATAGCGCTGCCAGGGGTCAGGGGCCGGGGCGGGGGCCGGGGCGTCGGCGTAACCGGGAGCAGCCGACAGGGGCGCAGCCGCGCCGGGGGGCGGCACCTGGGCCGGCACCGGCGCGACCGGCCCGGGGCCGTGCGGGGGCGGGGTGCCGTGCGGGGGCGGGGTGCCGTGTACCGACGGAGCGGGCGCGGCGGGCGCAGGGCCGCTCGGAGCCGGCGGGGGCGGGGTGCCGTGCGCCGGAGGGACGGGCGTGCCCGGCATGGTCGGCTGCCCCGGTACGACCACGCCCTGCGCCGGTGTCGCCGCAGGGTGCTGGACGGGCGGCGCGGGTGCCCAGGGGCCCGGTTCGCCGTAGGGCGGCGTGCTGTACGGATCGGGGTCATGCAGCGGCTTGCGCCCACCCTCGGGCGGAACGGCGGACGGGTCGGCCCCGACAGGGACGCCCTGTCCGGCGTCGCGTGCAGCGGCGACCGCCGCGGCGGCCTCCATGACAGGCTCGGCAGGGGCCTCACCCGGGGTGGTCCCGGTGGGCACGGCGGCCGTGGCGGCAACGCCTTCCCCGGCGTCGCCGACGGCAGGGCCAAACGCGGCAGCCTCAACGGCACTCCCGGCAGGCGCCCCGACCGGCTCGTCCTCGGCGGCCCGCACCTCAGGACGCTTCAATTCGTAGTCGCCCCCGTCGTGCTCCTGCCGCACCGCGGGCCGTGCCAGTTCGAAGTCCCCGTCGGTGCCGACGGCAGCCGCCGAACTCGCCTCCGGCCCACAGGCCTCGGCCGGCTCCGCCCCCGGGGTCCGGGCCGTGCTCTCGTGCCTCTCCTGCCCCGTCATCCCCGCCCCCGGCCCCTGCGCCTGCCCTGTGTCCTCCGGCCCATCCGAAGGGCCCTGCGGCCGTGGACGGCTCCACCACTTCTCGCTTTCGTGGGCTTCCCCTCGTTCATGCTCTCCCCACAGCCGCGGCACGGCTCGTCGCGGTGGCCGCAGTTCGTCGAATCGGCGCCCGGCCACACCTCGGCCCCGGGCGACAACCCCCGGATTCAATCAGGTTCCCGGGCCGGTGCGCAGAGGCCGGTCAGCGGGCCGTGCGCGAGGAGGAGGACGCGGAGGGGGACGAGGCCGGATCCGGGCGAGGCACGGCGAGCAGGGGCGCCGTGATCTCGGGGACCGCGGACCACGAGGTCAGAGCGGCCGGCGTGGCCGCCTCGAGCGGACGTATCAGCGGGGACATGACGGCGGCACCGGCCACCACCGGAGCGGTCAGGGCGTGCATGGCCTGGTGCCGGACGGCGGGGGGCGGCACTCCGGGCAGCAGCGGCGCGGACACCTCGGTCGGGGCGAGCGGGGTGTGGCCGAGCAGGTTCTGGCCGTACGCCTGCCCGAGCAGCGGTCCGGTGCCGCGGCGCCGCTGGGACTCGGGCGTCATCGCGGCTCCCGTGCCCTGTGTGCGCATCGGCGTCACGTTGCTCCCAGCCCCCGAGCCGCCGCGAGCCTCCGAGTCGGTCGGGGTGCCGGTGGTGACACCGCCGAGGGCGATCGCGGCCAGGGACACGGCCCCGGCGGCCACGAAGGCGAACCGCAGCCGCGAGGAGGATCTGTCGGTGTCGGGCCGGCCCACCTCGTGGATACGGAAGCCCCGGCCTGCGGGCGGAAGGCCGCGGTGGGCGGAGGGCAGGCCGCTGTCGCCGGCCGGAAGACGCCCGTTGCCCGAGGAGGACGGCAGCACGGGGAGGTGCGGACGGGACGGGGCGTACCCGAACTCGAACCGCTCGCCACGCTTCACGCCGAAGGCCCCGGACGGTCCGAACCGCCCGGACAGCCCGTCGGGCAGCCCTCCTCCGCCCAGCGGCGTCGCATCACCGTCCGGGCCGCCGCCCGCGGGTAGTCCCTGCAGGCGGGCCAGGAAGCTCTCGGAAGGGGGCGGCGGGGCGGCCGCCGCGAAGACGTTCTTCAGCCGGCGCTGGGCGTCCACCTCCGCCTTGCACTTCGGGCAGGTGGCCACGTGCGCCAGTACGCGCTCGCGCGCGTCATGACCGAGCTCTCCGTCCACCAGGGCGGAAAGCCGGTCTCCCAGGTGCTGCTCTGCGAGGTGTCCCTCGGAAGCTTTCGGCCGTGATCCGCTCACGCGCTCGCGCCCCCTCCTCCCCATGCGGGAACACGGGGCACGAAGGAGCGGCGCTCGGCACGCGCCTCCGGGGAGCGATGCGCGAGGGCCTTGCGCAGTTGGGAGCGGCCGCGGTGGATCCGCGAGCGGACCGTGCCGAGCTTGACGCCGAGGGTCGCGGCGATCTCCTCGTACGACAGTCCTTCGATGTCGCACAGGACGACCGCGGCGCGGAACTCGGGGGCCAGGGTGTCGAGGGCCTGCTGGACGTCCGCGTCGAAGTGCGCGTCGTTGAAGACCTGCTGGGGCGAGGGCTCTCTGCTGGGCAGCCGCTCGGCCGCGTCCTCGCCGAGGGCGTCGAAGCGGATGCGCTGCTTGCGGCGGACCATGTCCAGGAACAGGTTCGTCGTGATGCGGTGCAGCCAGCCTTCGAAGGTCCCCGGCGTGTAGGTGGACAGGGAGCGGAAGACGCGGACGAAGACCTCCTGCGTGAGGTCCTCCGCGTCGTGCTGGTTGCCGGTCAGACGGTAGGCGAGCCGGTAGACCCGGCCGCTGTGCGTGCTGACGATCTCCTCCCAGGTGGGCGGAGTCCACGCCTGCCCGTCCGCGTCGGTGGAGAAGGTCGCGGTCTGGGCGAAGTCAGCGGCGTGACTGTGGTCAGCAGCGGTGTCGTTCACGGATGTCGGCCTGCCCGCCGATCCGAGGAAGCGCCGAAGCGCTCCTCCGCGATCCACAGACGCAGCCGCACCTCCCCTGTCAGCTCTGGTGGTGTCCAGTGGAGCCCCTACCATAGCCACCTCGCCCGTTAGGACCGGATAAGCGGTTTTACGAGAATTTGATCTGTGCTGATACGCCTCGTACTGCTGCGTCGGCCCTGGCTCGCCGCCCTGCTCCACCGCCTGCCCCCCGTCCACGGCCCAGCCGCTCGCTCACCCCTATAAACGGCCGGTCCCATCTGCGGGTTCCCGGGCCCAACGGATACAGTCACGCCCAGGCATTCACGGGGACAGGAGAGGGTCATTACCGGCAACCGGCAGACGAGCTGGGCGTTCGCCGACGCCTATGTCGCCGAGGACGAAGCGCTGCACTGGGCCCGTGACCGGGCCCGTGAGGCTGGGCTGCGCTCGGTGTCGCCCGGCACGGGCGCCGCGCTGCGGTTGCTGGCCGCCTCCGTCGACGCGAAAGCCGTCGCCGAGATCGGCACCGGCTGCGGTGTCTCCGGGATCCACCTGCTGCACGGTATGCGGCCCGACGGCGTCCTGACGACCGTGGATTCCGAGCCGGAGCACCAGCAGTTCGCCCGCCAGGCCTTCCGCGCCTGCGGTTTCGCCAGCAACCGGGCCCGTTTCATCCCGGGCCGCGCCCTGGACGTGCTGCCCCGCCTCGCGGACTCCGGCTATGACCTGGTCTTCTGCGACGGTGACCGCCTGGAGGTCATGGACTACCTCGCTGAATCGTTGCGGCTGCTGCGCCCCGGCGGGCTCGTCGTCTTCGAGGGCGCCTTCGCGAACGGCCGGACGGTGGACTCCGGCCCACAGCCCACGGAGGTGCTGCGGCTGCGGGAACTGCTGCGCGCGGTGCGCGAGAGCCAGGAGCTGGTGCCGTCGCTGCTGCCCGTGGGCGACGGACTGCTGTGCGCGGTGAAGCGGTAGCAGTGCGGCGGTGGCGGTGCAGTGGTCGCCGGATGGCAGGTTAGTGCGGCGAAAGCCGGGGCAGGCGAACGCCACGGTGAGAAAACAGCCGCCCCGGCACCTCATGTGATGCCGGGGCAGCTGAAAGGGTATGGTCGCTTGCGCGTCAGCCGACGACCTTCTTGAGGGCGTCGCCGAGGGCGTCGGCCTCGTCCGGGGTCAGCTCGACGACGAGCCGACCGCCGCCTTCGAGCGGAACGCGCATGACGATGCCCCGCCCCTCCTTGGTCACCTCGAGCGGGCCATCACCCGTCCGCGGCTTCATGGCCGCCATGCTCGTTCCCCTTCCTGAAACCCAGCTCATCGTCAAAGCCGACGGCCCTGAGAAAGGGCACACCTGCGGCCCTGGCAGGACACGCGACACCGGCATCGAACACATTGCTTCCCAGCCATTATCCCGCATCCCAGGACCCGATGACCAACATCAGTCGGCATCGCTTGGGCAACGCCCACGAGCAAAACCACTCAATTCGGCGATGAGACTGCGATACTCCGCCACCGCACACACATCCACCGTACGGATCCGGGCGGGAATTCTTTGACGCAGGTCACACGTCCGGGCCGGTCTTCCGTCGGTGATCTCCGTCATGCTGTCCTGCAGACCCGGGACGTACCGGCCGGTACGTCCCTGAGCGACACGGAGGGGACACCCATGGCCGACGCCGTGCTCTACGAGGTGAGCGACGGACTCGCGACGATCACGCTGAACCGCCCCGAGGCGATGAACGCGCTGAACGTGGAGACGAAGGTCGCCCTGCGGGAGGTGGTCCGGTCGGCGGCCGAGGACACCGCCGTGCGGGCGGTGCTGCTGACCGCCGCCGGTGACCGGGCCTTCTGCGTCGGGCAGGACCTCAAGGAGCACATCGGTCTGCTGGCCGCGGACCGGGCGGCCGGGTCGGGGCAGACGATGAGCACCGTGCGCGAGCACTACAACCCGATCGTGCGGGCACTGGCCGGGGCGCCGAAGCCGGTCGTCGCCGCCGTGAACGGGGTGGCGGCCGGGGCGGGCTTCGGTTTCGCACTCGCGGCGGACTACCGGATCGTGGCGGACACGGCCGCCTTCAACACCTCGTTCGCCGGGGTGGCGCTGACCGCCGACTCGGGGATCTCCTGGACACTGCCGCGGGTGATCGGCCCCGGGCGGGCCGCCGACCTGCTGCTCTTCCCGCGGAGCATCAGCGCGCAGGAGGCGTACGAGCTCGGCATCGCCAACCGGCTCGTGCCGGCCGGTGAGCTGCGGGCGGAGGCCGAGAAGGTGGCGCGGGCGCTGGCCGAGGGGCCGACGGTGGCGTACGCGGCGCTGAAGGAGTCGGTGGCCTATGGGCTGACGCACTCCTTGGAGGAGGCCCTGGAGAAGGAGGACGAGATGCAGACGCGGGCGGGGTCCTCCGAGGACCATGCGATCGCGGTCCAGGCCTTCGTCAACAAGGAGAAGCCGAAGTATCTGGGCCGGTGACCTCGGGGCGGTCGCGCCGTCGGGGGCTGCGGGTGCGCGGGGGCTGAGCGAGCCCACGCGGCGACACTGCAGATCGTCGGCGCCCCGCTCCCCTCAGGGAGTGCTCCTGGCGACGCACGCCTGCAGATGATCGTCGACGAGGCCACACGCCTGCATCAGCGCGTACGCCGTCGTCGGGCCGACGAAGCGCAGGCCCCGCTTCTTCAACGCCTTGGACAGGGCCGTCGACTCGGGAGTGACCGGAGGGACGTCCGAGAGGGTCCTCGGGACCGGGCGGGTGGTGGGGTCGGGTGCGTGGGACCAGATCAGTTCGTCCAGTTCGCCCGGGGACCACTCGGCCAGCACGCGCGCGTTGGCGATGGTCGCGTCGATCTTGGCGCGGTTGCGGATGATGCCGGCGTCGGCCAGCAGGCGCTCGCGGTCCTCATCGGTGAAGACGGCCACCGAGGCGATCTCGAAGTCGGCGAAGGCGGCGCGGAAGCCGGGGCGGCGGCGCAGGATGGTGATCCAGGACAGGCCGGACTGGAAGGCCTCCAGGCTCAGACGCTCGAAGAGCGCGTCGTCGCCGCGGACCGGGCGACCCCACTCCTCGTCGTGGTACGTCACGTACTCCGGGGCGGACAGGGCCCAGGGGCAGCGCAGCGCGCCGTCCGGGCCGGCCAGGGCGGCGCCGTCGCTCACGGCCGGTCCTCCTGCCCGGGGGCGGGCTTGTCCATGGGCACGTGGCGCTCCCCGGACGCGTGCGCCGGGCCGTGGGCGGAGGCCGACCGGGCGCCCGCCAGGGCCGACTCCAGGTCGGCGATCCGGGCGTCGCGCTCGGCGAGCTCCGCGCCCAGGCGGCTGAGGGCGTCGTCCACGTCGGCCATCCGGTAGCCACGGGCGGCGAGCGGGAAGCGGAGGCCCTCCACGTCCGCGCGGTCGACCGGGCGGTCCGGGGGCAGCGGGTCCCGCAGCCGCTCGGGAGCGGCGTCGGGCAGCGGGCCGTTCTCGCCGCCGCCCACCACGGCGAGGGTCACCGCGGCGACCACCACGGCGAGCGCGACGACCAGGAACAGGAACATAACCATCGCGGGCCCCCACGGTCGCATGGATCAAAGTCTTCGGAAACGCATGTTGTCAGGGTCCGATCGTGCCATGCGAGTCCGACGGTTAGGGTCGCAGGCGGCGGAAGACGGGGACGTACCAGGAAAGGTCACAGGGGATGCTCAGGCTGGGCAGGCGGGATTTCGGACCGCACGAGCCGGTGATCATGGCGATCGTGAACCGGACCCCGGACTCCTTCTACGACCAGGGCGCCACCTTCCGCGACGAGCCTGCCCTCGCGCGTGTGGAGCAGGCCGTGGCCGAGGGGGCCGCGATCGTCGACATCGGCGGGGTCAAGGCCGGGCCGGGCGAGGAGGTCACGGCCGAGGAGGAGGTCCGGCGGACGGTCGGGTTCGTGGCGGAGGTGCGGCGGCGGTTCCCGGACGTGATCATCAGCGTGGACACGTGGCGGGCCGAGGTCGGCCAGGCCGTGTGCGAGGCCGGGGCCGATCTGCTGAACGACGCGTGGGGCGGGGTCGACCCGGGGCTCGCGGAGGTGGCCGCGCGGTACGGGGTGGGGCTGGTGTGTACGCACGCCGGGGGTGCGGAGCCGCGGACTCGGCCGCATCGGGTCGAGTACGGCGATGTCATGGCCGACATTCTGGAGGTGACCCTCGGGCTGGCCGAGCGGGCGGCAGCGCTGGGAGTGCCGAGGGAGTCGATTCTGATCGACCCCGGGCACGACTTCGGGAAGAACACGCGGCACAGTCTGGAGGCGACCCGCAGGCTCGACGAGATGGTCGCCACGGGGTGGCCCGTGCTGGTGTCTCTGTCCAACAAGGACTTCGTCGGGGAGTCGTTGGATCGTCCCGTGAAGGAGCGGGTGATCGGTACGTTGGCGACTACGGCCGTGTCCGCGTGGCTGGGGGCGCAGGTGTACCGGGTGCACGAGGTCGGCGAGACGCGGCAGGTCCTGGACATGGTGGCGGCGATCGCGGGGCACCGGGTGCCGTCCGTTGCCCGGCGGGGGCTGGCCTGAGCCGAGGCAGAGCCCCAGGGGGCTCCGCCCCCTGGATCCCCGGCCTGTGCCACCCGCCACCCGACTCGCTCGGACAGGAAGCCCGGCTCGGCAAGCCCCCTACCGGCCCGCTTCCTTCGACACCAGGGCCACCGCCTCGTCCACGTCGTCCGTCACGTGGAACAGCAGCAGGTCCTTCTCCGCCGCCTTGCCCTGCGCGATCACCGTGTCGCGGAGCCAGTTCACCAGGCCGCCCCAGTACTCGGTGCCGAAGAGGACGATCGGGAAGCGAGTGACCTTCTGGGTCTGGACGAGAGTGAGGGCCTCGAAGAGTTCGTCGAGGGTGCCGAGGCCGCCGGGCAGGACGACGAAGCCCTGGGCGTACTTGACGAACATCATCTTCCGGACGAAGAAGTAGCGGAAGTTGAGCCCGATGTCGACGTACGGGTTCAGCCCCTGCTCGAACGGCAGCTCGATGCCGAGGCCGACCGAGAGGCCCTTGGCCTCCAGGGCGCCCTGGTTGGCCGCCTCCATCGCGCCCGGGCCGCCGCCCGTGATGACCGCGAAACCCGCCTCCACCAGGCCCCGGCCCAGCCGGACACCCGCCTCGTACTCGGGTGAGTCCGCCGGAGTCCGGGCGGAGCCGAACACGCTGATCGCCGGAGGGAGCTCGGCGAGCGTGCCGAAGCCCTCGATGAACTCCGACTGGATGCGCAGCACGCGCCAGGGGTCGGTGTGCACCCAGTCGGAGGGACCGCCGGCGTCCAGCAGCCGCTGGTCGGTCGTGCTGGCCTGCACCTGATCCCGCCGCCGGAGGACCGGGCCCAGGCGCTTTTCCTCCGGCGGCTGCTTCTTCCCCTCGGGGTTGCCGGTCGCCATGTGCGCTCCCTCCGTCGTGCCTGTCTTTCCACCTCAGCGTAGATCTACGCGGGTTACGAACGAGGGACGTGAGCATGTCCGCGATGGAGCGGCGTAAACACGATGGCGTCCCTGACGGGTCAGGCGGTCAGCCAGTTCCGCAGGCGCTCCTCGCCCGCGAGGATCTTCGCGATCTCCACGCGCTCGTCCCGCTTGTGCGCCAGGTGGGGGTTGCCCGGGCCGTAGTTGACCGCCGGTACGCCCAGGGCGGAGAAGCGGGAGACGTCGGTCCAGCCGTACTTCGGCATCGGGGTGCCGCCCACCGCCTCGATGAACGCCTTCGCCGCCGGGTGGGACAGGCCGGGCATCGCCGCCGGGCTGTGGTCGACGACCTCGAACTCCGCCACTGAGCAGTCCGCGAAGACCTCCCGGACGTGCGCGACGGCCTCCTCGGGGGTGCGGTCGGGCGCGTAGCGGAAGTTGACCGTGACGACGCACGCGTCGGGGATGACGTTGCCGGCCACTCCCCCGGTGATGCCGACCGCGTTCAGGCCCTCGCGGTACTCCAGGCCGTCGATGACCGGCCACCGCGGCTCGTACGAGGCCAGGCGGGCGAGGATCGGGGCCGCCGCGTGGATCGCGTTGGAGCCCATCCAGCCGCGCGCCGAGTGGGCCCGCTCGCCCGTGGTTTTCAGCAGCACCCGCAGCGTGCCCTGGCAGCCGCCCTCGACCTGGCCGTCCGACGGCTCCAGAAGGACCGCGAAGTCGCCCTCCAGCCACTCGGGGTGCGTCTCGGCGACGTGCTTGAGGCCGTTGAGCTCGGCGGCGACCTCCTCGTTGTCGTAGAAGACGAAGGTCAGGTCGCGGTTCGGGGACGGGGCCGTGGCCGCGATGCGCAGCTGCACGGCGACGCCCGACTTCATGTCGCAGGTGCCGCAGCCCCACAGCACGCCGTCCTCGTCGAGCCGGGAGGGGACGTTGTCCGCGATCGGGACGGTGTCGATGTGGCCGGCCAGGATCACCCGCTCCGAGCGGCCCAGGTTCGTGCGGGCCACGACGTTGTTGCCGTACCGGTCGACCGTCAAGTGGGGCAGCGCGCGCAGCGCGGTCTCGATCGCGTCCGCGAGGGGCTTCTCGGTGCCGCTCTCGGAGCGGAAGTCGACGAGCCGGGCGGTGAGCTCCGCGGCGTCCAGCGTGAGGTCAAGCGAGGTGTCGGCCATGTCGTCGACCCTAACGCGCCAGGTCGTGTCCCCACTGTCCACACCCGGCTCATGGCACTCCGTACTCTCCAGTACCTTGTACGGCGTGCCAGAGCCGTCTACTCCCAAGCGTCGTGGCCGCCTCTTCCGATGCGGGTCCGCCTTCGTGATCCTGCTCGCGGTCGCCGGTTACCTCGTCGTGCAGTACGTCACCGGCGGCTCGGGCGGACCGGGCTGCAAGGTCGTCTCCGGCAAGGGCGACGGGGCGTCGTACGAGTTCACGCCCGAGCAGGCGGTGAACGCTGCGACGATCACCGCCGTGGGCACCGCGCGCGGCCTGCCGGAGCGGGCCGTGACCATCGCGCTGGCGACCGCGCTGCAGGAGTCGGCCCTGCGCAACATCAGCCACGGTGACCGGGACTCCCTCGGCCTGTTCCAGCAGCGGCCCTCGCAGGGCTGGGGCGCTCCGAAGGAGATCATGGACCCGTCGTACGCGGCGGGCGAGTTCTATGACCACCTGGTCAAGGTGCCCGGCTACACGCGGCTGCCGCTCACCGTCGCCGCCCAGCGCGTGCAGCGCAGCGGCTTCCCGCAGGCCTACGCCAAGCACGAGCCGGACGCCGCGCTGCTCGCCGCGGCCCTGACGGGGCAGTCCGCGGCCACGCTGACCTGCGAGGGCCGCCCGGCCGCGACCCGGGCGTCGGGCCCGGACGGGGTGCGTGCCGCGCTCGTCCGGGACTTCGGACGGGATGTGCTGGAGCCGGCCGGTGCGCAGGTGGGCCGCTCCTCTGCGGTCACGCCGGCACCGTCCCCGAGCGGTACGGGGGCATCCGGTGGGCGGACCGTGACGCTGCCGGTGACCGCCGACACGAGTGCGGCGGGCGGACGGAGCCTGGACCAACGCGGCTGGCAACTGGCGCACTGGGCCGTGGCCAATTCCTCCGAGCTGCACATCGCGCGGGTCACCTACGCGGGGCGGGAGTGGGTCGCGGGGAACACCGCCAGTGAGTGGCGGGACGCCTCGCCGAAGGGCACCGCGGGGGCGGAGCGGGACGCGGACGCGGTCCGTATCGTCACGATGCGGTAGATCGCGCAGGGGTGCGGGAAATCACCCCTGGGGATTACCCCGGGGGATTGCCGGCGGCGGTGTGCGCAGGTTTCGCACCCTCATCCGGAAAACCGTCAGGACCCTTGGGAGCACCGGGCTGGAAGGATTCGGCACGCTTTCCCGCAGGAGCCTTTTTGCCCGGTTTTATGCGAAGCCGATTATGCGACGCATTACCAACTCTTTACGTTGCGGCGCCGCAACCTTCGCGGGCTTCGAGCGGTAGTCACTGCGTCCGAGCCGGGGCGATCGACAGCCAGTCGGTCAACTCCCGGACCCGGTCGGACACTTCACGAACCTCACTGTTCTCTCCCGTCGAAGGAGCACCATGTCCCTCCCCCTGACCCGCCGGATCGCCCGTGCCGCGCTGATCGTCGCTGCGGGAGCGGCTGCCGGGGTCGGTGCGGCCGGCTCCGCCAGCGCAGCCCCCGAGCTGCCGGCCACCCCGAACCTCGGCGGGCTGACCGCCCTGGACGGGGCGAACGCCGGCCACACGGTCGACGGTGCGGCGCAGAACGTCACCAAGTCCGCGGGTGACAGCGGCAGCAAGACCGTCAAGAAGGAGGTGCCGGCCGCGGGCAAGACCGGTGGCAAGGTGGTCAAGAAGACCACGCCCGTCGCACAGGAGGCGGCCGGTGACGCGGCGGGTTCCGCCGGGCAGCTCGCCGGTGACGCGGCCGGCTCGCCCCAGGGCGGTGTGCCCACGGACTCCCTGACGAAGGGCGGGGTGCCGTCCGCGGACTCGCTGCCTGCGAAGGGCCTGCCGGTCGGCTGACGCCGGGTCTCCAGCCGAAGGGGTCCAGGGATTCCCCGGACCCCTTCGGCATGTGCTGGGCGCGGTAGCGGTCACAGACGCCGTACGGCCGCCGCCACCCGCTCGTCCGTCGCCGTCAGCGCCACGCGGACGAACTCCGCGCCCGCGGGGCCGTAGAAGTCGCCCGGAGCCACCAGGATGCCCCGTTCCGCCAGGTGGGCCACGGTGTCCCAGCAGGACTCTCCCCTCGTCGCCCACAGATAGAGGCTCGCCTCGCTGTGCTCGATGCGGAAGCCGTGGCCGAGGAGCGCTTCGCGCAGGAGCGCGCGGCGGGCGGCGTAGCGCTCGCGCTGGACGCGGACGTGCTCGTCGTCCCCCAGGGCCGCCACCACGGCCGCCTGGGTCGGTGCCGACGTCATCATGCCGCCGTGCTTGCGGATCTCCAGGAGCGGGCCGAGGACCGCCGGGTCGCCGGCCAGGAAGGCGGCGCGGTAACCCGCGAGGTTCGAGCGCTTGGAGAGGGAGTGGACGGAGACGATGCCGTCGTACGAGCCGCCGTTGACCTCCGGGTGCAGCACCGAGACCGGGTCGGCCTCCCAGCCCAGCTCCAGGTAGCACTCGTCCGAGAAGACCAGGATGCCGTGCGAGCGGGCCCAGGCGACGATCCGGGTCAGCTCCTCCTTGGAGAGGACCTTGCCCGTGGGGTTGGACGGGGAGTTCAGCCAGAGGAGCTTCAGGCCCTCGGGGTCCAGCTCCGTCGGGTCGTCGTAGGCCTCGTACCCGGCGCGGGCCAGGCGGGCGCCCACCTCGTACGTCGGGTAGGCCAGGCGCGGGAACGCCACCCGGTCGCCGGGGCCGAGGCCCAGCTGCGTCGGGAGCCAGGCGACGAGTTCCTTGGAGCCGACGATCGGCAGCACGTGGCGGTGGGTGACCCCCCGGGCGCCGAGGCGGCGCTCGACCCAGCCGGTGATCGCGTCGCGCAGTTCGGGCGTGCCCCAGACGGTCGGATAGCCCGGCGAGTCCGCCGCCGCCACCAGCGCTTTCTGGATCAGCTCGGGCACCGGGTCCACCGGGGTGCCGACGGACAGGTCGACGATGCCGTCCGGATGGGCGGCGGCCGTGGCCTTGTACGGCGTCAGCTTGTCCCAGGGGAAAGTGGGGAGACGGTCGGAGACTGCGGACACGGGATCTGGCTCACTTTCTGGTACGTACGAGCCGGGTCACGGCAAACGCCTCGGCCCCGTACGGCGATCAGCGCGGTGATCGGGCCGTACGGGACCGAGGCGGCACGAGTGCGGGCCGCTTACGGGATTATTCGGCCTGCGGCGGCAGCGCGGCGATGAACGGGTGGTCGCGCTCGATCAGCCCCAGCTTGCTGGCCCCGCCGGGCGAGCCGAGCTCGTCGAAGAACTCGACGTTCGCCTTGTAGTAGTCCTTCCACTCCTCGGGAGTGTCGTCCTCGTAGAAGATGGCCTCCACCGGGCAGACCGGCTCGCAGGCCCCACAGTCGACGCATTCGTCCGGGTGGATGTACAAGGACCGCTGGCCCTCGTAGATGCAGTCGACCGGGCACTCCTCGATGCACGCCTTGTCCTTGACGTCGACACAAGGCTGCGCGATGACGTAGGTCACGCTGTCGTTCCTCCTCGATAGGGCGCTGGCGGGCCTCCTCAGGCTCCGCCGCCTGGCGCGCGGGAGCGCGGCGTCGTCGATGCCCGCCCCTAGTATCTCCGTTCCTGGGCATGATCCGAACAGGAGGGGTGAACTGACCTGTGGAAATCTCTGCCGCCGGGCGACTCGAGGTCCGTATCACCGCTGCTGACGTGGGCAAACGGGTCTCGGTGCGGAGCTTGAGGGAATATCCGGCTCCGGGTGAGAAGTTCACCGACACGGTCGGTGTTCTCACATCATGGGACAACGGTGTGCTGCTGATCACACGGAAGGGCGGAGAGAGCGTCCGTATCGCGGAGTCCATGCTGGTCGCGGGCAAGGTCGTGCCGGCCGCTCCGGCGCGTCGGCGCGCTCCGGCCGCCTCCTACGCGGAGCTGGCCCGGGTCGCCGCAGGGGCATGGCGGCCCGTGGAGAGCGAGTGGCTCGGGGAGTGGGAGCTGCGGTCCGCCTCCGGGTTCACACGGCGGGCCAATTCGGTGCTGCCGCTGGGTGACCCGGGCCTGCCGCTCGACGCGGCGCTCGGCGTCGTACGGCGGTGGTACGGCGAGCGCGGACTGCCGGCGTACGTGCAGACCGCGACCGGCGCCGAGGGCACGCAGGAGCTGCTCTGCGCCCAGCTGGAGGAACGGGGCTGGGCGCGGGAGGTGACCGCCGAGCTGTGGGTCGGGCCGCTGGCGCCGATCGCCGACGGGGGCGACCCGGTGGGGGTCGCGCTGTCCCGGGAGGCCGACGAGGGGTGGCTGGCCCGGTATCAGCGCAAGGGCATGAGCGAGGTGGCGCTGCGGGTGCTCCGGAGCGGGCCGTCCGTGTGGTTCGCGACCGTGCCGGGTTCGGCCGAGGGGGCGCCTCCGGCCGCCATCGGGCGGTGTGTGGTCGACGGGCGGTGGGCCGGGTTCGCCGCCGTCGAGGTCGATCCGGCGCTGCGGCGCCAGGGCCTCGGTACGGCCGTGATGGCCGCGCTGGCCCGGCAGGCGCTCGACGAGGGCGCGTCGGCCGCGTGGCTCCAGGTCGAGGCCGAGAACGCGGGAGCGCGGGCGCTGTACGCCGGGATGGGGTTCGTCGCGCACCACGCCTACCACCACTACCGGGCGCCGGACGCCGACGGCGCAGCGGCCGGCCAGGCGGCCGGTGACCCATCGTCGTGAGAGGGCACGAACCAGTCATGCGTCCCCCGTATCCCCCGCCCCCGGAGCGTTCCGCCGAGCTGCGGCGGCGGTTCGCCCAAGAGGCCCGCTCCGAGCGGCCCGATCTCTCGACGCTGTGCCTGCTGGTGGGCGCGGAGGCGGACGGGGAGCTGGACGAGGCGGGCCTGGACGCCGCGCAGGTCGAGCTGGACCGGCTCGCCGGGCTGCTGCCGTACCGGCCCGGCGGGCCGCGGGCGTGGGCGGTCGCCCTGCGGGAGCTGCTCGGTGAGCGGCTGGGGTTCCACGGCACACCGGCCGACTACCGGCGGCTGGAGTCCTCACTGTTGCATGCGGTGCTGGTGCGGCACAGGGGGCTGCCGATCCTGCTGTCCGTGGTGTGGATGGAGGTGGCGCGGCGGGCCGGGGCGCCGGTGTACGGGGTGGCCCTGCCGGGGCACTTCGTGGTCGGGTTCGGGCCCGAGGAGGGGCAGGTGCTCGCCGATCCGTTCGACGGGGGGCGGGTGCTGAGCGGGGCGGATGCGGAGCTGCTGGTGGCCGGGGCGGCGGGGGCGCGGCTGGACGCGGCGATGCTGCGGCCCGCGGATCCGCTGGATGTGGTGCTGCGGATTCTGAACAACGTGCGGGCGTGGGCCGCGGCTCGCCCCGAGCGGTCGGATGTGGCGTTGTGGGCCGTCGAGTTGTCGCTGCTGCTGCCGTCTCATCCGGCGCGGTTGCGGTACGAGCGGGCCCGGTTGCTCGTCCAGCGGGGCGAGTTCCTCGGTGGTGCCTTGGAGTTGGAGGCGTATGCGGAGGTGGTGGGGGCGGTGGACGAGGGGGCCGCGGAGCGGGTGCGGGCGGAGGCTCTGGCGGCTCGGGCGATGCTCAACTGACGCCTTCTCGCCCTCGAGGTCGTGTGGCGGGCGTGTGCGGGTCGTCTGTGGCCGGTCGCGCTCACGCGGCGGAGTCACATGCCGGCACAGCCCCGCGCCGCCGGACGGGTCGGTTTCACAGCCACGCGAACGCCTTTCACGGCCGCGGCGACGGCGAAGACGATGACGATGGACGGCAGGCTGACGACGGCGGCGCTCGCCGTCTTGGCGAGGACGTAGCCGCGGCCCGGCAGCGTGGTCAGGCGCAGTTGCCGCACCCAGCCACCCTCGCGTTCCTTGGCGATGCGCTCGCTGTTGCCCATGAGGACGGCCGTGAGGGCGCCGAAGGACGCCATGGAGACCATCATGAAGGTCGGGAGGGTCAGGCCGCTGCCGGGGACCTTCGTGGTGCTGTCGGTGTTGCCCGCGATGATCAGGAACAGCACCGACGGGTAGATCACGGAGAAGAACAGGAACTTGCGGTTGCGCAGGGCGCGGGCCAGTTCCAGCTTGATCAGGCTGTTCACTTCGACTTCGCCTCCTCGGCGGTGGTGATGGCGACGAAGGCCTGCTCCAGGCCGAGCCCGGCGACTTCGAGGTTGCGTGGGAGGACGCCGAGGCCGTACGGGGCGTGGACGGTGGCGTCGGCGTCGGAGGACTGGATGCGCACGGTTCGGCCGGAGACGTCGAGCGCGGTCAGGAACGGCAGGCCGCGCAGGGCGCGTTCGTCGATGACGCCCTCCAGGTCGAAGGAGACCCGGCGGGCGCCCGCCTTGGCCTTGATCTCGGCGGCCGTGCCGTCGGCGAGGAGCCGGCCGCGGTGCAGGACCAGGACCCGGTCGGCGACGGCGTCGGCCTCTTCGAGGTAGTGGGTGGCGAAGAGGACGGTCCGGCCCCGGTCGGCCTGCCCGCGCATGGTGGCCCAGAAGGCCTGGCGGGTGGTGACGTCCATGCCGGTGGTCGGCTCGTCCAGGACGATGAGGTCACTGTCGCCGGCGGTGGCCAGGGCGAAGCGGACGCGCTGGGCCTGGCCGCCGGAAAGCTTGTCGACCTTGCGGTCGGCGATCTGCGCGATGCCCGCACCGGCCAGGACCTCGGAGGGCCGGTACGGCTTCGGGTGCAGGTCGCAGGCGAGCCGGACGAGTTCGGCGACCGTGACCTCGTCCATGAGGCCGCCGCTCTGCAGCATGGCGCCCACGCGTCCGGCGACGATGGCCTCCCGGGGGCTGGTGCCGAAGAGGCGGACCGTGCCGCTGTCGGGCTTCTTGAGGCCGAGGAGCAGGTCGAGGGTGGTCGACTTGCCGGCGCCGTTGGGGCCGAGCAGCGCCACGGTCTGACCCGGGCTGAGGTCGAGGGTCAGCCCGTCCACGGCCCGGACGGCGCCGTATGCCTTGCTCACCTGGTCGAACGCGACCACCGAGGCCGTCGTTGTCATACGGCCATCGTGGCTTCGGGGGTGCGGGCGGGGGCAGTGCCGGGCGTCCGGGGTACCGCATGACAGGTGTCATGCCTGCGGGGTGACGACGAGAGCCCCCGCCCTCACCGGGCAGGGGCTCTCGTACGGCGGGTTACCGGAGGTCAGTTCGGCTTGGTGTCGATGACTCCGACGCGCTCGGCGGGCGTCTTGCCGCGCAGGGCCTTGCGCAGCGCCGTGACGACGTCCTGCGGTGTGACATCGCGCTTGCCGCTCGCACCCTCGATCTGCACGCCGTCGAAGGTCGTGCCGTAGGCCTCCTGGAGCGCCTTGAGGTTGTAGGTGTCCACGAGCTTGCCGTCGACGGCCTTGAAGCTGAGGATCTTCGGCAGCGACAAGGCGCCGAACGGGATGCTGTGCGCCGCGTCGGTCTGCACGATGGCCTTGGCCGACATCGCGGGCTGGGCGAAGTCCTTCAGCACCCGGTCGACCTCGGCGTTCGAGACCGTCGGCTGCCGGGTGGTGGTCGGGAGGTTCACCGTGCCGGCCGAGCCGGTCTCCACCTGGGCGCGGTACGCCTCCTCCACCGCCGTCGTCGACTTGGCGAGGTCGACGCCCTTGCCCGGCTTGCCGTACACGGGGACGGCCTTGCCGCCCTTGAACTCGATCGTGCCGTCGGTCGCCGAGGCGGAGCCGCCCGCGGCGTTCTCCAGGGCGGCGTGCAGTTTCTCCTCGTCGACGGGCATGACGGGTGTGACGACACGGTGCTTGCCGAACAGCGAGCCGATCACGGAGACCGGGTTGTAGTCGCTCTTCGCCGCCGCGTCGGCCGTGGCGTCCATGTCGAACTGGAGGCCGGCGTTGTCCGGGTCGAGGGCGACGGTCTTGCCGCCCACCGACAGCTTCAGCTCCTTGCCGACCCGGTCGTCGAAGGCGGCGTCGAGCTTCTTGACCGCGCCGTCGCGGGTGGTGCCGCCGATGTCGACGCCGAGCACGGTGGTGCCCTTCGGCACGTCCGTGCGGTTCATCAGCAGGCCGGCGCCGTAGACGCCACCGGCCAGGACGATCACGCCGGCGGCGAGCAGCACGAGCTTGCTGCGCCCCTTCTTCTTGGGCGCCTTCGAGGAGCTCGCCGGGGGCGGGGAGACCGGCTCGGGCAGCTTCGGCGCCGTGTGCGGCACCGGGCCGTCACCGGGCGTGCCCGGGCCGAACGGGGAGGCCGCGCCGGGCGGGACGACCGGGATGCCGCTGGTGACGGTGTGCCCGGAGACGTTGTCGTGCCGGTGGCCGTAGCCCTGGCCGTCCGGTGGTTCGGGGGCCGGCTTCTGCGGGGTGAGGATCGCTGTGTCGTCGCTCATGCCGCCGCCGGGGCCGGGGCCTGCGGCGCCGGGACCGGTGGGAGTCGCGGTGCTGCCGGGGGCGCCCACCAGGGGGCCGGGGGTGCCGGGGGATCCGGGGCCGGCCGGACCGGCGGGGGCGCCGGGGCCGCTCGGGCCACCGGGGCCGCCGCCTATGGCTCCGGGGCCGACGGGGGCGCCGGGACCGGCAGGGGCTCCCGGTCGGCCGGGGGCGTTGAAGGCGCCGGGGCCACCGGGGCGGCCGGGGGTGCCGGGCTCGTTGAAGTCCTCGGGCCCGCCGGGCCTGCCCGGCTCGCCGAAGCCGCCCGGGCCACCGGAGGCGCCGGGGCCACCGGGCACGTCGAAGCCGCCATGCCTACCTGGGCCGCCGGGCTCGTGGAACGCACCCGCGCCGACCGGTCGCCCGGGACCGCCCTGCCCGGCGAAACCGCCAGGCGCACCGGCCGGCGGCAGCAGCGGGCCGTCCCCGGTGACCGGACCACCCGTCGGCCCGGCCGGGCCCCGGGTTCCGGTACCGCCGGGCCCGCCCGGCTCGCCGAAGCCGTTGGACGCGCTCGGGCCGCCGTTGCCGTTGCCATTGTCCGAGAAGTACGGGAGGTCGTCGCGGTGCTGCTCGCCGCCGGTGCCCGGGGCGGGACGCGAGCCGTTGCCCAGCGGGCCCGCCGCCAGTGCCTCCGTGACGTCGAAGGAGCCCGTGCCGCCGCCGTGCCCGGGTGCGACCGGGCCGCCGGTCGCGCCGCCCGGGAGCCCGGCACCGTTCGTACCGCCGGACCGGGAGCCGCCCGGCGCGCTCATGGAGCCGACCACGCCTCCGGGCCGCCCGGCACCCGGTCGTACCCCGCCGGCCACACCGGCACCCGAACCCGGAGCGCCCGTACCGGAACCGCCCACCAGCGGAGCCGAACCGCCCGGCAGCCCGGCCCCGTTCGTCGAGCCGCTGCCCTGACCGCCCTTGGCGGGGCCGGACTTGCGGGGCGCGAACCAGTCACTGGCCGGCTTGCCGTCGGCCGGCGGCTGTGCGGGGTCGGCGGGAGGCTCGGCCGTGCCCGTCTCGCGGGACGTGGCCGCACCCGGCGCCGTCGACGCGTCACCGCGCGTGTCGGTGTCGTCCGGGCCCTCCGCCTCGGCGACGGGCTTGCGCACCACCACCGGCGGAATGGGCCGCGACCCTGGGATGTTGATCCGGATCCGGGTCGTCAGCGTGGTCTCGGTCTTGCGTTCCTCCGGCCGCGTGGCCGAACGGCCCGCGTCCGTACCGCCGTCGGACACCGTCGGGGTCCCGTACGGCGGCGTACCCGACGGGTAGGCGGCTCCGCCGCGCCCGTTGGGCCCGGAGGACGGAGTGTCAGTTTCACGACTCAAGGCAGGTTCTCCCGGTTGGCTCCGCCGCCCGACACAACCTCACGCGGGCAGCTCGGCGGCGCGCACCACCATACTGGCCACTTCTCGCCCGTATCCCAGGACCGCTGGGGAAACTCACACCGGACCCCCACGGGCGCGTCCTGGCGAAGTGGTACGTCACTTGCCAAGTCGGACGGGGTCGCCGTCCGGTTGCCGCCCCGGGGCGAGGGTGGCGCACATCACAGCCACACCGATGCCCCCGAGCAGGAAGAGATAGGAGCCGCTTCCCGCGGCGAAGAGGAAGTCGCCCTCGGGGCGGCTGGCGGTGAGCAGGACGACGGCGAGCATCCAGCCGGCCGCGGCCGCGACGCCCCCGGCCCGGCCCCGGGTGACGCGCGCGCCGCCCAGGACGGCACCGGCCTCACCGGCGAGGGCGAGGAGCAGCCCGCCCGGGAACCACCCGGGCTGCACCAGCGCCCCGGCCACGCCGACGACGGCTCCCAGCACGAAGAACCCCAGGCAGGCGCCGATCCGTCCGGCGGAGGGCGGCCGCATCGGCTGGGCGAGCATCGGCGTCCGGTCGCTCATGAGCCCTCCTCGACACCGGCGAACAGGTCCGTCTCCCGACCGCCGGGCCCCTGCCCGCCGCGCACCAGCTCGTAGTACTCGGTCGTGAGGATCGGCTGGGCGAGTTCGTTGGACAGCACGAAGTACGGCTCGGCCACGGTGATCTGCGTGGCGTGGGCGCGCATCGCGGCGGCCTTGGCGGCGGCGTGCGCGGTGCCGTCGATCACGGCGGTGATCCGCTCCTCGGCCACGACACCCGGCACGTCGTCGACCTCGGCCGTCTTGGTGAAGGGGGTGCCGGGCAGTTCCTCCCGGAGCCGCGCGAAGGACTCCTCCACCACGGGCCGGGGGACCCGGTTCCAGTAGATCTTGGGGATCGGCCGGCCGGCGTCGGCGGACAGTTCGGCGGCGCGCATGGCGGCGCGGTGGGCCTGGATGTGGTCGGGGTGGCCGTAACCGCCGTTGTCGTCGTAGGTGACGAGGACCTGGGGCCTTACCTCGCGGATCACCTCGACGAGGTGCGCGGCGGCCTCGTCGACGTCGGCCTGCCAGAAGCAGGCGGGGTCGTCGTTGTCGGGCAGGCCCATCATCCCGGAGTCGCTGTAGCGTCCGGCGCCGCCGAGCAGGCGGAAGTCCGTCACGCCGAGCTCGGCCATGGCGGCGGTGAGCTCGCGGCGGCGGTGCTGGCCCAGGGCGGCACCGGTCAGGTGCGCGAGCTCGGGCGGGATGACCTCGCCGCGCTCGCCCAGGGTGCAGGTGACCAGGGTGACGTGGGCACCCTCGGCCGCGTACCTGGCCATGGTCGCGCCGTTGTTGATCGACTCGTCGTCCGGGTGCGCGTGCACCAGTAGCAGACGCCGGTCGGGCAGTTCCGTCATGGGACCACCCTACGAGGTCCCGGGACCCCGCCCCGCGCGGCCGTACACGGGGCCCGGGCGGTCAGAACTTGATGCTGCCGATCATGCCCGCGATGTTCGTCGTCAGCTCGCTGATCGTGGGAGCGATGGTCGAGGAGGCGAGGTAGAAGCCGAGCAGCATGCAGACGATCGCATGCCCCGCCTTCAGTCCCGACTTCTTGATCAACAAGAAGACGATGATCGCCAGCAGCACCACCGCCGAAATCGAGAGTGCCACGGCGGTTCACCTCCAAAGATCCACGAGGGCGCGGGGGGTCGGACTATGGGGGCAGTAAATCCGTACAGCAGCCAGCAGGTTGATACCCACTATGCGCCATTGATCATAACTATCCCTCCGTGCGCATCGATCGGCGCACGGCCGCACAAGGGGGCGCATGGCCAATATGGTCAGGGCATGACGACCGAGCCTGACTCCTTTCCCCGACGGCACGCCCGTACCCAGCGGTTCACGCTCGGCGCGCCGCGTTCGTTCACCGTGGCGCCCGATGGTTCACGTGTCGTGTTCCTGCGCTCGAGTTCCGGTACGGACCGGGCGAATGCGCTGTGGGTCCTCGACCCGGAGGCCGGCGGGGAGCGCGTGGCCGCCGACCCGCGCGCCCTGCTGGGCGGTGGTGCGGAGGATCTCTCCCCGGAGGAGCGGGCCCGGCGGGAACGCAGTCGTGAGGGCGGGGCCGGCATCGTCGGGTACGCCACCGACGCAGCCGTCGAGCTGGCCTCCTTCGCCTTGTCAGGGCGGCTCTTCACGGCCGAGCTGCGGGCCGGGACGGCGCGTGAAATGCCCACGCCCGGGCCGGTGATCGACCCGCGCCCGTCACCCGACGGGCGGTTCGTCGCCTACGCCGCCCGGGGCTCCCTTCGCGTGGTCGACGCGGAGGGGGCGGGCGACCGGGCGCTCGCCGAGCCGGAGTCGGAGAATGTCTCCTATGGGCTCGCCGAGTTCATCGCGGCCGAGGAGATGGGGCGTTCGCGGGGCTTCTGGTGGGCTCCGGAGTCGGACCGGCTGCTCGTGGCGCGCGTGGACGACACGCCGGTGCGGCGGTGGTGGATCTCCGATCCGGCGCATCCGGAACGGGAGCCGCAGCGGGTGGCGTATCCGGCGGCCGGCACCGGGAACGCGGACGTGCGGCTGTTCGTGATCGACCTGGACGGGGTGCGCACGGAGGTCTCCTGGGACCGGGCGCGGTACCCGTATCTGGCGCATGTCCACTGGTCAGAGGCGGGCGCGCCGCTGCTGCTCGTACAGGCGCGCGACCAGCGCAGCCAGCTGATCCTGGCGGTGGACCAGGATTCGGGCGCGACGCGGATGGTGCACGCCGACGAAGACGCAACATGGCTTGATCTTTTCCCTGGGGTGCCCTGCTGGAGCCCGTCCGGGCAGCTGGTCCGGATCGCGGACGAGGGCGGTGCGCGGGTGCTTGCGGTCGGGGACCGGCCGCTCACGGGAGCGCAGTTGCATGTGCGCGCCGTGCTGGACGTCTCCGACGACGACGTGCTGGTCTCGGCGTCGGCCGGCGAGGAGGCCGCCGAGGCGGAGACGGGCCAGGTGCACGTGTACCGGGTGAACGAGCTGGGCGTGGAGCGCCTGTCGCAAGAGCCGGGCGTGCACTCGGCGGTGCGGGCCGGGGGTGTGACGGTCCTGGTCTCGGCGACGCTGGATCGGCCGGGTTCACGGGTGCGGGTACTACGCGACGGAAAACCGACCACAGCTGTCCCCTCACATGCCGAAGATCCCGGTATGTCCCCCCGCGTGACGCTCACCGAGGGGGGCGCACGCCGTGTCCCGTGCGCCGTGCTTATGCCTCGGGACTACGACGGTGACACCCCCCTGCCGGTGCTCATGGACCCGTACGGCGGCCCGCACGGCCAGCGGGTGGTCGCCGCGCACAACGCGCACCTCACCTCGCAGTGGTTCGCGGACCAGGGCTTCGCGGTCGTGGTCGCGGACGGACGCGGCACCCCGGGACGCTCGCCCGCCTGGGAGAAGGCGATCCACCACGACTTCACGCTGTCGCTGGACGACCAGGTGGAGGCGCTGGAGGACCTCGCCGAGCGCCACCCCCTGGACCTGTCCCGGGTGGCGATCCGCGGCTGGTCCTACGGCGGCTGGCTGGCGGGCCTGGCGGTCCTGCGCCGCCCGGATGTCTTCCGCGCGGGCATCGCGGGCGCCCCGGTGACGGACTGGGCCCTGTACGACACTCACTACACCGAGCGCTACCTGGGCACGCCGGCGGAGCACCCGGAGTCGTACGCGAAGAGCTCCCTGATCACCGCCGACGGCCTCTCCGCCCCCGCCGAACGGCACCGCCCCCTGATGATCGTGCACGGCCTGGCCGACGACAACGTCGTGGTCGCGCACGCCCTGCGCCTCTCCTCGGCCCTCCTGGCCGCCGGCCGCCCCCACGAGGTGCTGCCGCTCTCGGGCGTCACACACATGACCCCACAGGAACAGGTGGCGGAGAACCTGCTGCTCCTCCAGGTGGACTTCCTGAAGCGCTCGCTGGGCATCACCGCCGCCTGAGCGCGCGGCAACGGGCCGGGGCGACATGGCCTGCCCCGGCCCGTTTACGGCACCCGCACGGCCGTACGCTGTACAGCCTGACGCGTCCGTATATCGGAATCGGGTCCGCGAAGTTGCCTGTGTGTTAACGAAGTTCGCGGGGTTTTGCCGGGCTGTGCGGCTCGGACGCCACGAGTTCCACCTCGAAGCCGTCGGTGCTCGCGAGGTAGGCGGCGTAGTGCCCCGGACCGCCGGCGTGCGGGTACCGAGAACCTCGAACACCGGTTCCCGGCACCCCTGCGGGATGCCGGGAACCGGGACGGCGAGGTCAGGCCGCGTGGACCACGTCCTTCTCCTCAGCGAAGTGGCAGGCCGACTCGTGGGCCGCCGGGGAGTCGGAGCCCTGGAAGCGCTCCGGGATGGCCAGAAGAGGGATCTCCTCGGCGCACTTGTCCTGGGCCTTCCAGCAGCGGGTGCGGAAGCGGCAGCCCGAGGGCGGATTGGCCGGGGAGGGGACGTCACCGGTGAGGATGATCCGCTCGCGGCCCTCGCGCGACTCCGGGTCGGGGACCGGGACGGCCGACAGCAGCGCCTGGGTGTAGGGGTGCGTCGGGTGGTCGTAGATCTCCGTGTCCGTGCCGATCTCGGCCATCTTGCCGAGGTACATCACACCCACGCGGTCGGAGATGTGCCGGACGATCGACAGGTCGTGCGCGATGAAGAGGTAGGAGAGGTTGAACTCGTCCTGCAGCTTCTCCATCAAGTTGATGACCTGCGCCTGGACGGACACGTCCAGCGCGGAGACCGGCTCGTCGCAGATGATGATCTCAGGGTTGAGCGCGAGGCCGCGGGCGATGCCGATGCGCTGGCGCTGACCGCCCGAGAACTGATGCGGATAGCGGTTGATGTATTCGGGGTTGAGGCCGACCACGTCCAGCAGTTCCTGCACCTTGCGGCGCCGGTCGCCCTTCGGGGCCACCTCGGGGTGGATGTCGAAGGGCTCCCCGATGATGTCGCCCACCGTCATACGCGGGTTGAGCGAGGTGTACGGGTCCTGGAACACCATCTGGATGTTGCGGCGGACCGCCTTCAGCGCGCGCCCGGACAGCTTGGTGATGTCCTGGCCCTTGTAGAAGACTTCGCCCGCGGTCGCCTTCTCGAGCATCATCAGCAGCTTGGCGACCGTGGACTTGCCACAGCCGGACTCGCCCACGATGCCGAGCGTCTCGCCCTGGTAGAGGTCGAAGGAGATACCGTCGACCGCCTTGACCGCCCCGACCTGCTTCTTGAAGAGGACGCCCTGGGTGAGCGGGAAGTGCTTCACCAGGTTGCGCACCTGCAGGATCGGCTCGCCCCGCTCGATCGGCGCCTCGATCGCGGCGACCGCCTCAGACTCGGAGTGGGCGTCGACGACCTCGACCTCGGAGACGTTCGGCGTGGCGTCCTGCGGCTCGTCGGTCTTGCTGAGCTCAGCCATGGATCGTCTCCTTCCAGAAGTGGCACGCGCTGCTGCGGCCGACCAGCTCGCCACCGTCCCGCTCGGTGACGGGGTGCAGCGGCGGGATGTCCGTACGGCAGATGTCCTGCGCCTGCGTGCACCGCGGGTTGAAGGCGCAGCCGGACGGGATACGCGTCAGGTTGGGCGGCAGGCCCTTGATCGCGTACAGCTCCTGGCCCTTCTGGTCCAGGCGTGGGATCGAGTGCAACAGGCCCTTGGTGTACGGGTGCGCCGGGCGCTTGTACAGCTCGTGGACCGGGGCGCGCTCCACGATGCGTCCCGCGTACATCACCGCGATCTTGTCCGCGACGTCGGCGACCACGCCGAGGTCGTGGGTGATCAGGATGAGACCCATGTTGTACTCGCGCTGCAACTCCGCGAGCAGGTCCATGACCTGGGCCTGGACGGTCACGTCGAGGGCCGTGGTGGGCTCGTCGGCGATGATCAGGTCCGGCTCCAGGGCGAGCGCCATCGCGATCATGATGCGCTGGCGCATACCGCCGGAGAACTGGTGCGGGTAGTCGTTGACGCGCTCCTTGGCGGCCGGGATCTTCACCCGGTCCATCAGCTCGATCGCCTTGGCCTTGGCGTCCTTCTTGGACATGCCCTGGTGCACGCGGAACATCTCGCCGAGCTGGTAGCCCACGGAGAGCACAGGGTTCAGCGAGGACAGCGCGTCCTGGAAGATCATCGCAATCTTGTTGCCGCGGATCTTCCGGCGCTCATCGTTGGACATCCTCAGCATGTCCTGGCCGCGGAAGAGGATCTCCCCCTTGGAGATGCGGCCGGGCGGCATGTCGAGAATGCCCATGATCGCCTGCGCGGTGACGGACTTGCCGGAGCCGGACTCGCCGAGCACCGCCAGCGTCTCGCCCGCGGCGACGGAGTAGTTGACGCCGTTGACGGCCTTGGCGACCCCGTCGCGGGTGTGGAACTCCACGTGCAGGTCGCGAACTTCGAGCAACGGGCGGCCTGTGTCCTTTGAGCCGTCCGGCGCGGGACTCCCGGCCACTTCATCGATGATGGTCACGTACGCCTCCCTCAGCGCAGCTTGGGGTCGAGGGCGTTGCGTACCGCATCGCCGAACATAAGGAACGAGAGCACCGTGATCGAGACCATCACCGACGGGATGATCAGGGTGTGGGGGGCGATACGGAGCTGCTCACGTCCTCGCGCCACGTCGCCGCCCCAGGATACCGCCGCGTCACCGAGACCCACGCCCAGGAAGGACAGGGTGGCTTCGACGGCGATGTAGCCGCCGAGCGCGATGGTCGCCACGACGATGATGGGCGCGAGCGCGTTGGGCAGGATGTGCCGGAACAGGATCCGGGACGTCGAGGCACCGAGGGCTCTGGCGGCCACCACGTAGTCCGCCTGCTTGATGGTGATCACGGCGCCGCGGGCGACACGGGCGATCTGGGTCCAGCCCAGGAAGGCCAGGGCCATGATGACGACCCAGACGGTGCGCTCGTCGAAGGAGTTGAGCACCACCAGGGCGCCGAGCAGGAACGGGATGCCGAGGAAGATGTCGGTCATCCGCGAGAGCAGGGTGTCGGTCCATCCGCCGAAGTAGCCGGCGAGCATGCCGACGACCGTGCCGATGACGGTGACGGCGACGGTGACGCCCACACCGACGCTGATCGAGGCGCGGGCACCGTAGACGACACGCGCGTAGATCGAACGGCCCTGGACGTCATAGCCGAGCCAGTCCGCGGCGAAGACGTGGCCCCAGTTCGGCTTCCCCAGATAGTGCTTGGCCAGATCGGCGTCGCGCGGCGAGGCGCTGGTGAACAGTCCCGGCCAGACCGACATCACCAGGAGGAAGACGATCAGCACGGACGAGATGAGGAACAGCGGGTTGCGCCGCAGGTCGTGCCAGGCGTCGGACCACAGGCTGCGCCCCTTCTCGGGAGCCGGGCCCGCGTCGGCCACGACGACGCCCGCGGTGCTCACGGTGTCACCGGGAAGGGCTTCGACCTTCTTCTCAACGGTTTTGTCAGGCATACCGGATCCTCGGGTCCAGGACCGCGTAAAGCAGGTCGACGATCAGGCTGGCGGCGAGGTAGATGAGCACCATCAGCGAGGCGATGCCCACGACCGTGGCGCCCTCGCGCCGGATGAGCGCCTCGTAGACCTCGAAGCCGACACCCCGCACGTTGAAGATGCCCTCGGTCACGATGGCACCGGTCATCAGGTTGCCGACCTCGATGCCGAGGAAGGTGACCACGGGAATCAGCGAGTTGCGCATCAGGTGGACGCCGATGACGCGGCGGCGCGGCAGCCCCTTCGCCACGGCGGTGCGCATGTAGTCGGACCGCAGGTTCTCCGCGATCGAGGTGCGGGTCAGCCGGGCGACGTAGGCCAGTGAGAGCGACGCCAGCACGATCGCGGGAAGCAGGAGTTGTGAGAAGTTCGTCGAGTCGGTCACCGTGGGCGTGGTGACCTGCCACTTGAACGCGAACTGGTACTGCAGCAGGAAGCCCAGTACGAAGGACGGCATCGAGACGAGGAACAGCGTCAGCGTCAGCAGTCCGCGGTCCCGCAGCGTGTCGGGGCGCAGGCCGGCGACGACACCGAGGCCGATGCCCACGAGCGAGACGAAGGCGAAGGCGAAGAGCGTCAGCCTGATCGTCACCGGGAACGCGTCGAGGATGATGTCCTTGATGGGCCGCTGACTGGCGATCTGGGTACCGAAGTCGCCCTGCAACAGCCCGGTCATGTAGTTCACATACTGGTGAAGGAGCGGCTGATCGAGGCCGAGTTCCTTCTTGATGCTCGCGACCACCGCCGGGTCGTACGCCTGATCCCCCATCATCGCCCGGACGGGATCGCCGGGCAGGGCGTACATCATGCAGAAGATGAGCAAGGTCGACCCGATGAACACCGGGATCATCTGGAGCAGTCGTCGTGCGACATAGCGCCCCATAGGTGCCTCCGTGAGGGGTTAACGCAGGCGCGGGGGCCGCCTCCTGGTGACGAGACGGCCCCACGCACCTCCCACCGCCGCCTGAATCGGCGGTGGGCTTACGGCCGAGTGGGAAGAGCCCGCGAGGCTCCTCTTACTTGGTGGTGACGGCCCACACTTCGAGGTCACCGTGGAAGTCGACGTTGACGTTGTCGACGTTCTTACCGTGGCCGCCGTTGATGCGGTAGTACCAGAGCGGGATGGCCGGCATGTGCTCGACCAGCTTCTTCTCGACCTCCTGGAAGGCCTTCACCGACTCTTCGAGGGACTTGGCGTTGTCCGCCTTGTTCATCAGCCCGTCGATCTCCTTGTTGGAGAAGCGGCCGTTGTTGGCCTCGGCGGTGGTGTGGTACAGCTCCTTCATGAAGTTGGCGTTGACCGGGTAGTCGGCGACCCAGCCACCGCGGTACATGCCCTTCACCTGGTCGTTGTCACGGGCCTCGAGGTCCGTGGCGAAGTCCGGCTTGGGGTCGCCGGCGCAGTCGACGCCGGTGGCCTTGCGGATGGACTCGCAGACCGCGGTCACCCACTCCTTGTGTCCACCGTCGGCGTTGTACTGGATGGTGAACTTGTTACCCGGAACGCCGCCGCCCTCCTGGACGAGCTTCTTGGCCTTCGCCGGGTTGTACGTGAACACGTCGGTGTCCAGGTCCTGGTAGCCCTTGACGCCCGGCGGCGTGAAGCCCTTTGCCGGCGTACGGGTCTTGTTCAGAACCGTCTCGGTGATCGTGTCACGGTCGATCGCCATCGACAGACCCTGCAGGACCTTCGGGTCGATGTCCTTGAAGGTCTTGGAGTAGAACGCCGGGGTCAGCGTCTGCAGGGCCGCGTACGGCTGCTCGATGGCGCCTGCGCCCAGGTCCTGCTTGTACTTCGGCAGGTCCGTCGGGCCGACCTGGCGGATCATGTCCAGGTTGCCGGAGACGACGTCCTTGTACGCGGCTTCGACCGTCGTGTAGTTCTTGAACTGGACGCCCTTGTTCTTCGCCTTGTTCGGGCCCTTGTAGTCATCCCAGGCCTTGACCTGGATGAGCTTCTTGTGGTCCCACTTCTCGAACGTGTAGGGACCGTTGCCGACCGGCTTCTGGCCGAAGGCCTTCGGGTCGTCGTAGAAGACCTTGGGCAGCGGGGCCCACGTGGTGTAGCCCAGCTTGTAGTTGAAGTACGGCATCGTGTACTTCAGCTCGATGGTGAAGGTGTGGTCGTCCACGGCCTTCAGGCCGGACATGGTCTCGGCCTTCGGCTCGCCCTTCTCCGGGTGGACATCGTCGTAGCCCTTGATGTCCTGGAACCAGAAGGAGTTCTGCTGGTTGTTCTTGATGTTGGCGTACCAGTTCCAAGCGTCGATGTACGACTTGGAGGTGACTTCTTCGCCGTTGTGGAACTTCCAGCCCTTCTTGAGCTTGACCGTCCACGTCTTGGAGTCGTCCGAGGAGACCGACTCGGCGTTCGTGTAGACGATGTCGCCCTTGGCGTCGAAGTCCAGCAACTGCGTGAACAGGGACTGGATGACGTACGAACCGTTGGTCTCGTTGGTGTCCGCCGGGATCAGCGGCTTCTGCGGCTCGCCGACGTCGATCGAGACGTATCCGGCCGGTCCGGAACCCTTGTTGTTCCCCTCGCCGTCACTGTCACCGCCGCAGGCGGTGGCGGCCAGGGCGACGACTATCGCCCCCGCGACCCACTTGGCGCTCTTGGCACCGCGCATGGGTTCCTCCTATGAAGTCATTGGTTCACCGCAAAGGGAGCACAGACAGACCACCGCCACCGCCCGTCGCCGGTGCCGGAAATCGTCAGGTGCCCCCGCGCTCGTGAGTCGGCGCCGCTGTCGGCGAGTGACCCGTTCATCCGAGCTCTACGCGCCTAACTATCTGCCAAACGCCAGGACCGAACCACAGTCTCGAGGTCTCGGTTCGATCACAGCTCGCGTATACATCTTCCAAAATCCGGACAAAGGGTTTGGTGAGAGATCCCTGCGAAACGGACTTGTTACACATCTATCGGTGGCAGCTGTCCGCATTCCGGACGCGAGGGTGAGAAAAACCGCTTGCGACTACCGTGGCCCCCGTGCAAGGAGCCACCCGTGGGTGTCGCCGCTCAAGAAACGTGTGCGGCACGGCCGTTGCGCGATCCCCGCAGTCGGGGGCACGGCACTTCCGCAGCAGGGTAGTGGGAGCGGACCGCCCCTGACGGCTGTCGCCCGCAAATCAAGGGTTTTCCCTACCCCTTTCCTTTGCGTTCCCTCCCCTTTAACGAAGCGCGTTCAACGAACAGCGCCGGGCACCCCGCCCACGCGGGGTGCCCGGCGCTGTGGTGGGACGGTCAGCCGTGCTTGGCGCGGCTCGCGGCGCGGGCACGCTCGCGGGCGTCCAGGTTCACCTTGCGGATGCGCACGGCCTCCGGGGTGACCTCGACGCACTCGTCGTCACGGCAGAACTCCAGGGACTGCTCCAGCGACAGCTTGCGCGGCGGGACGATCGACTCGGTCACGTCGGCCGTCGAGGAGCGCATGTTGGTGAGCTTCTTCTCCTTGGTGATGTTGACGTCCATGTCGTCGGCGCGGGAGTTCTCGCCGACGATCATGCCCTCGTACACCTCGGTGCCCGGCTCCACGAACAGCACGCCGCGCTCCTGCAGGTTGGTCATCGCGAACGCGGTGACCGCACCGGCACGGTCGGCGACCAGGGAGCCGTTGTTACGGGTCTGGAGCGTGCCGAACCAGGGCTCGAAGCCCTCGTGGATGGAGTGGCCGATACCGGTGCCGCGGGTCTGGGTCAGGAACTCGGTCCGGAAGCCGATGAGGCCGCGCGAGGGCACGACGAACTCCATGCGGACCCAGCCGGAACCGTGGTTGGACATGTTGTCCATGCGGCCCTTGCGCACGCCCATGAGCTGCGTGACGGCGCCCATGTGCTCCTCGGGCACGTCGATCGTCATGCGCTCGACCGGCTCGTAGACCTTGCCGTCGACCTCCTTGGTGACGACCTGCGGCTTGCCGATGGTCAGCTCGAAGCCCTCGCGGCGCATCGTCTCGACCAGGATGGCCAGCGCCAGCTCACCGCGGCCCTGCACCTCCCAGGCGTCCGGCCGCTCGGTGTCCAGCACGCGGAGGCTGACGTTACCGATCAGCTCGCGGTCGAGGCGGTCCTTGACCTGGCGGGCAGTGACCTTGCGGTCCTTGACGGCCGCCTTGTTGTCGGCGCCCTTGCCGGTGGCGCCACGGCCGACCAGCGGGGAGGTGTTGGTGCCGATGACCATGGAGATCGCCGGCTCGTCGACCGTGATCAGCGGCAGCGCGACCGGGTTCTCCGGGTCGGCCAGGGTCTCGCCGATCATGATGTCCGGGATACCGGCCACGGCGCAGATGTCACCCGGGCCGGCCATCTCCGCCGGCTTGCGGGTGAGCGCCTCGGTCATCATCAGCTCGGAGATCCGCACGTTGCTGACGGACCCGTCGCGCTTCATCCACGCGACCGTCTGGCCCTTGCGCAGCTCGCCCTGCTCGACGCGGAGCAGCGCGATACGGCCGAGGAAGTTGTCGGCGTCCAGGTTGGTGACGTGCGCCTGGAGCGGGGCGGCCTCGTCGTAGACCGGGGCCGGGATGTGCTCCAGGATCGTGGAGAAGAACGGCTCCAGGCTGGTGGAGTCGGCCGGGACCGTGCCGTTGTCCGGCTTGGTCAGCGAAGCGATGCCGTCGCGGCCGCAGGCGTAGACGATCGGGAACTCGATCTGCTCCTCGTCGGCGTCCAGGTCGAGGAAGAGGTCGTAGGTCTCGTTGACGACCTCGTCGATCCGGGCGTCGGGGCGGTCCGTCTTGTTGATGCACAGGATGACGGGCAGCCGGGCCTGGAGCGCCTTGCGCAGCACGAAGCGGGTCTGCGGCAGCGGGCCCTCGGAGGCGTCGACGAGCAGGACGACACCGTCGACCATCGACAGACCGCGTTCGACCTCACCACCGAAGTCGGCGTGGCCCGGGGTGTCGATGATGTTGATCGTGATCGGGTCCCCGCCGTCCTTGGGGTGATACTTCACCGCCGTGTTCTTGGCGAGGATCGTGATGCCCTTCTCACGCTCCAGGTCGTTCGAGTCCATCATGCGGTCGTCGACCGAGTCGAGCTGGTGGGCGGCGAAGGCACCGGCCTGCTTCAGCATGCCGTCGACGATGGTGGTCTTGCCGTGGTCGACGTGGGCGACGATGGCGACGTTGCGGATGTCGTGGCGCGTGGCCATGGTTTGGCGTACTCCCGGAGTTGAGGATTGCCCTGCGCGGACGTCTGCGGTGCGCGGGCCCTGCCGGGCTGAACATGCCACGGCCTCACCCCATGGTACGGGTGCCCTGCCGCTGGCTGCGCATGGATACGTCAACGCAGGTGGCGGGGGGTCCACGGCACCCTTCACCTGGGGCGGGCCTCGCCGGGCCGCTGGGGGACGGCTCGGCTCAGACCGCTGCCCTCGCGGCCCGGGAGTCCGCCGGGCACAGTTCGCCTGCCGCCGCACGGCCGGCGATGTCGGCGGGCGGCTCGGAACAGGGCATGAAGCCGCTGCCGGTGCCCTCCCACGTCCGTACCTGTCCCTTGACGGGCTCGCCGCTTCCGCAGGTGTAGGTGAAACCGGCCTCGACCAGCCTGACGTAACCCCAGGCGTAGTACGCACCCTCGAGGTCACCGGTCGCCACCTCGAAGTAGTGGTCGTCCTCCGGCACCTCCGGCTCGGATGGATCCGCGAGCGGTTCCTCGACCGCCAGATGCGTGCCCAGTGCCGTGATCACGGCGGCCGCGCCGACACCCCGGGGCGCGCCGGTCACCGAGGGCCGGTAGCTCCAATCACCCACGGGCTTGAGCTTGGCCGAGTAGGAGGCGGTCCGCTTTTCGAACGTGATCGGGTCGCTCATCGCGGTCAGCTTGTGCGTCCGCTGGACGCCGGACCAGGCGTAGGTGCCGTTCGTGCACGCCGCGGCCTTGCCGGCGCCGCGCTCGTCCGAGTCCCCCGTGCAAGCCGTCAGCCCCGTCACCAGGGCCGCGGTGATCAGTCCCGCTGCGCGGTAACGCCGTGCCATGCCGTGCATACGCCGGCTCCTCGTCCCCCGTGTACGAACGCCCCCGTCCGCACCGTGATCACTGCAGATCTCATGGTGCGGGCACCGGGCGGGGGCGGCAAGGCGTTTGAGCCTTCCCAGAGCTACGGGGCGGCCGAGCCCTTCGCCGACGGGCCCGACGCCGGCTTCGCGCCCTTCTTCAGGAAGCCCATGTCCTCGTAGACCGGCGTGCCGAAGCCGAAGGCTCCGGTGTTGACGAGGTTCTTGCGGGCCGCGATGAGCTGGGGGCGCTGGAAGAGGGGGATGGAGCCGGCCGCCGCCCAGATGCGGGAGTCGGCCTTGCGGATCAGGGAGCGGGACTCGCCCTCGTCGAGGGTGGCGACGGCCTGGTCGAAGAGCTGGTCGACCTGGTCGGTGCCGACGCGGGTGTAGTTCTGCTCGACGTTCAAGGAGCCGTCGGCGGCCGGGACGGGCTTGGCGTAGACGGGGCGGGCGTCGGTGGCGGGGTAGGCGGTGGCGGGCCAGGAGTAGAGAGCGAGGTCGTACTGGCCGGAGGCGATGTGGTCCTTGAAGTAGGACTCGTCGGAGACCTTGGAGATCTCCGTGCCGATGCCGACGCGCTCCAGCATGCGGGAGACGCGGTCGGCGACGGTGCGCAGCGTCTGGGAGCCGGGCCCGGAGGGGAGCACGAAGCGCAGGGTGAGCGGCTTGCCGTTCTTGGCGAGCCGGGCGGCCTCCTGGTTGGCGGGGGCCGCGGTGCCCTTGGGGGCGTAGGCGCCGGGAGCGCCGCCCTGCTGAGGGTGCTTGTACCGATGGCTGTCCTGGGCGAGGTGGCCGGCGGGGTCCGGCCCGCGGTGGGCCTTGTCGTCCTCGCCGACGATGTACGTGCCGTCGTCGTCCGACTCGCTCCCGGAGGAGCCCGAGGCATTCTCGCCCTCGGAGCCGGCCGCCTTCTCCTTCTTCTGCTCCTTGACCGGACCGCCGCGCACCCAGCCGGCGTCGGCGAGCAGCGCCTGGGCCTCCTTGGTGTCCTGGCCGCCGAGGGCGCCGCTGTTGTCGGCGTAGTGGGCCTGGCCGGACAGGGCCAGGTGGCTGCCGACCGGTACGGCGGGCAGGCCGAGGGGCTTCAGGACGGCCTCGGCCAGTTCGCTGCGGTTCAGGGCGCGGGCGACGGCCCTGCGGACGCGCTCGTCGGCGAGCGGGCCCTCGGCTCCGTTCAGGGCGAGCTGGGTGAAGGCCGGCTCCAGTGACTTGCGCACCTCGAAGCCGCTGAGGGATCGCTGCTGCCGAGCGTACTTGGCGGCGGCCTTGCGCAGCTTCTTGCGGGCGACGGTCTCCTCGTCGGCGGCGTCCTCGTCGGAGCCGTTCACGACGGCCCAGGACTGCAGGGCGTCCGCGGCGGACCGGTCGGCGCCCGGGCCCATCAGCGGGCTGCTGGAGCTGTGCGGGCGGGCGGCGACGGTGATGCGGCGGGCCGCGGTGGGGTCGATCTCGGCCAGGTCGAGGGTGCCGGCGGCCAGCTCGGAGGCCCTCTTGTCGTGCGGGACGGTGCGCAGCACGATCTCGGAGAGCTTGGCCGGCTCGCCCCACCAGCGCGGGTTGCGGGCGAGGGTGATCTCCTCGTCCTTGCCGTCGACCTTCTTCACGGTGAAGGGACCGGCACTGACCTTGAGCTTCTTGCGGGCGCCGTCGTTGAAGGAGTCCGGGGAGCCCATGACGTCCTTCGGGTACAGCGGCGAGAACAGCGAGCGCCAGTCGGCGTAGGGGCGGTCGAAGGTGACCCGGACCTCCAGGGCGCTGTCCCCGCGCTCGACCTTCTGGATGCGCTCGTAGCCGGCGTTGCGGGCGGTCCAGTAGGCGGTGTCCTTGCCGGACAGGGCGCGCCACTGGGCGGCGAAGTCGGCGGCGCCGATCTCCCGGCCGTCGCTCCAGACGGCCTGCTGGTTGAGCTTGTACAGGACGACCTGCTTGGGCTCGGTCTCGACGACCTTGGCGGACTCCAGGTGGTCCGGGTTGCGCTCGGGGCGGCCGGAGGCGTTCATCCGGAACATCGAGGGCAGGACGGCCTGGGCGACGCGGGCGGTGGTGGCGTCTGCGTCCGACTGGAAGGTGTTCAGGGTGTCGGGCACGGAGTCCACGGCCCAGCGCAGGGTGCCGCCGTCGGCGATCCGGTCACGGGCCGCGGGCTGGATGTCCTGCCCCGCGAGCGGCTTGCCGGCCGGGTCCTCGGCGCCGCATCCGGCGAGCGCGGGTACCGCGAGGACGCCCGCGGTGAGGAAAGCGACCGAGCGCGCGACCGCGCGCGGGCCGACGCCGTGCTGGGACATCTGTGCTACCTCCGGGAAGCCGCGGGCGTTACGATCACTTTTGGCGGTATTTGGAGCTTGTCTGATGTATGCGGCCACTGAAGAGGAAAGGGTTCAGCAACACAGGGCGACACGGCGGCCACAGGCGGGAAGTCACCCGCGCGGAGCAGCGCACCGCACGGTGCACCCACACGCCTCGGCCAATCGATGCACATCCCTTCACAGCACAAGGTGTGACGCGCAACACTCGCAGGCGCATGAACGTTGCCGCCTTGGGCCGCGAAGGACCCGTGGAAGTGAGGGCAAGTCATGTCCGTTCACGACGAACTGACGTCAGTCCAGCGCAGTCTCGACGAAGTGTTCCGATCGCTGGGACGCCTGGAGAAGCAGCTCGGCACCGGCGGCCTGGAGATGCGCCGCGTCCGGGCCGACGCCAACCACCTGCGCGAGAGCGTCGCCCTGCTGCGCGACGCCGCCGCCTCGTCGGCCGCACCGAAGCGCCCGGAGCTCGTCACCATCTCGGACGCGCCGTACGACCCGTCGCTGTGGGTCGACTCGGACGACGAGGGGCTCGGCGCCCGGGACCGGCGCGCTCCCTGACCGGGAGGGCGTCGAGCGACCGGCACCTCCCCCGAACCGACCGGAGTCGTCACGTGGCCACTGGTACGGAACCTCCCGCCACAGATCCCCGTCCGAGAGGCGGCGTACGGGCGGGTACGCGCGCCGCGATCACCGCCCCGCACCTGCGCACCGACCGCTGGTGGCTGGCCCCGGCCGGCACGGTCGCCGGCCTGCTGGCCTTCATCGTCTACTCGACCTGGCGGGCCTTCGCCGACGCCCACTACTACGCGGCGCCGTACGTCTCGCCCTTCTACTCGCCGTGCCTGGCGGAGCGCTGCGAGCCGATGAAGGCAGGCCCGAACTGGGAGATCTTCGGCAGCTGGTGGGGCATCTCGCCCGCGGTCATCATCCTGATCTTCCCGCTCGGCTTCCGCCTGACCTGTTACTACTACCGCAAGGCCTACTACCGGGGCTTCTGGGCGTCCCCGCCGGCCTGCGCGGTGGCCGAGCCGCACGGGAAGTACACCGGTGAGACCCGCTTCCCGCTGATCCTGCAGAACATCCACCGGTACTTCTTCTACGCCGCGCTCCTCGTCGCCGGAATCCTCACGTACGACACCGTGCTCGCCTTCCGCGACGAGAACTACGCGTGGGGTCACATGGGCCTCGGCACGCTCGTGTTCCTGGTCAACATCGTGCTGATCTGGGCGTACACGATCTCCTGCCACTCCTGCCGGCACATCGTCGGCGGCAAGCTCAAGCACTTCTCCAAGCATCCCGTGCGCTACCGGATGTGGCAGTGGGTGGGGAAGCTCAACGCCCGGCACATGCAGCTCGCCTGGGCGTCGCTGGTGAGCGTGGCGCTCGCCGACTTCTACGTCTACCTGGTCGCGTCCGGTGCCTTCGACGATCCGAGGTTGTTCTGATGTCCGTGGTCGACCGGCAGGAGTGGGACGTCGTCGTGGTGGGCGCGGGCGGTGCCGGGCTGCGCGCCGCCATCGAGGCCCGCGAGCGGGGCGCCCGTACGGCCGTGATCTGCAAGTCCCTGTTCGGCAAGGCACACACGGTGATGGCCGAGGGCGGTATCGCGGCGGCGATGGCCAACGCCAACGAGAACGACAACTGGCGGGTCCACTTCCGCGACACCATGCGCGGCGGCAAGTTCCTCAACCAGTGGCGGATGGCCGAGCTGCACGCGCAGGAGGCGCCGCAGCGGGTGTGGGAGCTGGAGACCTGGGGGGCGCTGTTCGACCGCACCAAGGACGGCCGGATCTCCCAGCGCAACTTCGGCGGCCACGAGTACCCGCGCCTCGCCCACGTCGGCGACCGCACGGGCCTGGAGCTGATCCGCACCCTGCAGCAGAAGATCGTCGCTCTCCAGCAGGAGGACTTCAAGGAGACCGGCGACTACGAGTCCCGGCTGAAGGTGTTCCAGGAGTGCACGGTCACCCGCGTCCTCACGACGGTGCCCGAGAGCGACTCCGCCGCGGGCGGGCGCGTCTGCGGGGTCTTCGGCTACGAACGCGAGTCGGGCCGCTTCTTCGTCCTGGAGGCACCGGCCGTGGTGATCGCGACGGGCGGTATCGGCAAGTCCTTCAAGGTGACGTCGAACTCGTGGGAGTACACCGGCGACGGCCACGCCCTGGCCCTCCTCGCCGGGGCTCCCCTGCTGAACATGGAGTTCGTGCAGTTCCACCCGACCGGCATGGTCTGGCCGCCCTCGGTGAAGGGCATCCTCGTCACCGAGTCGGTGCGCGGCGACGGCGGGGTGCTGCGCAACTCCGACGGCAAGCGGTTCATGTTCGACTACATCCCCGACGTCTTCAAGGACAAGTACGCCGAGACGGAGGAGGAGGCCGACCGCTGGTACGAGGACCCGGACCACAACCGCCGTCCCCCCGAGCTGCTCCCCCGGGACGAGGTCGCGCGGGCGATCAACGCCGAGGTGAAGGAGGGCCGCGGCTCCCCGCACGGGGGCGTGTTCCTCGACGTGTCGACCCGGATGCCCGCGGAGGTCATCAAGCGGCGGCTGCCGTCGATGTACCACCAGTTCAAGGAGCTGGCGGACGTCGACATCACGGCCGAGGCGATGGAGGTCGGGCCCACCTGCCACTACGTGATGGGCGGCATCGCGGTCGACTCCGCCACGGCGGCGGCCCGCGGAGTGCCCGGACTGTACGCGGCCGGTGAGGTGGCCGGCGGCATGCACGGCTCCAACCGGCTGGGCGGCAACTCCCTGTCCGACCTGCTGGTGTTCGGCCGCCGGGCGGGCTGGCACGCGGCCGAGTACGCGGCGGGGCCGGCCGGTGCGCGGTCCGTCGTGGACGAGGTCCAGATCGACTCCGCCGCCGCCGAGGCCCTGCGGCCCTTCTCGGCCGAGGCGGAGATCGAGGAACCGTCGGGCGGTCCACCGGAGAACCCGTACACCTTGCACCAGGAACTCCAGCAGACCATGAACGACCTGGTCGGCATCATCCGCCGCGAGACGGAGATGAAGCAGGCCCTGGAGAAGCTGGCCGAGCTGCGGCTGCGGGCGCGCCGGGCCGGGGTGGAGGGGCACCGGCAGTTCAATCCGGGCTGGCACCTCGCCCTGGACCTCAGGAACATGCTGCTGGTCAGCGAGTGCGTGGCGCGGGCCGCGCTGGAGCGCACCGAGTCACGCGGCGGGCACACGCGTGAGGACCATCCGGGGATGGACCGCAAGTGGCGCCGGATCAACCTGCTGTGCGCGCTCACCGACCCGACGGGCGGCCTGGCGGCGACGGACCCGGTCCGAGGCCAGATCACCCTCACCCGCGAGACCACCGAACCCATCCGTGCCGACCTGCTCGCCCTGTTCGACAAGGAGGAGCTGGTCAAGTACCTCGCCGAAGAGGAGCTGTACGAATGAGCGGCTACACGGCCCACTTCAAGGTGTGGCGCGGGGACGTGGAGGGCGGCGGCCTGGAGGACTTCAAGGTCGAGGTCAACGACGGCGAGGTGGTGCTCGACATCATCCACCGCCTCCAGGCCACCCAGGCCCCCGATCTCGCCGTCCGCTGGAACTGCAAGGCCGGCAAGTGCGGTTCCTGCTCCGCGGAGATCAACGGCCGGCCGCGGCTGCTGTGCATGACCCGCATGTCGGTGTTCGGCCAGGAGGAGACGATCACGGTGACACCGCTGCGGGCGTTCCCGGTCGTCCGCGACCTGGTCACCGACGTCGGCTTCAACTACGCGAAGGCCAGGGAGGTCCCGGCCTTCGTGCCGCCGGCAGGTGTCGCGCCCGGCGAGTACCGGATGATGCAGGAGGACGTAGACCGCCCGCAGGAGTTCCGCAAGTGCATCGAGTGCTTCCTGTGCCAGGACACCTGCCATGTGGTCCGCGACCACGAGGAGAACAAGCAGGCGTTCGCCGGGCCCCGTTTCCTGATGCGGGTCGCGGAGCTGGACATGCACCCGCTGGACGCGGCGGCGGAGGCGGGCCTGGACCGCAAGACCACCGCCCAGGACGAACACGGCCTGGGGTACTGCAACATCACCAAGTGCTGCACCGAGGTCTGTCCCGAGGGCATCAAGATCACGGACAACGCGCTGATCCCCCTCAAGGAACGGGCGATCGACCGCAAGTACGACCCGCTGGTGTGGCTGGGCTCGAAGATCAGGAGGCGCTCTTCAGCAGGCTGAGCGCCGGGTGAAGGTTGTACTCGGCGATCGTTCCACGCCGGTGAGGGTGCCCGGACCCGGAGCGGCGCGGGTGGGGGGCGAGATCGGTGCGGGTGAGCGGGCGTCGGGCGGGCGTTCTTCGGCGGTCGGTCACCGCACCCAGTCCTCCTCGTACGCACGCCAGTCCGCCTCGGTCGCGGCGAAGTCGATGTACAGCGCGACACCGAAGCGTGCCCGGTCGGCGTCCGTGCGGGACAGGCCCAGGCGGACGCCCCGCACGGCGGCGGGCACGGTCTCGGCGTGGTTCCAGTGGCCGAAGCGGTTCTCGTGGAAGAACGGCAGGCCCATCAGCAGGTCCGTGGAGGGCGGCGTGACCTCCAGCGCGAGGGAGGTCTGCTGGGCGACGTAGCCGCTGTAGGTGCTCTCCAGCGGCTGCATGGTGTCGTACGACATCATGGCGATCTGGTCGACGCGGCGGGCGACCTGGCCGAAGAACTCCTGCGACCACCACTTGGGATGTCCGGTGAGGCGGCCCCAGACGGTGTGGAAGGCGGGGAGCGGGTCGATCTGGTGGGCGGCGACGGAGAGTTGCGCGTCGCGCGAGCGGGTCTCGCGGCGCAGGGCGTCGAGGAGGGTGAGGTAGTTCCGGTCGCCGGAGTGCAGGGGTTCGAGGTCGAGGTGGATGCCTTCGTAGCCGGTGTCCAGGACCTGGCGGGCGGAGTCGAGCACCGCGGCCCGGGTCCCGGGCTTCTCCAGCCGCATGCCCTCCGGGCTCTCGGTCGCGAGGATGTCGCCCAGGAAGGCCTGGACCCGGACGCCGGGCATCTCCTCGTGCACGGCGTCGATGAACCAACGGGCCCTTGGGTAGACGGACTTCGGCAGAGTCCCGTCGTGTTCCAGCGGCCCCGTGTGGATGTACAGGTCCCGGATGCCGGTGTCCCGGAGGCGGCCGGCCAGGGCGCTGACGTCGGCGTCCTTCTTGCGGCCGTCGACCCAGGCGTGGCCCAGCCAGAGGGCGTCGCGGTCGCGGCTGCGGGTGCCCTGCGCGGGATCGCCGGTGTGGTTGACGTAGAGGGCCGCCTCGGCCACGAGCAGGGGGATGAGGAGGGCGAGGACGAGTCCCAGTGCGATGCGTCGCGCTCGGCGGAACAGGCGTGAGCGGCGGGAGCGTCCAGCCGTCCGCGGGTCCTGCGACACGCCTTGCGCGCCCCCGGCACCCGCGCCTTCGCCCCCCTCCGCCACCTCGCCGTCGGACGTCGGCCCGGTACGCCCCGTCGTCTCCATCCAACTCCCCTCAGATGCACCCGCCCTGCGCACCGCGCCACGGACACTCCGGAGTCAAGAAGCGCCGTCGTTCGGGTACTTGTGACGGGTGTTGCCGGGGAGGACGCCGACGACCGGCGGTTCGGTTGCGGTCGGCAGCGGTGCCGGCCTCATCTTCGGCGACCATCACCACTCTGGCGGTCGTCGCAACGACACGAAGATCGCCGATGAAAGCGGCTTCGCAACGGTTCAGCTGCACGTGGATCCGGTCACTGAGCCCTTTCCAATGTCGCACTGGAGCTGCGGGGCGGAGCGTCTGGACGAAAATCCCTTGCAGTCGAGGGTGATGATCGCCACGGTTGCTCCACGTGACCATCGAGATGCCCTACCGGCCACTTCCGATCGACCAGTCGGACGTGCGCTACGTCCACGGACCCGATTCCGCTCCACAGCCGGGCGTGCCCGCCGGCGAGACGGTCGCGTTCGGCTGGCGGGACAGCGAGGTCTACCCGGGAACCTTCCGGAAGTTCTGGATACACGTGCCTGCACGATACGACCCGGCGGAACCGGCATCCTTGATGGTGTTCCAGGACGGATGGTGGTACCTCGACCCCGCAGGGGAGGTACGCGGCGCGATCGTCCTGGACAACCTCGTTCACCGCGGCGACATCCCCGTCACCATCGGTGTGTTCGTCGATCCCGGCGTCTTCCCCGATGCGGAGAACCCGAAGAACCGCAACAACGAGTACGACGCCTTCGACGACCGGTACGTCACCTTCCTCCTCACCGAGATCATCCCGCAGGTCGCGGAGCGCTATACGATCGCCCAGTCGCCCGAAAGGTGGGGCATCTGCGGCGGCAACTGCGCGTTTACCGCCGCGTGGCTGCGACCGGACAAGTTCCGCCGCGTCATCGGATACCTGTCCAGCTTTGCGCAGATGCCGGACGGCAACCCCTACCCGGACCTCATCTCCCGCGTGCCCCGCAAGCCGCTGCGCATCTTCATGCAAGGCGGCCACCGCGACCTGCGCTGGAATGAGCCACAGTGGAACTGGCTCGCCGAAAACCTGCGTGTGGCAGCCGCTCTCGCCGAAGCGGGTTACGACTTCCGCCTTGTCCTGGGAGACGGCGGACACAGCCTCAACCACGGCGGCGTCCTGCTGCCGGACGCTCTGCGCTGGCTGTGGCGGCCCGACGAAGATTGATCGATACCTGCTCATCCAACCTGGCGCCGGCTGCGGTGAGAGGGCGGCGCCCTGGTCGAGGAGTGGGCCGGCGGACCCGGCTAGAACAGACTCAGCAACGCCTCCGCCGGGTCCGTCAGGCCCGTTTCGCCGCCCGGGAGGGGCAGTTCGAACCAGACCGTCTTGCCCCGGGGCGTGCGGCGCGAGCCCCACGCCGCGCTGAGCAGGCCGACCAGTTGGAGGCCGCGGCCACCCTCGTCGGTGTCCCGGGCGCGGCGGCGGCGCGGCTGGACCAGGCCCGAGTCCCAGACCTCGCAGACCAGGGTGCGGTCGAGGAGGAGGCGCAGGCGGATCTCGCCCTCGCCGTAGCGCAGGGCGTTGGTGACCAGTTCGCTGACGAGCAGTTCCGTGGTGTCGACCAGGGGCTCCATGTCCCAGCTGAGCAGCTGGGCGCGGGCGTACTCGCGGGCCCGGCCCACGCTGCGCGGCTCGCGCGGCAGGGTCCAGTCGCCGACGGATTCGGTGGGCAGGCCTTGTACACGTGCCATCAGCAGCGCGATGTCGTCCTCGCCGTGATGGGTGTCGAGGGTGTTGAGGACGTGGTCGCAGACGTCCTCCAGCGGCTGGGTGGGGTCGGCGAGTGCGCTGACGAAGGCCTGGAGGCCCTCGTCGAGGGGGTGGTCGCGGCTTTCGACCAGTCCATCCGTGTAGAGCGCGAGCAGGGCGCCTTCGGGCAGTTCGACCTCGACCTCCTCGAAGGGCTCGCCGCCGACGCCGAGCGGCATGCCCGGCGGCACGTCGAGCATCAGGGCAGGGCCGCCCGGTTCGACCAGGACGGGCGGCAGATGGCCCGCGTTGGCGAACGTGCAGCGCCGGGTGACGGAGTCGTAGACGGCGTAGACGCAGGTGGCGAGGTAGACCTCCGACAGGTCCGCCTCGCGGGGCCGGCGGGCCGCCCGGGTCGCCTGCTGGACGCCTCCGGGGGCGCCGAGGCCGCGGGCGATCTCGTCCAACTGGGAGAGCACCTCGGCCGGTTCTATGTCGAGCTGCGCCAGGGTTCTGACCGCCGTGCGGAGTTCACCCATGGCGACCGCGGCGCGCAGACCGCGGCCCATGACGTCGCCGACGACCAGTGCGGTGCGGTGCCCGGGGAGTTCGATGACGTCGAACCAGTCGCCGCCGACCTCGCTGGGCCGGCCGGTGTTGGCGTTGCCGGGCAGGTAACGGCAGGCGATGTCGAGGCCGGAGGCCTCCGGGTCGCCGGGCGGGAGCAGGGACCGTTGCAGTATCAACGCGCGTTCGTGCTCGCGGCGGTAGAGGCGGGCGTTGTCGATGCAGACGGCGGCGCGGGCGGCGAGTTCGACGGCCAGGTCCCGGTCCCGGTCGCCGAACGGCTCGCTGCCCTTCGTCCGGGCGAACTGCACGAGCCCGACGACGGTGTCGTGAGCGACCATCGGCACGGCCAGCGTGGACTGCACGAGGCCGCCGTCCTCACCGGCGACGGTCTGCGGGCGGGCCGTGCGCAGGGCGTCGGCGCAGGGCGAGTTGAACGGGTAGTGGTGGACGGCGCCGACCGCGACGGGCACACCGGTGCCGGCGAAGGGCGCGTCGGAGACGGCACTGGCGAAGGCCACGCGGCGCAGTTCGGCGCTGCCGTCGGCGAGCCCGGGCGGGGTCTCGTCGCCTACGAGCAGGCCCTGGTAGAGGTCGACGGTGGCCAGGTCGCAGAAGCCGGGGACGACGACGTCGAGGAGCTGCCGGGCCGTGGTCTCCAGGTCGAGGGAGTTGCCGATGCGGGCGCCGGCCTCGTTCAGCAGGGCGAGGTTGCGGCGGGCGGCGGCGGCCTCGCGGGCGGCCGCGCGGCGGGCGGTGATGTCGGTGCCGAGCCAGGCGACGCCGATGGGCCGGCCCGAACCGCTGTGCACGCGGTAGAGGTTGACGGACCAGTGGCGGCGCTCGTCGGAGCCCGGCACGAAACCCGTGACGTGCATGTCCGTGATGGAGTTGCCGGTCTCCAGTACGCGGCGCAGTGTCGCGGCGACCCTCTCGGCCTCACCGCGCTGGAGGTAGTCGTGGACGCCCTTGCCGCGGTGGTCGTCGGGCGAGCCGCCGAAGATGGACGCGAACCGCTGGTTGGCGCGGCGGACCCGCAGATCGGGGTCGATCAGCAGGAAACCGAACGGGGATTGACTGAAAATGGCCTGCGAGGCGGCAAGGTCGGTCTCGATGCTGCGCAGGGTGCGCACGTCGACGACGATGCAGACGGCGGCCTTCTCGCCGTCCTCGGTGCGCGTCGGCATGACGTACACCTCGGCGAGACCCTCGTGTCCGCACTCCCCCGCGACGCCCTTCGGCATCCGGAACGGCACCACGCCGGTCCATTCACGACCGTCGAGGATCTCGGCCATCTTGCGCATGCCCCGCTCGCGATGGCGCGGGTCGATGAACGTTTCGATGGGGTCCATGCCGACGGCGCGGCCGGCGGGGATGCCGAAGAGGTGCTCGGCGCGCAGGCTCCACTGGTCGACCAGCCCGTCGGGGCCGATGGAGAAGGACGCGACCTTGATGTAGTCGTAGATGGATCCGGGGGGACTGCTCTGCCACATGGCGTCCCCGGGCGGCACGCCATCGGCCGCGAGCGCACCTCCGACCGCGGAGGCCAGGCCGTCCGCGGCCCTCGCCCTCGCGCCCTCCGACGGGTCCTCGGACTCCGTGGCCTTCGCTGGTATCTCGCTCACGCGAACCGTCCCCTCCAGCTCACCGCGCCCGGCACCGGTCACCGGGGGCGGCTGCCCGCAGTATCCAGCACTACGGTGCCGCACAACACGGTGTTCACGATCACAGCACGGTCCCGATGGTTTTCGGTCCGGACCGTGACAACACTTCCAGTCTTCTAACCAGGGGACACGTCGTCGAATCCCGTCCGGCGGCAACCGCCACCGGCCTGAACCAATCGCTCTTCAGCGGTAAGACGTACGTACACCGTTCTTTCACTCCGGCATCGGGAGTTCGAACCATACGGTCTTGCCCAGGTCGCCGGGCCGGGTGCCCCAGCGACGGGAGGAGAAGGCCACCAGCTGCAGTCCGCGGCCGCTCTCGTCCTCGGGGCGGGCGGCGCGCTCGCGGGGCGGGTCGGGGAGCGGGTCGGAGACCTCCACCAGGAGGACGCCGCCCAGGCCGGAGGGGCGGACCAGGCGGACGCCGATGGGGCCCGTGGCGTGCCGCAGGGCGTTGGTTACCAACTCGCTGACCAGCAGCGCCGCGAGGTCGGCGAGGTTGTCGAGGCCCCAGTTGCGCAGCTTGCCGCGGACGACCTGACGGGCGGTGCGCACGGCATCCGGCTCGGCGGGAAAGGTCCACTCGGCGCAGTCACCTTCGGTGTCCATCACGCCGATCACTCCCAGACAGGAGGCCCACCCATGTCCGGTTTCATGGGGTTAATGGGCACATACCCGATATCGGGGGCGGAGTACCGTGCGCGGCGGCGCACTGTGTCGCGAAAGGCGTAGGGAGCGCGCTCGTACGGCCGTCGCGGGGCAGGGCACGCCCCTGGTCGACCTCAGGCGCCGGGCACTTCCCGGGCGCCGGGGCCTCGCAGGTGGGCGAGGGCCTGCCGTACGGCCGGCACGTCCTGGTCGAGCCAGTGCACGTCCCAGATGCCGTCGGGGTCGAGCCAGCGCAGCTCGTCGTGGTCCTGGAGGGGCTTGGGCGCAGCGGAGCCGGGGCGCAGGCGGGCGGTCCACACCCGCAGGACGTACGGCGGCTTCAGGGGCCACTCCCCCGGGATGCGCGCGCCGGCCTCGGCGTCGACGCCGAGTTCCTCGCGCAACTCACGCTCGAGCGCCGCCTCGGGCGTCTCCCCCGACTCGACCTTGCCGCCGGGCAACTCCCAGCGCCCGGCCAGCTCGACGGGCGCGCTGCGCCGGGCGGCCAGCAGCCGCCCCCGGTCGATCAGCGCGGCACCCACGACGACGATCCGCTCACTCATGCGGGGAGCCTACGGGAGGGCCACCCGACGCCGGGTCAGCCCTGAGGCGCCCCGGGTCAGTCGTGCACGGCCGGTCCGTTCTGGCCCAGCCGCTCGACCCAGTAGAGCTGCTTGTGGCCGCGGCCGTCGAGGCTGTCCGCGATCCTCTGGGCCTCGGCCCTCGTCGCGTACCGGCCCACTCGGTACCGGTTGCCGTTGTCGTCCTCTCGTATCACGAGCCAGGGGAGAGTGACCGTGCTGTCGTTCATCGCGCCCCTCCACTTCCCACCCGCGGCCTGTGCCGTGCCCCACTCGCTAAGGAAACCGCAATGCGCATATGCCCGAGCCTACGCCTAACCTTCACGGAGCGAATACGGCTTTTCACAAAGAGGTACGCAACCAGCCAGTACACAGGGGGCGCACGCCGACGAACGCGCCGCCCGCGTACCCCGATGCCCCGTGTCGCAGGCACAGCGCAGGCGCCGCTCCCGACCTGTGGAAACGACGGCCTGACACGGGGAACGGACCGACCCGGCCGCGGACGGCCGGCACGGCGATCGGATGAGCGGGGCGCGCGGGGAGCGCGCCCCGGGACTGATGTGAGCGTTCGCTACTTGACCGGAAGGTGGTAGGCGACCCGGTACCGATCGGCCGGGATGACCACGTCGGCCGTCTCGACGGCGCGGCCCGAGGCGTAGAACGTGCGCTGGATGACCAGGACCACATGCCCGGGGACACCGCCCAGGACGAGCAGTTCCTCGGCGAGGCCGGGCCGGGCGCCGACCTCCTCCGTGACGTTGTCCACGATCACGTCGATGGCACGCATGCGCTCGACCACTCCCATGCCGCCGACCGGCCCCTCCTCCGGCAGCATCACGGGCGTACGCCCCGTGACGGCGAGCGGCTCCCAGGAGGTGGAGAGCATCATCGCCTCACCGCCCTCGCGAAACAGGTACTTGGTGCACATCACGCGGTCCCCCGGCTCGATGCCGAGCCGCTCGGCGACCGCGACACACGCCTCGGTCTGCTCGCTGCTGGACTCCCAGGTGCCGCGCCCCTCGCCGTCGGCCTGCTCCTGGCGGAACGGCGTGGCCCCGCCGGTCGGGCGGTAGCCGGAGCGGGAGATACGCCGGGGCACGGGCCGCGCGCGCACATATGTCCCCGAGCCGGAGCGGCCCTCCACCAGGCCCTCCGCCATGAGCACCTTGCGGGCCTCCAGTGCGACGGTGTCCGAGACGCCGTACTCCTGGCGGATCCTCGCCTGGGAGGGGAGGCGGGTGTGCGGTGGCAGCTGTCCGTCGACGATCTTCTTGCGGAGATCACCCGCGACGCGCAGGTACGCCGGCTGCTCACCGAATGTCACTGGCCGCTCCCATCGGGTTGTACAGACAGCAACAGCGTGGCAACCGTAGGTTGTGCGGTGCAAGCAAAGGCCAGAGAATCACTCGATGTGATGACATGACGGCCCTGGAGGCTTACGCAGGCACTTTCTCCCCGCTATGGCCGCCGTCACACCTGTTGCCCGGAGTCCGCGCGCTCACCCTCCTCGGACGACGGCGGGGTCGCGGCCGGAGCGAGTGCCTCGCGCGCCGTGACGGTCGTCAGCCCGTCGACCCTAGATGATCTGTCGGAGGCACTCGGGCTGCCGACGGACCGTGTGGGCATGGCGGTGCGGGAATCGCTCGCGGTGCCGGCGGAGACGACGGTCCGTCATCCGCCCCGGGGCTGTGATGGTCGCGCGTACCGTGAAGACCGAGAAGACCCAGGGCACGTCGCCCGGCACGTGGAAGTACACCACCGGCAGGATCTGGGTCGTGATCGACAAGGCCGGCGACATCGTGTCCGCCGGCCGCGAACGAGCCCGATCCCGTTCCCGAGAGGCGAGGCATGCACATCGAGTACGACCGCGAGAACGACACCGCGTACGTCTCCCTCGTCGAGCGCGTCGGGGACGGCGCCGCCGTCCGGCATATCCCCGTCGACGGGGTCGGGGCGGACGCCGAGGTGTTCCTCGACGTGGACGCGTCGGGGCGGCTGCTCGGCATCGAGGTCATCGGCGCCGGCGGTGCGTTGCCGGCCGAAGTGCTGGAGCGGCCCTCCGCGCGCTGACCGTCACCGAGGCGGTCGCCGGCGGAACGGGCCGCGCTACGCCCGCTCCGTCACCCGCCGGCCCGCCTCCGCGTACGCCCGCACCAGGGGCCGCCGGCCGTCCTCCCCGCCGCCCTCGTCCCGGCCGCGCTGGAGGCCGACCCCACGCCGCTGCGCCTGCGCCTCGGCGACGACGGTGTCAGTGCGGTTCTCGGCCATCTCGACCAGGTGCGGGACGAGGTCCTGGCGTGGGAGAAGCGCAGCCGGGACACCGCTTTCGAAGACTGACGGCCCATCACAAGGGTCACGAGGGTCCTGCCTGGCCGTGCAGGGCCCTTGTGCAATTCCCGGCAAGGCATCAATCTTTCGCTGACGCACGGTAGTTGTCGTGAGGTTGTCATGACCACGACCTAACGGAAGTGGCGACCGGCAGCGACCGACGGGCGTGCACCACACCCCACAGCGCACCACCGATTGAGGAGGACCCCTCAGATGGCAGTGATGCGTACTCCCCACCGATCCTCCCGGCGAAGACTGGCCGCGCTCGGCGCGACGGCCACCGCGGCGCTCGTCGCGAGCCTCGTCTCCGCCCTCCCCGCCGCCGCGGTCCCGGCCGCCGCCGAAGGACGCATCCAGTACGAGGGCGCCGCGAACGCCGTCGCCGACAGCTACATCGTCACCCTGAAGACCGAGAAGGCCGGCTCCGCCGAGGGCCGTGCGCTCGCGCGCAAGTACGGCGCCGACATCGAGCGCACCTACACCAAGGCCCTGAACGGCTACGAGGTCGAGGCCTCCGAGTCCGAGGCGAAACGTCTCGCCGCCGACCCGGCCGTCGCCTCGGTGGTGCAGAACCGGACGTTCAGCATCACCGGGACGCAGCCCAGCCCGCCCTCCTGGGGCCTGGACCGCATCGACCAGAAGAACCTGCCGCTGAACCGCTCCTACACCTACCCGGACAAGGCGGGTGAGGGCGTCACGGCGTACGTCATCGACACGGGCGTCCGCATCTCGCACGGCGACTTCGGCGGCCGCGCCTCCAACGGCTACGACGCCGTCGACAACGACAACACCGCCCAGGACGGGCACGGCCACGGCACGCACGTCGCCGGCACCGTCGCCGGAAGCGCCTACGGCGTCGCCAAGAAGGCCAAGGTCGTCGGCGTCCGTGTGCTGAACAACTCCGGTCAGGGCACCACCGCCCAGGTCGTCGCCGGTATCGACTGGGTCGCCCGGAACGCGGTCAAGCCGGCCGTCGCCAACATGTCCCTCGGCGGCCCCGGTGACACCGCCATCGACACGGCCGTACGCAACGCCATCACCGCCGGCGTCACCTTCGTCGTCGCGGCCGGCAACGAGTCGACCAACGCCTCCACCCGCTCCCCGGCCCGCGTCGCCGAGGCCGTCACCGTCGGCGCCACGACGTCGAGCGACGCCAAGGCGAGCTACTCCAACTACGGTTCGGTCCTGGACCTGTTCGCGCCGGGCTCGTCCATCACCTCGGCCTGGAACTCGAGCGACTCGGCGACCAACAACATCTCCGGTACGTCGATGGCGAGCCCGCACGTCGCCGGCGCCGCCGCCCTGCACCTGGCCGACAACCCCGCGGCCACGCCGGCGCAGGTCTCCGCGGCGCTGACGGCCGCCGCCACCACGGGCGTCGTCACCAGCCCCGGCACCGGCTCGCCCAACCGGCTCCTCAACGTCGGCGGCGGTACGACCACACCGCCCGGCCCGCGCTTCGAGAACACCGCCGACCAGGCCATCACCGACAACGCCACCGCCGAGTCCCCGGTGACCGTCTCCGGCGTCCCGGGCAACGCGCCCTCGGCCCTGGCCGTCGAGGTGCACATCGTCCACACCTACATCGGCGACCTCCAGGTCCAGCTGATCGCCCCCGACGGCACGGCGTACACCCTGAAGTCGTACGGCACCGGCGGCAGTGCGGACAACATCGACACCACGTACACCGTGAACGCCTCCTCGGAGACCGCGAACGGCACGTGGAAGCTCCGCGTGAGTGACAACGCCCGCAACGACACCGGGCGGATCGACGGCTGGGCGCTCCAGTTCTGACCGCTCCGCGACCAGGGGGCCGGGCTGGTGACAGCCCGGCCCCCTTCCGCGTCCCGACGGCTGTCTTCGCCGCGGGAGCAACCGTCAAGGTGGGACGCACGGCGTGCCGTCGCGCACCTGAGTCCCTCCTCGCCCCCGGACCCCACGGCCCCGCTCGAACCCCTCGGACGACCGGTGCCGATGCTCCGCCCGGCTGAACAGCCGGCTGCGCCCGGTGTCGTGCATCCGCCGCGGGTGCCGAGGGGGGAGTGTTCGCACCGGGGCCGGCCGTGATCCGGCAGTACGGCGGTGGCGGACCACGGGAGGCAGGACATGACGGCGGACGGACAGCGGGCCGGGCAGCAGTCGCACTGCCTCGTCACCGGGGCGTCCGGGTACATCGGGGGGCGCCTGGTGCCGGAGCTGCTGGAGGCCGGTCACCGCGTCCGGTGCCTCGCCCGCTCACCCGGCAAACTCCGCGACCACCCCTGGGCGGCACATGCCGAGACCGTCCGGGGAGACGTCACGGACCCGGAGTCGGTCGCCGCCGCGATGCGCGGTGTCGATGTCGCCTACTACCTCGTGCACGCCCTCGGGTCCGGCTCCGGCTTCGAGGACACCGACCGGGAGGCCGCCCGGGTCTTCGCCGAGCAGGCGCGGATCGCCGGCGTGCGGCGGATCGTCTACCTCGGCGGGCTCACACCCCGCAACGTCCCCGACCGGTCGCTCTCCCCGCATCTGCGCTCCCGGGCCGAGGTGGGCGGCATCTTCCTCGCCTCACCCGTGCCGGCGACGGTGCTGCGGGCGGCCGTCGTCATCGGCTCGGGGTCGGCGTCGTTCGAGATGTTGCGCTACCTCACCGAACGCCTCCCCGTCATGGTCACCCCCCGCTGGGTGCACACCCGCACCCAGCCCATCGGCGTACGCGACGTACTGCGCTACCTCGTCGAATCGGCCACCATGCCGGACGACGTCAACCGGGCTTTCGACATCGGCGGTCCGGACATCCTCACCTACCGGGACATGATGCTGCGGTACGCCGCCGTGGCCGGACTGCCGCGACGGCTCATCGTGCCGGTCCCCGTCCTCACCCCGGGCCTGTCCAGCCACTGGGTCGGACTGGTCACCCCGGTGCCCGCCTCCCTCGCCCGGCCGCTGACCGAGTCGCTGCGGCACGAGGTCGTCTGCCGGGAGCACGACATCGCCCGCCATGTGCCGGACGCTCCCGGCCTGCCGCTGCCGTTCGACGAGGCGCTGTCCCTGGCGCTGCGCAGGGTGCGGGAGGCGCAGGTCGCCACGCGCTGGTCCTCGGCCTCGGTGCCCGGGGCGCCCAGCGACCCGTTGCCCACGGACCCGGACTGGGCGGGCGGCAGCCTCTACGAGGACGAGCGGCACCGGCCGGTCGACGCCTCGCGGGAGGCGCTGTGGAGGGTGATCGAGGGCATCGGAGGCGACAACGGCTGGTACTCCTTCCCCCTGGCCTGGTCCGTCCGGGGCGTGCTGGACCGGTTCGCCGGCGGGGTCGGACTGCGCCGCGGACGGCGTGACACCGAACGCCTCAGGGTCGGTGACTCGCTGGACTTCTGGCGCGTCGAGGAGATCGAACCGGGTCGTCTGCTGCGGCTGCGCGCCGAGATGCGCCTGCCCGGCCTCGCCTGGCTGGAGATGTACGCCGAGACCGACGACACGGGCCGCACGCGCTATCGGCAACGCGCCCTGTTCCATCCGCGCGGCCTGCTGGGCCACGCCTACTGGTGGGGCGTCGCCCCGTTCCACTCCGTCGTGTTCGGCGGCATGGCGCGCAACATCGCCCGGGCCGCCGCCGACGGCGGGAGCGGACGCCGCCACGCCTGGCACGCCCCGCGCGTCCGAGGGGGCCGCGTCAGAGGAAGAGCCGGGCAGCGGCCGACGGAACCCGAACCACCGCACCACGAGTGACACCATGACCGTCGCGGTCGTCCTGTTCACCCCGGACCTGCGTCTGCACGACCATCCGCCCCTGCGCGCCGCGCCGAACGCGGCCGACGGGAGCGAAGAGCACTTCGATCCGGTGCGTCTTCCCGGCCTATCCGGTCCGCATGGCGGCGGCGATCCGCTCGACGATCTCCTCGATCTGAACCAGACACTCGTGCACCTGTGGTGGAGGTACGCCAAGAGGGTCGTTCACGTCTACGTCACCCGCGCGAGTCGACGCGGCACCACGGCGAGCGGCCGCGCCCCGGACGAGGGTCGCCAACCGTGCGGCCGGATCCACCACGCCTGCGGCGTCCTCCGAACGCACCAGCCGGGCGAACTCACGGAAGGTGAACGCACGGGACAACGCACGCACAGGGGACAGCCGCACAGCGGCCTCACGATGCTCCGTCGCAGCGCCCAGCACCAGGTCCGCGTTCTCGACCATCTCCTTGGTCAGTCGGCGGGAACCCATCCCGCAGGGCTGCACGCCACGCCCGAGGAGGAAGGAGGCGACAGCAGCCGCCATCGGCGTACCCGCGACGGCCCGGGTGCCGGCACTGCTCAGATGGAGCACCTGCCGATGATCGAGCAGTCGGTGCCTGAGCAGGAACTCGGCGAGCGGAGACCGATAGACGTTGCCGGTGCACACCACAAGTACGCGGAACGGGGGCACACACCCTCCAGGAGGGGAAGAAGAGGAGACCAAGACGTACGGCGCGATGTCAGTATTCATCCGGCATCTCCGCCGGGTGAGGACTTCGAAGAGCGTTTCTCCCCGACTGTGGTGTTCGGGCCGCAACGTGCCGCATCACCGCGTTCGCCCCTGCACCACCAGCGATGACCGGCCCTTGGCCGATCGGGTGCCGCCGCGGCTCACGCCAGACGGGGAACCCGGACCCTCGGTGGACCGCATGGCACATATCAGGCGCCTTCGCTCCCCGTGCCCGGCGACTGGCGGCCAATCCGGTGATCTGAATCCGCCATACAGTGCTTTGCCGCCTGAACAGGCTTAGCAGCTGCTATTCGGCGCTATCCATGTACATACCGTACTCGCGGGTCGGACCATGCCGTCGCCCGATTCCATTTGAGGAGCGTGAATGCGATGACGGCCTCATCGAAGTGTCGTGCCGCCTTCGCGACCACGGCAGCCGCCGCTGTCCTGGCCGCAGTCCCAGTCGTAGGGGCTCAACCTGCCCATTCCCAGCCGTATCCCCCAGATGCCCCGAGCCTGACCCTCACCGCCACCACCGTGGACGCGGGGGGTGACCTCGGCTTCACCGGGACCGGGTTCGATCCGAACGAGGGGGTGGACGCATTCCTCTTCTCGAAGCCGGTCAAGCTGGGCCACTTCACAGCCGACGCAAACGGCACGGTGGAGGGCACCGTCACCATCCCCAAGTGGACCGATCCGGGTAAGCACATCTTCCGCCTCAAGGGAGAGGAATCGAAACTCAAGCTCTCGGCCAAGATCATCGTGAAGCCGCACAAGCCTCACCTCGCCGACACCGGTGAGGACAACACGTCCGTTCTGCTTGGCGGAGCCGCAGGGCTGCTGGCGCTCGGAGCCGGCACGATGATGATCGTCCGACGACGGAAGCAGAACTGACCACCCACTCCATCGGGCAGCTGCGAAGCCCGTAGCGCCACCGGCGGCCGACAGCGGACCTCCGACGCGTGACCTCACGTCGCCGTCGGGGTATCCGCCATCGGCCGCTGCCGCTTTGACCTCCTGAAGCAGCCCCCGGGAGGCGGTCGAAGCCGAGGCGGCCGGAGCCCGGTGCGGCACAGCGAGCAACCCCCCGTAGTGACCCGGGATCCCGCCTTCCAGAGGGAGGCGCCCTCGCACACTTCGACGGGAAGCCCGGTGGGCTGAGCCGGCCGACGTGCCGCACCGGCCAGGAGTCAGTGCCGCAGCGTGCCGGACCCGAGGTTCTCCGCATACCAGGCGTACGTCCGGGCGATTCCTTCTCGCAGGCCGATACGAGGAGCCCAGCCGAGCGCGGTGAGCCGGGATACGTCGAGGAGCTTGCGCGGGGTACCGTCCGGCTGCTTCGTGTCCCACTCGACGCTCCCCCGGTATCCGACGGCGTCCGCGACGAGCTCCGCCAGTTCCCGGATGGTCAGGTCCGTACCGGTGCCGACGTTGACCGGACTGTCCGCGTCGTAGTGCTCGATCAGGTGCAGGCACGCCCGTGCCAGATCGTCCGCATGGAGGAACTCCCGGCGAGGCGTGCCACTGCCCCAGTTCACCACCCGTCGCGCACCCGACTCCCGCGCCTCGTGGAAGCGCCGCATCAGGGACGGCAGCACATGAGAGTGCTCCGCGTGGAAGTTGTCACCCGGCCCGTACAGATTGGTCGGCATGGCGGAGATCCAGGGCAGACCGTACTGGCGTCGTACCGCCTGCACCTGAAGAATACCGGCGATCTTGGCGATGGCGTAGGCGTCGTTGGTCGGCTCCAGAGGACCCGTCAGCAGCGCCTCCTCGCGGATGGGCTGCTCGGCGAACTTCGGATAGATGCAACTGGACCCCAGGAACAGCAGCCGCTGCACGCCGTGCTCCAGGGCCGCGTCCAGCGTGTTCACCTGGATGCGCAGGTTGTCGGAGAGGAACTCGGCGGGCCGGGTGGCATTCGCCTTGATCCCGCCCACTCGCGCCGCGGCCATGACGACCACCTCCGGGCGCATGGCCGCGAACCAGTCGAACACCGCCTGGCGCTCCCTCAGGTCCAGCTCCGCCGAGCCGGGCGCGACCACATCGAGGAACCCCGCACGCCCAAGCTCCCTGCGCACCGCCGAACCGACCAGCCCCGAACCCCCGGTCACGAACACGCGCGCCGAGCGGTCGAGGGGACGGTGCACCCTTTCGTCCCGCGGCGCGGCACGGTCGTTCACCGCCGAGGTGAACGGGACTGTGGCACCGGTATCAGTACAGGCGGTCATGAGCCTCGATGCCCTCCTTCACGGACGGTGCGGCAGGAGCCGCCACCTCCGCACGGCCTTGGGAACGGAACGCCTGTGAGCTAAATGGAACCAACATGTAGTACCTGAAAACGCGACACAACACCATGATGCGGATGATAGCCCTGATTTCCGTATTCTTGCCGGGTGCCGGAAGTGCCGGAGACGCCTGAGTCCGGGGGCGTATCTGTCCGTCCTGACGGCTCTGCCGAAAGAGAAGGCGCGTGACCGTAGAGACGGGATCGCCGCACGACACCGGCCAAGAGGAAGCAGCATGTTGAAGACGAAGATCGCCGATCCCACGAGGCCTGGGTCCCTTGCGCACGCGGCTCGCGCCAAGCGCTGGGACGAACTGCTGCGATGCTTTCCCGACCTGGCCGAGATGCACGTTCTCGACCTCGGCGGCACACCGACCGCCTGGCGTAACGCACCTGTCCGGCCGGCGCACGTCGTGACCGTCAATCTCGACCCGCGCACTGCCCGGCATGCCGAGTCCCAGATCACGCCGGTCGTCGCGGACGCGTGCGGCCTCTCGCTGCCGACGCACATGGTCACCCGGCGATTCGACCTCGTGTACTCGAACTCCGTCCTGGAGCACGTGGGAGGGCACTACCGGCGCAAGCAGTTCGCCGACACGGTGCACAACCACGCGGACCACCACTGGGTACAGACCCCCTACCGCTACTTCCCCGTCGAACCCCACTGGCTGTTCCCAGGGCTGCAATGGCTCCCGTTCCGGGCTCGCGTCGCCGTGTCCCGGCACTGGCCGCACGGACACGTCCCACGCGCGGGTCGTGCGCAGGCAACCCGCGACGTCCAGGAGGTCGAGCTACTGACCGCGGCCGAGATGCGGTCCTACTTCCCTGCTTCCACCCTCTGGTTCGAACGCTTCGCCGGACTTCCCAAATCACTGGTCGCGAGGAAGTGAGCCATGCCAGCCGACCTTCCCCGCTCGAGTGCGCTTTCCAGCCCCCACGGCCCCACAGAAGGAGTCCGAATGACGGAAAAGACCGCCCTCATCACCGGCATCACCGGCCAGGACGGCTCCTATCTCGCAGAGTTGCTGCTGCAGAAGGGGTACGTGGTGCACGGAATCGTCCGCCGCGCCTCGACCTTCAACACGCAGCGCATCGAGCATCTCTACCGGGATCCGCACGACCCCGAGGCGCGCCTCTTCCTGCACTACGGCGACCTGACCGACGGAACCCGGATCGCGGGGCTGCTCGAACGGCTGCGGCCCGACGAGGTCTACCACCTGGCCGCCCAGTCCCATGTACGGGTGTCGTTCGACGAGCCGGAGTTCACCGGGGACGCCACCGGGCTGGGCACCACGCGGCTGCTCGAGGCGATCAGGACGACGGGCCTGCCCTGCCGGTTCTACCAGGCGTCGAGCTCCGAGATGTTCGGCGCCTCCCCGCCGCCTCAGCGCGAGGACACCCCGTTCCACCCGCGCTCCCCGTACGGGGTCGCGAAGGTGTACGCGTACTGGGCGACGCGCAACTACCGGGAGGCGTACGGCATGTACGCGGTCAACGGCATCCTGTTCAACCACGAGTCTCCTCGCCGTGGCCCGACCTTCGTCACCCGCAAGGTGGCCACCGCGGCGGCACGCATCAAGGCCGGCCTGGAGGAAGTCGTCTACCTGGGCAATCTCGACGCCCGACGGGACTGGGGATACGCGGCGGAATACGTCGAGGCGATGTGGCGGATGCTGCAACAGGACGAGCCGGACGACTACGTGGTCGCCACCGGCATCAGCTACAGCGTGCGCGACTTCGTCGAGCAGTGTTTCGCCCATGTCGGCCTCGACTGGCGCGACCATGTGCGGTTCGACGAGCGATACCTGAGGCCGACCGAGGTGGACGACCTCGTCGGAGACGCCTCAAAGGCCGAGCGGATCCTGGGATGGCGCCCGAAGGTGCGGGCCCCGGAACTGGCCCGCCTCATGGTCGACGCGGAGATCGCGGTCCTGTCCCCGGCGCCTGCCGCTCCGGTCGGTGCGTCCGCCGCTCCGACAGCGCTGGAGTTGGTCGGGCCGTGACGCCTGCCGGGTGCCCTGCTCCACCGAAGGTGGCCGTCCTGACGCCTGTCCCAACCGCCGGGACAGCACTCCGGCAACCCTGGCGTCGTTGGACGGGCAGCTCGGACTGCCGCCCAGGACAGCCCTGACCGTGCACCTCGTCGACGCCGGAAGCACCGACGGAACCGGCGCCGCCGTGCGCGCCGCCTTTCCGGGCACCGATGGGTGGTCAGGGCGGATCCCGGTGTGTCCCGGGGTACGGGCACGGCCATGGCGGCGGCACGAGCGGACCCCGGCGCCGGACCGCGGGCACGGAAGGCCGGCGTCCCGGTTCTGCCGGCTCCGGGGCACGGGTGTCCGTGACGTCCAACCGCCGTTCGCCTCCGGCACTTCGCGGGCCACCGGGATCACGGTCCGCACGGCGCCTCCTCGGGCGCCATCGGTGCGGGACCCCAGGCCATGGTGGCGCTCGAGGTCCGGTCGCCGCTCCTCTTCTGTTCCCCGTATGCGAAGACACCGGTCCCCGCAGTGCGGACGAGACGATCTCCGGCCGGCGGCGCACCCGCGCCGCCATCCCCACAGCCGGTGACGAACAATCACCTGCCCCTGGTGAAGCGCTCCCTCACAGCCACGGCCTGCTGCCGCGTGCTTCCGCCTCCGGCTCACCACCCCCCAGGAGGGACCAACGGTGCACGACCTGGCCGTCGCCTCGGACATCACTCAGACCCTCTTCGTGGGACTGGTGCTCTTCGGCGTCCTGTTGTGGATCTTCACACAGCACTGCAACGCCGCCATCGGTCTCCTCCTGGGCGTACAGGTGTGGATGATCGTCGCGGATGGAAAGATCCCGGTCCTCGATGTCGGCGCGAACATCCAGCCAAGTGATGTGCTGGCCGCCTGCGCCATGCTGGTGGGCGGCGCCCGGCTGCTGCGGCGGTCGGTGCCGCCCCGGGCCGAGTTGCTGCTCGTACTGGCGGTGATGTGCCTCATCGCATGGTCGATCCAGCGGGGAGTCGGCGCATGGGGTCTGCAGACCGCCGCCAACGACGCCCGCGTCTACTTCTGGCATGTCTTCGCCTCGGCCCTGTACGTCGCGACCGCGCCCCTGCATGCGGGCAGGGCCCGGGCCGTCGTGCGGCTGTGGCTGGCCTCAGCCGCCGCGTACGCCGCGCTGAGCCTGTTCGGATGGCTGGACACGGGACTGCATTCGGTCGTCGACGCCGCCACCGTGGGAGGGGAGATGCACGACCCCAGGCCGGTGCCGGCCAGGTCTGCTCTGGTCCTCGCGCAGAGCGCGGTGCTCTTGCTGTGCCCGTTGGGCGGGGGCTCGTCCGCTCCGGCCACGACCGCGGAGAGCAGCCCGGGGCCAGACCGGCTGGGGCGGAAAGGCCCGCCGAACGGCGGCCGCGGCAAGATCCTGCCGGCGCTGCTCTGTCTGGTCTTCGTGGTGCTGCTGCAGCACCGGACCGTCTGGGCGACCACGATCGTGATGGCGGTCGTGTGGTGGGCGCTGGTTCCGGTCCGCGCAGGTCAACGTCTGGCCTACGCCGCAGTCGCCGTGCTGTCGTCGTGCGTGGTCGCATTGACGTTCGCCACCAGCGTGTTCCGCGGAGTCGGCAGCGTCCTCGCCGACTCCTTCGCGGAGACCCAGGACGCGAACAGCACCTTCTCCTGGCGGGTTCTTGGCTGGCAGGAGCTGATGGACGGGCCCAAGACCCTGACCGAATGGCTGCTGGGCAGTCCGTTCGGCTCCGGCTACGACCGGTGGGTCGGAGGCGTGGTGATCTCCGTCTCCCCGCACGACTACTACCTGCACGTCGTGCTTCGCCTGGGCGTGGTCGGACTGCTCACGCTGCTGACCTTGTACGTTCTCTTGTGGCGGCAGCTCGGTCGCGGCGGGAAGGGCACGCTGGCACTGCGTCTGGTGGTGGTCTCCCAACTCGTGCTCTTCGTCTCGTACGCTCCGTTCCCCGAGCAAGGGGTCCTCCTCGGGCTGTGTCTGTGGCGGCTGCGTGCCGACGCGGCAGGCCGGTTCAACGACGTGCGGAGGAAACCGTTCGTCACCCAGCAGAGAGGTGACACGGAAAAGGAGCGGATCGGGAATACGGTGAATACCGTGAAGGAACCGAAGTAACCCCGACAATGGGGCCATGACTCTCCTTCATCGCGTCCGTGCAGCCGCTCAGCGCGTCGGCCTTGATGTGAATCGGTTTCCGCAGTGCTCACCCGATTACCGCGTCGTGCAGCTGATTCTCCGCAGCCGCGTCGATGTGGTGCTCGACGTGGGGGCGAACCGTGGTCAGTACGGAACGATGCTGAGGCGGCTCGGGTACCGGGGAAGAATCGTCTCGTTCGAGCCGCTCCACGAGCCCTTGCGGACGCTGCGCCGCCGTGCCGCGGCGGACCCGCTGTGGAAGGTGTTTCCGTATGCCCTCGGTGACAGGAATCGCAACGTCGACGTCAACGTAGCCGGTAACGGATGTGCCAGCAGTTCGGTACTGCCCATGTTGCCCAGGCACGCTGAGGCCTGCCCGGAATCCCGCTACGTGGACGTCCAAGAAACCGAGCAGTTTCGCCTCGATGACATCTGGCCGCAAGTGGCCGAGCCCGAGGAGCGCGTGTTCCTGAAACTCGACGTCCAGGGATATGAGGGAGCCGTCCTGGAAGGGGCCGCGGGCCGCGTCGGTCAGTGCGCCGGACTGCAGATGGAAGTCTCGTGCGTCCCGCTGTACGAGGGAGGCCTGCTCCTGGAAGACGCGCTGCGCATCGCGCAGCGCCGGTACGGGATGACCCTGGCCGCACTGGTGCCCGGCTTCAGCGACAGCCGGACGGGGCAGATGCTGCAGTGCGACGCGGTGTTCCTTCGTGATGTCGCGCGGGCATGACCGCAGCATCACGACGGCGGTGCAACTCGGCCGCCCGTGATCAACACGGTCGGTCGGACGGGTCCGTGGCCGAGGACGGCGGAGGCGGGGAAGTGAACCCTCTCCGGTTCCGCAGCAGGCCTGTGGCGACAGCAACCGTGAACACGGGAATCCAGCCACGCAGAAGCACGCACACCAGGACGACCGGCAGCATGGCGACCAGGCCGTATCCCAAGGCCGCTGCCGCGGGACGGTCCGCGGAACCGATCGCGGCAGCGCCGCCGAGTGCAGCACCCACGACCAGGTGCACCCCGTGCATGCGCAGGGCGGCGCCGGCCCGCATCAGGCCGGACCGGTGCCAGGCCGCCAGCTGCACGAGATGGCCCACCACTTGTCCCACGGCGGCCGCACCCGCCACCAGCAGAAGGTCCCGCGCGAACGCGGCCGCGGCAACCCCTGCCACGGTCGCGACGACCGTGGCCGTCAGCGTGCCGAGCATGACCCGTGGTGCGTTCCGTACCTGGTCGACCAACCCTCCGCAGTAACACAGCAAGGTCATGGCCGCCGCCGCGGACAGGACAGGCACCAGCGCCAGGGCGGGCTTCCAGCCCGGTCCCAGCAGCACGCCGAGGACCGTCGGCCCGATGCCTGCCGTGACGCCGAATCCGATGAACGCCACGGCCGACGCCGCACACAGCGTTCGCTCCACGTCCTGGCCGAAACGGAGACCCTCGGCGCGCCGCTCGGCGAGCAGCGGAGTCACGGCCCAGTTGATCCCTTGGTACAAGAACGTCAGAAGCAGTCCCGTGAACAGGGACGCTCGGGAGTACAGTCCCGCGGCACCCGGGCCGAGCAGTCGGCCCGAGACCCACAGCGGGATGTTGTTGGTGATGAACTGCCCCAGGCTGTGGCTCGTCATGAATCCCGAAGGGGCGAGGAGATCGCGAGCCCTGACCGGTGGTCCGGGAGGCAGATGGCGACGAGCGATCCAGGCCGTGCCCACGGACAGGGCCACGGCCGCCGCGACCGGCTGTGCGAGAGCCAGTCCGTAGGGGCTCCAGCCGCATACGAGGAGACCTGCCGCCGTTGCCACACCCACCGCATGGCCCAGCGCCTCGGCCAGCACCGCCATCCGGGCCGCACCCGCACGACGCATGGCCGTGACGGTCACATTGGCGCTCGGCTGCACGAGGAACACGCATGCCAGCAGGCGCGCCATGACGGTGAGGTCCGGCATGTGGAAGAAGGAGCCGAAGACCGGGGCCACCGCTTGCACCACAAGGAAGCACACGGCGCCGGAGACCATTCCCAGACGCCGGGCGGCGCGCACGAAGGGCAGGGTCAGGCGCTCCGACCGGAGCACGCAGGCGGACAGTCCGGCGTTGGCGAAGTAGCCGAAGAACGGCACCACGGTCAGCGTGATGGCGTAAACGCCGTAGGCATGGGCATCCACGGCGCGGGCGGTGTAGGCCGTGTAGCCGAGTTGGAGCAGCACGACCACCACGGAACCGGCAATGTTCCAGCGCAGGTTGATCACGGCTGACCGAGAGGCGGTTTCCGAAGATCGGTGCTGGGCGGAGGCGGTCGCACGGTGAGCCCACGACATGTCCGGGAGTTCAGCCGTTCACGATGCTCTGCCGGGTGAGTTCGCCCGCCCGCAGGCTGGAGAGCGCGTCCACTTCCGGGGCCATCTCAGGGCTCGCCAGGACGATGCATCCCCGCTTCGCGCCGGTCTCGTCGGCCGAATCGCACTTGGGGTAGAAGGCCTTCCAGCCAGGGAGCGCGGGGAGGTAGTTCACGTCCAACGGGATTCCGTGGTACGAGGTGAACTGATAACCGGGGTCGCCCGGTACGCGGAAGTCGTCGATCATCACGATCGCTCTGCTCCAGCGCGCCTCGATGATCTCCAGTTCCTGGTAGCGAGGCACGTCCTCCTGCCAGTGAGCATCGAGATAGAGGAGCAGCGTGGGGTTTCCGGGCCGCTTCGAGAGGATGTGCAGCATCTTCCGTGAGTCTGCGTGATGCAGTCGGATCCCCGGAAGGCCGCGGCATTTCACCGTGGCGTATCTGTAGAACCTCTCCTCGATCTCGGCGGAGTGGACGGGCAGTCCGGAGATGTCACTCAGGAACCTCGTCGTGGTGCCGCGGAAGGAGCCGGTCTCGACGATCTCATCGAAGCTGATCGCCGCCAGCAGTTCGCGGACGATCTCCTGGCGCTTGAGCTGCCCGTTGAGCGGCCCCAGTTCAGGCAGGCTCAGGCGTGGAAACAGCAGATCCGTCCGGAAGGAGATCGCTGCGGGCAAGGCGGCGCTGACCTTGATGTAGGCCCGCTGTGAAAGGTTCACCGTCCGCTCCGATGTGTCGGGTCGCCGGCCGGCTTCACCACCACCGCGACCATCATGTTCCCGAACCGGTTGACTGGCCGCAGCACTTGATAGATGGCTTTGCCCACTGTCAGACGCCAACGTTCCGGGAAGCGGCCCGCTACCTTGCCGACGGCGAGGCCGTGATCCCATAGCCTGCGGAGCAGCACGACGGCCTGCGGGCACAGGAGGTAGCTTCGGGTGGCCTGGTTCACGAGCGAGCGATTCCACCGGAAGACATAGTTGACGAATTCTCCTTGCCGCTCCCATTCGGTGCCGATGAGTCTGCCCACCAGACCGTCGTGCGGCTCGATCACGATGACGGCTTTCCGGGCCACCCGTAGCATCTCCGTGAAACCCAGGACCGGGCGCGGCAAGTGGTGCAGACCATCTTGGACCAGGACCAGGTCGTAACTGGAGTCGGGAATCTCGGCCATGTTCTCCGCGTTCAGAGGCATGGTCCGAATCTTCGGTTCCAGGGTGCGGCAGACTTCGAGTGCCTCTTCGGACAGATCGCTGACCGTGACGTCAGTGAACCCGCTGCGGCTGAGGAAGACGCCTTCTCCGCCCACACCGCCACATACGACCAGAACGCTCTGTCCTGCTGGATCGAGCAGTCCCCTCTCGCGCAGCATGCGCAGAGCGATGTGCATGCGCCGATCGCGCAGAAAACGGGTCAACGGATCGCTGGTGACGTGGAAGGACCAGTTGTCCCGGTTGCTGCAGATTTCCGCTGTCGCGGCACGCTGCATATCAATTCCGCTTCTCACGGTTCCTCCTCCGCAGCGCGTGGTCGCCCACGCCGCATCAGTTTGTCATGGTTGTACGCAATGCCCCCGTCTCACGCGCCGCATGAACATGGAGTCGGGATGGCCGGCCGCCGGGCGATCGGAGTTTTTCCAGACTGCTTCGGAACTACCTGACACGGACCCGCGCTCCACCGCGCATTCGGACGAGAGCCGCACCGGCCAGGAGTCGCGCGTAGGGCGAGAGCCAGTACACCGGCCACACGAAACCGGCGTGCCGCCGCGTGAACCGCAACCAACTGCCCGGTGGAAGGCCCTTGGGGGCGCGCGCCAGACGCATCCTCTCCCGGACGGGCAGCGCGGGGTCGGTCCAGTTCCCCGCTGTGGGGTTGCGCGCACAGGTGCCCAGTGTTCCTGGGGCGACCCAGACGGCACATCCGTGGCGCCCGGCGCGCAGGCCGTAGTCGAAGTCGGCCAACCCGTGGCTGAAGCCCGCGTCGATCTGCCCGACACGCTGGACCACGGCACGGGGAATCAGCACCAGGTTCCCGTTCATGGTCTCAGCCCGAACCGGTCTTTCGGCGGGAGCGACCGTGGTGAAGTGCACCGGGCGCAGACGGCTGCGCCGGTGAACACCCGAGTACGTCACCGCGCCGGTGTGCGGATCACGCAGACCGCCCACGACGATCAGGTCACCCTTGTCCGGACCGGACAGCGATGCGTAGGTCCGGAGCAAGCCCGGCAGCGCCCCGGGGTCCAAGGTCACGTCGTCGTTGAGCCAGAGGAGGAAGTCGTAGTCGCCCGCGGCCGACGCCGCGAGGGCCATCGCCTTCGCCCAGAACAGCTCGCCGCTGCCCTGGAGCACATGGATGTCCGGCCATACCTCGCGGGCAGCGTGCGCGGTGCCGTCGGTGCTGCCGTCATCGGTGAGCACGACACGCACGGAGACCTCGGGTCCGCCCTGCCCGATCAGCGACCGCAGGCACCGGACCGTGGTCTCGCGACGGTTGTGACAGGCGATCAGCACCACCACCCGGGTGGTTGGTGCCGTCGACCACGCCAGGGCCATCTCTCCTGGTCCACGGCTCACCGTCTGGGCACTGCGAGAGTTTCGGCGCGACGCACTTCAGGGAGCTCGGACACCTGCTGTGCGACGCCCGGGGCGGTCAGCACCACGCAACCGCGGCGGCGCCCGCTCTCCATGCTGGACGGGCAGTTCGGCCAGAACGTGTCGTAGGGCGCGACCGTCTCTCCCAGATACTCCATCGACAGCTGCAGGTCGCCGTAGGTGTCGAATTCGTAACCGTCGTCGTCGGGAACCTTGAAGTCGTCGATGACGATGACCGAGTCCGTCCACGCCTTCGTGATGATGTCGACTTCCTCCCGGAGGGGAAGATCCTTTTCCCAGTGGGCGTCCAGGTAGAACAGGACCCGCGATCGAGGGAACCGGGCGTCGTCACGCAGCGTCCGCAGAGCGTCCCGGGAATCCTCGTTGAGTACCCGGACCTCTGGATTTCCACGGAATCGTCTCTCGGCGCAGCGCGCGAATCCGCGATTCTTTTCGACGGTGAACACCGGAGCGCCGGACAGGTGCCACAGGAACTGCGTCGACCCTCCGCAGTAGGTACCGGATTCGAAGATCGCCCGAGGCTGGAGCTCGCGGACCAGGGAACGGAACAGGTTCTGCCGGAATCGCTGCCCGTTCATGGCGGCGGGCCATGGGCCGTAGAGCCATGGCCGCATGGTGCGGATGGGCTTGGTGACCGAGCGCCGGAGTCGAACGGGCAGGACGCCGTATGCACGCGGATTCGTACGTCGGTCTGCCGGCCTTGGAACAGTCATTTCACTGACACCCTTCATGGAATCGGCTCGCCGGTCTGCGAAATTGCTCAAGTCGGCTCACACGCTCCTCCCGAGCATATGCAGCAAACCGTCACAGAAACGCTCCGCCATGCCGTCCGCCGTATAGTCGGCGGCGTCCTCGCGGCACGCTTCACGTAGGGATTCCAGGCGGGAGCGGTCGCTCAGTACTTGCTGCACCGCCACCGCATAGGCCTCCGGATCGTCTCGGCTGACCACTGCGTTTCGCCCGTGCTCCAGGTATTCGAACTCGGGCGCGTGCCACGGCCAGTCGGTGGTGACGATGGGTGTCCGGAGGGCGAACGAGTCCACCGCGCACAGTCCCACACGTCCGGGCATCAGCATGACGTCCGATACGGCTCCGAGCAGCGCGACGTCCTGTCCGGCGCGGTGGCCGAGAGCCACCACCGGGCTGTCCGGGGCGGAGGCCACGGCTTCCACCAGGGGCCGGTCGACACCGTCTCCGGCCACCAGCAGTTTGAAGCCCGGCAGGCCGGTCGCGATACGTCGCGCGCATTGGAGCAGGAAGGGGATCCGCTTCGGGGCGTCAAGGCCCCCCACGTACAGGGCTGTTCGTCCTGCTTCGAGGTGGTGGCGTTCGCGCAGCGCGGCGGCTGCGGCATGTTCGGGCGTGCCCTGGATATCCGCGCGGTCACGCGTGACGGTCAGCTCCGTGGTGTCCACGGAGTTGCGCAGGACGGTGATCCTGTCGCGGGGGAAGCCCCGCGAGGCGACGTGTGAGGCTCCCCCCTCGGTGTAGGCGAAGAACCAGGCGGCCTGCCGCGTGAGGGCGTCCTTGGCGGCTGCTTGGAGCTGACTCGTCTTCTTGGTGTAGGTGCGGCCGTGGCCCCAGAACGCGACCCGCGGAGGGCGGCCACCGGCCCGTCGGATCAGCTGACGCAGCAACAGCGGGTAGGCCTCCAGATTTCGCAGTGCCTGTTCGAGCACCACCGCATCTGCGGAAGCGGCACGGTCCGTCACCTGACGCCAGAGAAGGGACCGGCCGCCAGGGGCGGGCAGCCGTCGCGAAGGCACCTGTACCGCGCAGGCGCAGGGAGCGGCATCGCGTCGGGCCGCCTGCTGCGGTGGCACGAGCCCGTACAGGACTTCCAGGGCAACACCCCTGGAGTTCAGCCGGTCCTGCAGGTGATTGAAGAACGACGTCCGATAGCCGGGGACGTAGGGCTGTACCACGACGACACGCCGCCGGGCAGTCTCTCGGGGTCTCACCGGAGTGATCGTCATGGCCGTACCTCAGGAACGATGTCGGGAATCTCCCGGCCCTGGCCGACGAGTCGGCCCGAATTCAGGCGATCGGAAGCCGCGTGCACCGCACCGCCGTCCGCTCGCACGGGGCGAGCCGCCTGACGCACCACCCCTTGGACGAAGCGCGCGTTGCCGAACAGGTACCGGCGCCACAGGCGGCGGGGTTCGCAGCCGAGACGGAACAGCCATTCCAGCCCGTTGTGCCGCATCCAGTGGGGTGCCTGCGGTTTGTTACCGGCGACGAAGTCGAAGGCCGCGCCCACGGCCACGGCCACCACGGGCAGTGCGTCGCACAGTTCGGCCGCCCAGCGGTCCTGCTTGGGCGTGCCGAGTCCGACCCAGACGATGTCCGCCGCGGCGGTACGGATTTCCTCCACCTGCTGCCGCCGTTCGTGGACGGTCAGGGGCCTGAAGGGCGGGGAGCAGGTGCCGACGATCCGCGCCCCGGGATAGCGCCGCCGCAGCTCCCGGTGCAGCGCGTCGAGCACCTGGGGCGTGGAGCCGAGAAGGTAGTGGTTCAGGTCCGTGTGCTGAGTCAGGGCGAAGACGTCCGTGAGGAGGTCGGGGCCGTAGACCCGTGTGCCCGGGAGTGTGGCGCTCGGGTACAGCAGCCGGTTGGCCCACACGACCGGCTGCCCGTCGGGGAGGTTGAGGCAGGCCGAGCGGAGGATGCCGAGCAGTTCGGGGTCCCGGTCGGCGAGGGCGAGCGTGTAGGCGTTGGACAGGTGTACGTCACTGCCGCGCCGGATACCGGAGGCGTCGGGTCCGTCGGTGAGCCCATGGCGTGCCTCGCGCATCCGGCCGGCCAGGTGCACGACGTGGCGGGCCGCGCTGTCGCGGGTGTGCGCGGTGATGGGCACACCGAGGCACTCGACCACGGGAGCCGCCGTCACCGATGTCGTCCGGCTGCTCGCAGGGGCGGTCATGAGCGGGCTGCTTCACGGCTCGGCGTGGATCCGGCGGGCCGCGCGCCGCTCCCGGCGGACTCCCCGAGGGCCAGACGCCGGCGGAAGTCGGTGATGGTGTCGCACAGGCCGCGCTCCACGGGAGTCGTGGGCTCCCAGTTCAGCAGCTCGCGGGCCAGGGTGATGTCCGGACGCCGTCGCTCGGGGTCGTCCTGGGGACGGGGGGCGAGCGTGATCTCGGAGCGGGACCGGGTGAGCTTGCCGATCCACTGCGCCAGCTCCAGCATGGAGACCTCGTGGGGATTGCCCAGGTTGACGGGTCCGCAGTGGTCGCCGGCCAGCATGCGCAGCAGGCCTTCGACCACGTCGTCGACGTAGCACAGGGACCTGGTCTGGCTGCCGTCGCCGGTGACCGTGATCGGCTCCCCGAGCAGCGCCTGGCGGATGAAGGTGGGGATCGCCCGTCCGTCGTCCGGGCGCATCCGCGGCCCGAAGGTGTTGAAGATGCGCACGATCTTGGCGTCCACACCGCGGCTCCTGCGGTACGCCATCGTCAGTGCCTCGGCAAATCGCTTCGCCTCGTCGTACACCGAACGCGGGCCCACGGGGTTCACATGTCCCCAGTAGCTCTCCGGCTGAGGATGGATCAGGGGGTCGCCGTACGTCTCCGAGGTGGACGTCAGCAGGAAGCGGGCGCCCTTGGCGGCGGCCAGGTCCAAGGCGTGCCAGGTACCGGCCGAGCCCACTCGGAGTGTCTCCAGAGGCAGTCTCAGGTAGTCCGCGGGCGAGGCTGGTGAAGCCATGTGGAAGACGGCGTCCACCGGCCCCGGCTCGTCCATGCCCTGGGTGATGTCCCAGTGGCGGAACTGGAAGTGCCGGTCGCCCATCAGGTGCTCGATGTTCTCGGGGCTGGAAGTCAGGAAGTTGTCCACGCAGACCACTTCGTGGTCCGCCTGGAGCAGCCGCTCGCACAGATGGGAGCCGATGAACCCGGCCCCGCCCGTCACTACTGCACGCATGCAGGTCCTCTCGGCCGCCCCGCCCAGCCTGGTGGACGAGGGCAAGCTTCGGTGTCATTGCCGAAGCTCGGATTGATGTCGTGTTTCTATTCATTGGTCAGGAATCGACCGAATGAGACGTCGTGCGGGTCGAAATTCCCCTAGCCAGGGCACGTTTCACCCGTTCTGCCGCAGGAAGCGAAGGGGTGCGGAATGCCGGTATCCACCGCGAAGACGGCTCATCGCCAGCCGGCTCCGCGTGAGCGGGCGCACTGGGGAGTCCGGGCGGCCAAGCGGTCCATCGACTGTGTGGGCGCCGCCGTCCTGCTTCTGTTGGTGGCTCCGGTGCTCCTGGCCGCCGCCGTCGCGGTGAAGCTCGACACTCCGGGCCCGCTGCTGTTCCGCCAGCGCCGTACCGGCTGGCGGGGCAAGGAGTTCCACGTCCTCAAGTTGCGGACCATGCGCGTGGGTTCGGAGCGGTTGCGCGCGGCCATGGAGGTGCGCAACGAGGCGGACGGCCACCTCTTCAAGATCCGCGAGGACCCGCGGGTGACCGCGGTCGGGCGGTGGTTGCGCCGTTACTCCCTGGACGAGCTGCCGCAGCTGGTCAATGTGCTGCGGGGACAGATGTCCCTGGTAGGCCCGCGCCCGCTCCCGGTCGTGGACTCGGCGTTCACCGGGGAGGCCCGCCGCCGCCTGCTGGTCCGACCCGGCATCACCGGACTGTGGCAGGTGAGCGGACGGTCCGACCTCGCCTGGGACGACGCCCTGCGCCTGGATCTGGAGTACGTCGACACCTGGTCGATCAGGCTGGACCTGGCGATCCTCTGGCGGACCCTCCCCGCCGTGCTGCGCGGTGACGGCGCCTACTGAGCCGGGGCCCGCGCGTCGTACACAGGGGTCGCACGTCCACATCCGGCGCCCGGAGGGCGTTGCCCAAGGGCGGGCCACAAGACCCACGACCGAGATCAGCCAGGGAGTGACACCAGATGTCCGAACCTCGTCGGGGTGCGTCGCGTGTGCAGGAATCTCCGCCCGGTGCGGAGAGGGCGCGACGGATCTTGCGTCGGTGGAAGCAGCGGGTCCTGCCCGTCGCCATCGTCCGCCGGCTGCGCGACCGTCGTGTCAGGATGCCGCTGTACGCCGCGACCGGACTGCTCCTGGCCGGTGCCGTCTGGATCGCGGTCACCGGAGTGCTCGCCCGCAATGAGCTGCTGGCCGCCCAGCGCAGTCTGGAGACGCTGCGGCGGCAGCACCTCGCGCAGCCCGCGGCGGCCCCGGCCACCGCGGCCGGCCCGCCGACGACGCGGGCCGCGACAGCGCAGGACGCGGTGCGCAGCGCCGCCGGCCACGCCGCCCGGGCGCATCGGCTCACGACCGGACCCGCCTGGTTCCCGGCGGCCCATCTGCCCGTTGTCGGGGGCCCCTTTCGTACCGTACGCGGTATCGCGGAGGCCTCCGACCGGCTGACCCACGACGTGCTCTCCCCGATCGCGCGCACCGTCCCGGAACTCGGTTCCAGCGGGACGGACGACGGCCGACACCTGGATCTCGCCGCGCTGCGCCGTGTGGCTCCCCTTCTCGCACAGGCCTCGCGCAGCGCGTCACAGGCCCGCGCCGATGTCGACGACCTCCCGCACGGCACCTGGCTGCCGGCCGCCGACCGGGCGCGCACCGAACTCGCCCGACAGCTCGATCGGATCGCCCCTCTCACCCACGATGCCGCCGCGGCCGCCCGGTTGATGCCCTCGATGCTCGGAGCGGACGGACCGCGGCGGTATCTGGCGGTGTTCGAGAACACCGCCGAAGCTCGTGGCACGGGCGGGCTCCCCGGAGCCTTCGCGGTGCTCAGGGCGGACCGGGGCCGACTGAGCTTCGAGCACTTCGGGAACGACACGGAGCTGAGCGAGGCGTATGCGGACATCGACCTGGGGGCGGAGTACGAAGGGCTCTACGGCCCCAACGCCCCGACGCGCACCTGGGTGAACTCCAACATGAGCCCGCACTTCCCGTACGCGGCGCGGATCTGGACCGCGGCGTGGCAGCGGCACAGTGGCCAGACCGTGGACGGTGCCTTCGGCCTGGACCCCGGTGCGGTCTCCGGGCTCCTCGCCGCCTCCGGCCCCGCCCGACTGCCCGACGGGAGCGTCGTCGCCGCCCACAACGTCGTGGATCTCAGCGAGCGCTCCAGCTACGCGCTCCACCCGAACTTCAGGCAGCGCAAGGCGTACTTCCTCGACGTGGCGCGTGCTGTGGCCATCCGGCTGCTCGGCGCCTCGGCCGACCCCGCGCGCCGAGCCGACCTCTTCTCGGCACTGCACCGGCAGCTGGGCGAGGGACGGATCAAGGTGTGGAGTGCCCATCCCGCGGAGCAGCGCGAACTCCTGGCGCGGTCGTTCGGCGGGGCGCTGCCCGAAGGATCCGCTCCGCTGGCCGGACTGGTCGTCAACAATGCGGCGGGTACGAAGCTCGACTACTACCTCGACCGCCGACTCGTGTGGGCACCGGGCCGGTGCGTCGGCGGCCGACGCGAGGTCACCGTGACCGTCCGCCTGACCAACCGGGCTCCGGTGCGGGGACTCCCGCCGTACGTCGTCCAGCGGGTGGACGCCCCCCGCTATGACACCCGGCCGGGTGACAACCGCCTGTTGGTGTCCTACTACGCCAGTGCGGAGGCCACCCTGTCCGGTGCCACCCTGGACGGCCGCCCCACTCAAGTCGGCCACGGCGCCGAGCGGGGGCATCCGGTCTTCACCCTCGATGTCGAGCTGCCCGCTCGCGGCACGCGCACCCTCGTACTCCACTTGCTGGAGCGGCCCTGGGACCGGCCTCCCTTCGTGCTGCGTCAGCCGCTGGTGCATCCCCTGCGGGCCACGGTGCTCCCGAACGGTCCGTGCGTCGGCTGATCTCCCTCCCCGGCGGCATGGATGCCGACGCTGTGCCGGACATCCAGGCTCCCGTACCGCTTCGTGAAATCGGCCGGACGGGAGCCGACCGATGGCGGCCGCGACCGCCTCCATCCGGTACTGGGAGCAACACCGAACACCGCGAGGCGGACGTACGACCGTCCCCGTGCGGACCGGCCCGACCCCCCGTCGCCGTCGGCACGCCACAACGTGACCGACGGAACCCCGTGCGTTCGGTGACGGGTGAGCGGTCACCGAACGCGCATGCGAAGGATGGCTGCACACGGCTCCGGCCACCTCAGCGGAAGGCCATCACTCCTGCACGTTTTTACCAGATATCGCGGATATGATCACTAAGTTAGTGAATGCCCTATATAGCTGCCTACTTGCACACCTGGGATGGATACCTTGGATCTGTCCGACTACCTTCGATTCCTGGTCAGGCGTTGGCGCACCATCGCGGCGCTGGGCCTGCTGGGAACAGCGGTCGGCGCTTTCGTCACCAACGCCACCACACCGCAGTACCGGGCCACCTCGACGCTCTTCGTGTCTCTTCAGGACTGGGACGACACGGTCAAGCTCAATCAGGGCAACTCCTTCGCCCAGGCGCGCGTCCGCTCCTACGCGGAAGTGGTCACCAGCCCCTACGTGACCAAGTCGGTCACCAAGGTTCTGCGCCTGGACATGACGCCCTCAGAACTGGCCCGAAAGATCACTACGGAGGTACCCCTCGAAACGGTACTTCTCAAGATCACCGTCACGGACACACATCCGTCCCGGGCGGCCCGGATCAGCAACGCGATCGCCCACCGCTTCGCCGAGATCATCGCCGAGATCGAGCGACCGGACGGCGCCCGGCTCTCTCCCGTCCGGCTGAGCATCACCGAGCCCGCCAACAGACCGAACGCGCCGGCTTCCCCGAACCCGGTGCTCAACCTCGCGCTCGGGCTCGTGGCCGGCCTGACCCTCGGCACCGGCCTGGCGGTCGCGCGGGAGTCGCTGGACACCTCGGTGCGCAGCCGCAGCGACCTGACCCGGTGTCTCGCCGACACCGGTGGACCGGCCGTACTCGGCAGCGTCGTCCTCGACCAGAGTGTTTCCCGGCAACCGGTGGCGACGGACGACGACCCGTTCGGCCGGCGGGCGGAAGACTTCAGACGCCTGCGCACCAGCCTCCGGTTCGTCGACATCGACGCTCCGCCCAAGGTCATTGCGGTCACCAGCGCGGTGCCCGGCGAGGGGAAGACGAGCATCTCGGTCAACCTGGCGTCCGCCCTGGCCGAGTTCGGCTCCTCGGTCTGCCTCGTCGACGCGGACCTGCGGCGCCCCAGCGTGGCCCGTACGCTCGGCCTCGTACAGGACGCGGGACTGACCACCGTGATGATCGGCCAGGCGAACGCCGAGGACGTGATGCAGTCGGCGGGCTCCTTCTCGGTGATGGCCAGCGGGGTGCTGCCGCCGAACCCGGCGGAGATGCTGGGCTCAGCGCAGTTCCGCACCGTGGTGCGCTCGCTCGCCGACAGGTTCGACCACGTGGTGATCGACACCGCGCCGGTACTCCCGGTGGCGGACACACCGGCGATGGCCTCGGCGGTCGACGGCTACCTGCTGGTGGCCCGGTACGCGAAGAGCACCCGGGGCCAGCTCACCGACGCCGTGCGCACCCTGCAAGACATCGGCACGACGCTGCTCGGCAGCGTCCTCAACATGATGCCCGCCAAGCGCGACAGCGAGCAGTACGGCTACGGGTACGAGTACCGGCCCAGGACCTCGGGACGCCGAGACTGGCTCCGGCTCCCGCTCCGACTCCGACTCCGACTCCGGCTCCCGCTCCGGCTCCCGCTCCGCCGCGGCAGGCCGGCGACGATCGGTGCCTTCCCCGCGCCGACCGCGCCGACGGGGAAGGACACCGCCTCGGCGGCTGCCAAGGACGGCGGCGAGCATCACTGATCGAACGGGGAACGCCACGGACGCCGAGGACCGTACGGCCGACCCGGGTGTCGGCGTCCGGCAGGGGTCTCGCCGCCACCCCGGCGTCCACTGGCGCCGGGGTTTCGGAGCGGCGGTTCGCGTCTCCCGGCCGATGGCCTGGTCCGCGCGGATGCGTGCGCTCCTGGCGCTCCGGGCCCTCGCGGCCGCGGCCCTGGCGGGCGCGATACTGCTGACCTCGTGTGAGGCCGACGGCCGCTCACCGGCGCCGACGCGGCCCACTGCCAGGTCCGCCGCGGGGCGGGTCGAGCAACTCGGGGTCAGGATCCTCGAGGTCCTGCCCCATGACCCGAAGGCCTACACGCAGGGCCTCGAGATGGCCGGGCGGACACTCTACGAGGGGACCGGCATGGCCGGCGAGTCGTCGATCCGTCTGGGCCCGCCCGGCCGGCCTCCCACCGTCCGTGCCGACCTGCCGGCACCGCTGTTCGGGGAGGGGATCACCGTCGTCGGACCCACGCTGTGGCAGTTGACCTGGCGGAACCACATCGCGATCGAACGGGACACCGGAACCCTGGCCGAGCTGCGTCGTCTCCCCTACGCGCAGGAGGGCTGGGGAGTATGCCACCAGCCGGGACGCGGGCGGCTGGTCACCAGTGACGGTTCCGCCCGGCTGACCTTCCGGGACCCGCGGACGCTGGCCCCGACCGGTGAACTCCTCGTCACCCTCCACGGCCGTCCGGTGCCGCGGCTCAACGAGCTGGAATGCGTGGGCGACAGTGTGTACGCCAATGTCTGGCCCACCCACCGGATCGTGCGCGTCGACGCCGGCACCGGCGCGGTGACCGCTCAGATCGATGCCTCAGGTCTGTTGACCTCGAAGGAGCAGCAGCACGCCGAGGTGCTGAACGGCATCGCCGCCGTCCCCGGCACCGATGAGTTCCTGCTCACGGGCAAATGGTGGCCGAAGATGTTCCGAGTGGTCTTCGTCGCCAGGTGATCCGGTCCCCGGTCCGGTCGGCAGGGACGCGCGGACGGGCCGGTGCCGAGCCGCGGTCCTGCCGGCGCCCTGGTGATCAGCGCTTGACCCCCGGGCGGCGAGCGTCTCGCCACCGATCGGCCAGCTGTCGGTGGCGATCTCCTGTACGGTCACCCACACGCTCTCCGGCTTGCTGCCGGTGGCCTTCACTTACGCGTCGGTCAGCCACGCCCGCCTCGCGCCCGCACCTCCTCGCGTGCGCTGCTCGACCGAGCTGACCGGTGGCACCCAGCACCGAGCGGTCGACGTGTGGAATGCACACGTTGAAGCGGAACGTTCAGCACAACGCCCCACCGGCGAAACCGTCCATCTGGCTGCCCGTATCCAGCACCGATCCAGCACCGTCGGGACTCATCCAGCACATCCAGCACGTCACGCTGCGGAAGCAGACCCCTGCAAGTCTGTCACCACCGGCCGCATGGCGTTCTGCATGACGTCTCGACGACGATCCCACGCCTCGGGGACCAGGTGGCCGTAAATGTCCACAGTCGTCTTGATCGACCGTTTCGCACCGGCCCCGTGGTGACCGCGTCCTGGCGATGACCGCCCAACTGTATGCAGACGACGGCAGCGGTGACTCATAGTGTCAGCAGGTATTCGCAGGGGAATCCCTGGATCACCTATCGAGGTTTTTGAGAATTGAGGCAGAGGCTTGGGGAATGCCACGGGTGGGGCGAAAGGGCCACCCCCGGCACCAGGTTTAGATCAAAGCGAGTTCACCGAACACACGCTAGCGACCAAAGATCATCGTCCATGCGACCGCTGCCACCAGAATTGCGAACCCCATCACACATCCGATGGCCGATGCCCGTTCGGACCTCTGTCGACGCTCTGGGTCTTCAGCCACATCTCCCCCTGCCCGGTCTTCAGCCACATCTCCCCCTGCCCCGTATGCTGCGGAACAGTTGCCGAGTCCCAACCCGCCAAACCTAGCCGGTAGGCCGCCGACTTCGAGATGCCAACGAACGGGGCGAGCTGGCGCAGTGTCAGGTTGGTGCGCCAGTACGCCGCCCAGCAACCCCCGGTCTTCCAGGGGCAGTCCCCACGGCCGGCCCCGCCGCATCGGATCCGCACCCTCGCGGCGCAGCGCGGTCATCAACTTCCCGAAATTGCGCGGGCTCAACCCGGAGAAAGGGGCTGTCCAGGACGGCTCCGACGCCGTGATCACACCAGTCACGCCAAGACCATTCCACTTGGCGGCCGACCGAGGCGGAGATCGTTTACGGGGCAAGCCTTAGGAGATTACGATTCGCTGAAACCGTATCCGCAATCCCATTCGTGCCGGATGGACTTCTCGTACAGGAATACGGCGATTTCGATCTTCTTGCCTTCCGGCACATTCTGTCGCTCAATGCCTTCCGGCCTGTTATCACAGAAGTCCGAGGACCCATCCATGTCCCTGATGGACGCGGAGCCGCCAGGCCACTTGAAGATAGCCTTAACTCTGTGGCTTACTCGGTGAACCACTCTGATTTTACGGAGGGTACACCAGCAGCATGGCTGTCAAGGAGCATGTAAACCTGCCATCTGCCGACGTCGTAGTCGCTGATCTTGCCGCAGCCAGCGTCTCCGCCATCACTGACGGACCGGACCTTCTTGACATTCATCGTTACGGGGTCCCTCTCGTACACAGAGCCAGTGACACCCGCGCCATCCGCTTTGGTGTCACAGACCTCGAAAACGTCACCATCGTCGTGGAAGGCCATGTCGCCTCGCCCAGCGGAAAGGGATATCACCTTATTGTCCCACTGAACTTCCACATCATCCGCGGCCCAGGCTGGCGTAGATCCAGCGTAGACCAAGGCGAGGGATGCGCCGACAACTGCAATCCGGGTGAACGATTTGACCATAGCCGTTCCTTTCTTGTTTCAGTGATGAGTACGCGCTTTAGCTGGGCGCATCTGAGTTAACATCAGTGGAGAGGCTTTTGATCACGCCGAACCTGACTCAGAGTTGCAGGCCCACTTCTTCTTGGATCCCGACTCGTAAAGGCACGCCGTAACCACGTACCCGGTTCGCTCCGGTATCTGCACTACCTTTATATTCCCGGGCTTGTTATCGCAGAAATCGGACGATCCATCAGAGTCTACGATTTCCGCACCGTGAGGGCCGTTATCGTTCCACGTCACTATGGCGATGACGCTGTGGCCATCCGTCTCTGTATCGCAGGCCCGAAGTCTTTCCGGGCTCGAGTTGCCATACAAGATCGCCTTTCCTCCAATAATGCTGCCCCCATCGGCTGTGTAGGCAACGGTCGTGTTTCCGGCGGCTTGCGCACTACCGGAGGCGAGCATCATTGCGGTGGGCATGGCAATTGCCACAGTTACAAGATGGCGCATGCGCAGCTTGCGAAACATTTTTCTCCCCATTGGGTCATTGAGTCATCGGATCTCACGGAACACCAAACCGTTGGATCTCGCTATACGCAGGAATCCCCTATTCGTGGCGCGCGAATCCTGTCGTCGCACAGACATGCAATGCGATGGACAATTCCCGGCGGTGATCAGGACTGTATACCGGGAGTTCATTCTCGACCAGCGTTTTCGGCACTTCGCCGGTCAAGCCTCGCTTACCGGCAGCGACTCTCTGATGTATTCGCGGTTATCTAAGAATGGGATTAAGGGGGCAATACGGGTGACGGAGTGAGAGATTCCGCTCACGCTCCGTATGGGATGTGAAGCGCGTCACGTTCTTTCGGTGCGGTATCTTGGTTGCATTCGCCTCATTTTCCAGCGAAGTTGCCCATTTGTGGTGTTACAGGCATTGAATCAACCCCCGAAAGATGCGGTTTATCACCAATCCGTTTGCGATTGGTCTATATATCGTATTTTTCGAACGCATGCTGGGAAGAGGAGGGTGAACGACTCTGCTCGCCTTGCGGCGGCTTCTTCCTCGGCTGACCACTCGTGAGGTATCTCCAGCAGATCAGACTGCAGGCCAACGAGAGGAAGGCGTCGTGGAGTTCGAGGCGTCGTTCCCACCGGATGGCGAGGCGTTTGGACTGGTGGAGCAGGGCGAAGGTTCCAGGGACGCGACGTGCACCTGACCGAGGCCGAGCGGCAGGCCGCCCAGTGCGATCTGTCCGTCGCCGGGTTCCTCGCCCGCTCCGCGCTCGCCGCCGCCCGCGACCTCAACCGCACCAGCGCCGAGATCGCCGACGAACGCGAAGTCATCACAGCCCTGTTCGACAGCCGACGTCGGCTCGGCTGGGCCGGCAGCAATCTCAACCAGGCAGTCAAGGCGCTCAACTCCGGTGCAGACGTTCCTCAACTCGAAGCGGCCGTCGCCGCCGTACGGCGTGCCGCCGACACCGCCCACGAAGCCGCCACACAGCTGATCGAGCACCACGGCTCATGATCCCCAGTGTCAACCCGTTCAGGGCGGTCGCAGTGAACTTGCCGGCGATCGATCCGTTCATCGCCCGTCGGACGTATGCATCGTCGCGCAGCTTGAACAGCAGCCGATCCGTTCGCCGGCACGTTTCGGTGTACGACGGGAAGAAGGCACGGATGTCCAGTTGACCCGGCAGTGGCAGACTACTTACCGGGCCTCGGCCGTGAAACAGCTCATAGAAGATCAACAACGTCGGGCGGGGCGAGATTTGTTTCAGTAACGGCCGTCAAGCCTGTGAAGAATGTGTGCTGACCGGCCGAGCGACCGGGTCAGCGAACCTCGGCGCGCACACACACGCCCCTGCGTGCCCAGCGATGCGCAGGCATCAGCACGAATCCAGCACGGTACAGATATGAGGGGTGATGACAGATGGCGAGAGGTCAGAAAATCCAGCACCCATCCAGCACGGTAAAAAATCAAGGGTCTGACCCCGAAGAGTCAGACCCCTTGTGACCTGAATGTTTGTCAGATCAGCGAAGTGGTGCTACGTCACCCGCTAGACATTGAACCGGAACTCCACCACATCCCCGTCCTGCATCACATACTCCTTGCCCTCCATGCGCGCCTTGCCCTTGGCGCGGGCCTCCGCGACCGAGCCGGTCTCCACCAGGTCGTCGAAGGAGATGACCTCCGCCTTGATGAAGCCCTTCTGGAAGTCCGTGTGGATGACACCGGCCGCCTCGGGGGCCGTGGCGCCCTTCTTGATGGTCCAGGCGCGGGATTCCTTGGGGCCTGCCGTGAGGTAGGTCTGCAGCCCGAGGGTGCGGAAGCCGACGTGGGCCAGGGTGGCCAGGCCCGGCTCCTCCTGGCCGACGGACTGGAGGAGTTCCAGGGCCTCGTCCTCGTCGAGTTCGGCGAGGTCCGCCTCCAGCTTGGCGTTGAGGAAGATCGCCTCGGCGGGGGCGACCAGGGCCCGCTGCTCGTTCTTGAAGTCCTCGTCGGTCAGCTCGTCCTCGTCGACGTTGAAGACGTAGAGGAAGGGCTTGGTCGTGAGCAGGTGCAGGTCGTGGAGGAGTTCCGCGCGCTCGCTGCCCTGGACGATGCCGTGCGCGAAGAGCGTGTCGCCCTTCTCGAGGATCTCCTTGGCCTCCTCGACGGCCTTCACCTTCGGCGCGATGTCCTTCTTGATCCGCGACTCCTTCTGCAGGCGCGGCAGGACCTTCTCGATGGTCTGGAGGTCCGCGAGGATCAGCTCGGTGTTGATCGTCTCGATGTCGTCCTTGGGTGAGACCTTGCCGTCCACGTGCACGACGTTCTCGTCCTTGAAGGCGCGGATGACCTGGCAGATCGCGTCGGACTCGCGGATGTTCGCGAGGAACTTGTTGCCGAGGCCCTCGCCCTCGCTCGCGCCGCGCACGATGCCCGCGATGTCGACGAAGTCGACGGTCGCCGGGAGGACCCGCTGCGAGTTGAAGATCTCCGCCAGCTTCGTCAGCCGGGCGTCGGGGACGCCGACCACGCCGACGTTGGGCTCGATCGTGGCGAACGGGTAGTTGGCCGCCAGCACGTCGTTCTTGGTCAGGGCGTTGAACAGGGTCGACTTGCCGACATTCGGCAGACCGACGATTCCGATCGTGAGCGACACGTTGCGACTTCCCGTGAGTGGAGAGGGCCAGGGGGCCAGGGGACCGGCCGATCCACCAGTCTACGGCGTGCCCGGAACCGCCCCGGCGACGTATCGAACGCTTGGCCAAGCTCGATCCACGGCGTGTCTGACGGCCTATTCGGCATATTGAACGACCTAAGTTGGTGCAGTGGAGCAATACAGGACGCGATCTGCCCAGTACGGAACGCGACGTGACCGGCCGAGGCCACCCCTGCCGCCGCAGGTGAAGCGGGGCGTGGGCGCCGGTCCCGCGCGCATGGCCCGGCCGCCGGGGCCACAGCGCCGTCCGGCGCCGGTACGGCGGCCCGCGCCGGCACCGGCACCGGGGCGGATGCCGAACCCGCGGCTGACCGGGCTGGGCAGCGGGTTGTTCTGCGCAGGGGTGATGTTCCTGCTCGGCATGGTCTGCGCGGTCCTGTTCGGAACGTCCTTGACGGCGTACGGCGTGCTGTTCCTGCCGGTGTGCGCGCTGACCGCCCTCTGGGTGCGCCGGGCGGACCTGATGACCGCGCCGGTGGTCGTGCCGATCGCGTTCGCCGTGGGGTTGCTGCCGGTGGCCGACGGCGACGGCGGGACCGCCGGCAAGCTGATGGGGCTGGTGACGGCTCTCGCCACGCAGGCCGGGTGGCTGTACGGCGGGACCCTGATCGCCGGGCTGATCGTGATCGTCCGGCGGATCCGGCTGGTGCGCCGGCGACGGGCGGCCGGGGCCCGTCCGCCGGTGTGACACCCGGCCTCCAGGCCCGGTCGGCCTAGCGGCCCGCCGCCCGCATCGCCGCCCCCACGATCCCCGCGTTGTTCTGCAGTTGCGCCGGGACGATCTCCGCCTTGATGCCCTCGATGTGGGGCAGGAACTTGTGGGCCTTGCGGCTGACACCGCCGCCGATGATGAACAGCTCCGGCGAGAACAGCATCTCGACATGGGCGAGGTACTTGCGCACGCGGTGCGCGGCCCAGTGCTCCCACGTCATGTCGTGGTCCTCACGGGCCTTGCTGGAGGCCCGCTTCTCCGCGTCGTGCCCGTCCAGCTCCAGGTGGCCCAGCTCGGTGTTGGGCACGAGGACGCCGTCGACGAACACCGCGCTGCCGATGCCCGTACCGAGGGTCAGCAGGATCACCGTGCCCCGGCGGTGTCGGCCGGCGCCGAAGTTCATCTCGGCGACGCCCGCCGCGTCCGCGTCGTTCACCACCGTCACCGGGAGGCCGCCCAGCCGCTCGCCGAGCAGCGCACGCGCGTCGGTGTCGATCCAGCTGTCGTCGACGTTCGCCGCCGTACGGATCGTCGCTCCGTCGGTGACCACGCCCGGGAACGTGACCCCGACCGGCCCCCTCCAGCCGAAGTGGTCGACGACCTGCTTGACGCCGTCGGCCACTGAGTCGGGCGTGGCCGGGTGCGGGGTGAGCACCTTGTGACGCTCCTGCGCCAGGTCGCCCTTGTCCAGGTCCACCGGGGCACCCTTGATCCCGGATCCGCCGATGTCCACACCGAAGATCTGCATGGCCCTACGTTACGACGTACGACTGACGGTCACAGGCCGGACGGCGGTCGCCGCCCGGCCCTTCCCGATCACTCCCCGGAATTTTCACCGGCCCCGACGCCGCCGCGCTCGGCGACCAGCGCGGCCGCCTCCTCGCGCAGGTCGCGGCGCAGCTCCTTGGGCAAGGAGAAGGTGATGGACTCCTCGGCCGCCTTGACGATCTCGACGTCCTCGAAGCCGCGCTGCGAGAGCCACTCCAGGACCTGCTCGACCAGCACTTCCGGCACGGAGGCGCCCGAGGTGACTCCGACGGTGGAGACGCCCTCCAGCCAGGCCTCGTCGATCTCGTCGGCGAAGTCCACGAGGTAGGCCGCGCGGGCTCCGGCGATCTTGGCGACCTCGACGAGGCGCTTGGAGTTGGAGGAGTTGCGGGAGCCGACCACGATGACCAGGTCCGACTCGGCGCCCATCTGCTTCACGGCCAGCTGGCGGTTCTGCGTGGCGTAGCAGATGTCGTCGCTGGGCGGGGAGATGAGCTGTGGGAACTTCTCCTTCAGGGCGTCGACGGTCTCCATGGTCTCGTCGACGGACAGCGTGGTCTGGGAGAGCCAGACGACCTTGGACGGGTCGCGGACCTCGACCTTCTGGACATCGCCAGGGCCGTCGACCAGCTGGATGTGGTCGGGGGCCTCGCCGGAGGTGCCGATGACCTCCTCGTGGCCCTCGTGGCCGATGAGGAGGATGTCGTAGTCCTCGCCCGCGAAACGGACGGCTTCCTTGTGGACCTTGGTGACCAGCGGGCAGGTGGCGTCGATGGTGGCGAGGCGGCCGCGCTCGGCCTCCTGGTGGACGACGGGGGCCACGCCGTGCGCCGAGAACATCACGATGTTGCCGGGGGGGACCTCCTCCGTCCGCTCGACGAAGATCGCGCCCTTCTTCTCCAGGGTCTGCACGACGTACTTGTTGTGGACGATCTCGTGCCGGACGTAGACGGGAGCGCCGTACTGCTCCAGCGCTTTCTCGACGGCGATCACGGCGCGGTCCACACCCGCGCAGTAGCCACGGGGGGCGGCGAGCAGGACACGGCGGCCAGGCGAAGCAGACATGCGTCCCATCGTAAGGCCGCGTTCGGCGGGTCGAAGATCGCGTCCGTGTGGAGTCCCCGGGAAGACTGGACGAACGGGCCCGGCGAGTGACGAAGGCGGAGACGGAGCCACGACGGCGTTCACCGCCTTCGGCTACGCCCAGAGGGTCCGGGTTGCCCCCAAGGTGGCTCGGGGTTCGCCTACGCGCGTGTGGGGCTCGGCGAGGGGCCGGATTCGTGGCGGGCCGGATGGCGGTGCCGGGCGACGCGTTCGCGGTGCGCCGCCGGGGCGGGCCCGCGAGCTGGTGGCGCCATGCTGATCCCGGTGGTGGGAGCGGCGATCACGGTCGCGGTCATCGTGGAGGCCTCGGACACCGCGCAGGGGGGACGGTGTGGCCGGCTCTCGGGTCGGTGGTGCCGTCGGTGCGGGGGGCTGGGGCCCGTGTCGCCGTCGCCATGACCGCGCCGGTGTGTGCCGGGCGGCTGATCGGCGATGTCAGTGGGGGCCACTACGCTCGCGGGCATGGCTGTGAACACGACTCCGGAATCCCCGCTGCCCGTCGGTGAGGTGTCGCGGCTCATCGGGGGGTGGATCGACCGGCTCGGGGCGGTGTGGGTCGAGGGGCAGATCACGCAGTTGTCGCGGCGGCCGGGCGCCGGTGTGGTGTTCCTGACGCTGCGGGACCCGTCGTACGACATCTCCGTCGGTGTCACCTGCTACCGGCAGGTGTTCGACGCCGTGGCGGACGTGGTGAGCGAGGGCGCCCGGGTCGTCGTCCTCGCGAAGCCCGAGTGGTACGCCCCGCGCGGCCAGCTGTCGCTGCGGGCCGCCGAGATACGGCCCGTGGGCGTCGGTGAGCTGCTCGCCCGGCTGGAGCAGTTGAAGAAGTCCCTCGCGCGGGAGGGCCTGTTCGCACCGGAGCGCAAGAAGCCGCTGCCCTTCCTGCCGCAGCTGATCGGGCTGGTCTGCGGGCGGGCCTCGGCCGCCGAGCGGGACGTGCTGGAGAACGCCCGGCACCGCTGGCCCGCGGTGCGCTTCGAGGTGCGCAACGTCCCTGTGCAGGGCGTGCACGCCGTGCCCCAGGTCGTGCAGGCCGTGAAGGAGCTCGACGCGCTCGACGAGGTGGACGTGATCATCGTCGCCCGGGGCGGCGGCAGCGTGGAGGACCTGCTGCCGTTCTCGGACGAGCAGCTGATCCGGACGGTCGCGCAGTGCCGGACGCCCGTGGTGTCGGCCATCGGCCACGAGCCGGACAACCCACTGCTGGACCACGTCGCCGACCTGCGCGCCTCCACCCCGACCGACGCCGCCAAGAAGGTCGTGCCGGACGTCGGCGAGGAGTACGAGCGGGTGCGCCTGCTGCGGGACCGGGCGCGGCGGTGCGTGGCGGCACTGATCGAGCGTGAGGAGCGCGGGCTGGCCCACGCGCTGGCCCGGCCGTCGATGGAGGACCCGCACCGGATGATCGACGAGCGCTCGGACCAGGTCGCGGACCTGCTCGACCGTGTCCGGCGCTGTCTGCGGCACCAGCTCGACCGGGCGGACTCGGAGCTGGCGCACACGCACGCGCGCGTGGTGGCCCTCTCCCCCGCCGCGACCCTGAAGCGCGGGTACGCCGTGTTGCAGAGGGCGGACGGGCACGCGGTCCGCGACCCCGGTGAGGTGGAGGCCGGGGAGGCCCTGCGCGCGCGGGTCTCCGAGGGTGAGTTCTCCGTACGAGTGGACACATAGGGTGGGTGGATGACCAGCGAGGTTGATGAGACGCCGGGCGTGACCGAGACGCTCGGGTACGAGCAGGCGCGGGACGAGCTGATCGAGGTCGTCCGCCGTCTGGAAGCGGGCGGTACGACGCTGGAGGAGTCCCTGGCGCTCTGGGAGCGGGGCGAGGAGCTGGCCGGGGTGTGCCGGCGCTGGCTGGAGGGGGCGCGGGCGCGGCTGGACGCGGCGCTGGCGGAGGAGGCCGCGGAGGAAGAGGACGCCGAGTAGCGGGGCGGGTCCGCGGAGAGACGCGGTGTGAAGTGAATCACCACACCCCAGATTTGGTTGAACGTTGAACTTCACTCGCGTACCGTCCCAGACGTCAGCCGGTCCGGCTCCCCGGACCCGACGTACACCCCGAGAAGGTTTCTCCATGTCTCTCGTTCTTGACCCCGCCGCCCAGGACCTGCTCTTCCGCGAGGCCCGCACCGCCAACGCCTTCACCGACGAGCCCGTGACCGACGAGCAGGTGCAGGCGATCTACGACCTGGTCAAGTACGGCCCGACCGCCTTCAACCAGACCCCCCTGCGCATCACCCTGGTCCGCTCCCCCGAGGCCCGCGAGCGCCTGGTCGCGCACATGGCCGAGGGCAACCAGGCCAAGACGGCGAGCGCCCCGCTGGTCGCGATCCTCTCCGCGGACAACGAGTTCCACGAGGAGTTGCCGCACCTGTTCCCGGCGTTCCCGCAGGCCAAGGACGTCTTCTTCGCCGAGCGCCCCGCGCGTGAGAGCGCCGCCGCCATGAACGCCGCCCTCCAGGCCGCGTACTTCATCGTCGGCGTCCGCGCCGCCGGTCTCGCCGCCGGCCCGATGACCGGTTTCGACTTCGAGGGCGTGCGCAAGGAATTCCTGGACGCCGACCACACCCCGCTGATGGTCGTCAACATCGGCCGTCCGGGCCCGGACGCGTGGTACCCGCGCTCCCCGCGTCTGGAGTTCGACCAGGTCGTCACGACGGTCTGACACCCGCGCACGAGCAAGGCCCCCGGCACCCGCCGGGGGCCTTCGCCGTGCACGCGGGCGCTCTACTTCGTCCGCAGCGCCTCCGCCATCTTCGTGAGCTGGGTGAACGGCGCCGTGCCCGTCACGACCGTCGTCGAGCCCTTGGTGCCCTCGAGGACCAGCGCGTCGTACCGGCCGCCCTCGTAGCGGGTCCAGGTTTTGCCGTCGATCGTCTGGGTCTTCCCGGTCTCCCGCGCGCCCTGCGTCGCCTCGTCGAGGAAGACGGGGCGCCGCTGAGTGGACTGCTCGACCGCCACGTACTCCCCCTCGGGATCGAGGAAGCCGAGGTGCCAGGCCTCGAAGTCGTCGCCCTGGTAGCGGACGGAGGTGGCCTTCCACGTGTCGGGCAGGCCCTGGGGCGCGGCGACGGGGTACGAGGCGGCGCGGCGCGCCGTGAGCAGTTCGACCCGGTAGTCGACGCGCTTGACGTCGGGTGCGCTGTCGTCGTGCGGGATGAAGAGGTATATGACGCCCGCGACCAGGACGATGACCCCCATCGAGAGGATCATGTCCCGCACCGTCTTCTGCTTGCCGTTCGTGCCTGCCACGCCCTCTATCGTCGCAGGTCTCCGGTGCGCTCATCCGTGGGGGCCTCTGCTCATTTTGCTGGCTCGGCGATAGAGTCGGCGACAAAGCCCTCATCCGGCCGTCGTCGTACAGAAAGGTGCGCTCCGATGACCGAGCATCATCACTTGCCGTCCGAACTCGATGTGCCCTCCGAGGCCCCCGACCGCAACCTCGCCCTGGAACTGGTCCGCGTGACCGAGGCGGCGGCGATGGCCGCGGGCCGCTGGGTCGGACGCGGCGACAAGAACGGCGCCGACGGTGCCGCGGTGCGCGCCATGCGCACCCTCGTCTCCACCGTCTCGATGAACGGCGTCGTCGTCATCGGCGAGGGCGAGAAGGACGAAGCCCCGATGCTGTTCAACGGGGAGCGCGTGGGCGACGGGACCGGGCCCGAGTGCGACATCGCCGTCGACCCGATCGACGGCACGACGCTGACCGCGAAGGGCATGACGAACGCCATCGCGGTGCTGGCCGCCGCCGAGCGCGGGTCGATGTTCGACCCGTCCGCCGTCTTCTACATGGACAAGCTGGTCACCGGGCCCGAGGCGGCCGACTACGTCGACATCGACGCGCCGGTGGCGGTGAACATCCGGCGGGTCGCCAAGGCGAAGCGGTCCACGCCGGAGGACGTGACCGTGGTGATCCTGGACCGCCCGCGGCACGAGGGCATCATCAACGAGATCCGGGACACCGGGGCGCGCATCAAGCTGATCTCCGACGGTGACGTGGCCGGCTCGATCCTGGCCCTGCGGGAGGGCACCGGGGTCGATCTGCTGCTCGGCATCGGGGGTACGCCCGAGGGCATCATCTCGGCCTGTGCGGTGAAGTGCCTGGGCGGCACGATCCAGGGCAAGCTGTGGCCCAAGGACGACGAGGAGCGGCAGCGGGCGATCGACGCGGGGCATGATCTCGACCGCGTTCTGACGACCGAGGACCTGGTCACCGGGGAGAACGTGTTCTTCGTGGCGACGGGGATCACGGACGGGGAGTTGCTGCGGGGGGTCCGGTACCGGGCCGAGACCGCGACGACCGACTCGATCGTGATGCGGTCGCGGTCGGGGACGGTGCGCAGGATCGACTCCGAGCACCGCCTGAGCAAGCTGCGGGCCTACAGCGCGATCGACTTCGACAAGGGCAAGTAGCGCACAGCGGCGGGCAAGACCGTTCGCGGAAAGGGCGTCCCCGGTGCGGTGGGGACGCCCTCTTTCGTGCCGCGTGTGGTCAGCCCGCTGCCGCTATGGGGTTCGTCGCCCGGGCCGTCTTCTTCAGTTCCATGTCGCGACGGCGGCGCCGGGCCAGGACCACGCGGCGTTCCGCTGCAGTGAGGCCGCCCCAGACGCCGTAGGGCTCGGGCTGGAGCAGGGCGTGCTCGCGGCATTCGACCATGACCGGGCAGCGGGCACAGACCCGCTTCGCCGCCTCCTCCCGGGACAGCCGGGCGGCGGTGGGCTCTTTGGAGGGGGCGAAGAACAGCCCGGCCTCGTCGCGCCGGCACACCGCCTCGGTGTGCCACGGGGCGTCCTGGTCCCTGTCTCGCGCTGGCACCCGCGGGGCCGGAACGGCAGCTACCTGCACGGACGAATGCGGCGGTTGCAGCACGGTCTACTCCTGACGACGGCTTCGCGAGCGAGAGACGATGCAGCAAGGCCTACCCGCTGTGCGCGCGCCTATGCACTGAGTTCCGAACCGCCGGTTTCGGTGGATTCGCGAGTGTCAATGACCCAGGTGTTTGCGCAAACCCTTGTCGACCTTGCGCTGCACCCGGTCCAGGATGTCCGCGACGAGTTTGCCGCGCCTGGGCCGGGCCTCGACGCTGCCCAGGACAGCCCAGCCGTCGACGTAGACGATGGGGGCCTCCGGATCGCCCGAGTCGAGGGTGTCCACCTCGAAGCTGCCGAGGACGCCGCCGCCCATGCCGCGCAGCGACACGTTCTCCGGGACGCGGATGTCGACGCTGCCGAAGATCGCGAACGACTTGACGACGACCTGCTGGTGGTCGAAGAGCGCCTCGCTGAGGTCGATCTCGACACTGCCGAAGATCGCGTAGGCGTGGATCCGGCGGCCCGCGCGCCAGCGGCCCTTGCGTACGGCGCCGCTGAGGACCGCGACCACGTTGTCGTCGGGGTCGATCGGGATGGCGCCGGCCGTGGGGCGGTGCGGGGCCGGGGCGTGCGCGTGACCGGGGCCCCGGCGATGGGCCGCGGGCAGGTCCCGTATGAAGACCTCCAGTTCGCCGACCGTCTTGGCGCGCAGCACCCCCTCGACGCGCTCGGCGTGCTCGTCCGCGGTGAGGCGGCCCTCGGCCAGGGCGTCGTGCAGGATGTCGACGATGCGGTCGCGCTCGGCGTCGGAGGCGCGGAGATCGAAGACGGCGGGCGCGGTCTGCTTCTGAAGGTCCACGGCAGCAGCGTACCCACTCACGATAGATCGCGACACCCCCGGGTCGCCTCCGACTGTGACGAACTGAGCCTTACCTCACAAGCTCGCTGTCGGCGGCAGGTTCTACGCTGGTGGGCGCTCGCCGACGGAGGCGGGCCGCCGTCCGTCGAGTGAGGAATGGGCTGAGATGCCTGAGTTCGCGTACACCGATCTGCTCCCCCAGGGAGAGGACACCACCCCCTACCGACTGGTGACCTCCGAGGGTGTCTCCACGGTCGAGGGGCCGGACGGACGGACCTTCCTCCAGGTGGAGCCGGAGGCGCTGCGCAGGCTCGCCGAGGAGGCCATCCACGACATCCAGCACTACCTGCGCCCGGCCCACCTCGCGCAGCTGCGCCGCATCATCGACGACCCCGAAGCGTCGAGCAACGACAAGTTCGTGGCGCTGGACCTGCTGAAGAACGCGAACATCGCGGCGGCGGGCGTCCTGCCCATGTGCCAGGACACGGGCACGGCGATCGTGATGGGCAAGCGCGGGCAGAACGTGCTGACGGAAGGCCGCGACGAGGAGGCCCTGAGCCGCGGCGTCTACGACGCGTACAAGAACCTGAACCTGCGTTACTCGCAGATGGCTCCGCTCACCATGTGGGAGGAGAAGAACACCGGTTCCAACCTCCCCGCGCAGATCGAGCTGTACGCGACCGACGGCGGCGCCTACAAGTTCCTGTTCATGGCGAAGGGCGGCGGCTCGGCCAACAAGTCGTTCCTCTACCAGGAGACGAAGGCCGTCCTGAACGAGGCCTCCATGATGAAGTTCCTGGAGGAGAAGATCCGTTCGCTGGGCACGGCGGCCTGCCCGCCGTACCACCTGGCGATCGTGGTCGGCGGTACGAGCGCCGAGTACGCGCTGAAGACGGCGAAGTACGCCTCCGCGCACTACCTGGACGAGATCCCGGCCGAGGGGTCGCAGCTCGGGCACGGCTTCCGGGACCAGGAGCTGGAGCAGAAGGTCTTCGAGCTGACGCAGAGGATCGGGATCGGGGCGCAGTTCGGCGGCAAGTACTTCTGCCACGACGTGCGCGTGGTGCGGTTGCCGCGGCACGGCGCGTCCTGCCCGGTCGCCATCGCGGTGTCCTGCTCCGCCGACCGCCAGGCCGTCGCGAAGATCACCGCCGAGGGCGTCTTCCTGGAGCAGCTGGAGAGGGACCCGGCGCGGTTCCTGCCGGAGACGACGGACGAGCATCTGGACGAGTCCGGTGACGTCGTGAAGATCGACCTGAACCAGCCGATGGACGACATCCTCGCCGAGCTGACGAAGTACCCGGTCAAGACCCGGCTCTCGCTCACCGGCCCGCTGGTCGTGGCCCGTGACATCGCGCACGCCAAGATCAAGGAGCGGCTGGACGCGGGCGAGGAGATGCCGCAGTACCTGAAGGACCACCCGGTGTACTACGCGGGCCCGGCGAAGACGCCCGAGGGGTACGCTTCCGGCTCCTTCGGCCCGACCACGGCCGGCCGGATGGACTCCTACGTGGAGCAGTTCCAGGCCGCGGGCGGTTCCAAGGTGATGCTGGCCAAGGGCAACCGCAGCAAGCAGGTCACGGACGCGTGCAACGCCCACGGCGGCTTCTACCTCGGCTCCATCGGCGGCCCGGCCGCCCGCCTCGCCCAGGACTGCATCAAGAAGGTCGAGGTCGTCGAGTACGAGGAGCTCGGCATGGAGGCCGTCTGGAAGATCGAGGTCGAGGACTTCCCGGCGTTCATCGTGGTCGACGACAAGGGCAACGACTTCTTCCAGGACCCGGCGCCGGCGCCTACGTTCACGTCCATTCCGGTACGCGGTCCCGGACTCGCCTGACGAGGGCGGTGATGATTCGCCTCCACGGGGAACAGTGGTCGCGGCGCGGACGCTGTGACACGTGGAGGTGATCGTCGATGACCGACGAGCAGGACAGGACCGAGTACCGCACCGAGCACGACTCCATGGGCGAGGTGCGGGTGCCCGCCCACGCCAAGTGGCGTGCCCAGACCCAGCGTGCCGTGGAGAACTTCCCGGTCTCCGGGCAGCGCATCGAGCGCGCGCACATCGAGGCGCTGGCCCGGATCAAGGGGGCGGCGGCCAAGGTCAACGCCGAGCTGGGAGTTCTGGACAAGGACATCGCGGGGGCGATCCAGGAGGCGGCCGGGGAGGTCGCCGAGGGGCAGTGGGACGAGCACTTCCCGGTCGACGTGTTCCAGACCGGGTCCGGGACCTCGTCCAACATGAACACCAACGAGGTCGTCGCCACCCTGGCCAGTGAGCGGCTCGGGCGGCCCGTTCACCCCAACGACCACGTGAACGCCTCCCAGTCGTCCAACGACGTCTTCCCCTCCTCGATCCACATCGCCGCCACCGCCGCCGTGACGCGCGACCTCGTCCCGGCCCTGGACCATCTCGCCGCCTCCCTGGAGCGCAAGGCCGAGGAGTTCGCCGACGTCGTGAAGTCGGGGCGGACCCACCTCATGGACGCCACTCCCGTGACGCTGGGGCAGGAGTTCGGCGGGTACGCCGCCCAGGTGCGGTACGGGATCGAGCGGCTGGAGGCCTCCCTCCCCCGCCTTGCCGAACTGCCCCTCGGCGGTACGGCCGTCGGCACCGGCATCAACACCCCGCCCGGCTTCTCGGCCGCCGTGATCGAGGAGGTCGCCCGTACGACCGGGCTGCCCCTGACCGAGGCCCGGAACCACTTCGAGGCACAGGGCGCCCGGGACGGCATCGTCGAGACCAGCGGGCAGCTGCGGACCATCGCGGTCGGGCTGACGAAGATCGCCAACGACCTGCGCTGGATGTCCTCCGGGCCGCGCACCGGCCTCGCCGAGATCGCCCTGCCCGACCTCCAGCCCGGCTCCTCGATCATGCCGGGCAAGGTGAATCCGGTCATTCCCGAGGCCGTGCTGATGGTCGCCGCGCAGGTCGTGGGCAACGACGCCACCGTCGCGACCGCGGGCGCCGCCGGGAATTTCGAGCTCAATGTGATGCTGCCCGTCATCGCGAAGAACGTGCTGGAGTCGATCCGGCTGCTCGCGAACGTCTCGCGGCTGCTCGCCGACCGCACCGTCGACGGCATCACCGCCGACCGCGAGCGGGCGCGGGAGTACGCCGAGTCCTCCCCCTCCGTCGTCACGCCGCTCAACAAGTACATCGGCTACGAGGAGGCCGCGAAGGTCGCCAAGAAGGCGCTGGCCGAGCGGAAGACGATCCGTCAGGTCGTCCTGGACGGCGGGTACGTGGAGCGCGGCGACCTGACCCAGGAGCAGCTCGACGAGGCGCTGGATGTCCTGCGGATGACACACCCGTGACGATGCGCCGCACATGTACGCCCGGCGCGTGAACCGTGACACGCGCCGCAGCGTCGTATGCCTACGGCACCTAATATCTGTGCATGGCGGACGGTGAAGCGATGAGACGCGTGGAAACGGGTGGTGCGGCGGGCTTCTGGGTGCCCGGGAGCGGGATCCTGTGGCGGTACCGGGAGAACGGCGGCACACACCCTCACATCGCGCGTCCCGTCACCGTCGTCCGGGACGACGCGGACCTGCTCGCCGTGTGGCTGGCGCCCGGCACCGAGTGCGTGAAGCCTGTGCTCGCCGACGGTACCCCCGTGCACCTGGAGCCGCTGGAATCGCGCTACACCAAGCCCCGGACCGTGCAGCGGGACCGGTGGTTCGGGACGGGTGTGCTGAAACTGGCCCGGCCCGGGGAGCCCTGGTCGGTGTGGCTGTTCTGGGAGCCGGGGTGGCAGTTCAAGAACTGGTACGTGAACCTGGAGGAGCCGCTGGTCCGTTGGGCGGGCGGCGTCGACTCCGAGGACCATTTTCTGGACATCTCCGTGCACCCGGACCGCAGTTGGCACTGGCGCGACGAGGACGAGTTCGCGCAGGCCCGGCGGGACGGCCTGATGGACGACCAGCAGGCCGAAAGGGTACGGGCGGCGGGGCGGGCCGCGGTGGCGGTGATCCGCGCCTGGGGGCCGCCGTTCTCGGAGGGCTGGCAGCACTGGCGCCCGGATCCGTCCTGGACGGTACCGTCACTGCCGGAGGACTGGGACCGCACTCCCGCGCAAGTGTCCTCATGAGACCCTTGATGCGCCCCCGGGCAAGAAACGTAGGATCGTCCTCCGCAAGGGCGCGCGGCGGCAACTACCGGAGCACGCGCTGAGCTTGACCGATCGTCACCGAGGGGCGGCAGGACGTGAGCGAGGGGTACGAGGGCAACACCGGCTGGGCCTGGTTCACAGGCCCCGGGGGCTGCGGGCCCGCCGGTGCCACAGGAACGACCTCAGACCACGCGGGAATTCCGTTCCTGGGGCATGTATTCCGGGTATCTGAGTTTCGGCGGGACCGACTGCGCGCGCGGCGCGCAGCCCCGGACGGATGGATTCGACACGCGTGACGGAGCAGCCGACCTCCTTCGAACGCCCCCAGCCGGGCGTCGACCCCGCGGACCCACGCGGGGCGCTCGTGCACACCCCGACACCGGCGCGTTCGCCCGGCGCGGGCACGTTACCGCCACAGGGCCGCCCCGGCGGCGACGTCACCGTTCCGGTCACGACCGCACACACCACCCCGGGCACGTCGGAGCCGGGCACCTCCACGACGTTCGGCAAGGGCAAGGACACCGTGAGCGACCCCGCCTCCGAGCACTCCCAGTCGGGTGCCGAGCAGACCGCCGAACGCGAGGCCCCCCGGCCGCGGCCCGCCCCCGAGGGCATCCCGGTCCAGCCGGCCGACGAACAGGACCGGCCACTGCCGAACACCGATGCGCAGGAGCGCCGCGGCGGCCAGAGCCTGCCGCCCGGCCGCCCCACGCCGATGCGGCGGGACGGCGACCGGCTCAGGTTCGTCGGGGCGGCCACCCGGCGGATCGCCCGCGGTATCGATCTCGACGAAATCGTGATGGGGCTGTGCCGGGCCACCGTGCCCACCTTCTCCGACGCGATCCTGGTCTATCTGCGCGACCCGCTGCCCGTCGGCGACGAGCGGCCCACCGGCCCGCTGGTGCTGCGGCTGCGCCGCACCGACCGGATTCCGGCGGAGCGCGACACCGAGAACGGCTTCCTGCCTGCCGCGCAGCCCGAGCCGAACGAGCTGGACACCGTGGGCGCCGAGCTGTGCGAGGTGCGGCCCGGCAGCGCGCTCGCCGAGGTCCTGCGGGGCGTGCGCCCGGTGTTCACCGACGCCCCCGCGGCCCGCGCCGCGCTGCCGGAGCTGCTCGGTGAGGGCGGCGAGTTCGCCGTACCGGACGGGCAGCGCGCGATCCTCGCGCCGCTGCGCGGCCGGCGCCGGGTGATCGGTGCCGCGCTGTTCCTGCGCCGGCCCGAGCGCAACGCCTTCGAGCAGGACGACCTGCTGGTGGCCGCCCAGCTCGCCACGCACAGCGCCCTCGGCATCGACAAGGCCGTGCTGTACGGACGCGAGGCCTACATCGCGGACGAGTTGCAGCGCACCATGCTGCCCGAGACGCTGCCC